>NZ_SSBI01000025.1 GCF_004795015.1 Streptomyces sp. A1277 | reverse complement strand
TCGACTTCGTGACCGCGTCGTTCACGTTGATCGCCGGGAACAGCAGAGTGCCGTCGCGGTGCATCTCGTAGAGCCGGTGCACACCCGTCGTGGTCTCCTCCGTGACACCACGGATCTCGGAGGCCAGCTGGGTCCACTTCTGCGGGGACTCACCCAGCGTGCGGTTGAGCAGCGTGAGGATCTGCGCGTACTCCTCGCTGTCCGCCGTCGCCGGGTCCGGGGCCGCGCCGGCCTTTTCGAACTCGACGCCCTTGTGGACGAGGAGGGTGGCGTCACCGCCGTCGTCCAAGATCATGTTGGGGCCGCCGGTGGGCGTGTTCGGCCAGGTCAGGGCCTGCTCCGTGCACCACCAGTACTCCTCCAGCGTCTCGCCCTTCCAGGCGAAGACAGGGATGCCGGCAGGGGCCTCCGGGGTGCCGTCCGGGCCGACCGCGATGGCCGCGGCCGCGTGGTCCTGGGTGGAGAAGATGTTGCAGGAGGCCCAGCGGACCTCGGCGCCGAGGGCGACCAGGGTCTCGATCAGCACGGCGGTCTGCACGGTCATGTGCAGCGAGCCGGTGATGCGGGCGCCGGCCAGCGGCTGGGTGGCGGCGTACTCCTTGCGGATCGACATCAGGCCGGGCATCTCGTGCTCGGCGAGAGTGATCTCCTTACGGCCGAAAGCCGCGAGGGAGAGGTCGGCGACCTTGAAGTCCTGTCGATTGGCGACCGTCGTCATAACGGGCTGCTCCTCGTTGTGGAGTCGAGGGTGGGTAGGGCGGCTCTGCGGCGGCGGGCACAGGAATGCCCGGGCGCTCGCAGCGCAGTCCGTCGGAGGCCCTCTCTCCCTCGGCCGGTCCGGTGTACGGACCGATCGACCGCCATCAGCAGCGACGTCTGACACTGCCGTCGAATCTACACCGAACGGCGCAGCCGCTCCCAGTCCACCGGAGCGGTGCCGGGGCGGGAGCGGCTGTACGGGGTAGGCGATGGCGAGTCCTATGCGGTCAGCGGCCGGATTCCGTCGGGCTCGACGGGTCCGCCGGGCCTGGCGGGTCCGCCGGGCCTGACGGGTCCGCCGGGTCCGCCGGGTCCGACGGGTCCGCCGGGGTGTCGGTGGCTCCGGGTTCGGTGGCCTCGGGTTCGGGGGCTCCCGGTTCCGGGGCCTGTGGGCCGGGGGTGGTGGCGTCCCCGCCCGGGGTGGTGGCGTCCCCGCCCGGGGTTTTGGCCGGGTTGGTGCCGGCCGCGGCCGCCGCCTCGTTGTAGATGTCCGGCTCCAGGTAGATCACCCGGGCGATCGGGACGGCCTCGCGGATGCGGGACTCGGCGGCGTTGATGGCGTTGGCGACCTCGCCGGCCGTGTCGTCGTGCTGGACCGCGATCTTGGCGGCGACCAGCAGTTCCTCGGGGCCGAGGTGGAGGGTGCGCATGTGGATGATGCCGGTGACGGTGTCACCGTCCACGACCGCGGCCTTGATCTTGTCGACCTGCTCGGTGCCGGCGGCTTCGCCGAGGAGCAGGGACTTGGTCTCGGCGGCCAGGACGATGGCGATGGCGATCAGCAGGAGGCCGATGCACAGGGTGCCGATGCCGTCCCACACGCCGTTTCCGGTGCCGATGGCCAGGCCGACGCCGGCGAGGGCGAGGGCGAGACCGATGAGCGCGCCGAAGTCCTCCAGCAGCACGACGGGGAGTTCCGGGGCCTTCGCGCGGCGGATGAAGTCCGTCCAGCTGAGCGAGCCGCGGGTCTGGTTGGACTCCTTGATCGCCGTACGGAAGGAGAAGCCCTCGGCGATGATCGCGAAGACCAGCACGCCGACCGGCCAGTACCAGGACTCCAGCTCGTGGGGGTGCTTGATCTTCTCGTAGCCCTCGTAGACCGCGAACATGCCGCCGACGGAGAACAGGACGATGGAGACGAGGAAGGCGTAGATGTAGCGCTCGCGGCCGTACCCGAAGGGGTGCTGGGGGGTGGCCTCGCGCTGGGCCTTCTTGCCACCGAGAAGCAGCAGCCCCTGGTTGCCGGAGTCGGCGAGGGAGTGGACGCTCTCCGCGAGCATCGACGACGAGCCGCTGAACAGGAACGCGACGAATTTGGCCACTGCGATCGCGAGGTTGGCGCCGAGTGCCGCCACGATCGCCTTGGTTCCGCCTGACGCACTCATGGGTGGCTGGTGTCCCTTCTTCGGTGCTGCGGCTCCGGCGGCCGCGGTACGGCGGCACATTGTTGCAGCCGCCGTACCGCGGACGGTACGTCAGGCCACCACCGTGGCCCGGAACAGCATGCCCGTTCCGGACACCCGGACCGGTTCGCCCGCCGGTACGAAGACCGACTCGCCGGGGCCGAGAGCGAGTTCACCGGTGCGCGGAGTGCCCGCTGCGCAGAGCAGGATCTGGGGCGTGGGCGCGGTCAGGTCGATGGGGGCGGCGCCGGCCGACAGGTCGAAGCGCGAGAGGCGGAACTCGTCGACCGGCGTCTCGTACAGCTCTTCGCCCAAGGGGGACGCCTCGGGGCGCAGGATTCCCGGATCGGTCGCCTCGAAACGGACGATGCGCAGGAGTTCGGGGACATCGATGTGCTTGGGCGTCAGGCCGCAGCGCAGCACGTTGTCGGAGTTGGCCATGATCTCGACGCCGAGGCCGTCGAGGTACGCGTGCGGGACGCCGGCGCCGAGGAACAGGGCCTCGCCGGGCTGGAGCCGCACGTAGTTGAGCAGCATGGCCGCGATGACGCCGGCGTCGCCCGGGAAGTGGTGGGCGATGCGGGCGTACGGGGCGTAGGCGCCGCCGAGCCGTTCCGCGGCGGCCGCGGCTGCGGCCACCGTGTCGGCCATCTCCTCCGGGTCCGCGGTGAGGATCGCCGTCAGGACCTCGCGCAGAGCGTCCTCTTCGGGCTGGGCGCGCAGCAGATCGGCGTACGGCTTGAGGGAGTCGACGCCCAGGCCCTCCATCGCCTCGGCGGCCTCCAGGGGCCGGCGGAATCCGCACAGGCCGTCGAAGGGGGTGAGCGCGCAGACCAGTTCGGGCTTGTGGTTGGCGTCCTTGTACGTGCGGTGGGGGGCGTCGATCGGGACGGACCGGCGCTCCTCGTCCGCGTACCCCGCCCGTGCCTGGTCCAGGTTCGGGTGGACCTGGAGGGAGAGGGGGGCGCCTGCGGCGAGCAACTTGAGCAGGAAGGGGAGGCGGGGGCCGAACTTCTCCACGGTGGCCGCGCCGAGTTCGCCGACCGGGTCGGCGGCGATGACGTCGGTGAGGGCCTGCTCGGTGAGGGCCTGTTCTGCGGCAGCCTGTTCGGCGGTGGCCGATGCGGTGGAGGTGGCGCCGGTGCGGGCTATCCGGGAGGGGGCACCGGGGTGGGCGCCCATCCACATCTCCGCCTGCGGCTCGCCGGTGGGGGCGACGCCGAGCAGGGCGGGGATCGCGGTGGTCGAGCCCCAGGCGTACGGGCGCACGGTGTTGGAGAGCCGGTCCATGGAGTGTGTCCTTGTGCGTTGTGTTGCGTGGCGTTGCGTGGCGTGGCGTGGCGTTGCGTTGTCTCGATGGGGTGCGGGAGCTGTGCGGTGCGCGGGGCGCCGTTGTGCGCTCGGGTTGTTCGGGCGTTCGGTGCCTTCGGTGCGTCCGGTTGGTTCGGGCGTTCGGGCGTTCAGTGGCCGGCTGTCGAGGCGAGGGCCAGGTAGACGGCGGCGAAGTCGGTGACGGCGAGCAGTTCGGCGAGGGATTCGAGTGTGCTGCCCTCCTCGGGTTCGAGCTCGCTGATCGCAGTGTCGTGGCCCAGGGCCAGTTCGCGGGCCGCGGGGGCGGCGCTGAGGCCGCCGGTGGGGCGGTCCCTGAGCAGGACCACCCGGGCGTGCAGGCGTTCCGACTCCTCGACGCGGTCGCGGAAGAAGTCGTCCGGGTCCGCCGCGGCGGCGAACGCGCCCGCCAGCAAGCCCCCGTGCGCCGGGAGCGCCTCCGGAAGCACTGCGGCGAGGGCCGGGCGGCCCGAGAGCTCCGCCAGGACCGCGGCGAACCGGCGTCCGACCGGGCCGGCCGCGTCGCCCTCCGCCCAGATCAGCGGCAGGCTGTCCGCGAGTTCCGCGGCGAGGGTCTTGGCCGGGTTGCTGTACGTGGCGATGGCCGGGCCGCAGCGCTCCGCCGTGCGGTCCAGGCGGTCCGCGACGCTCTGCAGCGCGTCGGCGGGGGCGGTGACCAGGCCGACGCGGTCGAGCAGCGCGAGCAGCGGGGTGAACAGGGCCCAGAGCGTGCCGGGGCCGGCGGCCGACGTCTCGGCGTCGTACTCGCCGTGCGGGGCGGAGGCCATCGGTACGACGAGGCCGTGCACCCCGTGGACCGCCTCCCGCAGCGGGGACCGCAGGGGCGCGACGGCCACGACCGTGCAGCCCCTGCGGTACGCCTGCTCCGCGAGGAGGGCGAGGCCCGGTTCGGAGCCGTCCGCCGTGGCGATGAGCAGCAGGTCGACGGAACCGGCCCAGCCGGGCAGCGTCCAGCGCAGGGCGCCGGGGGCGGGGGCGACGCCGGTCGGGTGGATACGGGTGACCGGGGCGGAGGCGCCGGCGAGCGCGGCGATCAGGTCCGCGACGCCGGTCGCGGCGGTGCCGGAGCCGGCGACGAGGACGGCGCGGGGGCGGCCCTCCGGGTTCAGCTCGGTGATCCCGGCCTCCGTCGCGTGCCGGGCGGCGGTACGGACCCGGGCCCCCGCCTCGGCGGCGCCGCGGAGCAGACCGCGGCGGTCGGCTCGGGCCAGGGCTTCCGGGGCGTCGAGCAACGACTCGTCGAGCATGGGGACGGTCCTCCGATCACGTGCCGGTCGCCGGCTGGTGCGGGTGGCGCTGCCGGTTACGCGGGGCGGCGGGCCTCGTCGACGAGGAGTACGGGGATGCCGTCCCGTACCGGGTATGCCAGGCCGCAGTCCTTGCCCGTGCAGACCAGTTCCGGGCTGTCGGCGCCCGACCTGTCGTCGAGCGGGGAGTGGCAGGCGGGGCAGGCCAGGATCTCCAGGAGGCCGGCTTCGAGCGGCATGGGGTGGTCCCTTCGGGCGGGATGTGTCTTGGCGGGCGGGGCGCGGTGTTCTGTGTGCGTGTGGCGAGGTCAGCCTACCGCTGGGGGGGCTGGGGGGCGCCTGCGGCGGGCCTTCTCCCCTCCCCGCCCCTTCCCGAAACCGGAGGCTCCGCCCCCGGGCCCCCGCGCCTCAAACGCCGACGAGGCTGGGAGCGGGCGGCCAGCACCTCCAGCGGCCCTCCGGCCGGGGATTCGGGGCTCCGCCCCGGACCCCACGCCTCAAACGCCGGCGAGGCTGAGGGCTGAGGGCTTCCGCTCTCCGCCTCGGCGCCGGCGAGGCGGAGAGTTCGCGGCTGCGCGCCCTGCCCCGCGCCTTGCCTCAAGCGCCGCCGGGGCTGGGCGTCCGCGGAGGCTGGAAGTGGGCAGCCAGCATCTCCAGCGGCCCTACGGCCCGGGATTCGGGGCTCCGCCCCGGACCCCGCTCCTCAAACGCCGGAGGGGCTGGAGTAGGCGGCCAGTGCCTCAGTGGCCGAAGGGACTGGCAGCGGTGGAAAAGCAGCTGCGGGACGCCAGCGCCCTGAGTGGTCGGAAGGGCTGGAGTGGGACGGAGGGCCGGCAGTAGTCGGAAGGGCCGGCAGTGGCAGCAGGGGCGGAAGCGATCGGAAGGGCCGGAACGGCTGGACGTTGCCGCAGGGGTCGGACGGAAGCGGCCGCGAAGGCCGGAAGCGGAAGCAGCCGCAAGGGCCGCAAGCAACCCGGAACAGCCGGAAGCGAACGCGCGGACGCAGAGCTAGAAGCAGCCGCAAGGGCCGGAAGCGAACGCGCGGACGCAGGGTCGAAATCAGCCTGGACCGGCCGGAAGCGAACGCGCAGCCGCACGGCCGAAATCAGCCGCAAGGGCCGCAAGCAGCCCGGAGCGGCCGTAAGCGGCGAGCGGGAGGCGCCGTGGGGGCCGGAAGCGGGCACGAAGGCCGGAGATGGCACCGGCGCGTCCTAGCCCCGGATCAGCCCCAGCACCTCGTCCCGTACCGCCCGCATCGTCTCCTCGTTCTCCGCCTCCACGTTCAGGCGCAGCAGCGGCTCCGTGTTCGAGGGGCGGAGGTTGAACCACCAGTGGGGGGAGGTGATCGTGAGGCCGTCGAGGGTGTCCGTGGTGATGTGGTCGCGGTCGGCGAAGGCGGAGCGGACCTTGGCTGTGCGGGCGGGCTGGTCGTCGACCGTGGAGTTGATCTCGCCGGAGGCGGCGTAGCGGTCGTACTGGGCGACCAGGGTCGAGAGGGGGGCCTGCTGGCCGCCGAGCGCGGCGAGGACGTGGAGGGCGGCGAGCATGCCCGTGTCGGCGTTCCAGAAGTCGCGGAAGTAGTAGTGCGCCGAGTGCTCGCCGCCGAAGATCGCGCCGTGGGCGGCCATCTCGGCCTTGATGAAGGAGTGGCCGACCCGGGTGCGGACCGGGGTGCCGCCGTGTTCGCGTACGACCTCGGGGACGGAGAGGGAGGTGATCAGGTTGTGGATGACCGTGCCCCGGCCACCGTTGCGGGCGAGTTCTCGGGCGGCGACCAGGGCGGTGATCGCCGACGGGGAGACGCCCTCGCCCCGCTCGTCCACCACGAAGCAGCGGTCGGCGTCGCCGTCGAAGGCCAGGCCCAGGTCGGCGCCCTCGGCCACGACACGGGCCTGGAGGTCCGTGATGTTCTTGGGGTCCAGGGGGTTGGCCTCGTGGTTCGGGAACGTGCCGTCCAGCTCGAAGTACATCGGGACCAGGTCGACCGGCAGGTCCGCGAAGACGGTGGGGACCGTGTGGCCGCCCATGCCGTTGCCCGCGTCCACGACCACCTTCAGCGGGCGGATCGCCGTCAGGTCCACCAGGGAGAGGAGGTGGACGGCGTAGTCGGTGAGGGTGTCGCGTTCGGTGACCGTGCCCGGAGTGGTGCGCGGCTCGGGGGCGCCCGTCTCCGACCACTCCTCCACCAGCGTGCGGATGTCCGCCAGGCCCGTGTCCTGGCCCACCGGTGCCGCGCCCGCCCGGCACATCTTGATGCCGTTGTACTGCGCCGGGTTGTGCGAGGCGGTGAACATCGCGCCGGGCAGGTCCAGCGCCCCGGACGCGTAGTACAGCTGGTCCGTGGAGCAGAGGCCGATCATGGTGACGTCGGCTCCGCGGCCCGCCGCACCCCGGGCGAACGCCCCGGACAGGCCGGGAGAGGTGGGGCGCATGTCGTGGCCGACCACGATCGCGTCCGCGCCGGTCACCTCGGTGAACGCCGCCCCGAAGAGTTCGGCCAGCGGCTCGTCCCACTGGTCGGGCACGACTCCGCGCACGTCGTACGCCTTCACGAGTTGCGACAGGTCTGCGGTCACGGGCCGGTCCTCCTGGGGTTTCTGCGGACCGCCAAACTACCCGGCGGCCCGCGGCGCCTCAGGAGTCGGGGGAACGCAGGACGCGCAGGTGGCCCCTGCGGGCGACCTCCATGGGGTCCGCGGTGCGCGGGCCGCCGCCCCTCGTGCCGTCGCCGCGTTCCTGCGGGCGGGCGGCCTCCCGTACGGCGTTCGCCAGGGCTTCCAGGTCGTCGCCGCTGGGGCGGCTGGGCGCGGAGGGGTCGGAGAGCCGGACGACTTCCCAGCCCCGGGGCGCGGTCAGCCGCTCGCTGTGCTCGGCACAGAGGTCGTAGCAGTGGGGCTCGGCGTAGGTGGCGAGCGGGCCGAGGACCGCAGTCGAGTCGGCATAGACGTACGTCAGTGTCGCGACGGCAGGGCGGCCGCACGCGGTGCGCGAACAGCGACGTACAGGGCTCACGATGTTGGACGGTACCGCACTCTTGAGCGGGCTGCGACGACTCTCCCCCGGCTCACCCCTCCGTGTCGCCCTGTGACCTCCGGCACACGGCCCCCCGTGGCAACTCCCCTGACCTGCGCGGCGGAAGAGGACGAAGGCCCTGACGGCAAGGATTCCGGTCACCGCTGTGCCGTGAACCTTGCAGAAGACGGAGTCGCGGCGGTCGGGAGCGGGGCCGGAAACGGGCTGCCGTGTGGCCGGATTGTTCAAGAGCGGACAGGGAGCGGGCGGCGGGCGGGCCGGCCGCCGGGCTCGCGCTCGGTCACCGTCCGACCGCCCTTCGGAGCGTTAGGCTGCGTCGGTGATGGACAGTCCCGTACCGCCCCTCCCGTCCGAGCCGCGGCCGCGGCGCCGAGACCGACACGGCCGCGGTATGCGCGGGCCCGTCGCTCCGCCGCAGGTGCCGCTCTCCACGAGCCGCGCGGACAGCTTCCGCGATCTCGTCCAGGACTCCGTCGAACGGCTGGAGCGGCGCTGGCCGCAGCTGGCCGAGGTCGACTTCGTCGTCCTGGAGGTGCCGGAGACGGCGGAGGAGACGGTTCCGCTGGGCAGCGCGCTCTCCGCCGAGAAGGGCCGGCCGGCCCAGATCGCCGTCTACCGGCGCCCGGTCGAGCTCCGTACCAAGAGCCGCGACGAGCGCGCCCTCCTCGTGCACGAGATCGTCGTGGAGCAGGTCGCGGAGCTGCTCGGCCTCGCCCCGGAGTCCGTCGACCCCCGTTACGGCCAGGAGTAGCGGGGGCGGCCCTCTCAGTCGTCCAGGACCGACAGGTCCTGTTCGGCGGCCGGTACCTCCACCGTTCCCTTGTCGTCCGGCAGCGTCTGCACCGTGAACATCGGGATGCCGTCCTGCTGCACCGTGAGCGTCCGGGCGGCGTGGACCGGGCCGCCCGACTGGGTCTCGACCGTCAGGGCGTACGTGCCCTTGAGGCCCGCGGGGACGGGCGGGGTGACCGCCAGCGTCGTGCCCGCGGCGACCTTGTACGTCTTGCTGACCGGGGTACCGCCCTCGCTGCCGGCGGACGCCGTGACCTTGACGGTGCCGGCGGCGCCGGGGGCGGTGAGCGAGAGGACCGAGCCCTTGGAGCGGTTGTCGGCAACGGTGGCCCGCGCGCCGACCGGGCCGGTTGCCGGGATGTAACCGACCTCCTGCTTGTCGCCCTTGCCCCGGACCACCCGCAGCGCCGCCACCACCGGGGTGGCCCTGCCCTTCTCGGAGGGGATCAGCAGCAGCGAGCCGGCCTCTCCACGGGTGAGGTCCTTCAGGTCGAGCCCGGCGGTCATCTTCGACTTGACGTGCAGTTCCTCGTGGCCGGCCGGCGAGACCGCGCTGGTCTTGCCGAGCAGCTTCAGCTTGAGGTCGGCGTCGTCGTCGCCGGGGGCGAAGGCCACCAGCCGTACCGAGGTCGCGTCGGCCGGGATGCCGGGCAGCACCAGAGTGCCGGCCGGTTCGGCGGCGGGGGCGATCCAGTCGCTGCCGCTCTTGCTGTCCGACGCCCTGACGGCCGCGCCGACCCGGCCGGTACGGGTGGTGACGTGGACGGTCACGTCGTCGGCGGCCTTGCTCGTCAGCGTCGAGATCAGGACACGGACGCCGGAGCCGGCCGGGACCGTGATGCCCTCGCCCACGTCGGACTTGAGCGAGCCGTCGGGACCGTACAGCTCGATGTCGGCGACGGCGGCGGTGTCGTCCGGGTTGGTGAGGTGGACGTAGTCCTGGCGGGACTTCGCGGTGCTCGCCGCGGGGAACCAGAAGTCGGTGTCGGGCGTGGTGCAGCTGATGCCGAGCAGGCCGCGTCCGTCGCCCGCCTCGATGCCGGTGGTCTGCTGGGCGGTCCAGCCGGGCGCCAGCCGGCCGGTGGCGGTGCCGATGAGCGCGGGCGAGTCCGCGCCCGACGCCTCGCCGGTGGCGGGCTTGCCGGGCTCCTTCAGGGAGACCACGGGCTTGTCCGCCTTCTTGCCCTTCCCCTTGTCCTTCTTGGTGTCCTTGTCGTCGTCCTTGGCGGAGGACAGGAGTTCGGCCTTGCCGCCGTTGGCCGACCCGCCGCTCCCGCCGGCCGGTGTGAAGGCCGTGTACGCCGTCTCCGAGAGGTCGGAGAGCCCGGGCGCCGGGCAGAGCAGGCTGGTCCGCTCGACGGGCAGCCGTGCGGCCGTCCGCGCCTCGGCCGTGCCGCTGCCGTCCGGCACGTTGAGCGCGGCGAACCCGGTGACGGCGGCCAGGGCGACGACCCCGGCGATGAGGGACACGCTGGTGGACTTCACTCGGACTCGCCTCGGGTCGGCCACGGGTTCTGGCCCGGGGCGGGGTTCTCGGGGTTCTGCGGGTCGTACGGGCGCTGCTCGCCGTACTGCCCGGTCTCGGCGTCGTAGCGGCCCGGGTCGTACTGCGCCGGATCGTACGGAGCGCCCGCGGCGTACTGGCCGCTCGGGTCGTACGGGGCCTGCGGGCCGTCGTACGGGGCCTGCGGGTCGTAGGCGCCCTGGTACGGGTCCTGACCGGTCGCGCCGTACTCGCCCTGCTGCTGCGGATAGCCGTACGGGTCGTAGCCGCCGGCGTCCGGCTGCTGGTGCCCTTCGGCGTACTGGGCGTCCGGCTGCTGGTGCCCTTCGGCGTACTGGGCGTCCGGGTACTGGCCGTCCTGGTGCTGGCCGTCCGGGTACTGGCCGTCCTGGTGCTGGCCGTCCGGGTACTGGCCGTCCTGGTGCTGGGCGTCCGGGTACTGGCCGTCCTGGTGCTGGGCGTCCGGGTACTGGCCGTCCTGGTGCTGGGCGTCCGGGTACTGGCCGTCCTGGTACTGCGGATAGCCCGCGTCCTGGTACTGGCCCTGCGGGGCGTCCCACTCGCCGTACTGCTGCTGCGGTACGAAGACGCTGTCGTCGTCCTCCTGGGCGCCCTCGGGGGCCGGGGCCGGATCGCCGTCCTCCGGGCCCTGCTGGACGGGGACGTACACCGGCTGCTCGCCGGTCTCCTGGACGGCGTCCGCCTCCGGCTCCTCGGCTCCGCCCGCGGCCTCGTTCTCGGCCAGGGCGGCCGCGCGCAGCCTGCGGGCCCGGCGGCCTTCGCCCGCGACCGGTTCGGCGGCGACCGCCTCGGCCTCCTCGGGCAGGTCGTCGTCGATCTCCCGGCGGCGGCCCGGCAGGGCCATGACCACCAGGACGACGGCGAGCGCGATCTGCGCCCAGATCCACACGGTGTGCGTGAAGGGCGCCTCGTACGTGAGGTCCAGGGTGCCGCCCTCGGCGGGGAGTTCGAAGCCCTGGGCCCAGCCGTCGACGGTCTTGCGGGTCAGCGCCCGTCCGTCGAGCGTGGCCTGCCAGCCGGGGTCGGCGGCGTCGGCGATCCGCAGCACGCGGCCCGTGCCGCCCGCCGGGATCTTGGTGTGCGCCTCGACGGGCCGGGAGCCCACCGGAAGCGGCTCGCCATCGGCGGCGGACGGGACGATCATGATGCGGGCGACCTGGCGGTCCACCCGCCACAGCGCGCTGCCGTCCAGCTGGCTGAGCCGGCTCAGGCCCGGGGTCGCGTCGAGCACCCGGCTCATCTGCTTCGGGGCCCCGTCGCGTACGAGGACGTAGCGGATCGCGAAACCGCTGAGCTGGCTGCCCTGGTCGGCGCCGGAGCCGGCGACCAGGTTGGCGACGACCTTGTCGAGGTGGCTGTTGCCGCCCTGCGCCTCGGCCAGTTCCGCGTCGCCCAGCCGGGCGCCGGAGCCGCGTACCAGGGTGTACGTGACGGAGGCGGGCGAGGTGCCGCCGAGGACCAGGGTGCGCGGCTGGTCGCGGGTGCCGCTCTCCTCCGCGACGAAGGCGGGCACCTGGACCGGGTCGCGGCGCTCCAGCGGGCCGGCCGCGCCACCGATCATCCAGCCGGCGGCGGCCAGCACCGGGGCCAGCCCGGCCGCCAGGGCGATCAGGACCGCGACGGGCTGGCGCCAGCCGAAGCTGAGCTCGGCGACCCGGATGCGGGCGCCGTCCGCGCCGACCAGCGCGGCGGCGATGAGGGCGGCGCCGTAGACGAGGGTGGCGGGGCCCGCCCAGCCGGAACCGTTGGCGAGCCCGGCGAACGCGAGGGCCACCAGCGCGGCCACCCAGGCGGTCCGGACGGCGAACTGCCGCTCCCCGCGGAGCAGGGCGGCGAGCGCCGCGAGCACGATGCCGAGGAGCAGGACGCCGCCCGCCGCCTTCGGCCCGCCGGGGCTGATGCCGAGCAGGTCCAGCGCGGACGCGGAGCCCGTACCGGTCTCCATCCCCGCTTCCTTCAGGAACGCGGACGGGCTGCTCAGGAGCGAGAGCGACCAGGGCGCCAGGACGAGCAGCGGGGTGCCGACGGCGGCGAGGAAGCGGAGCCCGTAGGCCGTGATGTCGTCGCGCCGCAGCACCAGGACGCCGAGGCCGAGGACGACGGCGAGCGGCCACACGACGGGGGTGAACGCCATCGCGAGGGTCAGGAGCAGGGTGTACGCCCAGGTGGCGCGCCAGCTGCCGCGGCTGTCGCCGGTGGCCCGCATGCCGTGCGCGGAGACCGCCGTGCGGGCGATCAGCGGGAGCAGGACGGCCAGGACGGCGGTGCCGAGGCGGCCGGTGGCCAGGGCGCCGGTCGCGGCGGGCAGGAAGGCGTACGCGACGCTCGCCCAGGCCCGCAGCAGCCGGGAGGGCAGCAGCGGCCGGGAGACGAAGTACGCGGTGAGGCCGGCGAGCGGGACCGAGCAGACGAGCAGCACGGTGAGTGCGAAGCCGGTGGAGCCGAGGAACAGCGCGGACAGGGCCGAGATCACAGCCAGGTAGGGCGGTGCGGTCTGGGTGCCGCCGGTGCCGACGGCGTGCCAGCCGTCCGCGTATCTGCCCCACAGGTCGGCGACGTCGCCGGGGGCGGGCAGCAGGGCGCCGCCGGCCAGGGCGCCGCCGCCGATGAGGCCGCGGCAGGCGACGAGGGAGACCAGGAGGAGGACTGCGAAGAGCACCGGGCCCGGCTTGCGCCCGACCTTCTTGAGCCGGGCGAACTGGTCGATCTCCAGGTAGTCGGCGTCGTCGCCGCCCGGTCCGGACTCGACGGCGCCGTGCCGGGAGCCGCCGGAGTCGGCGTCGGAGTCGCCGCCGAAGTTCCCGGCGACCTGTTCGGCGGTCGCGCGGACGGTGGCGCCCGGTGCGGGGAAGAGGCCGCGCAGCTCGGCGGGGTCGATGACGCCCTTGCCGCGGTCGCGCCGGGCGGCCAGGATGCGGCCGGGGCGCAGCAGGGTGCTCAGGAGTCCGGTGACCTCGTCCAGGGCCTGGCCCGGGACCTTGCCGACGAGGTAGGCGAGGGTGCGCAGCAGGGTGCCGAGGACGAGCCGGAGCAGCACCCAGGGCAGCCGCTTGCCGCGGGCGTTGACGAGCATCGTGTAGACGGCGCCGGCCTTGTCCACGCGGTGCGGGCTGGCCACCGAGCGGCCGGCGCAGTCGATGGGGCGGCGTTCGCGGGCGGATGCCTCAGCGTGGCGCAGGACGGCGTCGGGGGCGACGAGCACCCGGTGTCCTGCCATGTGGGCGCGCCAGCACAGGTCGACGTCGTCGCGCATCAGGGGGAGTCTGCGGTCGAAGCCGCCGAGTTCCTCCCAGACGTCCCGGCGGATGAGCATGCCGGCGGTGGAGACGGACAGGACGGTGCGGACCTGGTCGTGCTGGCCCTGGTCCTGCTCGCGGCGGTCGAGTCCGGTCCAGCGCCGTCCGCTGTTGGCGATGGAGACGCCGACTTCGAGGAGCTGGCGGCGGTCGTACCAGCCGCGCAGCTTGGGGCCGACGATCGCGGCGTGCCGGTCGTTGTCCACGACGCGCAGCATCTCGGCGAGGGCGTCGGGCTCGGGCGCGCAGTCGTCGTGGAGCAGCCAGAGCCACTGCACCGGCTCGCCGTGCGGCAGCTCGGGCATCTCGTACGCCTCGTCGTGCCAGGTCCGGGTGACCGGGTCCCAGCCGCTGGGCCGCTTCAGGTAGGGCAGATCGTCCGGGGTGAGGACGCCGGCCGTGCGGCTCGCCTCGTCCACGGCGGTGCCGAAGCTCGTACGCCGCGCGAGGTGCAGGACCCGGTCGGCGCCGAGCGCCTCGGTGACCAGGCGCGCGGAGTCGTCGGCGCTGCCGGTGTCGGCGGCGACGACGTTCTGTACGGGGCGTTCCTGCCCGAGCAGTCCGGCGAGCGCGTCGGGCAGCCAGCGTGCGCCGTCGTGGGAGACGAGCACGGCGGTGACGACATGCCGGGGGAACTCTGGGGCGGCGGCGGCCGCGTACGGCGCCGTTGATTGGCTGTGCACGGACATCGAGGTACGGGCCCTCCGGCCGGGTCCGGGGGACGTCCCCCCGGGGGCTGCATCGGTGTACACGCGCGCCCTGTCGGGTCGTTGGCGCGTCTCGGACGGGGCCCCACACTAACGGTACGGATAACCGGGGTGGCGCGGAGAGGGCGACGGGGTGCCCGGCCGGCGGGAGGAAGTACGGAAGCCGGGCACGGCGACGGCCCGCCGCCTGCGGGGGGGTGCAGGCGGCGGGCCGTCGCGGGTGGGTCAGATCGCGGCCTTCTTCAGGCGGCGGCGCTCACGCTCCGAGAGACCGCCCCAGATGCCGAACCGCTCGTCGTTGGAGAGGGCGTATTCGAGACACTCGGACCGGACTTCACAAGCGAGGCAGACCTTTTTCGCCTCCCGGGTCGATCCGCCCTTCTCGGGGAAGAAGGACTCGGGGTCGGTCTGGGCGCACAGCGCGCGCTCCTGCCAGCCGAGCTCCTCGTCCGCGTCCTCGACCAGCAGTTGCTGGAACAGCTCGGTCATGTGCGCCCCTTGTCCCGTCTCTTGCGTCCCCGTGATGCGGCCGTTATCTGATCGGCCGAACGACACGAGTGAAATTACAAGTGTGTAGCTCTGGGGGGTCAAGCCCAGATCTGCTATTGGCCCCGCTATTCACTCTGCGGAACCAAGCGTATGCGTTAAGTGTTCAAATCACCAAAAACCTGACATATGCCATGGGCTCTCTCGCGCCCTCGCCCGCCATGGAGGGAAACTCCCGGGGGCTCGGACACGTTGCGATTCGATCACTGAAGCGACCAAGATCACATTCGGGTCACGGCGCCGCGCCCGTGTTTAGCGGCACGACTGCTGCGCCACCTGTCCCCACTCGGCGATGCACAAACCTTTCTCCGCGCCGAGTGACCGAATGAGGTGAAACATTGCCGCCAAACCGGGCATTGGGTTGACAGTGGGAGGTTCTCCGGGTCTTCTTGATGACATGCCAGTGACCTCAGCGATGCACGCCACCCACGCCCGTGGGTTCCGTAGCGCTGTCCAGGCTCGCTGTTGCTGTTCCAGCTGTCTCAGCTGCTGACGCCGCCCAAGCCGTCGTAGCCCTCGCGCTCCGGCTCGGCACCCTCGTCCCGGACCCCCGGACCCTTCGTACGCGCCCTCGCGGCTCCGCGGCCGCCGGTCCCAGGTCCTCGCGACACGCCTCACCGCACTGCACCGCACTTGCACCCCTGCCGAGGAACCACCGCACCCATGAACAGCGACAGCGACCTCCAGATCGCCGGCGACCTCCTTGAAGTCCAGCACCTGCTGCGCCCCGCCCGCGAACACCCCGTCACCGTGGCCGAATTCGTCGGCCTCGCCCGCGCCATCTCCGCCGACCGCTCCCAGTGGGCCCCGCTCGTCCAGTACGACGCCACCACCCGCTGGTACCACCGCCTGCGCACCGGGCCGGGCTACGAGGTCTGGCTCCTGAGCTGGGTCCCCGGCCAGGGCAGCGGCCTGCACGACCACGGTCCGTCCTCCGGCGCACTGACCGTCCTGGACGGCGAACTGACCGAGCGTACGGACCGGGGGAAGCGGACGCTGGGCGCCGGGGCCCAGCGCGTCTTCGCCCCCGGCTACCTCCACGAGGTCGTCAACGCCTCCCTCGAACCGGCCGTCAGCCTCCACGTCTACTACCCGGGCCTGACCGACATGCCGATGCACGCCGCCCAGTGCGCCCCGGCGGCCGCCACGGTCTGAGCGGCCCGCGTCCGCGAGCACCCGTGCTCCTGACAGTCCCACCCCGCCGCCCACCACCACCCCAACAAAGATCAGGCTTCGCCTGACAGCCCCACCCGCCGCCCACCACCACCCCGACAAAGACCAGGCTTCGCCTGACAGACTGTTTGCATGCGCATTGTGGTTCTGGCCGGCGGTATCGGTGGTGCTCGTTTCCTGCGTGGCCTCAAGGAGGCCGCGTCCGACGCGGACATCACGGTCATCGGCAACACCGGTGACGACATCCATCTGTTCGGGCTCAAGGTCTGCCCCGACCTCGACACCGTGATGTACACCCTCGGTGGTGGCATCAACGAGGAGCAGGGCTGGGGCCGGACCGACGAGACCTTCCACGTCAAGGAGGAGCTCGCCGCGTACGGCGTGGGCCCCGAGTGGTTCGGGCTCGGCGACCGCGACTTCGCCACCCATATCGTCCGTACGCAGATGCTCGGCGCGGGCTATCCGCTCAGCGCCGTCACCGAGGCGCTCTGCGCGCGCTGGAAGCCGGGGGTCCGGCTGCTGCCGATGTCCGACGACCGCGTCGAGACGCATGTGGCGGTCGACGTCGACGGCGAGAGCAGGGCCGTGCACTTCCAGGAGTACTGGGTGAAGCTGCGCGCCTCCGTGCCGGCGCAGGCGATCGTGCCCGTCGGCGCCGAGCAGGCGAAGCCGGCGCCGGGCGTCCTGGAGGCCATCGCCGGGGCCGACGTCATCCTCTTCCCGCCGTCCAACCCGGTCGTGTCCGTCGGGACCATCCTCGCCGTACCCGGCATCCGCGAGGCCATCGCCGAGGCCGGGGTGCCGGTCGTCGGCCTCTCCCCCATCGTCGGCGACGCCCCGGTGCGCGGGATGGCGGACAAGGTCCTCGCCGCGGTGGGCGTCGAGTCGACGGCGGCCGCCGTCGCCCAGCACTACGGGTCCGGGCTGCTCGACGGCTGGCTGGTCGACACCGTGGACGCGGGCGCGGTGGACGCGGTGGAGTCGGCGGGCATCCGCTGCCGCTCCGTGCCGCTGATGATGACCGACGTCGCCGCCACGGCCGAGATGGCCCGGCAGGCGCTGGCCCTCGCCGAGGAGGTACGCGCATGAGCGCCGCCGCGCCCTCCTACCGCGTGTGGGCCCTGCCGGGGATGCCCGAGGTGCGTGCCGGGGACGACCTCGCGAAGCTGATCGCGGCCACCGAGCCCGGTCTCGCCGACGGTGACGTGCTGCTCGTCACCTCGAAGATCGTCTCCAAGGCGGAGGGCCGGATCGTCGAGGCCACCGACCGGGAGGCCGCGATCGACGCCGAGACGGTACGGGTGGTGGCGCGGCGGGGAGCACTGCGCATCGTGGAGAACCGGCAGGGCCTGGTCATGGCCGCCGCCGGGGTCGACGCGTCGAACACCCCCGCCGGCACGGTCCTGCTGCTGCCCGAGGACCCCGACGCGTCCGCCCGCGCGATCCGGGAAGGGCTGCGCGCGGCGCTCGGCGTCGAGGTCGGCGTCGTCGTCACGGACACCTTCGGACGCCCCTGGCGCAACGGGCTGACCGATGTCGCGATCGGTGCGGCCGGGGTGCGGGTGCTGGACGACCTTCGGGGCGGCACCGACGCGTACGGCAATCCGCTGAGCGCGACCGTGGTGGCCACGGCCGACGAACTGGCCTCGGCCGGTGACCTGGTCAAGGGCAAGGCGGACGGGCTCCCGGTCGCGGTGGTGCGCGGGCTCGGCCACGTAGTGGACCCGGCGGACGCGCAGGGCGCCCGGGCGATGGTGCGGGTCGCCGCCGACGACATGTTCCGGCTGGGCACCTCCGAGGCGGTACGGGAGGCGGTGACCCAGCGGCGCACGGTGCGCGAGTTCACGGACGATCCGGTGGAC
Source organism: Streptomyces sp. A1277 (assembly GCF_004795015.1). Taxonomy (GTDB): domain Bacteria; phylum Actinomycetota; class Actinomycetes; order Streptomycetales; family Streptomycetaceae; genus Streptomyces. Next base: position 90,579 of record NZ_SSBI01000025.1, on the reverse strand, counting down.
CCGGGGGCGGTACGGCGTGCGGTCGCCGCGGCGGTCACCGCGCCGGCGCCGCACCACACGGCGCCGTGGCGGTTCGTCCTGCTGGAGTCCTCCGAGTCGCGGACCCGGCTGCTCGACGCGATGCGGGACGCGTGGATCGCGGATCTGCGGCGCGACGGCAAGAGCGAGGAGTCGATCGCCAAGCGGGTGCGGCGGGGCGATGTGCTGCGCCGGGCGCCGTATCTGGTCGTGCCGTGCATGGTGATGGACGGCTCCCACACGTACGGGGACGAGCGGCGGGACGGCGCGGAGCGCGAGATGTTCGTCGTCGCGGCGGGCGCGGGCATCCAGAACTTCCTGGTGGCGCTGGCCGGTGAGCGGCTGGGGTCGGCGTGGGTGTCCTCGACGATGTTCTGCCGGGATGTGGTGCGGGAGGTTCTGGCGTTGCCGGAGGCGTGGGAGCCGTTGGGGGCGGTTGCGGTGGGGCGGGCGGTTGCGGCCCCCGGGCCGCGGGTGGGGCGCGATGCGGAGGATTTCCTTGTGGTGAGGTAGGACGGCGCGAGGTTTTCGGGGCTCTGCCCCGGGCCCCGGTCCTCAATCGCCGGACGGGCTTGTTTTGCCCGGGCCCGGCACTCAACTGCGGGTTCGGCCCGGCCCTGGCCTTCGTCCTCAATCGCCGGACGGGCTTGAATACACCGCCGGACGGGCTCGAATGCACCGCCAGGCGGGCTCGAATACACCGCCAGGCGGGCTTGGTTTGCCCGGACCGGCTGGGGCTCACAGGCGTGCGATGTCCCGGGGCTGGAAGCGGGGGGCCCGGCGGGGTGGGGTTTCGCCCGAGAGCAGGATGAGGCGGGTGGCGCGGTGGCGTTGGCCCTCGTACGGGGTCAGGAGGGCGAGCATCTCCTCGTCGTCGGCGTGGCGGTTGCCCGCCAGGGCGTGGCCGACGATGCCGGGGAGGTGGAAGTCGCCGACCGTCACCGCGTCCGGCGCGCCGTTCGAGCGTTGCAGGGTCTCCGCCGCCGTCCAGGGGCCGATGCCCGGGATCGCCTGGAGGCGGGTGAGCGCGTCGGGCAGGTCCATGGCGGCCGCCTCCTCCATGCGGCGGGCCACGCGCACCGCGCGCAGGATCGTCGCCGAGCGCTTGGAGTCGACACCCGCGCGGTGCCACTCCCAGGACGGGATCAGCGACCAGGTGCGGGCGTCCGGCATGACGTAGAGGCCGTACTCCTGCGGGCCGGGCGCCGGCTCCCCGTACCTGCGCACCAGGAGGCGCCAGGCGCGGTACGCCTCGTCCGTCGTGACCTTCTGCTCCAGGATCGACGGGATCAGCGACTCCAGCACCAGGCCCGTGCGCAGCAGCCGCAGCCCCGGGCGGCGGTGCTGGACCACGGCGAGCAGGCGGTGGCGCGGGACGAAGGCCGCCGGGTCGTCGCCCTCGCCGAGCAGGGCGGGCAGCTGGTCCAGCAGCCAGGAGGCGCCGGGCCCCCAGGCGGCCGCCTCGATGCGGCCGTCGCGGGCGACGACGTGGAGCAGGCCGGGGCCGGCCGGTGTGCGGCTGGCCCGGCGCACGGAGCCGTCGGCGGACATCCGGAACGTGGGGTCGGCGGGGCCCCGGCGCAGCGGGCCGAGGACGAGCCGCAGGTCGAGCGGGCCCGGCGGGGTCCAGACGCGGGTCAGCGCCGCCGGAGCGGGCGTGGCCGCCGCCTGGTGCGGGACGGGCGCGCGCCGGGCGTTGCGGGGAGCGAATCGTCCTGCCACGGGTGAGGTCCTCGGTTGTCGGGGGTGCCTGTCGAGGGTACGGCTGTTTTCGGCCACTCGGTCCCATACGGGCGAGAGCGGCCATTCCGGTCACTCCCGCCCGTATGGGAAGGAGTGACCGCTCCGGTCACTCGTCCGAGGAGAACCGCACCGAGGCGTCCGGCAGGCGTGCCCCGCACCAGACGCGTACGCCCTCGCGCAGCTCGTTGTCGGCGCCCACTTCGGCGCCGTCCCCGACGACCGCGCCGGCCAGCACCGTACGGCTGCCGACCCGGGCGCCCGCGCCGACCAGGGAGTCCGTGATCAGGGCGCCGGGTTCGACGACCGCGCCCGCGAGCACGGTGGAGCCGTCGATCCGGGCGCCCGCGCCGATCACCGCGTCGGCGCCGATGACCGTACCGCCGGAGAGCTTGGCGTCGGGGGCGACGGAGGCGGTCGGCAGGACGAGGCGGTCGCCGCAGCGGCCGGGGACGGCCGGGGAGGGGGCGCGGCCGAGGACGAGGTCGGCGGAGCCCCGTATGAATGCCTGCGGGGTGCCCAGATCCAGCCAGTACGTGGAGTCGACCATGCCCTGGAGGTGGGCGCCGTCGGCGAGGAGGCCCGGGAAGGTCTCGCGTTCGACGGAGACCGGGCGGCCGGCCGGGATGGTGTCGATGACCGAGCGGCGGAAGATGTACGCGCCGGCGTTGATCTGGTCGGTGACGATCTCCTCGGGCGTCTGCGGCTTCTCCAGGAAGGCGGTGACGCGGCCGGTGTCGTCGGTGGGCACGAGGCCGAAGGCGCGCGGGTCCTCGACCCGGGTCAGGTGGAGGGAGACGTCGGCGCCGGAGTCGGCGTGCGAGGTGACCAGGGCCCGGATGTCGAGTCCGGTGAGGATGTCGCCGTTGAAGATGAGGACCGGTTCGTCCGGGCCGGACGCGAGGCGGTGGGCGACGTTGCGGATGGCGCCGCCGGTGCCGAGCGGTTCGCGCTCGGTGACGTACTCGATGTGCAGGCCGAGTGAGGAGCCGTCACCGAAGTACGGCTCGAAGACCTCGGCCAGGTACGAGGTGGCGAGGACGATGTGCTCGACCCCGGCGGCCCGGGCGCGCGCCAGCTGGTGCGTCAGGAAGGGGACGCCCGCGGCCGGAACCATGGGTTTGGGCGTGTGCACCGTGAGCGGGCGCAGCCGGGTCCCCTTGCCCCCGACCAGGAGGATCGCTTCTTTTGCCTCTGTCACAGCACTGTCTTCGCTTCCTGCTGGGGCCGGGCCTCGTTACGGTCGGCCAGTGTATGCAGACCGCAGGCGGCGCCTTCGGCCAGCAGCCCTCAGGCCCGGGCGCGCCGGGCGGCGGCCGCCCGGCGCCCGCGTGTCAACGGCCCTGCAGACCGGCCGATGTGGTCCGGGCCGTCCCGAGCTTCTTGTAAAGACGCGCTCCCGGGCATTCGGTTGCGAATCCGTCCCGGTGTCCGGAGATGACGTTGAGGCTGACCTTCGCACCCTTCTTGTACTTGTTGCTGCCGCCCGAGACCAGGGTCACCTTGCCCTTCGGGTTGGCGCCGAACAGGCCGAGCTTCCAGGCGGTGAGCTTGGAGACGGCGGTGACGGCGGCGGCGGGCGGTTCGGAGCTGCTGAAGGTGCCGAGGACGGCGATGCCCGTGGTGTCGGTGTTGAAGCCGAGGGTGTGGGCGCCCATGACCGCCTTGGTCACGCCGCCGGCCCGGCCCTCGTAGATGTTGCCGCACTTGTCGACCAGGAAGTTGTAGCCGATGTCGCGCCAGCCGTTGCTCTTGACGTGGTAGCGGTAGATGCCGCGGATCACCGAGGGCGCCTGGGAGCAGGTGTAGTTGTTGCCGGTGGCGCTGTGGTGGACGAAGGCGGCCTTGACGGTCGAGGTGTACGCGAACGCCTTCTCGCGCAGCTTCTCGTCGGCGCCCCAGCCCTTGCGGGTGACGATGCTCGGGCGCGGACCGATGTACGGCTTGGCGGCGGGTGCGAGCCCTGCGGCGGCCTCGGTCGCGGACCTGCTCAGGGCGGGCAGCACGGCGCCCTCCTGCCGGGCGGCCCGGTCCGCGCCGGCCGCCCCGGTGGCGGGGAGGTCCTGCGGGTCCTTGCCGGGGTCGACGAGTTCGAGGTGCAGCCCGGCGGGCAGCGGTACGGGGGCGGCGGACGTGGCGCGGGTGTCCGGGGCCTCGGGGCGGACGCGGACCTCGACGCCGTCGGAGTCGCCGACCCAGAGCGGGGCGGTGGAGCCCTTGACGGCGCCCGACGCGCGCTCGGGGGCGCCGGGGTCGGGGGCGTGCTCGGCGTTGTGCGTCTCCAGGTCCTGCCAGCCGGACCAGCGGTGGGTGCCGGCGGCGCGGGTGCGGACCTGGGCGGTGCCGTGGAGTTCGGCGTCCACGTCGTCCCAGACGACGCCGACCATGGAGAACGGGTGGACCGTGCGGCCGGTCAGGCCCTGCTCCCCCGCCGGTGCGCCGGTGGCGCGCGCGGAGGGTGCGGTCAGCGGGTCCAGGGGCAGGGACTGGGTGGAGCCGGGCAGGTCGGCGGGTTCGGAGCCCGCCGCTGTTTCGTGGGCGGGGGTGTCGGGGGCGGCGCCCGCGGGCGCGGCGAGCGGCAGGACGAGCGCTGCCGTGCAGGTGACACCAATGGCGGATGCAGTGAAGGCACGCATACATATGATCCTTGGCATAACCGGACAACTCCGGCTACCCGGATTGTGCCGGGTCGTTGACGGACCGTCTGCCGAACCGGTGTACGCGGCAGCCGCCGCACCAGGGGCCCTCTGCCACCGCCGCGTACCCTTCCGCACATGAACGCCAGCGACCGCACCCCTGCCGACCTGCTGCGTTCCGCGCTCGCCGCGGACCCGGCCCGTCCCATGGTCACCTTCTACGACGACGCCACCGGAGAACGCGTCGAACTGTCGGTGGCCACCTTCGCCAATTGGGTGGCCAAGACCGCCAATCTGCTCCAGGGCGACCTGGCGGCGGAGCCCGGTGACCGGCTCGCACTGCTGCTCCCCGCGCACTGGCAGTCCGCGGTCTGGCTGCTGGCCTGCGCCTCGGTCGGTGTCGTGGCCGATGTGCAGGGCGATCCGGCCGCCGCCGACCTCGTCGTCACCGGGCCGGACACGCTGGACGCGGCGCGGGCCTGCCGGGGCGAGCGGATCGCCCTGGCGCTGCGCCCGTTGGGCGGGAGGTTCCCGCAGGCACCCGAGGGCTTCGCGGACTACGCGGTGGAGGTGCCGGGCCAGGGCGACCGGTTCGCGCCGTTCGCCCCGGTGGACCCGGACGCGCCCGCGCTGACGGTGGGCGGCGCCGGGTTCACGGCGGCGGAGCTGGTGGCGCGGGCCCGCGCGGACGGGGCGGCGCTGGGCCTGGGCGAGGGGTCGCGGCTGCTGTCGGGGCGTACGTACGACAGCTGGGACGGCCTCAGCGCCGGGCTCTACGCCCCGCTGGCGACCGGGGGCTCCGTGGTCCTGTGCCGCCACCTCGACGAGCTGGGCGCGGACGCGCTGGCCCAGCGGGTGGAGAGCGAGCGGGTCACGCTGACGGTGTGACGGCGGGGTGCCCTTCGTAGCCGGTACGACAAGCGGCCCGAGGGGCACCCGTCCGGACCATCGTGGGCCGAGCCCTCCGCCCTGGCGCTCAACTCCGGTACATGATCTGCGGTACGGGCCGCCCGAGGGTCTGGCCCAGGGATGTCTCGCCAAGGCACAACCAAGCGTGAGGTTCAGCCGTCTACTTCTGCGACCGGCGGCCCAGCGCGCCGCCGAACGTGAAGGATGGACGCAGACGTGACCGAAAGCGCCGGCACTCCGGGCGACCCCGACGACTCGGCGGCGGGCGAGGACCGGACACCGGACGCGCCGCCGCCCGGAGACGAGCCCGCAGAGCAAGACGCGCCGCCGCCCGGAGACGAGCCCGCAGAGCAAGACGCGCCGCCGCCCGGAGACGAGCCCGCAGAGCAAGACGCGCCGCCGCCCGGAGACGAGCCCGCAGAGCAAGACGCGCCGCCGCCCGGAAGCGAGCCCGCAGAGCAAGACGCGCCGCAGGGTGCGCCGGGTGGTGAGACGCGCAGTGGGTCGGGCAGCGGGTCGGGCAGCGGCCCGGCGCCGGGGCCGGACCGGAAGGGCGGGGGCGCGGCCCTCGACATCACCGTCAGGCGCAAGCGGCACTGGCTGCGTTGGACCGCGCTCGGCGCCTCGTTCGTGGTGCTCGTGGCGGCGGGCGTGGGCTGGTGGCTGTACAAGAAGCTCGACGGCAACATCCGGACGGACACCTCGGCGGCGGCCGAGCTGAAGGCGTACGAGAAGGAGCGGCCCGTCTCCGTCGTCCACGACGCGGAGAACATCCTGCTCATCGGCTCGGACAGCCGGGCCGGCGACAACCGCGAGTACGGCCGCGACGACGGCGGCAGCCAGCGCTCGGACACCACGATCCTGCTGCATCTGGCGGCGAACCGTAAGAGCGCCACCGCCATGTCGATCCCGCGCGACCTGATGGTGGACATCCCGGCCTGCCACAAGGCGGACAAGACGGCGAGCAGGCCGCAGTTCGCCCAGTTCAACTGGGCGTTCGAGATGGGCGGGACCGCCTGCACCATCCGGACCGTCGAGAAGATGACGGGCGTCCGCGTCGACCACTACATGGTGGTCGACTTCAACGGCTTCAAGGACATGGTCAACGCGGTGAACGGGGTCGAGATCTGCCTCAAGGAGCCGATCGACGACAGCGACGCCCACCTCAAGCTCGCGGCCGGCCGGCGGAAGCTGAACGGCGAGCAGGCGCTCGGCTACGTACGGGCCCGCAAGTCGCTCGGCAACGGCAGCGACACCGACCGCATGGACCGCCAGCAGCAGTTCCTGGGCGCGCTCGTCAACAAGGTGCAGAGCAACGGCGTCCTCCTCAACCCGACGCGGCTCTACCCGGTGCTGGACGCGGCCACCAAGGCGCTGACCACCGACCCGGGCCTGGCCAGCCTGAAGGACCTCTACGACCTGGTGCGGGGCATGCGTGACGTCCCGACCGACAAGGTGCAGTTCCTGACCGTGCCCCGGCAGCCGTACCACCTCAACGCGAACCGGGACGAATTGGTACAGCCCGACGCGGACAAGCTCTTCAAGCAACTGCGCGAGGACAAGCCGGTCGCGGTGGTGCCCTCCGACGAGCTGAAGAAGGACGACGGCAAGAAGGACGACGGCAGGGGCGACGACGGCAGGGGCGACGACGGCAAGGGCGCGGACTCCGCCGACGCCTCGGGGCCGTCCCCCACACCCACCTATTCGGGGAACAATGCGGCAACCGACCTGTGCAAGCAGTAAAGCAATGGCCAAGCAGACACCAACGTTCGGCGTGCAATGGGAAGAATGCCCGGTTGTAAGGGCCGTGGAATGTGTCACGCGCGTCGCTGGACGCCGAATGGGACGGATAGTGTGACGCGATCCGGTGCTTCCGGCCATCCGGCCGCGCACTTCTGGAGCGAAAGACTGAGCGCCTTTTCGGGGGAGGCGCCTCGCGTGGCACCGACGGAGGACTCAAGCAACCGTGGATGCGCAAAGCCGTGGGCGGGCGGAAGACATGGATGATCCCGCAGACCAGTGGGTTCTCAACCCGGACACCGGCGATTACGAACTGCGACTGAACCATTCCGGAGGGAATCCCCCCCGCTCCACGACGCCTCCGGCCCAGCGCGGCCCCGGGCGCACGGGCGCTCCCCGTGACGGGAGCGAGCGCCGGGACCCCTCGGGCGACTCCCCGCGCCGCAGCACCGAGGTGCCGCGCCAGGGCGGGCGCCGGTCGGCGGGTGGCGCGCGCGCCCAGGAGCGTACGGCCCCCAAGGACGCCGCCCCCGGCCGCCGCAAGCGCAAAGCCCCCAAGTCGCGCGGCAAGAAGGCGCTGGTGTGGACGGGCGGCGTGATGGCCTTCCTGCTCGTCGGCGTCTCGGCCGGTGGCTACTGGCTGTACCAGCACTTCAACGGCAACCTGAACACGGTGGACATCGGTGACCGCGGCAACAAGGACGTCGTCACCGCCAACGCCCCCCTCAACATATTGATCATCGGTACGGACAAGCGCACCGGTAAGGGCAACGAGGGCTACGGCGACAAGGGCAGCCCCGGCCACGCCGACACCAACATCCTGTTCCACGTCTCCGAGGACCGCACCAACGCCACGGCGCTGAGCATCCCGCGCGACCTCATCACCGACATCCCGGAGTGCAGGACCAAGCAGGACGACGGCTCGGAGAAGACCATCCCGGGCACGACGCACGTCCGGTTCAACACCAGTCTCGGCCAGTCGGACCGCGATCCCGGCTGCACGATGGACACCGTCAAGGCGCTGACCGGCCTGACCGTCGACCACTTCATGATGGTCGACTTCAACGCCGTCAAGGAGCTGACCACCGCGGTCGGCGGCGTCAAGATCTGCCTCGCGAACGCGGTCAAGGACAAGGACTCCAAGCTCGACCTGCCGGCGGGCGAGAGCACCGTCCAGGGCGAGCAGGCGCTCGCCTTCGTACGGACCCGGCACGCCTACGCCAACGGGAGCGACCTGGACCGGATCAAGGGCCAGCAGCAGTTCATCGGCTCGATGATCCGGCAGATGAAGTCCGACGACACCCTGACCAGCCCGACGAAGCTCTACAAGCTCGCCGACGCGGCGACCAAGGCGCTGACGGTCGACTCGGCCATCGGCTCGGTGAAGAAGCTCAGTTCGCTCGCCAAGGAACTCAGCAAGATCGACACGAAGAACATCACGTTCGTCACGATGCCGGTGATAGACAATCCCGAGGAGCCCAAACCCATCACCGTGGTCGCGCACCCCACCAAGGCGGAGCAGCTGTTCTCGATGATGCGCGACGACACCTCGCTGACCGAGGTGGCCGCGCAGAAGAAGAAGGCCAAGAGCAAGCAGGACGCGCTCCTCAAGGGAACCAAGGCGGCGGCGGCCGACGTCCGGGTCGATGTGTACAACGGAGGCGAGATCGCCGGCGCCGCCCAGCAGACGGTCACCTGGCTGCAGAACACCAAGGGCGTCCTGAAGTCCACGAACAAGGCCAACGCACCGAAGAAGATCGGCAAGACGACGCTGGAGTACGCCCCGAACCAGGCGGACCAGGCTCGCGCCCTCGCCGAGATGATGGGGCTGCCCGGCTCCGCGATGAAGCCGGGCACGGCCGACGCCGAGGGGCTTCAGGCGATGGTGCTGACCCTGGGCGCGGACTTCAAGGCGGCCGGTACCCCGATCACCGGGCCGACGAAGATCGACATCCCGAAGGCCAGCGCCGACAAGGCAGAGTGCGCCAAGTGACACCGGGTCACCGCGCGATACCGCGAGTCTGAACAGCAGGGGGGTCCTGGTGGTACGGAGCAGCACGCCTGGGGAGGGGACGCGGCCGCGGCCCCCGCACGCCCGCGGAGCCGGGGAGCGCCACGAGGACGCGGACGGCGCCGGTGCGGCCACCGTCGTCGCCGGCAAGGGCGAGGGCCGCGGCTCCGGGGGCGGGCGTCGCGCCGGGAACCGGGGCGGGCGCCGAAAACCGAAGAAGAAGCACCGCGTGCTTCGGTGGATAGCCTTCTCCGTCGCCTTCCTCATACTCGGGACCGGCGCGGCCGGTTACCTCTGGTATCAGCACCTGAACAGCAACCTCCGCAAGGGGGAGCGGAGTGCGGGCAACAGCGGGGCGAAGAAGGCCACCCCGAACTCCGAGGGCCAGACCCCGCTGAACATCCTGCTGATCGGCTCCGACAGCCGTAACAGCGAGGAGAACCTCAAGCTCGGCGGAGCACGGGACAGCGTCGGCGCGACCCCGCTCGCCGATGTGCAGATGCTGCTGCACGTGTCGGCCGACCGGAAGAACGCCTCGGTCGTCAGCATCCCCCGGGACACCCGCGTGGACATACCCGCCTGCGAGAACGCGGACACCCACAAGAAGTACCCCGCCAGCAACGGCATCATCAACGAGTCGCTGCGCGGCGGCCCCGGCTGCACCCTGGACACCTGGGAACAGCTCACCAAGGTCTACATCGACCACTGGATGATGGTCGACTTCGCCGGTGTGGTGGACATGGCCGACGCCGTGGGCGGCGCCTGGGTGTGTGTGAATCAGGACGTCTACGACGTGCCCAAGCCCAAGGTGCCCGGCGGCTCGTACCTGAAGATGAAGGCGGGCCGGCACAAGATCAAGGGCGAGCAGGCGCTGAAGTGGCTGCGCACCCGGCACGCCTTCGAGAGCGACATCGGCCGCTCCAAGGCCCAGCACATGTACCTGAACTCCGTGCTGCGCGAGCTGAAGAGCCAGAACGCCTTCACCGACACGGGCAGGCTGATGAACCTCGCCGAGACCGCGACCAAGTCGCTCCAGGTCTCGAAGGAGATCGGCACGGTGAAGAAGCTGTTCGACCTCGGCATGCAGCTGAAGGACGTGCCGCTGGACAAGATGAACATGCTGACGATGCCCCGCATCCCCGACCCCGAGGACCCCGACGCCCACGTGCTGCCGAAGCCCGGCGCGGCCGACAAGCTGTGGGCGATGCTGCGCGAGGACCAGTCGCTCGACCCCAAGGACCGCGCCAAGGCGAAGAAGAAGGCGTCGACGCCCGGACCGAAGGCCGGCGCCCCGGCGTCGATCGGGATCACCGTGGTCAACGGGACCGGAGCGGACGGCCGGGCGCCCGCCGAAGGCCGTGCGGCCGCGGTCCGGGACCTGCTGAAGTCCAAGGGCTTCACCGAGGCGGACACCACGTCCGACCCGGGGTCCGCGCCGACGACCGAGGTGACGTACCCGCACAGCGCCGGTGCCCAGGGCAAGTCGGACGCCCTGTCCGTGGCCAAGGCGCTGTCGCTGCCGACGAGCGCGGTCAAGGAGACCCCGAGCGGGGCCGGGCTGACGCTCACGGTCGGCTCCGACTGGCGTACGGGCGACGCGGCGCCGAAGGTCGAAGAGGACGACAGCGACCCGCTGGAGGGCACCGAGTCCGTCAACGGCGCCAAGACGGACGACTGCATGGACGTGTACTGGCCCTACCGCACGCCGTAGGCGTCTTGGGTACGCGAGAGGGGGCGCCCGGTCCGGCCGGGCGCCCCCTCTTCGTCGTATCCGGGTCAGGCCACCGGCGTACCGGGCTCGGTGACCGCCGGGCGGCGGCTCGCGATGACCTTCCTGGCCAGCGAGCGCGGGCTCGTCAGGAAGCCCCAGCCCCACGACATGTGCATGGTCGCCAGCGCCACCGGGATCTGCGCCCGGGCCTTCAGCGACAGGCCCTTGCCCGCCGGGAGGGAACCGGCGACGATCGCCGCGGCATAGCCGCCCGGGACGATCAGGGCCCACGGGGTGACCGCCGCGCCCACCACGAGTCCGGCCGCGATGGCGACGACGGCGGTCGGGGGCGCGAGGTAGCGCAGGTTGATGGAGCCGGCGTGGTAGCGGGCGACGACGTGGCGCCAGCGGCCGTAGTCCTTGTACTGCTTGGCGAGCGCCCGCACGGAGGGGCGGGGGCGGTACTGGACGCGCAGCTCGGGCGAGAACCAGATCAGGCCGCCGGCCTCGCGGATGCGGAAGTTCAGCTCCCAGTCCTGGGCGCGGATGAACTCCACGTTGTACCCGTCGGCCCGCTCCAGCGCCTCCCGGCGGAAGACGCCCAGGTACACGGTCTCGGCGGGGCCCGCCTGGCCGCCGGTGTGGAAGGCCGCGTTGCCGACACCGATCTTCGACGTCATGGCCGCGGCGACGGCGTCCTCCCAGGCGTTCTCGCCCTCGGCGTGCATGATGCCGCCGACGTTCTGCGCGCCCGTCTCCTCCAGGAGCCGGACGGCGGTCGCGATGTAGTTCGGCGAGAGCATGCCGTGGCCGTCGACGCGGACGACTATGGGGTGGCGGGACGCCTTGATCGCCGCGTTCAGGGCGGCGGGGGTGCGGCCGGTGGGGTTCGGGACGGTGTGGACCCGGGGGTCCTCCGCGACCAGCTCGGCGGCGATCTCGTCCGTGCGGTCCGTGGACGGGCCGAGCGCGATCACCACCTCCATCTCCCCCGCGTACTCCTGCTCCAGGATGTGGCGGACGGAGTTGCGGAGATGGCGCTCCTCGTTGAGCACCGGCATGATCACGGAGACGGCGGGAGGCTGCGCGGCAGACATGTGGTCCTCGGGGGGTCCTCGGGGGCGCCGGGGGCTCGCACCCCACCAGGCGGCGGTATTCGGCCGCCACGTTACCGCGAATGGGGGACAGCGGTGCGCGCCGCCGGGTGGCCTCCCGGGATGCAGATCATATGGGCCTACCGTGCGAACGGTCCCCCTCGCACCGCGGAGGTGTCCCCCGTGCCCACGCCGCACCGCTCCCCCCGTCCGCCCAGGCCCCGCACCGCTTCCCCGCAGCGCAGGCGGCCGAGAAGGCCGGACGAGCGGCCGCGCTGGGGCATGCGGGTGGCGACCGGGCTCTCCGTGCTGGTGCTCGGGGCCGGCGGGATCGGGCACGCGGTCGTGACGAACCTGGAGAGCGGGATCGACCGCATCGACCCGTTCAAGGACATGAAGAACCGGCCCGCGGGCGGGCACGGCATGAATCTGCTGCTGGTCGGCACCGACGGGCGCGACAAGATCACCAAGGACGAGAAGCAGAAGTACCGGCTGGGCGGCGAGCCCTGCCACTGCACGGACACGATCATGCTGGTGCACCTGTCGGCGGACAGGGAGCGCGCCAGCGTCGTCAGCCTGCCGCGCGACAGCTACGCGGAGGTCCCCGCGCACCGGGACCGGACGACCGGCGAGGAGCACGCGGCGCACCCGGTGAAGCTGAACGCGGCGTACGCGGAGGGCGGGCCGAGCCTCACCGTACGCACGATCGAGCACATGACCGGCGTCAAGATCGACCACTACCTGGAGGTCGACTTCACCAGCTTCATGACGACGGTCGACACCCTCGGCGGTGTGAAGATCTGCACCGCCAAGCCGCTGAGGGACTCCTACACCGGCCTGGACCTGGCCGCGGGCCCCCACACGTTGAACGGCGGCCAGGCGCTCCAGTACGTACGCTCCCGGCACATCGACGGGGCCGCCGACCTGGGCCGTATGCAGCGCCAGCAGAAGTTCATGGCCTCGCTGATCAAGCAGGCGACGAGTAGCGGGGTCCTCCTGAACCCGGTGAAGTTCCGCGAGGTGGCCGCGACGATGCTGAAGTCGGTCCGGGCCGACAGCGGCTTCGACACGGAGCGGATGCTCTCCATCGGCCAGGCGATGCGCGGCTTCTCCCCCGCCTCGTCGGAGTTCACCTCGGTGCCGATGGGCGATGTCGCCTACCAGGTCAAGGGCATCGGCTCCACGGTCAAGTGGGACCCGGTCAAGTCGAAGCAGCTGTTCACCGCCCTGCGCGAGGACAAACCCCTCACGACCGCCCGGCCCGCCGCACAGGCCGACGCGAAGAAGGTGGACGTGCCGCCGCGGCAGATCCGGGTCCAGGTCTACAACGGGACCGAGAAGGACGGCCTCGGCTCCACCGTCGACGCCGCGCTGCACGCGACCGGCTTCGACACCACCCGCGCCCCGCTCACCTCACCGCAGCGCGACCTCAAGCACACCCTGGTCACGTACGACCCGCGCTGGGACCGCTCCGCGAAGACCCTGGCGGCGGCGCTGCCGGGCGCGGAGCTGCGGCCGGTGCCGGGGCAGGGGGCGACGATGAAGGTGACGGCGGGCGAGGACTACCACAAGGTGCGGCCGGTCCACGCGGAGGAGCCGGACTCCGGGAAGTTCGGCGCGGTCAAGGGGGACGAGGTGGTGTGCCCGTGAGCGGGGGCCGGGCCGGGCGGGCAATCCCAGCCCGTCCGGCGATTGAGGACGGAACCGGTCGGGGGTGAGCCCGGCGCCCCTGCGGTGCGGGCCACCCAAAAGGCGCCGCCCCCCGGCAGACCGGTTCCGCCCTCAAACGCCGGGCAGGCTGCAACGCGCCCTCAGTCCTCGATGCCGTCGGCCAGCCGCTTCTCCCGCAGCTCACGGATCGCGCGGCGGCGGGCCAGCCGGTGGGTGCGGCGGATCTGGGCCTCCTGGTAGCGCCGCTTGTCGCGCTCCGTCTCCGGGACGACCTGCGGTACGGGGCGGGGCCGCCCGTCCGCGTCGACCGCGGCGAACACCAGGTACGCGCTGCCGACCTGCGTCGCCGGCGTCGACTCGTTCCAGCGCTCGGCCATGACCCGGACGCCGACCTCCATGGAGGAGCGGCCGGTCCAGTTGACCTGGGCCCGCACGTGCACGAGGTCGCCGACGCGGACCGGCTCCAGGAAGACCATCTCGTCCATCGAGGCGGTGACGGCGGGCCCGCCGGAGTGCCGGCCGGCCACGGCGCCCGCCGCGTCGTCGACCAGCTTCATGATCACGCCGCCGTGCACCGTACCCAGGAGATTGGTGTCGCTGCCGGTCATGATGTGGCTGAGGGTGGTCCGGGAGGCCGCGGTGGGCTTGGCCGGAATGTCGCTCTCCGGGCGCGGAGCCTGATCTGTCATACCGTCCACCTTATGCGTGGGCCTGGAGAGCATCGCAATGCATCAGCTTCGCAACAGCCCTGGTCCGATTTTCCTCACAACCTGTAAGAGGAGCGGCCCCGACCTGCACACTGGTCCCTATGAACGATTGGCCCGACGGCTGGACCGACGACGACCGCAGCGGTAACCGCTACGGGCAGGGCAGCGCGAACGAGCGGCCCGAGAGCGCCCGCTCGATGCCGCACGTCCAGCGCCGCCCGGCCCCGCCGCAGCAGCGCCCCGCGCCGCCGAGGCAGCGCCCGGTGCCGCAGCAGCCGGCCGGCTACGACGACGGTCAGCCGCAGTACGACAGCGGCTACAACACGGGCCAGGTCTACGGCGGCGGAAACGGCGGCCGTGACGCGGGTCACGGCGGGGGCCCCGGTGGCGGCGGCGGTGACCGGGGTTACGTCCAGGGCCGACCGGGGGCCGCGCCCGACTGGGCCCGCCGGATCAAGATCGGTGCGCTGGTCCTGGTCGTCGCGGTGCTCGGCGTCTCCGTGGGCACGTACTTCTGGGCCGACTCCAAGCTGAACCGCGATGTGGACCTGTCCAAGGTCATCGAGCGGCCGAAGGGCGGCGACGGGACGAACTACCTGATCGTCGGCTCCGACAGCCGCGAGGGCATGACGGCCGAGGACAAGAAGCGGCTCCACACGGGCTCGGCCGAGGGCAAGCGGACCGACTCGATGATGATCCTGCACGACGGCGGCAACGGCCCGACGCTGGTCTCGCTGCCCCGCGACTCCAACGTCGAGATCCCGTCCTTCGTCGGTTCCGAGTCCGGCAAGAAGTACGCGGCCACGGGCCGCACGACCAAGCTGAACGCGGCGTACGCGACGGACGGGCCGGAGCTGCTGGTGCGTACGGTCGAGTTCAACACCGGCCTGCACATCGATCACTACGTCGAGATCGGCTTCGGCGGCTTCGCCAAGATCGTGGACTCGATCGGCGGGGTGGAGCTGGACATCCCGAAGGCGTTCAAGGACAAGTACTCCGGCGCCGACTTCCAGGCCGGCAAGCAGACCCTCAACGGCCAGGAGGCCCTGGCCTTCGTCCGCACCCGCCACGCCTTCACCTCGGACCTGGACCGTACGAAGAACCAGCAGAAGTTCCTCGCGGCCCTGGCGAGCCAGACGGCGACCTTCTCCACGATCATCAACCCGTTCAAGCTGTACCCGACGCTGGGTTCCGGCCTGGACACGCTGATCGTGGACAAGGACATGTCGCTGTGGTCCCTGGGCAAGATGTTCTTCGCCCTGAAGGACGTCACGGGCGGCGACGGCACCTCGCTGAACATGCCGATCTCCGGTTCCGTGGGCGGCAACCTGGTCTGGGACAAGGCCAAGGTCAAGCAGCTGGTGGACCAGCTCAACAACGACGAGAAGGTCACGGTCACGGGGAACTGAGGCGCATGCGACGGGGCCCGGACGGTTCGCCGTACGGGCCCCGCCGCATGCGCCGGGCGGTACTGGCCGCCGCATGCGCCGGGCGGTACGGGGCGCCGCATGCGCCGGGCGGTACGGGGGCGCCCGGGCGGTATACCGAGGCGCGCGGCCGGGCGGTTCCTATGCGGCCCCTCGCGCCAGCACCGCTGTGTGCGGCAGCGACAGCAGCCCGTCGTCCGCGAGGAATTCCCGGCACAGCACGTCGTACTCCCGCTTGGCCGCCGCCACGCCCTCCGGCCCCCGGCTGGTGACCAGCCGGCCGATCGCGGCGACCCCGGCGGCGGGCCCTTCCCACCAGTCCTCCGGGGCGGCCCGGTGGTCCCAGGCGTGCGTGGCACCTTGTACGTCCCCCAGCCCGGCGGCCGTGAACAGGGCGGCCAGCCCGTCCGGGGTGCGCGGGAAGTCGTGCTCCTCGTCCACGGTGGCCAGCCAGTCGGGCCGGGTCAGCCCGGCGGCCTCGGCGGCGCGCCCGACCAGCGCCTGCCCCGGGGCGCCGGGCGCCTGCCAGACGGTGACGGCGACCCGGCCGCCGGGGCGGGTGATCCGGCGCAGCTCGACCAGGGCGTCCAGCGGGCGGCCGACGTGGTTGAGCACGAAGTTGGCCACGACCGCGTCGAACTCCCCGTCGGCGTACGGCAGCTGGGGCAGCGAGCCGATCCGCACCGGCACCCCGGGGGCCGCCCGCCGAGTCTCCTCGACCATGCCGGGCTCGGCGTCCACCGCCCGGACGACCGCGCCCCGTGCGAGGGCCGCGACGGTCACGCTGCCGCTGCCGCACCCCACGTCGAGCAGACGCGTCCCGTCCCGTACCTCGGCGGCGTCCAGCAGGGCGGGCACGGTGTGGACGCAGAGCCGGGCGAAGGTGCGGGCGTAGCTCTCGGCCCGCCCGTCCCAGATCCGCCGCTCACTGACGTCGAACGCGGTCATACGGTGTCGCCTCCGGTGCTGCTGCTGGTAGGGGACTGCGGTTCCGTTTCGTTCAGGTCCTCGTGCAGCGCGCCGAGGACGCGCCCGGTGGGCTCGCCGCGCTCGGACAGCTCCCCCAGGAACCACCCGGGCAACCGCCCCTCCGTCTCACCCGGCACCTCGCCCCGCTCCGGATCGTCCATCCCCTGGAGCAGCGCGAACGCGGTCTCCCGGGCGACCTCACGGGCGATCTCGCCCAGCTCGACGGCCGTCAGCCCGAGCCGAACGGCCCGCTCCACGGCCCCGCCGGCCACCCCTTCCTCACGGTAGGCGGCCACCCAGTGGGGCGCAGTGGTGCTCCAGGCGTCGATGTCCTGCCAGACCATGCGCAGGAACCGGTACCGGGCGAGCTGCGGCAGCCCCTCCTCGCCCTCCGACTCGGCCCACCCCTCGGCATCCTCGGCCCCCAGCGCTTCGAAGAGCCGCGTCAGCTTCCCGATGTCCTCCCCCACCGGTCCCCCTCAGCGGCTGCGGAGGTTACGGGAGAGCCAGGGGCTGAGGATGGCGCGCGGCACGAGCTCCTTGTACGTCTCGTCCCCGGGCAACGGCACGACGAGCCAATACCCCCGCGTGAAGAGCCGGCCCTTCACGTAGGCCAGCCCGCCGTACACGGACCGCAGGAACGCGGGCACGGAGTCACGGGGCACGTCGTCGATCGCCACCCCGTCCACGGTGATCCGCGCGTCGTCCTCCGGAAAGACCTGCACGGTGACGGCGGGCGCCCCGCCCAGCTCGATGAACGCCTCGTGCGGCAGCGACCCGTCCGCGTCGACCACGGCAAAGGCCCCCGCCGACGTGCGCCGGGACGTCTGGTCGGTCCCGATGTCGTCGGTGACGGTCATCTCCAGGTTGTACGCCCGCGCGACCTCCCGCACGGCGGTGACGGCGGCCTCGGTGGAGGGCAGATGAGGACGCGCCACGCGGGCCCCTCAGCCCTGTGCCGCGTACGCGACGAAGGCCGCCCAGGCGCGCGGGGCGTGTGTGAGGCGGGGGCCCTGGGCGTCCTTGGAGTCGCGCACGAGGACCGCGCTGGGGACGGTGGCGACCTCGACGCAGTTATTGCCGCTGCTGCTGTCGCTGTAGCTGCTCTTGAACCAGTTCATCGCAGAAGCGTCCCCGGCGGAGGGATTGTCAGTCATGTCTCTCCCAGCACTTGCTTGATGAAGGCCAGTGACTCCGCTGGCGTCAGGGCCTGGGCCCGGATCATGCCATACCGCAGTTCCAGGATTCGGAGCTGCTTCGGGTCGGTGACGGGGCGCCCGCTGAACGCACCCCACGAACGACCCACAGCCGTACCGTCCCCGAACTTCAACACCTCGATCCCACCGTCCAGCCCAGGATGAGTCTCGCAGTTGAGGGGCATGATCTGAAGCGACACGTTTCTCAACTGTGCAATGGCAAGCAGGCGTTCCAGCTGCCTTCGCCACTCCATTCTGCCGCCGATGGGCCGACGCAGTGCAGCCTCTTCCAGGACGAAGCTGAGCGCCGGGGCCGGTGTGCGGTCGAAGATCGAGCGTCGAGCCAATCGGGCCGCCACCCCCCGCTCCACCTCGTCGCGCGAATAGGACGGTTGTCGCGTCTCCAGCAGCGCACGGGCATGCCCCTCCGTCTGCAAAAGACCGTGGATGCCGTGCTCGGCGTACACCGCCATCTCAACGGCGAGCGCCTCCATCTTCGCCAGATCCCGCACCTTCTTCGGGTACCGGACCACCGCCAAGTCCTGCTTCATCACGGCGATCTTGCCGTTCGCACCCAAGACGTCGTCCGACCTGTCCAGGTACTCGGGCCGGGGAATGCGCCTGCCGCCCTCGACCTTGTAGATCAGGTCCTCTCCGTACCCGATCAGCGCCCCGAACTCCGCCGCGCGCAGCCCCGCCGCCTCGCGCCACGCCTTGAGCTGGCGGCCCACGGCGGCGACCACCGCCGCGCCCGACTCGTCCTCGGGATCGACGTCCCAACCGTGCTCGTCCGACTCACCGTTGGCGCTCCGGTCCTTGCCGACCGCGTCCACACTCATCCGTGCCCCACTTCCGACGTGCGTGCCGTTCTTCCTCAACCGCCCCCCGTCCCCACATGTCACTCCGGACAGCCCGGACAACGCCGGACAAGCGCCGGACAGTCACCGTACGCAAGGGCTCGGTCACTGTGCACGGTACGCAGACGCGGCCACGCTGAGTGATGTGAACCAACAAATTGCCGGCCTCCAACGGCCCACCACTGAGCGCGCGTTCACCGTGCTGCTCTCCCCCACCCGCCGGGGCGCCCGGCTCGCCCGGCTGCTCGCCGTGGCGCATCTGGACCTCTGGGGCCTGCCTTCGGCGGCGGCGGCGCACATCGTCGCCGAGCTGGCCGCGAACGCGGCGGTGCACGGGAGGGTGCCGGGCCGGGACTTCCAACTGGCCGTAGCCGTCCGCGAGGACACCGTGCTCCGGATCGAGCTGACGGACACGAAGGGCGACTGCCTGCCCGTGGCATCCGTACCCGGCGAACACGCGGAGAGCGGGCGGGGCCTGTTGATCGTCGAGGCCCTGTCCGACCGCTGGGGCGTGACCTCGGGGCCGGTTCCGCGCAAGACGGTGTGGGCCGAACTCGACCTCGTACCGTGACGCGATCGGCCCACCGGGTCGCGGAAATCCACGACCTCGTCCATGGGGTCGCGGAAACCCGCGACCCGGTGCGCCACGACATCAAATGCTTTGAAAGAAACCGGGGAAAGGACCCAACCCCACCCCACCCGACCTCCGTACGGACCCTCATCACTCGCGCGGGTGACAAATGGCAACTGGGCTGGTTTTGAGGCGGCTTGTCGGGCATATGCTCGCCGCAACAACCCAGACACGAGTCGGCCCCGACCAGGACTGAGAACCCCGGCCGGGGCCTGACCACCGAGGAAGAAGAGACCTTCCCGATGACTGCCCAGCAGGTTATCGCGCCCCCGTGCGCCCCGCCCGTTCCTCCCGGCGACGTCACACCGACCTCCGGTGTCATTCACGTCAACACCCGCCACGCGTCCGGCTTCACGGTCATCGGCAACCACCTGGCCCAGCACGACGCGCTCTCCCTCCTGGCGATCGGGCTCGCCGTCCACATCCAGTCGCTGCCCGAAGGCGCGAAGGTCGGCGTCAAGACGCTCGCGGCCCGCTTCCCGGAGAGCGAGATGCGCATCGCGGCGGCCCTGCGCGAGCTGGAGGCGGCGGGTTACCTGCGCCGCACCCGCGTACGCCTCAGGGACGGCCGCGTGGTGACGCGCACGGAGTCGTACAACCGCCCGGGCACCACCCCAACGCGCCCCGCACCGCAACCGCCGCGCCCCCGGCCCGAGCCGAAGCCCACCGCCGCGCCGACGACCCCGCCCGCCCCCGCAGCCAGGACGACGCTCCCGGGGCCGCTCCCCCACCCCCGCACCCCCACCGACGCCCTCCACCGGACCGCCGCCCTGCTCCTCGCGGACCTCCGCCGCCACGCCCCCGAACTGACGCTCTCCGAGGCGGACATCGCCACCCTCGCCCCGGGGGTCGCCGCCTGGCTGGAACGCGAAGCACACCCCGACACCGTCCGTCGTGCCCTCAGCACGTCCCTCCCCACACCGGTCACGCACCCGGCGAGGCTCCTCCGCCACCGGATCACCACCCTCCTGCCGCCCCCGCTCCCGGCCCCGGCGGACCTCGTCCCGCAACGCCCGGCGCCGCCGCCCGTGATCCCCCTCCAGAACTGCGACGACTGCAACCGCGCCTTCCGCGCCCCGGCCCCGGGGCCCTGCCGCGACTGCCGGACCGGCGGTTTCCAGTAACGGAAACTCCACCCTCTTGATCCCGGGCGACGGGACAGCAAGCATCGGATCACCGCACTCGTCCATAAGGAGACTCCGTGAAGCTGACACGACTGGTCGGCCAGTGCGACGAGGGCGAGTGCCCTGCGATCTACGCCACGGACCGGGGAACACTTGCCGTCCAGGGCAGCCGTTTAGCCGACCACGGGCTGAATGTCCCCGCTCACGAGACGCTGGTGGAAATTCCGGTCGAGCTCATCCGAAAGGCCATGCGTGACAACCTCGTCTAAGTCCCTCGGAGACTGGCTCGAAGACTTCGAACGAGAAGCGTTCCGCCTTGAGACGCTGGACGATTACAGCAAATCGGGCGGGGTCGATGCCTACCGGGCGTTTCTGGCGGGAGAACCGCAGCCGGAGAGTTACAGAACAGCCGGCTGGCTCACAACTGTGGGGAACGCGGTCCGGGCAGGGAAGCGGATCTACCGCGTACACGTCCTCGCTCGCCCGCTGACGGAATATCTACGCTTCGAACTTTCCTGGGGATACCGCCGCAATATGACCGCCGGTGAGGAGTTCTACATCCTGGACACGACTGGTCGGGACAACCCGATCACGGACGCACCGGATTTCTGGATGTTCGACGAGCGAGCTGTCGGGACGATGAGCTACACGCAGGACGGCAGGTATACCGGCACTGTATTCCCCGGAGAGGAACGGCTGCCCGAGTTTCTGGCGTTCAGGGACAAGGCGATGGAACACGCCGTCCCCTTCACTGAATGGTGGTCGAAGTACGGCGAGTGAACAAACACAGCCTTGGACCGGCGCTACGGGCACTTCGGGAGTCCTCCGGACTCGAAGCAAAAGCGGTTGCCCGTGGCGCCGCCATGTCCCGGTCCAAGCTGTCGAAGATCGAGGACGGGAACACGGCCCCGAGCGTCACCGACGTCGACTGCATCCTCACCGCCATAGGCGTATCGGATGAGGCAAAGGCCGAGTACATGGCAGCCGCCAGGCAGGCGGCCACGGAAGCCACGGCGTGGCGGCTGATCCGCCGTCTGGGCTACAGCCGCAAACAACAGCAGGTGCAGGCCCTCGAATCACAGACCACACTGCTGCGCCTGTTCCAGCCCTCCCTCGTCCCCGGCCTGCTCCAGACCCCCGAATACGTCAGGGCGGTCTTCGCCCGCGGGAACTTGAGCGAAGCCCAGCTGGAGCGCACGATCGGCGCACGACTGGCACGGCAGAGCGTCCTTTACTCGGAAGGCAAGACTTTCCGTTTCATCATCACGGAATCGGTCCTCCGGTGGCGGATCGTTCCGCCCCTGGTACTGGTGGGACAGCTCGATCGGGTCATCTCGACGTCCCGACTGCCCAATGTGGACATCCGAGTGGTCGAGTTGTCGGCCCCGCAGCATGATTTTCCGGGCCATTCGTTCTCAATCAAGGATGACCGCACGGTAGCCATCGAGACGGTCCACGCCGAGACATCTCGTAACTCCCGAGCTTTTCGATAAGGTGTCCGAATTCTGCGCCGTGGAGTACGGGCACGAAATGTGCACGGCCCGAAATATCGTGGACCAAGCCCTTGCCTTCCTCAAGGTCATGGGCGACGCCCGCGCGTTCGACATGACGCCGTCCCGGATTGTCGATCCGGGCTGGCATTCGTTCGCGCTCCACACCCGCGCCTACGCCGCCTGGTGTCAGGAGCAGTTCGGCTACTTCCTGGACCACGAACCAGGGGCCACCATCCGCACGCGCCCGCTGATCGGCTCCGTGGTGGAGCGAGTCAAGGCAGCCGGCTTCTACGTCGACGAGCGGATGTGGGACGTGGCGAAGGACTGCAATCCTCCGGCCTGTTGCGGCGACGGCGACGGTTGCTGAGCGCAGGTGCCGCCCGTGGTATCCGGAGCCGGTCTGACCGGCAGCAGCAGAGTCACCGTATTCGTGATGTTCGGCGTGGTCTTCGGGTACGCCACCCACCACCTCGACGCACGTCGGATCGGGGACGTCGCCGTCGTCGGCCCGCTGACTCCCGGCGTCGATTGGGGGCGCCTGTGGCAGATGGCCCGCCACTGCGGACGGCCCACGGCAGGCGAGACCGAACTGGCCCGATGGGTGCTGACCCAAGCCACTCGGGCGTTCGTGTGCGGTAGTGAGCGCATCGCGCAGTTCCACGAGCGGGGATGGACGTTGGCCCCCGGCGGCACGTGCGTGCGGTTCGATTCGACGTACGCCAACCGTGACCAACTCTGGACGGGAAACATGACCATCGACGGGCTCGCCCCCGACCAGATCTCGGAACGGCACACGCTCTACCCCGCCTGACCGCGCCTTCCGCTGCCCGGCCCCGGGCCTGCTCTCCCGGGTTTCCGAGGTGCTCGGCGTCGATGTCCCGCCTCCCGTCCCGGCCACCGTCCTCACCAGGAACGGCCACTGAGTGGCCTCCGGCAGCAACTGGTCCGTCCGCAGCGGTTCTCCTGGTCTGTAGAGCTGTTCACGCATGGCCAGCGCCCCTGCTGCGTCAAGCGGCCCGATCCGCGTCTCACCACCTGTCGAGCGCACTGCGCGCAGCTGGGAAAGCTCGAGGTCGTGGCGGTCCAGCAGGTCGGGGCTGTGACTCGTCACGATCACCTGGCGTCGCTCGCTCGCGTCGCGCAGCGCATCCAGCACAACCCCCGGCGCTGCCGGGTGCGGGCGGTGCCGTTACGGTCAGGCCGCTGTGGCGCCCGCCACCCGGCCTGCGGGGCACCAGCGGCCCCCTTGACGCTCCTGCCGTGTAGGGATGACGCTTGTGCAAGCTGGCGCAAGCCACTCAACACCGGAGGCAGCCATGGCACTACGGTTCATCGGGATTGATCCAGACACCGGGCAGCAGGGCTCCCCCACCGTATGGGTGGACGAGGAAAAGGGGGAGCTGGTGCTTCAAGGCTGGAAGCCGGACGAGAGGCTAGAGGCGGAGTGCGCGGCGTTCGAGGTCTCCGGGCACGCTCCGGGCATCCCGCCGCACGAAGCCGTAATTCGGATTCCGGCCCGTATGGTGCCGATGCTCAGGAAGGCGTGCGATGTCGCAGAACGAGCCGGGCTTTAACGAGTTGCTGGCCGCAGCCAAGCACTCGGCTGTGCACCTGGAGCTGCGCGACTCGTACGGCGTGGGTGATGAGGCGGAGGACTTCGAGACCTGGAAGCGTACGGGCATGCGGGACATCGACCCGGCGTCCACCTACTGGACGCCGTGGGTTGATTTGATTCGCAGCACCGTGGCCCGAGGCGTGACCGTCCGCCGCGCCCGCGTCGTATCGGAACCGGTAACGGATTACATCCGGTACGAGCACGCCGGCACTGTGGTCAACCTCCACGCCGGGGAGCAGGTGCGCTGGCTGCCCAGGCGGCAGGCTTCCGACATCGCGCTTCCCGGAAACGACTGCTGGGTGTTCGACGGAGGGATCGCGCTCTTCAACCATTTCTCCGGTAATGGGAACTGGTCCGAGCCCGGCTGGGAGGTTCGTTCCGAACCCGCCGTAACACGTCTGGCCTCAGCTGCGTTCGAGGCAGTCTGGGAGCGAGGCATCCCGCACGAGAAGTACACGGTCTGACCTGACGGAAAACGAAGAGCCCACTCATGTCCGCGTCCCCCTCGTCCAGCGCCCAGGCCGCCCGTGAAGCCATCGCCGCCCGTCTCGGATGCCTACGCAAAGACGCGGAGCTGACCGGGCATGAGTTGGCTCTTCGGTGTGGCTGGAGTCCCGCGAAGTCTTCCCGCATTGAGCGGGCCAAGACCCCTGCGTCGGCCGCCGACATCCGCGCCTGGTGCAAAGCGTGCGGAGCAGACGACCAAACAGACGATCTGATCGCGGCGAACCGCCAAGCCGACCAAATGTACGTCCACTGGCAAAAGCTGCACCGGCACGGCATGCGCCGGGCACAGGAGGAGATCGTCCCTCTCTACGAGCAGACCCACCACTTCCGCGTGTACTGCTCGAACGTAGTACCGGGCATGCTCCAGACCGAGGCGTACGCGGCAGCTCTGCTCTCGACCATTGCCACCTTCCAAGGAACCCCTGACGACTCGCAGACGGCGGCAGCATCCCGCATCGAGCGTTCACACGTGCTCCATGACGGCAACCACCGCTTCGCTCTCCTGTTGGAAGAAACGGTGCTCCGCTATCGCATTGGCGACGCGCCCGCCATGGCTGGACAGCTCGGCTACCTGCTGGCCGTGATGGCGCTTCCAAACGTGAGCCTCGGGGTAATCCCTTTCACGGCCCAGCGGCTTGTCTGGCCCTTGGAAGCCTTCTATCTCTTCGACGGACGCCAAGCGAGCGTGGAGCTGCTCACAGCCGCAGTGAACGTCACGGCGCCCAGCGAGGTTGCCACATACGCCAAGGCGTTCTCCGAGCTGTCCAAGCTCGCTGTCTACGGTGCGCCCGCCCGTGCTCTGATCTCGGATGCGATCACATCTCTCGGTTAGTTCGCGTGCAAGCTCGTGCAAGACCGTGGCCCGCTCCGTTCCCCGCTTTCTAGGGTCATTCCATCGGCTTCGGAAGCGATCGGAAGGGCGCGGCGTAATGACGACGGAACCGAATCGGTGGCACGAACCAACGGTGACGCTGCCTACGCGGACGGCCCCCTCGCCCCGGCCGGCGGCCGGTTGCCCCGAGTGCGCGCGGCCGGGCCGGCTCCGGAAGGCCGCTGCGGTGGAGCAGACCACCGAGGCCATAGGGGCCACGGAGACTTCCGCCCGCTGGGGGCGGGAGGCGGCCTCACTAGGCCGTCAAGCAGATCAGGAGGTGCAGGCATGACTGCCCGCGACAAGCCCGAGGACGGCGGAGAGAAGTGCCCGCCTCCGCCCGCCGCGTAGCCAGCCCCCAACCGTCGAGAGAGGGAATCTCACTGTGACAACCATGCTGGAACCCCCCGTCGCCTTACGGCACGGGCGGGACCTTGTCAGTGCCGAGCTGTTCGAGAAGGTGTCGGACTTCTGCGCGGAGGAGTACGGACACGAGCTGTCCACTGCCCGCCGGATCGTGGACCAGGCCCTTGCCTTCCTCAAGGTCATGGGCGACACGCGCGCCTTCGACATGACCCCGTCCGACACCGTGGACCCCGGATGGCACTCGTTTGTGCTCCACACCCAGGCGTACGCCACGTGGTGCGAGGAACAGTTCGGGTTCTTCCTCGGACATGAGCCCAAGGCCACCGTCCGCACCCGCCCGCTGATCGGTGCTGTGGTGGACCGCGTCAGGGCGGCCGGGTTCCACGTCGATGACCGTCTGTGGGGCGCGGCGAAGGACTGCAACCCGCCCGCGTGTTGCGGCGACGGCGACGGCTGCTGACCCACTCTCACTGAACGGAAGCGGTCCGGGCGTGGCTAAGGCGCCCGGACCGCCACAGCCAAGGGTTCCAAAGATGAGCAGCAATGACGAGAGCCTGACCGGACGAAGTCGGGTCACGGTGTTCGCGATGTTCGGCACGGTCTTCGGCTCCGCCACACACCATCTTGACGAACGACGGATCGGGGACGTGGCCGTAATCGGCCCCCTGACCCCTGCTGTCGAGTGGCCACGGCTGTGGCAGATGGCCCGTTCCTGTGGCAGGCCCGCGGCCAAGGACACCGAACTCGCACAGTGGATTCTGATCCAGGCAACGCGGGCGTTCGTCTGCGGAAGCGACCGTATCGCGCAGTTCCATGACCGGGGCTGGAAGCTGAAGGCCGGTGGGAAGCGCGTCAGATTCGAAACCACCTACGCCAACCGAGACCACCTGTGGACCGGCAACCTGGCCGTGGACGACCTCAGCCCTGACCAGGTAGCCGAGCGCCCTTCACGCTACCGAGCGTAGCTCGGTAGCGCTGATGCCTCGAAGCGACCCGGGGCCCGAACGTCCATCAGGAACTCAACGGCCGCCCACGCAAGACGCTCGGCTGGGATACCCCGGCCGAGCGTCTACGCGATCTGCTCACCACCTAAAACCAAGTGGTGTTGCGACGCCCCCTTGAACCTGGGCATCGCGCCGGGGGCCTTCTCGTTCATACAGGTCAGCACCCGTTCCGCGCCCAGTATTCCCCCAGCATGACGCCCAGGATCAGTCCGGAACGGCCCCGAACGGACCGCAAGCCGGCAGCCGCTCCGCGATCACCCGAGGAGCCAGCTGACCTGCGAAAACCCTGCTACGGCAGGTTCCGCGCCATCACGATGCGCTGGACCTGGTTCGTGCCCTCGTAGATCTGGGTGATCTTGGCGTCGCGCATCATCCGCTCCACCGGGTAGTCCCGGGTGTAGCCGTAGCCGCCGAGGAGCTGGACCGCGTCCGTGGTGACCTCCATCGCGACGTCGGAGGCGAAGCACTTGGCGGCGGCGCCGAAGAACGTGAGGTCGGCGTCGACGCGCTCGGACTTGGCGGCGGCCGAGTACGTGAGCTGGCGGGCCGCCTCCAGCTTCATCGCCATGTCGGCCAGCATGAACTGCACGCCCTGGAAGTCGGCGATCGGCTTGCCGAACTGCTTGCGCTCCTGGACGTAGCCCTTGGCGTAGTCCAGCGCGCCCTGGGCGACGCCGAGGGCCTGGGCGGCGATGGTGATGCGGGTGTGGTCCAGGGTCTTCATCGCGGTGGCGAAGCCGGTGCCCTCCTCGCCGATCATGCGGTCGGCGGGGATGCGGACGTTGTCGAAGTAGACCTCGCGCGTCGGGGAGCCCTTGATGCCGAGCTTCTTCTCCGGGGCGCCGAAGGAGACGCCCTCGTCGGACTTCTCCACGACGAAGGCCGAGATGCCCTTGGAGCGCTTGGCCGGGTCGGTGACGGCCATGACCGTGTAGTACTCGGAGACGCCCGCGTTGGTGATCCAGCGCTTCACACCGTTGAGGACCCAGGAGTCGCCGTCGCGCACGGCGCGGGTCTTCATGCCGGCGGCGTCGGAGCCCGCGTCCGGCTCGGAGAGGCAGTACGAGAACATGCCGTCGCCCTTGGCCAGCGGGCCCAGGTACTTCTTCTTCAGGGCCTCGGAGCCGGACAGGATCACCGGGAGGGAACCGAGCTTGTTCACGGCCGGGATCAGGGAGGAGGAGACGCAGGCGCGGGCCACCTCCTCGATCACGATGACCGTGGCGAGCGCGTCGGCGCCTGCCCCGCCGTACTCCTCCGGTACGTGGACCGCGTGCAGATCGGCGGCGGTGAGGGCGTCCAGCGCCTCCTGCGGGAAGCGGGCCTCCTCATCGACCGCGGCCGCGAACGGGGCGATCTTCGCCTCGGCGAGCGCACGCACCGTCTCACGGAGCATCTCGTGCTCCTCGGCCGGACGGTACAGGTCGAAATCGGTCGAACCCGCCAAGACGCTCACTCCCCAGGGTGCTAACTACCGTTAAGTAACCCAATTTTAGGCGCCCGCCCCGTCTCCGGCATACGCGCTCGGGCCGTGAGCTTCGCGACAGCCGGAGCGACAGCCGGAGCGACAGCCGGAGCGACAGCCGGAGCGACAGCCGGAGCGACAGCCGGAGCGACAGCCGGAAATGGGGTTTCAGGGGCAGGACTATGCTCATTCACCGCATGTCTGTCCGCATCTCACAGGAGCACTACATGGCCCTCAGGATCACTGTGATCGGTACCGGCTATCTCGGCGCCACGCACGCCGCGGCCATGGCGGAACTGGGATTCGAGGTCCTTGGACTCGACGTGGTGCCCGAGAAGATCGAGATGCTGTCGGCCGGCCGGGTGCCGATGTACGAGCCCGGGCTGGAAGAGCTCCTGAAGAAGCACGTCGCCGGCATCGAGGGCGCCACCGGACGGCTGCGGTTCACCACCTCCTGGGAGGAGGTGGCGGAGTTCGGCGATGTGCACTTCGTCTGCACCAACACCCCGCAGAAGCACGGCGAGTACGCCTGCGACATGTCCTACGTCGAGAGCGCCTTCGACTCGCTCGCCCCGCTGCTGACCCGGCCCGCCCTCGTCGTCGGCAAGTCCACCGTGCCGGTCGGCTCCGCGGCCCGGCTCGCCGAGCGCCTCGCCGAGCTGGCCCCCGTGGGCGCCGACGCGGAGCTGGCGTGGAACCCGGAGTTCCTGCGCGAGGGCTTCGCCGTGAACGACACGCTGCACCCGGACCGGATCGTCGTCGGTGCGAGGAGCGAGCGGGCCGAGAAGCTGCTGCGCGAGGTGTACGCCGTACCGGTCGCCGAGGGCTCCCCGTTCGTCGTGACGGACTTCCCGACCGCCGAGCTGGTGAAGACCGCAGCCAACTCCTTCCTCGCCACCAAGATCTCCTTCATCAACGCCATGGCCGAGGTCTGCGAGGCCGCCGACGGCGACGTGGCCAAGCTCGCCGAGGCGATCGGGCACGACGAGCGCATCGGGAAGAAGTTCCTGCGGGCCGGCATCGGCTTCGGCGGCGGCTGCCTGCCCAAGGACATCCGCGCGTTCATGGCCCGCGCCGGTGAGCTGGGCGCCGACCAGGCGCTGACGTTCCTGCGCGAGGTCGACTCGATCAACATGCGCCGCCGCGGCCACATGGTGGAGCTGGCCCGCGAGGCCGTGGGCGGCGGCTCCTTCCTCGGCAAGCGGGTCGCCGTGCTGGGCGCCACGTTCAAGCCGGACTCTGACGACGTACGCGACTCGCCGGCGCTCAACGTCGCGGGGCAGGTGCACCTCCAGGGCGGCCAGGTCACCGTCTTCGACCCGAAGGGCATGGAGAACGCCCGCCGCCTCTTCCCCACCCTCGGTTACGCGGACAGCGCCCTGGACGCGGTGCGCGGCGCCGACGTGGTGCTGCACCTGACGGAGTGGCGCGAATTCCGCGAGCTGGACGCCGAGGCGCTCGGCGCGGTGGCGGGCCACCGGATCATCCTCGACGGGCGCAACGCGCTGGACCCCGTCGTGTGGCGCGAGGCCGGCTGGACCTATCGGGCCATGGGCCGCCCGAAAGCCTGACCGGCTCCGCCGTCCTCAGCCGCGCTTCGCGCGGTACGTACGCATCTTCGCGCGGGCGCCGCACACCGACATCGAGCACCACCGGCGGCGCCCCGCCGGGCTGCGGTCGTAGTACGCCCACCGGCAGTCCGCCGCCTCGCACGCCTTGAGCCTGGTCCAGGTGCCGCCGGCCGACGCGGCGGCGATGGCGGCCGCGATCCGTGCCGTGAGACCGGGCGGCTCCTCCACCGGGCGCAGCGCGGCCCCTCCCGCCGCGTCCACGGTGACGCGCAGGGGCGCATCGGCCAGCAGCCGGTCCAGTACGAGGTCGCAGTCGCCCTCCTCGCGGTGTCCCGCGTGGGCCAGGCACGCCGCGCGCAGGGCCTCGCGCAGGGTGCGGGCCGCCGGCACGTCCGGTTCCGCGAGGGCGAACGCGGCGCGCCCGTCCGCCGTGTCGAGGGTGTCCGCACCGGTCTCGACGTCCAGGGTGTTGACCAGCGCTTCCACCAGCGCGAGCCCGCCGGGTGCGGATTGCCTCTCATTCATGGTTGCGACGGTACCTCCGGTGCGGCAGCATGCAGTCATGGTTACCGGTTTAGCGGCTTTAGCGGTAACCACCTGTCCGTCATCTGCCCGCGAATCTGCCCGAGGAGAAGCAACATGGCTGTGGCCGCACTGGGTGCCGTCGTCCTGGACTGCCCCGACCCCGTCGCCCTGGCGAACTTCTACGCCGCGCTGCTCGGCGGCGAGGTCGAGCAGCAGGAGGACTGGGTGGACCTCACGGGGATCACCGGCACCTCGCTCGCCTTCCAGGCGGCGCCCGGCTTCGTACCGCCGAAGTGGCCGCGCCCCGACGCCTCGCAGCAGGTCCACCTGGACCTGACCGTGACGGACCTGGACGCGGCGGAGCGCGAGGTGCTGGCGCTGGGCGCGACGGTGCTGGAGGCGGACGACCGGGAGCGGTCCTTCCGGGTGTACGCCGACCCGGCGGGGCACCCGTTCTGCCTCTGCGCCTGTCAGGGAGCGTGAGGACGCCCCCGTGGCTCAGGCCGCCGGGGCGTCCAGCTGTTCGATCGTGGCGTGCGACGGGCCGCGGCGCGTGCGCAGGTCCCGTGCCACGTCCTCGGCGGCGCGCAGCACCCGTACCGCGTTCTGCCAGGTGAGCTTGGCCAGGTCGGCGGCGGACCAGTTGCGGCGCAGCAGCTCCGCGATCAGGTTCGGGTAGCCGGCGACGCTCTCCAGGCCCTGGGGCAGGAACGCGGTGCCGTCGTAGTCGCCGCCGATGCCGATGTGGTCGATGCCGGCGACCTCGCGCATGTGGTCGAGGTGGTCGGCGATGGTGGCCACGGTCGCCTTCGGGCGGGGGTTGGCCGCCTCGAACGCGGCGTGCGCCTTCATCGCGCGCTCGGTGGTGTCCAGGTGGTGCAGCCCGTTCGCGCGCAGGTTCTCGTCGGCGGCGTGCGTCCAGGCGACGGCCTCCGGCAGGACGAACTTCGGTACGAAGGTGGCCATGGCGATGCCGCCGTTGGCCGGGAGCTGCGCGAGGACGTCGTCGGGGATGTTGCGCGGGTGGTCGCAGACGGCCCGGGACGAGGAGTGCGAGAACATCACCGGGGCGGTGGAGGTGGCGAGCGCGTCGCGCATGGTCGTCGCAGCGACGTGGCTGAGGTCGACCAGCATGCCGGTGCGGTTCATCTCCCGTACGACCTCGTGGCCGAACGGCGAGAGGCCGCCGACGCCGGGCTCGTCGGTGGCCGAGTCCGCCCAGGCGATGTTGTCGTTGTGGGTGAGCGTCATGTAGCGGACGCCCAGCGCGTACAGGCCGCGCAGGGTGCCCAGCGAGTTGTCGATGGAGTGGCCGCCCTCGGCGCCCATCAGGGAGGCGATGCGGCCCTCGGCGCGGGCCGCCTCCATGTCGTCGGCGGTCAGGGCGCGGCGCAGGTCGGCGGGGTAGCGGTCGAGGAGTTCGGCGACGGCGTCGATCTGTTCCAGGGTGGCGCTGACGGCGGCGTCGCCCGCCAGGTCG
Source organism: Streptomyces sp. A1277 (assembly GCF_004795015.1). GTDB lineage: Bacteria > Actinomycetota > Actinomycetes > Streptomycetales > Streptomycetaceae > Streptomyces. The sequence continues at coordinate 59,241 of NZ_SSBI01000025.1, read as the reverse complement.
GACCGTACGTAGACGGACCAGAACTGGGCGCCGACGCCCCCTGCGCGCAGCCGGGGGATGTCGGTGTGCAGGTGGGCCGACTGGTCGGTGGCGATGTCCCGCGCGGCCAGGTCGTAATCGACCTGCTCGCGCAGCGCCCACGGCAGGTCGTTGTGGCCGTCGGCCACGGGGTACTCGGCGAGGAGTTCCCGGGCCCGGTCCAGTCGGTCCGTCATCGTCCCTACTTCCCGAAGCCGAAGGACTCCGCGCCCGCGGCCTTCTGGCGCAGCCGCTTGCCCTTCTCGGTCGCCTGGTCGTTCAGGTCGCCCAGGAAGTCCGTCATCCGGCGCTGCAGCTCGCCGTCGTGCGCGGCGAGGATGCGGACGGCCAGCAGGCCCGCGTTGCGGGCGCCCGCGATGGAGACGGTGGCGACGGGGATGCCGGCGGGCATCTGGACGATGGACATGAGGCTGTCCATGCCGTCCAGGTACTTCAGCGGGACGGGGACGCCGATGACGGGCAGCGGGGTGACCGAGGCGAGCATGCCGGGCAGGTGGGCGGCGCCGCCCGCGCCCGCGATGATCGCTTTGAGGCCGCGGCCCGCCGCGTTCTCGCCGTACGCGATCATCTCGCGCGGCATGCGGTGGGCGGAGACGACGTCGACCTCGTACGGGATCTCGAACTCGTCGAGGGCCTTGGCCGCCGCTTCCATGACGGGCCAGTCGGAGTCCGAGCCCATGACGATGCCGACGAGCGGTGCGGCGGAGGCGGGGGAGGTCATTCGGTGATCGTTCCTCGCAGGTAGTCGGCCGCGTGCCGGGCGCGCTCCCGCACGTCCGCCAGATCGTCGCCGTAGGTGTTGACGTGGCCGACCTTGCGGCCGGGCTTCACGTCCTTGCCGTACATGTGGATCTTGAGCTGCGGGTCGCGGGCCATGCAGTGCAGGTAGCCCTGGTACATGTCCGGGTAGTCGCCGCCCAGGACGTTGCACATGACCGTCCAGGGGGCGCGGGGGCGCGGGTCGCCGAGCGGGAGGTCGAGGACCGCCCGGACGTGGTTGGCGAACTGCGAGGTGATCGCGCCGTCCATGGTCCAGTGCCCGGAGTTGTGCGGGCGCATCGCCAGCTCGTTGACGAGAATGCCGGGGGTCCCGTCGTCGCGACGGGTCTCGAACAGCTCGACCGCGAGGTGGCCGACCACGCCCAGCTCGGACGCGATGCGCAGCGCGAGCTGCTGGGCCTCGCCCGCCAGCGCCTCGTCCAGCTCGGGGGCGGGGGCGATGACCGTGTCGCAGACGCCGTCGACCTGGACGGACTCGACGACCGGGTAGGCGACGGCCTGGCCGTGCGGCGAGCGGACGATGTTGGCCGCCAGCTCCCGTACGAAGTCGACCTTCTCCTCCGCGAGGACCGGGACACCGGCCCGGAAGGGCTCGGCCGCGTCCGCCTCGGAGCGGACCACCCAGACGCCCTTGCCGTCGTAGCCGCCGCGCACGGTCTTGAGGATGACCGGGAAGCCTCCCGCCTCCTCGGCGAAGGCCGCGGCGTCGGCCGGGTCCTCCACGATGCGGTGGCGGGGGCAGGGCGCGCCGATCTCGGTGAGCTTCGCGCGCATCACCCCCTTGTCCTGGGCGTGCACCAGAGCGTCGGGGCCGGGGCGTACGGGGATGCCGTCCGCCTCCAGGGCCCTCAGGTGCTCGGTCGGCACGTGCTCGTGATCGAAGGTGATCACGTCACAGCCGCGCGCGAAGGCCCTCAGCGTCTCCAGGTCGCGATAGTCGCCGACGACGACCTCGCCCACCACCTGGGCCGCGGAGTCCTGAGCGGTGTCGCTGAGGAGCTTGAACTTGATGCCGAGGGGGATGCCCGCCTCGTGGGTCATACGGGCGAGCTGACCGCCACCGACCATGCCGACTACCGGGAACGTCACGCCTCCAGGGTATCCGCACGGCCGGGGCGCGGCCCGGGGCGGGGGCCCGGGCCGTCACGGACCCGCCACACCCGCACCGGAACGCACAGGCGTCCGCCGGGTGTCCTGGTTAGCATGGCCGGGTTGACGGAACACGGAGCGGAACCTACGGACGGGCTGAGCGATCACATGAGCGAACGAGGCGCACTGCGGGCCCGGCTGGAGCTGCTGGCCCGGGAGGTCGCCAAGTTCGGCGTGGTCGGCGCGGTCGGCCTGGTGGTCAACATCGCCGTGTCCAACCTGCTGTGGCGCTACACGGACATCCCCACGGTGCGCGCGGGCCTGCTCGCCACGTTCGTCGCGATCCTGTTCAACTACGTGGGCTTCCGCCACTGGACCTACCGCGACCGCGACAAGTCCGGCCGCACCCGGGAGCTGACGCTGTTCCTGCTGTTCAGCGCGGCGGGCGCGGTCATCGAGACCGGGGTGCTGTACGTGGCGACGTACGGGTTCGGCTGGGACACCCCGGTCCAGAGCAACGTCTTCAAGATCGTCGGGATCGGTGTCGCGACGCTGTTCCGCTTCTGGTCCTACCGGACGTGGGTCTTCAAGGCGCTTCCCGCGCCTTCGGAGGCCGCGTCCGACAAAGAGGCCATCGTGAGCGTGCCCGCTCCCGCGGTGCGGGTGGAGGTGGATCCGGCTCGTCGGTAGGACCGGGGCGTCCGGGTGGGCGCTTTTGTCCCCAATCGCCGGACGGGCTTGATACGGGCTTGGTTTCGCCGTCCCGGTCTACCGCACCGGGCGTTCCGGTTCCTCCCTCGGCTGGGCCATCCGGCTGAGGAACAGGGCGAAGACCGGGGGCTGCTGCTGGAGCAGTTCCAGCCGGCCGCCGTCCGCCTCCGCGAGGTCGCGGGCGACCGCGAGGCCGATGCCCGTGGAGTTGCGGCCGCTGATGGTCCGCTCGAAGATCCGGGCGCCCAGGTCGGCGGGGACCCCGTGGCCCTCGTCCGTCACCTCGATCACCGCCTGGTTGCCGGTGACCCTCGTACGCAGGGCGACCGTGCCGCCGCCGTGCATGAGCGAGTTCTCGATCAGCGCGGCCAGGACCTGGGCGACCGCGCCCGGGGTGCCGACCGCGCTCAGCCCCTGCTTGCCGGAGCAGACGATGGCGCGGCCCTCGTTTCGGTAGGCGGGGCGCCACTCCTCGATCTGCTGCTTGACGACCTCGTCCAGGTCGAAGACGACCGCGGAGCCCGTCCGGGGGTCGCGGGCGTTGGTCAGCAGCCGCTCCACCACGTCGGTGAGCCGCTCGACCTGGGTGAGGGCGATGTGCGCCTCCTCCTTCACGGTCTCCGGGTCGTCGGTGAGCGAGATCTCCTCGATCCGCATGGACAGGGCGGTGAGCGGCGTACGGAGCTGGTGGGAGGCGTCGGCGGCGAGCCGGCGCTCCGCGGTGAGCATCCGGGCGATCCGCTCGGCGGAGGCGTCGAGGACGTCCGCGACGCGGTCCAGCTCGGGCACCCCGTACCGCCGGTGGCGCGGGCGGGGGTCGCCGGAGCCCAGGCGCTCGGCGGTCTCGGCGAGGTCGGTGAGGGGCGAGGCCAGCCGGTTGGCCTGGCGTACGGCGAGCAGGACGGCCGAGACGATGGCGAGCAGCGCCACCGCCCCGATGATCATCAGCGTGCGGCCGACCTCGCGGGTGACGGCGGAGCGGGACTCCTCGATGGTGACCTTCTCGCCGTGCTCGCCCGTCTCCGTCGCGGTGATCACGCTGCCGCTGGGGCGCTCGCCGACCTCGATGGGGGCGCGGCCGTCCATCTTCACCAGGGCGTACCGATCGTCGTCGACCTGCTCGGCGAGCACCCCGGGGTTGATCCGCTCGGCGCCCAGGAGCCGGCTCTCGATGACGCTGATCAGCCGCAGCGCCTCGGAGTCGACGCTCTCCTGGGCGCTGTTGCTGATGGTGCGGGTCTCGACGATGACGAGGGAGACGCCGAAGACGGCGATCACCACGAGCACGACGGCGAGGGTGGAGTTGATCAGTCGTCGGCGCATGCCTGCTTCTGTACGTCAGCTCGTGCGGATGGCGTGGAGCGCGATCGCCCCGGCGCGTGTGTGTGTCAGCTCTTCTCGAAGCGGAAGCCGACGCCCCGGACCGTGTGTGTGTCAGCTCTTCTCGAAGCGGAAGCCGACGCCCCGGACCGTGGCGATGTAGCGCGGGTTGGCGGCGTCGTCGCCGAGTTTCTTGCGGAGCCAGGAGATGTGCATGTCGAGGGTCTTGGTCGAGGACCACCAGGTGGTGTCCCAGACCTCGCGCATCAACTGGTCGCGGGTGACGACCCGGCCCGCGTCGCGCACGAGGACCCGGAGCAGGTCGAACTCCTTGGCGGTGAGCTGCAGTTCCTCGTCGCCCATCCAGGCGCGGTGCGACTCGACGTCGATGCGCACGCCGTGGGTGGCGGGCTGCGGGGCGGGCTCGGTGGCGCCGCGCCGCAGCAGGGCCCGGACCCGGGCGAGGAGTTCGGCGAGGCGGAAGGGCTTGGTGACGTAGTCGTCGGCGCCCGCGTCGAGCCCGACGACCGTGTCCACCTCGTCGGCGCGGGCGGTCAGCACCAGGACCGGCACGGTGTGACCCTCGGCACGGAGCCTGCGAGCGACTTCGAGGCCGTCCATCCCGGGCAGCCCCAGGTCGAGCACGACCAGGTCGATGCCGCCCTGGAGGCCGGCGTCGAGAGCGGTCGGACCGTCTTCCCGCACCTCGACCTCGTAACCCTCCCGCCGAAGGGCGCGGGCCAGCGGCTCCGAGATGGATGCGTCGTCCTCGGCGAGCAGTACACGGGTCATGCACTGATGGTAGTCCGCGCGACGGACGGGGAGGGAGGTGATCCAAGAGCCCTGCGGGTCTGCGCCCCGTTACCGGGGGGACCTTCGAATGTGTGACTGTGGTTGCACCTGGACCTGTGATCCATCTCTCAAGTCCTTCCATATCGGGCTCTGTCGTGTCGTATGGTGTCTCGACGCCTGATGCACTACTCAAGGACCTTTGGGCAGCTCTGAGCGCCAAGGGTCTCTTTTGTGTGCGGGGCCGGTACCCGCCGGCCCGGAAGTTTCAGTGAATGACCTGTGGGCCGGGCCCGGACGCCGATGAAGGCGTCCCGGGCGTGGATCCCGTCGCGGTGGGCGTACCCGCGTCGGTGCCGGCCTCCCCCCACCGGGCGCGTACCGCCTCCTTGAGGCGTCGCGTCCCGAGCACACAAGGATCGATCATGGCGTCCAGCCTGACGAAGGACCCGTCGAGCACCGCTGGTGGCGAGAAGACCTTCTTCGGCCACCCCCGGGGCCTGGCCACGCTCTTCATGACCGAGATGTGGGAGCGCTACAGCTTCTACGGCATGAAGGCACTGCTCCCGCTGTACCTGATCGCGCCCGGCGGCATGCACATGAACGCCACCACGGCCACGACGATCTACTCGGCCTACATGGCGATGGTCTACCTGCTCGCCATGCCCGGCGGCTGGATGGCCGACCGCTTCTGGGGGCCGCGCAAGACGGTCGCCGTCGGCGGCGCCGTCGTCATCCTCGGCCACATCACGCTCGCGGTGCCCAACTCGGCTACCTTCTTCGCGGGTCTGGCCCTCGTCGCGCTCGGCTCGGGGCTGCTGAAGGCCAACATCTCCACGATGGTCGGCCACCTCTACAAGGGCCCCGAGGACCCGCGCCGGGACGGCGGCTTCACGCTCTTCTACATCGGCATCAACGTCGGCGCCTTCCTCGCCCCGCTGTCCATCGGCACCGTCGGCGAGAACGTCAACTGGCACTTCGGCTTCGCGCTGGCCGCGGTCGGCATGGCCCTGGGCCTCGCCCAGTTCCTGCTCGGCACCCGCCACCTGAGCCCGGAGAGCGACGTCGTCGCCACCCCGGCCACGGAGCAGGAGAAGAGCTCCGCCCTGCGCAAGGGCCTGATCTGGCTGATCGTCGCGGTCGCCTTCTACGGCCTGCTCGGCGTCACCGGCAACTTCGTCGACTGGGGCGTCCTGCCGATCACCCTGGCCGGACTGATCATCCCGGTCGCCGTCCTGGTCCGCATGAAGCGCGACAAGGAGCTGACGGGCACCGAGCAGTCCAAGCTGTCGGGCTACATCTGGTTCTTCGTGGTCGCCGCCGTCTTCTGGATGATCTACGACCAGAACGGCTCGACCCTGTCGATCTTCGGCGAGCACTCCACGACGAACACCCTGCTCGGGTTCCACTTCCCGACGTCCTGGTACCAGTCGCTGAACCCGATCTTCGTCATGGCACTGGCCCCCGTGCTCGCCTCGGGGTGGCTGTGGCTGAACAAGCGCGGCAAGGAGCCGAGCACCGCCGTCAAGTTCGCCTCCAGCCTCGTGCTGATCGGTGTCTCCTTCGCCGTGTTCCTGATCCCGCTGATCGACACCGCCGCCAACGGCGGCAAGGTCAGCCCGATGTGGCTGGTGGCGATCTACTTCATCCAGACGGTCGCCGAGCTCTGCCTCTCCCCGGTCGGCCTGTCGGTCACCACGAAGATGGCCCCGGCGAAGTACAGCTCCCAGATGATGGGTGTCTGGTTCCTCGCCGTCACCGCCGGCGACTCCGTGACCGGCCTCCTCACCTCCAAGCAGATCGGCATCGACCTGGACAACACCGGGTCCGTCGCCTTCGAGGTGGTCCTGGCCGTCATCGCCGGTGTCGGCATCTGGATGTACCGCAAGAAGGTCTCCCAGCACATGGGCGACGTGCACTGACCGCACAGCCGCGCGAAGGGCCGCCGCACCGTGGGAACGGTGCGGCGGCCCTTTCCGTGTGCCGTACGGGTCCGGCTCAGCGTCCGGCGCGCAGCCGGCGCCACGGGGTGAACGTGAACACCGCGCCGCCCAGCAGGATCGCCGTGCCGGCGACCAGGCCGAGCGCGCGCAGGGCGCCGTGGTCGTCGGCCCCGGTGGCCGCGAGCCCGCCGCCCGACGCCGTGCCGCCGGCCGCCGCCGCTCCGCCCGAGCCGGTGGAGCCACCGCCGGACGCGCCGCCCTCCTGGGCGGTGGTGTCGAGGGTGAGCGATGCCTTCGGCGTGCCCGTGACCGTGCACGGGATGTTGATCTTCGCGCCGCCGAGGGTGACGTCGATCGTCAGGGCGCCGGGGGTGAGCGTGGACGAGCCGGACGCGCCGGGCTTGTAGGTGCCCGTCATGTCCGGCAGGTCGACCGGCTTGCCCGTCTCCAGGGGCTTGGCGTTGCCCGGCCCGGTGACGGTCACGGAGCCCTTGTCGGCGCCGCCGACGACGATCTGCATGGACGGCTTGAGCGCGCCGGCGGGCAGGGCGGCCGGGCTGTCCATCACGCCCTTGGCCGTCTTGACCGTCAGCCCGTAGCTGCCTCCGTTCTTCTTGGCGTTGATCGTCACCTTGGAGGCGATGGAGGCGGGTCCGGGCGACTTGCAGGCGAAGTCGACGGCGACCTCCTTGCCGGGGAAGTCGGTGGTACCGCCGCTGCCGCCGGAAGTCGTACCACCTGAAGCGGTACTACCTGAAGTTGTACCCCCGGATGTTGAACCGCCGGACGTTGTGCCGCCGGACGTTGGACCGCCGGCGTCACCACCGGCGGTCGTCCCGCCCGCTGTCGTCGTACCACCGGCGGTCGTACCACCGGCGGTCGTGCCACCGGCCGTCGTGCCACCGGCCGTCGTGCCGCCCGTGGTCGTGCCCGTGCCGCCGTCCGTGACCTTGATCGTCGCGCCCGGCCGGACCGTCTCCTTGGGGGTGCATTTGGTGTCGGTGGAGATCGGCTTGGAGACGTTGATGCTGTACGCGTCCGGCGTCAGCGTCAGCTCGCCCGCCTTCTCCAGCTTCAGCGAGCCCTTCATGTCCGGCAGGATCATCGGACTGTTCTTGGGGATCGCCGGGTTCTGCCGGGGCCCTTCCATCTTCAGGTCGCCGGTGGCGGCCCCGCCCAGCTTGACGGTGCCGGTCGGCTTGACGGTGTCCTTGTCGAGATCGAGGACGCCGGGATTGCTGGAGGCGGCCTGGACCGTCTTCCACACGACCTCGACGGTGTCCCCGACCTTGGCCTCGGCGGGCGCGGTCAGCTGGACCTGCGTGGTGCCCTGTACGGCCGGCAGTCCGGAGATGGCCGGGGGTACGCACTCCGTCTTGTACGAGATGTCGGCGGCCTGGGCCGGGCTCGCGGCCAGCAGCATGCCCGCCCCGCCGATCATCATCGCGACTCCCGCCGCGACCGTCCTGCGTTGCGTACTCACGTATGTCCCTTCGTCGTCGGGCTGTGCTCTGACGGTGCGGATCCGGGGGTGAACCAGGGCAGCGCGGCCGTGCCGGAGGCGCGCGCCCCGGGGACCGGTTCGGTGGGTACGGGCGCGCGCCGCAGCCTCGGGAGCCTCGCGGTCGCTCCGGCGAGCGGGGAGGCGCGCCGGCCCCTGCGGGACGCGGTCTGCGCGGAGCGCGGCCGTACCCGGTCGACGACCGCCATGCCGATACGGAAGAGGGCGGCGGGCACCACGAGGCAGAGCAGGATCCAGAAGAGCGTGACGCCCCACGGGCGGCCGACGCCCCACGGCTGCTCGGCGAGCACCTTCGTCCCGTACTTCAGGGAGACCCGGTAGTCGCCGTGGGCGCCCGCCGCCAGCTCGACGGGCAGTTCGATACGGGCCTTGCGGCCGGGCTCGACGGTCCCGCGCCACTGCCGTTCCTCCCACTGCGGGGCGTAGACGCCGTGCGCGGTGCCGACCCGGAATACGGGGTTCTCGACCGGCGCCGAGCCCATGTTGCCGACCGTGAACACGAGGCGGCGGGCGGGCGGGGCGCCGAACCAGGTGAGGAGGGAGCCGTCCCCCTCCAGGCGGGTGGCGGCCAGCACGGCGAGCCTGCCCTGTCCCGTCTGCTTCGGCAGCGCGGCGACGGGGTGCCCGGCGACCACGAACACCGCGTCGGCCAGGGCCTCCTCCCCGGTGACCGTGGCGACGTGCACCACGCAGGGGCACGGCACGGGCGGCTCGGAGACGGGCAGCTTGGTGCTGAAGGCGCCCTTCGTGTCGGTGGTGACCGCCCTGCCGTCCGCGTTGGCGCAGGAGTTGGTGCCGCCGATCACGCCGCGTGCGGGGCTGGACTGCCCGCAGACGAGCAGCATGAGCAGCGCTCCGGACCGCCAGCCGCTGCCCTTGACGGTGATCGAACCGCCCTTGCCGGCCTCCTTGTCCGAGAGCGTGACGGCCGGTTCCGGGGCGGTCGCGCTCCGGCCGTCGGCGTGGGCGCCGGGGGCGGACAGGAGCAGTAGGGGCAGGAGCGCGGCCAGTACGGCGGCGAGGACGTGTCCGTGGAGTGCCGCCGTGCGCTCCCGGAGCGTCGCGGGTCCGGTCCTTCCCGTCACGTCTGCGCTCCCGCCTTCACCAAGTGCCTCTCGTCGGTGTGCTTCCGGGAATCCGGGGGCGGACCCCCGGGCGGCGGACCCGCCCGCCGCCTGCGCCGGAGGCCGTACGCCGACGCGGCGGCGGCCAGGAGCAGCAGGGCCGCGCCGGTGACGGGCGCCCAGGGGACGAAGACCGCCCTGGCCGTCGCCTCGTCGTGGGCGCCGCCCGCCGCCGTGACGCGCAGCCGCAGCGTGGCGGAGTCCAGCGCGGGAGCGTCCGGCCAGGGTTCGGTGAGGTGGGCCCGCTGCCCGGGCAGCAGTTCCACGGGCAGGGCGCGGGCGCCGCGCCGCAGGTGGGCGAAGAGCCCGTCCGCGCTGACGGCCAGGCGCGGTGCGAGGACGGTGTTGCCCCGGTTGACCAGCGTGTAGCGGATGGCGTGCCCGACGACGCCGACGTCCTCCACGCTGAGCGCGGCGAGCCTCGGTCCGCCGACCCGCAGCCGGACCTGGACGCCCGCCGAACGGCCGCCGCTCTCGGCGACGACCGCGCCGGGGTGGTCGCCGGGCAGGGCGTCGGCGGGCACGGTGAAGGTGACGGGGATGTCGGCCCGGGTACGGGCGGGCACGGTCACCTCGGTGCGCGCCGTCCGCAGCCAGGTCCCGGTGCCGGTGGAGCCGTGCGTACCGCGTACCGCGAAGGAGCCGTCGCCGGTGTTGTACGCGTCGGCGCCGCGCAGCCGTACGGTGACCGGCTTCGTACCCGGGTTGGTGACCGAGAGCCGGTCCTTCAGGACGCTGCCGGGCAGGCCCTCCAGATAGAAGTACGGCCGGGCTCCGGCCGGCCCGGAGCCGCGCGCCGAGGGGCTCGCCGTCCACGCGGGGACGGCGGGCTTCTCGGCGGCTCCGGCCGCCGCCGGGGCGGCGAGCAGCGGCAGGGCTGCGAACAGCGGCAGCAGCGGCTGGGCTAGTGCGCGTCGGGCGGTGCGACCGGTCGGCGGCGGCATGGGCGGCTCCCTGGGGCGTGGCGGCGGGGGGTGGTTCGCGCGGGTGGGGTCAGCCCGCCGTGCGCTGTCCGCGCCGGGTCAGCCACAGGACTCCGGCCGCGCCCGTGAGCAGGACCGTGCCGCCGAAGGTGCCGAGCGCGAGGGCGGAGTCCATCGGTCCGGTCTTGGGCAGCGCGTCCTGGGTGGACGGCTCGGTCGAGCCGTCCTGGGTGGACGGCTCGGTCCCCGTACCGCCGCCGCCCGCGGCCGTGACGTCGAGGGAGAGGGAGGGGCCCGGGCTGTTCGCGGGGGTGCAGGTCGTCGTCGTACCGAGGGCCTTGATGGTGAGGACGCCCGCGGTGAAAGTGACCTTTCCGCTCTTCTTCGGCGTGTACGTCCCGCTCAGGTCGCTGATCTTGATGGGGCTGTCGGCGGGGATGGCTGCCGTGTTGGCGGGCCCGGTGACGGTGAGCTGCCCGGGGTCGGCGCCGCCCACCTTGATGACCGCGCTGGGGTTCATCGCGCCCTTGCCCAGTTCGACCGGGCTGGAGGAGACGCCCTTCTGGAAGGACATCGTCAGCTTGTAGCCGCTGCCGCTCTTCACGCTCTTGATGTCGATGGGCGAGACGGCGGCCTTGTCGCCGATCGGGGTCTTGCACTTGTAGTCGACGTCGACGACCGTCGCGTGGGCGGCGGGCGCGGCCAGCAGCACCGCCGCGCCCGCGAGACCGGACGCCAGCGCGAGAGCTGTTCGTTTCTGGTTCGGCACCTCGAATTCCCCTCAGGCCGGGTCGCCGCGCGCCGCCGCGAGGCGGCACGAATAACTGACGACACATCAGATCGGGCGCTCAAGGTACGCCGGGGGCCGTGTGGAGGGAAGACAAAGAGCGCGCCGATCCGGCGCGCTCTTGGAGGGGGTACGGACGGGGGTGCCGGTTATGCCGGGGCGGCCAGCTCCGCCCAGACGGTCTTACCGGGCTCGCCCGGCACGCGGACGACCCCCCAGTCCGTGCAGAGCCGCTGCACGATGAACATGCCGTGCCCGCCGGGCCGCCCCGCCCGGTGCGGCGTACGCGGCGCGGGCTGGCCCGCCCCGCCGTCGGCGACCTCCACCCGCAGCACCTTCGGGCTGTGGGCGATGCGGATCTCGTCGGGGCCGTCCGCGTGCAGGCACGCGTTGGTGACGAGCTCGGACACGACCAGCAGGACGTCCTCCGCGGCCGCGCGGCGGTCGGCGCTGGACGCGGGGAGCCAGCCCCAGTCCTGGAGCGCCTGGCGGGCGAAATCACGGGCCGTCGGCACAATGCCGGCGGCCTCCCGCAACGACAGCGTGCGCCACTGCCGCTCGGCACCCTCGGCCGGCCGGACGGGCTCGGCGGAGGAAACGCCCGCGCCCTCCGGCTCGCGGCCGAGGCCGCCCGGCGGATGCTGCCGGGTGGTGCTCATCAGCGCTTCACCTCACCGATTCACCATGTCGCCCTGGTACGGATACGACCCATTGAACAGATACGAAAACGAATACCGATACGGACACTCATACAGGAACCGCACAGGCACGGGTGGCCGGACCGCCCGGGCTCGCCGGAAGATCTCCTGCCCGGCCGAATCGCGACGACACCCGTTTCGGCTACGCGGACCGCGTAACTCCCGCCACGAACGGGGCCGCCCGGGATGCCGGAACGCCTCCCGATCAGGGGGCCAGGGCCTCGTCGAGGGAGGCGTGGACGGTGAAAACCGCCTCGGCCCCCGTGATCTCGAAGACCCGCGCCACCACTGGCTGCATTGCGGCCAAATGAACCCCTCCCCCGGCTTCCTCCGCCTTCAGGCGGGCACCGAGCAGCACGTTCAGCCCGGTGGAATCACAGAAGTCGAGTCGCGAGCAGTCGACCACCAGACGCACGCGGCCCTGTTCGACCGCACTCTCCAGGGGCTCGCGCAGCAGATCCGCCGTGTGGTGGTCGAGCTCACCCACGGGCGTCACCACCTCGCTGCGCCCCTCGGTCCGGACCTCGACCTGAAGCCGACCCCGGTTCGTACTACCGACCGTCCCGCGGTCCATGCCCGTCCCTCTTCACCGCTCGTCACTGTCCGCATCCCCCTACCTGCAGATGCGTGGCAGCTGTCACTGATGTTCTTGGAACACTACGCGTTCCATCCGCCACGCGGTAGCCGGAGACCTCAACAAACCGGACATACATGGTCAATTGGCGGTTGTACCGACCCATGGCGACCGGGTAAGGGTAGAGGGACACCCAAACCACGACCGGCTTCGGAGGCGCCGCTTCACCGCAGGAACACGTATGGGCATCGGCAGCCATATGCCGAGAACGATGGAGGAGACCATGTCACCCCGGCTCGACGTACCGCGTACCCACTACGCGCCGTCGGCATGTCCTCAGGGACTGACCGAATCAGACTCCCCTGCTGCGACCGTCCCGGACGGGACGCGCACCGACAGCACCAGCAGTACCCGCAGTGACCGCTTCACCCGCAGTACCGCGTACCCGCACAGTGCCCCGTACACGCACAACGCCTCGTACCCGCACAGTGCCGCGTTCGACATCGACGGACTCGAAGGACTTCCCGAGATCCCGCCCTACACCGAAGTGGGGGCGCTGGACGCCAGGGCCCTGTCGAAGACGCTCTTCGCGCGGCTCGAATCCCTCGAAGAGGGCACGCCCGAGTACTCCTACGTACGCGACACGCTCGTCGAGCTGAACCTGGCCCTGGTCAAGTTCGCCGCCTCCCGGTTCCGCTCCCGCAGCGAGCCGATGGAGGACATCGTCCAGGTCGGCACCATCGGCCTGATCAAGGCGATCGACCGTTTCGAGCTCAGCCGGGGCGTCGAGTTCCCGACCTTCGCGATGCCGACCATCGTCGGCGAGATCAAGCGTTTCTTCCGCGACACCAGCTGGTCCGTGCGCGTCCCGCGCCGCCTGCAGGAGCTGCGGCTCGACCTGGCCAAGGCGGGCGACGAGCTCGCCCAGCAGCTCGACCGGGCGCCCACCGTGGGCGAGCTCGCCGACCGCCTCGGCCTCAGCCGCGACGAGGTCGTCGAGGGCATGGCCGCGAGCAACGCGTACACCGCCAGCTCGCTGGACGCCAAGCCCGAGGAGGACGAGCACGAGGGCGCGCTGACCGACCGGATCGGCTACGAGGACCACGGGCTCGAAGGCATCGAGTACGTCGAGTCCCTGAAGCCGCTGATCGCCGCGCTGCCGGGCCGTGACCGGAAGATCCTCTCGCTCCGCTTCGTCGCCAACATGACGCAGTCGGAGATCGGCGAGGAGCTGGGCATCTCCCAGATGCACGTGTCGAGGCTGCTCTCGCGCACGCTGGTGAAGCTGCGCAGGGGTCTGACGCTGGACGAGTAGCGCGCACCTCGCCGCACGCCCTCCCGGCCGTGCGCGCGAGGCCCGCCGGAGAAAGGACCTGCCCCGCCGGGGCAGGTCCTTCCGCGTTTTTTTACGGGGCTCCCCCGGTGGCGGGCGTCAGCCGCCGTGCGAGGCGCTGTACGGCGCCACGACGCGCTCACCGGCGCGCCAGACCTCGTGGACCAGCGGCACGCCCGGCCGGTAGGCGAGGTGGACGTGGCTGGGCGCGTCCAGGAGCACCAGGTCGGCGCGGGCGCCGGGGGTGAGGCGGCCGACGTCGTCGCGGCGCAGGGCCGCGGCGCCGCCCGCGGTGGCGGACCAGAGGGCCTCGTCCGGGGTCATGCCCATGTCGCGCACGGCCAGCGCGATGCAGAACGGCACGGACGAGGTGAACGAGGAGCCCGGGTTGCAGTCCGTCGAGAGGGCGACGGTCGCGCCCGCGTCCAGGAGGCGGCGGGCGTCCGGCCAGGCGGCGCGGGTGGAGAACTCGGCGCCCGGGAGCAGTGTGGCGACGGTGGCGGAATGGGCCAGGGCGTCGACGTCCGCGTCGGTCAGGTGGGTGCAGTGGTCGGCGGACGCGGCGTCGAGCTCCACGGCGAGCTGGACGCCGGGGCCGTGGCCGAGCTGGTTGGCGTGCACCCGGGGGTGCAGGCCCCTGGCGCGGCCCGCGGTGAGGATCGCCCGCGCCTGGTCGCCGTCGAAGGCGCCGCGTTCGCAGAAGACGTCGATCCAGCGGGCGTGCGGGGCGCAGGCGTCGAGCATCGGGCCGGTGACCAGGTCGACGTAGCCGGCCGGGTCGTCGGCGTAGTCGGGGGAGACGATGTGGGCGCCGAGGAAGGTGACCTCGTCGGTGTGGCGGGCGGCGATGCGCAGGGCGCGGGCCTCGTCCTCGACGGTGAGGCCGTAGCCGGACTTGGTCTCGAACGTGGTGGTGCCCTGGCGCAGCGCCTCGGCGAGGTAGCGGGCGACGTTGGCCGACAGCTCCTCGTCGGTGGCGGCGCGGGTGGCGGCGACGGTGGTGCGGATGCCGCCCGCGCTGTAGGCCCGGCCGGACATCCGGGCGTTGAACTCCTGGGTGCGGTCGCCCGCGAAGACCAGGTGGGAGTGGGAGTCCACGAAGCCCGGGATCACGGCCCGGCCGCCCGCGTCGACGGCGTTGTCAGTGGCGGGTGCTTTGCTTGATCCACCGGTCCAGACGACGCGGTCGCCCTCGATGACGACGGCCGCGTCCTGGATCAGTCCGAGGGGGGATTCGTCACCGAGGGAGGGGTCGTTGGTGACCAGGGCGGAGATGTGGGTGATGGCGGTCGTCGTCATCGGGGGACTGCTCTCCTTGCGTGGGGGCCGCCGGGGGTCGTCCCCCGGGCCGCTGCTCAGTGGCGCAGGGCCGCGATGGCCCGGGCGAGCGCTTCGGGGACGTCGTCGATCAGCGTGTGCCGTCCGTCGCGCACGAGGTGGCGCCCCGCGACGACCGTGTGGCGGACATCAGCGGCGGAGGCGGCGAATACGGCTGTCTCGGCCGCCAGCCGCGGCACAGGGCCCGCTGTCCTGACGGAGTCCAGGGCGATGGTCACCAGGTCGGCGGGCGCGCCCGGTTCGAGGCTGCCCGCGTCGGGCCGGCCGAGTGCGGCGTGGCCGTCTGCGGACGCGGCGCGCAGCAGGGCGGCGGCGGTCCAGTGGCCGCGCCTGCGGGTGCGCAGGCGCTCGTTCAGCTCCATCGCCCGGGCTTCCTCGAAGAGGTCGATCACGGCGTGGCTGTCGCTGCCGAGCGAGAGCGGGGAGCCGGCGTGCTGGAGGGCGGCCGCGGGGCCGATGCCGTCGGCGAGGTCGCGTTCGGTGGTCGGGCACATGCAGGTGCCGGTGGCCGAGGAGCCGAGGAGCGCGATGTCCTCCTCGGTGAGGTGGGTGTTGTGGACACCGGTGGTGCGGGGTCCGAGGACGCCGTGGTCGGCGAGGAGCCGGGTGGGGGTGCAGCCGTGGGCGGCGAGGCAGGCGTCGTTCTCGGCGGTCTGCTCGGAGAGGTGGACGTGCAGGGGCGCCCGCCGGTCCTCGGCCCACTGGGCGACGGTGGCGAGTTCACCGGCCGGGACGGCCCGTACGGAGTGCACGGCGGCGCCGATGAGCGCGTGGTCGTCGCCCTTGAGGAGCGAGGCGCGCTCGGCCCATGCCTCGGCGGTCGTGTCGCTGAAGCGCAGCTGGTGGCGGTCGGGCTCGCGGTGCCGGGCGGGTCCGGAGCCGAAGCCGGCCGAGAGGTAGGCGGTGTCCAGCAGGGTGATCCGGATGCCGGCTTCGCGGGCGGCCGCGATCAGGGCCTCGCCCATGGCGTTCGGGTTGTCGTATGGGGTGCCGCCGGGCCCGTGGTGCAGATAGTGGAATTCGCCGACCGCGGTGATGCCGGCGAGTGCCATCTCCGCGTACACCGCGCGGGCCAGCGCGTAGTACGTGTCGGGTGTGAGCCGGGACGCGACCTGGTACATGGTCTCGCGCCAGGTCCAGAAGGTGCCGGAGCCCACCTGCACGGCGGAGCGCAGGGCGCGGTGGAAGGCGTGCGAGTGGGTGTTGGCCAGGCCCGGCAGGGTGAGCCCGCGCAGCGCGGTCGCGCCGGGCGGCGGCGCCTCCACGCCGGTCCGTACGCCGGTGAGCCGCCCGCCGGACACCTCCAGGAGGACGTCCGGCTCGACATGGGTGCCGAGCCAGGCGTGGGACAGCCAGTACGTCTCGGTGGCGGGCTTGCCCGTCCCCTCCGTCGTCAGCGGCACGCGAGACCTTCCAGTACGTCGGCGAGTGCGGTCACCCCGGCCGCGCAGTCGTCCTCGGCGGCGTGTTCGGCCGGCGAGTGCGAGATCCCGGTCGGGTTCCGTACGAACAGCATGGCGGTCGGGACCGAAGCGGACAAAATACCCGCGTCGTGTCCGGCTCCGGTGGAGAGCACGGGGACGGCGCGGCCGGTGCCCCGGGCGGAGCCCTTGAGCAGGGTGCCCAGCTCGTCGCGCAGGGCGTGCTGGAACTCCACGACGGGCGTGAACGACTCGCGGACCACGTCGAGGTCGATGCCGGCCCGGTCGGCGTGCTCGCGGGCGGCCTGTTCGACGGCGGCGACGACGGTGTCCAGGGTGCCCTGGTCGGCGGCGCGCGAGTCGAGCCAGCCGCGCACGAGGGAGGGGATGGCGTTGACGCCGTTGGGCTCGACGGCGACCTTGCCGAAGGTGGCGAGGGCGCCGGCGAGTTCCGCCTCCCGGCGTGCGGCGAGCACGGTCTCGGCGTACGTGAGCATCGGGTCGCGCCGGTCGGCGAGGCGCGTGGTGCCGGCGTGGTTGGCCTCGCCCCGGAAGTCGAACCGCCAGCGCCCGTGCGGCCAGATCGCGGAGGCGATGCCGACGGGGTCGCCGGTGAGGTCGAGGGCGCGACCCTGCTCGACGTGGAGTTCGACGAACGCGCCGATCCGGGCGAGCCGTTCGGGGTCGGGCCCGATGGCGTCGGGGTCGTGTCCGGCGGCGGCCATGGCCTGCGGGAGCGTGACCCCGTCCGCGTCGCGCAGCCGGTGCGCGGCCTCGACGGTCAGCTGCCCGGCGGTGAGCCGGGAGCCGACGCAGGCGAGGCCGAAGCGGGCGCCCTCCTCGTCACCGAAGTTGGTGATGGCCAGCGGCCGGGTGAACTCGGCTCCCCTGCGGCGGAGTTCGTCGAGCGCGGCGAAGGAGGAGACGACCCCGAGCGGCCCGTCGAAGGCGCCGCCGTCGGGCACGGAGTCGAGGTGCGAGCCGGTGACGACGGCGTCCCCCGCGAGGGGGTCGCCGAGCCAGGCCCACTGGTTCCCGTTCCGGTCGGTCTCCAGGACCAGCCCCCGGGCCTCGGCCTGCGCCCGGAACCACGCCCGGCACTCGGCGTCGGCCCCGGTCCAGGCGTACCGCCGGTACCCGCCGCTGTCCGGGTGCCGCCCGATGGGCGCGAGCTGCGCCCACATGGCCTGGAACGATGACGGTTGCCCCCCGCCGCCGCCCGCCCCGCCCGCCCCGTCCGGCCGCGCGGCCGTCACGCCCCGTCCTCCCCCATCGGCACCCGCACGCCCTTGTCCGAGGCCACCGACTCCGCGATGTCGTACCCCGCGTCCACGTGCCGGATCACCCCCATGCCCGGGTCGTTCGTGAGCACCCGCCGGATCTTCTCGCCGGCCAGCGGCGTGCCGTCGGCGACCGTGACCTGGCCGGCGTGGATGGAGCGGCCCATGCCGACGCCGCCGCCGTGGTGGAGGGAGACCCAGGAGGCGCCCGACGCCACGTTGACCATGGCGTTCAGCAGCGGCCAGTCGGCGATGGCGTCGGAGCCGTCGAGCATGGCCTCGGTCTCGCGGTACGGGGAGGCCACGGAGCCGCAGTCCAGGTGGTCGCGCCCGATCGCGAGCGGCGCGGCGAGTTCACCGCTCGCCACCATGTCGTTGAACCGCTCGCCGGCGCGGTCCCGCTCGCCGTAGCCGAGCCAGCAGATGCGGGCGGGCAGGCCCTGGAAGTGGACGCGCTCGCCGGCCATCTTGATCCAGCGGTGCAGGGACTCGTTCTCCGGGAAGAGTTCGAGCAGCGCCTTGTCCGTCTTGTGGATGTCGGACGCCTCGCCGGACAGCGCCGCCCAGCGGAACGGGCCCTTGCCCTCGCAGAACAGCGGCCGGATGTAGGCGGGGACGAAGCCGGGGAAGTCGAAGGCCCGCTCGTACCCGGCGAGCCGGGCCTCGCCTCGGATCGAGTTGCCGTAGTCGAAGACCTCCGCGCCGGCGTCCATGAAGCCGACCATCGCCTCGACGTGCCGGGCCATGGACTCGCGGGCCCGCTGGGTGAAGTCGGCGGGCTTCTCGGCGGCGTAGGAGGCCATGTCGTCGAAGTCGACGCCGGCCGGCAGGTAGGCCAGCGGGTCGTGCGCGCTGGTCTGGTCGGTGACGATGTCGATGGGGGCGCCCTCGGCGAGCATCCGGGGCAGCAGCTCCGCCGCGTTGCCGAGGAGGCCGATGGAGAGCGGCCGGCGGGCGTCCCGGGCCTCGACGGCGAGCTGGAGCGCGTGCTCCAGGGAGTCGGCGCGCACGTCGAGGTAGCGGTGCTCGATGCGGCGTTCGATGGCGCGCGGGTCGCAGTCGACGCAGATCGCGACGCCGTCGTTCATGGTGACGGCGAGCGGCTGGGCGCCGCCCATCCCGCCGAGCCCGGCGGTCAGGGTGATCGTCCCGGCCAGCGAACCGTCGAACTTCTTCGCGGCGACGGCGGCGAACGTCTCGTAGGTGCCCTGGAGGATGCCCTGCGTGCCGATGTAGATCCACGATCCGGCGGTCATCTGGCCGTACATGGTGAGCCCGAGCGCCTCCAGGCGGCGGAACTCCTCCCAGTTCGCCCAGTCGCCGACCAGGTTGGAGTTGGCGATCAGGACCCTCGGCGCCCACTCGTGCGTCTGCATGACGCCGACCGGCCGCCCGGACTGGACGAGCATCGTCTCGTCCTGCTTGAGCGTGCGCAGCGTACGGACCATCGCGTCGAACGAACGCCAGTCGCGGGCCGCCTTGCCCGTGCCGCCGTAGACGACGAGCTTGTCGGGGTGCTCGGCGACCTCGGGGTCGAGGTTGTTCTGCAGCATGCGCAGGGCGGCTTCCTGCTGCCATCCCAGGGCGCTCAGTTCCGTACCGCGCGGCGCCCGTACGTGGCGGGGTCCTGACATGGCGGTGCCTCCTCGCGACTGTGAATTTTCTATTCACATCTTGAGCGGGTGAATAGCTCCAGTCAACAGCCCCGGCCGGGAGGCGCCGGAGACCCCCGAGAGGCCCCCGGGAGGCGTCCGGGAGGCGTCCGGTCCGCTTCGTGGTGCGGCATTCTCCGGCAGCCACCTGCATGTACCGATGGAAAATGCCAGAACCCCCACCTGGATCGAGCACGTTGCGTAACCTCTGGGTCACAGCCGAACGCCGTGTCGGAGGGGAATCCGCGTGCCCGGAATCGACGAGTGCCTGCTCGACGTCATGAGACTGCCCGGTGCCAGGGGCGCCGCCGTCGTCGACTGGACGAGCGGTCTCGCCCTCGGCACCATCGGCGAATCGCCCAACGGCGACCACGAGGCCACCGCCGCGGAAACCGCCGAAGTGGCCCGGATGGCGGCCGAACAGCCCGCCTTCGCCGCCGGATCACCGGACGCGCCCGCCGCCGGGGAGACGGCCCCGCCCCCGGTCGAGGACGTCATCGTCACCACCCGCGCCGGGTACCACATCCTGCGCTTCGTGGAGACGGACTTCGACAGCAGCGTCTTCCTCCACCTGTGGCTGGACCGCGCGGAGGGCAACCTGGCACTGGCCCGCATACGGCTGGGCGAGATCGCCGAGCGGCTGGTCCTCGCATGACCGCCGCCCTCGCGGATGAGTCCGCCCCCGCCCCGGTGCTCTCGCCCATGCTCCAGCGCCTCGCCGCCGAGCGGGCCACCGGTGCCCTGATGCGCGACCGGGGCACGCTGTACCTCGCCGACGGCAAGGTGGTGCACGCCGAGTCCCCGGCGACGCCCGGCATCGACGTCCTGCTCACCCGGGGCGGTGCGCTGGGCCGCGAGGGCTGGTGGGACGCGGTCGCCGAGGCGGGGGCCGGCCAGCGGGTCGGGCGGCACCTCGTGGACAGCGGCCGGGTGCCGGGCGGCGCGCTGGAGCTGTGCCACCTGGGCGCCCTGTACGACGCCGCGTTCTTCGCCCTCGCGCCGACCCGGACCCCGGCCCGCTTCCGTTACGGGGTCGCGCACTGGATCGGCCCCGTGCGCCCCGTCCCCGTGGCCGCCGTGCAGCGCGAGACGCTCCGGCGCCGCGAGCTGCTGGACCGGATCTGGCCGGACGCGGCGGGGGACACGGCCCCGCTCACGCGGACCGGCCGCCCGGCCGACTCGCCCGTGCCGCCGCGCCAGCGCCGGGTGCTGGAACGCGTGGACGGGGTGCGTACCGCCACCGACATCGCGCAG
This sequence comes from Streptomyces sp. A1277, assembly GCF_004795015.1. Lineage (GTDB taxonomy): Bacteria > Actinomycetota > Actinomycetes > Streptomycetales > Streptomycetaceae > Streptomyces. Next base: position 38,664 of record NZ_SSBI01000025.1, on the reverse strand, counting down.
GAGCTCGGCAGGTCCGCGTTCCACATCCTGGTCGACCTGCGGCGCCTCGCGGCGGCCGGGCTGGTCGAGCCGGTCCCGCCGGTGCCCGCCGCCTCCGCCGCGGACCGGATCGCCCTCCCCGAGGTCACGGCCGACCCCGACGTCGCCCTGCTGCGCCGGCTCCGAGACGCATTGGAGGCCCTGTGATACGCGCGCTCAGACAGCGTGCCGGAAGGAGACAGCTCATGGTGCCCGAAGCCGAAGCCCAGGACCTCCTGGCCGAGCTCCAGCGGTTACGGGCACGCGTCCCGCTCCTGTCCGGTGCCCTGGCGGCCAGCACCGACGGCCTGGTCCTGGCCCACGACACGCCGGGGGTGGAGGCCGAGGGGGTCGCCGCGCTGACCGCGGCCGCGCTCGGCGTCGCGATCCGGATGACCGATGCGACCGGCCGGGGCGGCTTCCGCGAACTGCTCGTGCGCGGCGAGACGGGCTACATCGCGACGTACGCCGCGGGCTCGCAGGCCGTCCTGACCCTGCTCGCCGAGGACCGGATCAACGTCGGCCGGCTCCATCTGGAGGGCCGCCGCGCCGGCTCCCGCATCGGCGCGCTGGTCGACGGCGCCCTGGAGCGCGCCCCGCAGCCGGCCCCCGTACCCCGCCCCCAGCAACAGCCCGGTGCCCTGCCGCACCGGCCGGTCTGACGAGCCCCACAGGCATCACCGACCCACGCCCGAAGGAAACGGAACCGGCCGCAACGGCCGGTCAGGGAAAGGAAGCACCACTCATGGCGAACACCGAAGCGTCACTGAAGGAAGCGATGTCGTCCATCGAGGGCACCACCGGTGTCGCCCTCGTCGACTACACGAGCGGCATGGCGCTGGGCACCCTCGGCGGCGGCAAGGACTTCAACCTGGAGGTCGCGGCCGCCGGCAACACCGACGTCGTACGCGCCAAGCTCCGAACGATGGAGCACCTCGGCATCCAGGACGAGATCGAGGACATCCTGATCACCCTGGGCACCCAGTACCACCTGATCCGGCTCCTCAAGACCCGCGGCAACACGGGCCTCTTCCTCTACCTGGTGCTGGACGCCGGCCGGGCGAACCTGGCGATGGCGCGGCACCAGCTGAAGAAGATCGAGGCGGACCTGGAGGTCTGAGGGCCGCCTCGACCCGGTGGGCGGGGCGGGGGCCCACCGGACAGGGGCGCTCCCGAGCCCGTCCGGCGATTGAGGACGCAACCCCCGCCCCGGACCGGGGCGACCGCCTCACTCCACGAACAGCCCCCGCGTCACCGCCCCCGCGTCGAACTCCTCCAGGCGGGCCTGTGCGTCGGGCAGTCCGTCGCACATGGCCTCCAGCAGCACGCGCCCCAGGAGCATCGGGGCGCAGGCCGTGTCGAAGGCGAGTCCGGTGCCGACGGCGGCCGGGATCAGCAGGTCGCTGTGGCGGGCCACGGGCGCGAACGCCGAGTCCGCGACCGACACCACGGCGATGCCCTGGCCGCGCGCGTACGCGAGGGCGTCCACGACCTCGCGGGGGTGGCGCGGCAGCGCGAAGCAGATCAGCGCGGTGGCACCGGCGCGGCGGGCCGCGTCGATCCGGTCGTGCAGCATGCTGCCGCCCTCGTCGAGCACCCGGACGTCGGGGTGCACCTTGGCGGCGAAGTACCCGAACCCCCGGGCCTGCGAGGACGCGGCGCGCAGCCCCAGCACGGGAAGCGGCCGGGAGGCGGCGAGCAGCCGGCCGGCCCGTTCGACGGGCCCGGGGTCGGCGAGGAGTTCGGCGAGGTGGCGCAGGTTCTCGATCTCGCCGAGCACCGCCTGCTGGTACTCGTTGTACGTCTCCTCGCCCGCCTCCGCCCCGGCCGGGGCGACCTCGCGCAGGTGCTTGCGCAGGGCGGGGTAGCCGTCGAAGCCGAGGGCGACGGCGAACCGGGTGACGGAGGGCTGGCTGACCCCGGCCAGTTCGGCGAGTTCGACGCTGGAGAGGAACGGGGCGTCACCGGCCCTGCGCACCATCGAGTGCGCGATGCGGCGCTGCGTGGGCGTGAGCCGGTGCCCCTCGAACAGCTCCTGCAACCGTGCGGCCGGGCTGCTCCCGCTCATCTGGTCCCCTCGGTAGATCCGCCGTGCCGAGGTCCGGCGCCGACGAATCCATTCAGCCAGCCAGGCTCCTGCATGTCCATATGCAGCCGCCCGCGCCGACTACCCGGGCAGGCCCGCCCGCACGGCGAGGACGGCCAGGGTCTCGCGCAGCCCGGTCCTGACGGTGGCCCTGTGGCTGGACCGGCGGCCCGGAACGCCCGCCCTGCGGGCCGAACACGGGGGATAGCCCCACTGACCCGGCCGACCCCGCTTCGTACCGTGGCAACCATGGACGCATCCGACACCGGGCTCGACAGAGAGCTCAAGGCGACTTTGCAGGCCCGTGGCGAACTGGGGGCCGACTACGACTCCGCGCTCGTGGAGTCGTTCCTCGAAAAGGTGGAGCAGCGGCTCGACGCCACGCTCGACCGCAGGGTCAGGCGCCATCTCGCCGAGGAGCGGACCGCCGTCGCCCGGGGCGCGCGGGCACCGGGGCAGCCCGTGGGGCACTTCGGCGAGCGCTTCGGGTTCGGGATCATCTCGCTGGTCCTGGCCGTCCCGCTGTCCGCGATCGGCGCCGCGAACGCGGGCATCGGCGGGCTCATCGTGGCCTGGCTCGGGATCGTCGGCGTCAACGTATTCCAGGCGGGCCATGGCCGGCGCCTGTTCCGCGGGCGCGAGGAGCGGCGGGCGGCCTCCGACTGGGAGGAGTGAGCGCGCGGCTCACGCCTGACGGGTCGGCAGGACGACGACCTGGCGCAGGTTGATGTGGCGGGCGCGGCTGGTGGTGTACGCGATGAGGTCGGCGACCTCGTCGGCGGACAGCCCGCCGAGCGCGTCGAACATGCCGTCCAGCTCACCGCTCAGCTCCGCGTTGTCGACGTGTCCGGCCAGCTCCGAATCCGTGAGCCCCGGCTCGATGTTGGTGACCCGGACGTCGCGCGGGCCGAGTTCGGTGCGCAGCGAGGCCGACAGGTAGGTGAGCGCGGCCTTGGTGGCGCCGTAGACCGCGTAGTTGGGGAACGTGATGTGCGCGCCGATCGAGGAGATGTTGACCAGGTCGGCGGTGCGGCCCTCGGCGGCCGCCGCCACCAGGTCCGCGGTGAAGGCCCGGATGACGCGCAGGGCGCCCGCCACGTTGGTGTCGAGCATCCGCTGCCACTCGTCGGCGCGCCCCGCGTCCACCGGGTTCGGCAGCATCACACCGGCCGCGTTGACCACCAGGTCCACCGGGCCGAACCCCGCGTGCACCCGGTCGGCGGCCGCGTCCACGGACGCCTGGTCGGTGACGTCGGCCGCCACGGCGATGGCCTGCCCGCCGTCCGCGGCGATCTTCGCGGCCAGCTCCTCCAGCCGCTCCGCGCGGCGGGCCAGCAGCGCCACCCGTACGCCCTGGGCGGCGAGCAGCCGGGCGGTCGCCGCGCCCATGCCGCTGGCGGCTCCGGTGACGACGGCGGTGCGGCCTGCGAGCGTCTCGTACGACATGGGGTGCTCCTTGGTGTGGTGTCCGGGGGCGCCTTCCCGCCGGGAACCACGCTGGGCCGGGCCGCGCCCGGTACCCAGGAATGTGTCCTTCCCGGGTCTGCCGGTAACCGGGCCGGGCGGGCGCCGTTCTCCCTACGATCGGGGCCGTGGACGGCGAACTCCGAGATTTCGCGCGCTCACGGCGTGTCCGCGTCCGGCCCGAGAGCCAGAGGGCGTGCGGGGCCTTCGCGCGTAGAACCCAGAGGGCGTGCGGGGCCTTCGCGCGTAGAACCCAGGGGGCGTGCGGGGCCTTCGCGCGTAGAACCCAGAGGGCGTGCGCGGCCTCCGCACGTAGAACCCAGGGGGCGTGCGCGGCCTTCGCGCGTAGGACGGTGTGTCGCGGGGACCGCCTCACCCCCGGTTGCCCGGGGGGCGGGACGACGGCGGTCCCCGCGAAGGACGCGGCCGGGTCAGGGCCGGTGCGCGTCCGGGCGACGGTGGAGGTCCGGGAGCCGCTCCGTAGTCCGTGTCGCCGTACCGGTGCCGGCGGGCCTTCCCGCCGACACCCACCAATGTGCCCGAGCCGTGTTAAGCCGGTGCTGCGCCCACGTGACGCACACGTACCGTTTTCGCGAAACGCGCGCTCACCCTCCTTACGGCTTCGTGCCGGCCGACTTGTCCTTCGCCAGGTACGCCAGCAGGTCCTGGCGGCTGACCACGCCCTTCGGTTTGCCCTCCACCAGCACGACCGCCGCGTCCGCGGCCCCCGTACCGCCGAGCACCGCCATCAGGTCCTCGACCGGCTCGCCGGAGCCGACCTGCGGCAGCGGCGGGGACATGTGCTTCTCCAGCGGGTCGGTGAGCGAGGCGCGCTGGGCGAACAGCGCGTTCAGCAGCTCCCGCTCGACCACCGAGCCGATGACCTCGGCGGCCATCACGTCCGGGTGGCCCGCGCCCGGCTTCACGATCGGCATCTGTGAGACGCCGTACTCGCGCAGGACGTCGATGGCCTCGCCGACCGTCTCCTCCGGGTGCATGTGGACGAGGGTGGGGATCGGCCCCTCCTTGTGGTCCAGGACGTCCGCGACCCGGGCCGAGGGTCCGTTGTCCTCCAAGAAGCCGTAGTCGGCCATCCACTCGTCGTTGAAGATCTTCGAGAGGTAGCCGCGGCCGCTGTCGGGCAGCAGGACGACGACCACGTCCTCGGGTCCGAGCCGCTTGGCGACCTCCAGCGCGCCCACGACGGCCATGCCGCAGGAGCCGCCGACGAGCAGCCCCTCCTCCTTGGCGAGGCGGCGGGTCATCTGGAAGGAGTCCTTGTCGGACACGGCGACGATCTCGTCGGTGACCTCGCGGTCGTACGCGGAGGGCCAGAAGTCCTCGCCGACGCCCTCGACCAGGTACGGCCGGCCGGAGCCGCCCGAGTAGACCGAGCCCTCCGGGTCCGCGCCGACGACCTTGACCGCGCCGCCGCTGACCTCCTTCAGATAGCGGCCGGTGCCGCTGATCGTGCCGCCGGTGCCGACGCCCGCGACGAAGTGGGTGATCCTGCCCTCCGTCTGGTCCCACAGCTCGGGACCGGTGGTCTCGTAGTGGGAACGGGGGTTGTTCGGGTTGGAGTACTGGTCGGGCTTCCAGGCCCCCGGCGTCTCACGGACCAGCCGGTCGGAGACGTTGTAGTACGAGTCGGGGTGCTCGGGGTCGACGGCCGTGGGGCAGACGACGACCTCGGCACCGTAGGCGCGCAGCACGTTGATCTTGTCCGTGGACACCTTGTCCGGGCAGACGAAGACGCACTTGTACCCCTTCTGCTGCGCGACGATCGCCAGGCCGACGCCCGTGTTGCCGCTCGTCGGCTCGACGATCGTGCCGCCGGGCTTCAGCTCGCCGCTCTGTTCGGCGGCCTCGATCATGCGCAGGGCGATCCGGTCCTTGACCGACCCGCCGGGGTTGAAGTATTCGACCTTGGCCAGGACCGTCGCCTGGATGCCGGCCGTGACGCTGCGCAGCCTCACCAGCGGGGTGTTGCCTACGAGACTGATCATCGAATCGTGGAATTGCACCGTGTACTCCGGGGTCTCCGAGATGGTCCGGCAAGCGTATGCGTACGGGCACGAGATCGGGTGAAGCGATTGAACGACGGCCGGTAGCGGGCAGGTAGCTCTGTGTACGGCTGTACGGCGGTACGTGGGACGAGGAGGTGGACCGGACTGTGTCGACGGCAAGGGTGGCACGGCGGATCGCGGCGGGCGCGGCCTACGGCGGTGGCAGCATCGGGCTGCTGGGGGCCGCGGCGGTGGGTGTCCTGCTGGCGGAGGTCCAGCTGGCGAAGCGGCTGGTGGGCGGCGGCGTCGCCCCGGTCCCGCCGAGCGCGGACGGGCGGTACGGGGTGGCGTTCGCGGGGCCGGCGGAGCCGTTGCGCTTCGGGTTGCTAGGGGACTCCACGGCGGCCGGGCAGGGGGTGCGCAGGGCCGGGCAGACCCCGGGGGCGCTGCTGGCGTCGGGGCTGGCGGCGGTGTCGGAGCGGCCGGTGGACCTGCGCAATGTCGCGCTGCCGGGTGCGCGGTCGGACGATCTGGAGCGGCAGGTCTCGCTGCTGCTCTCGGACCCGTCCCGGACGCCGGACGTGTGCGTGATCATGATCGGCGCGAACGATGTGACGCACCGGATGCCCGCCACCCAGTCGGTGCGCTGCCTGACCGCGGCGGTGCGCAGGCTGCGGACGGCCGGGGCCGAGGTCGTCGTCGGGACCTGTCCGGACCTGGGCACGATCGAGCCGGTCTACCAGCCGCTGCGCTGGCTGGCCCGGCGGGTGAGCCGGCAGCTGGCGGCGGCCCAGACGATCGGCGCGGTGGAACAGGGCGGGCGCACGGTGTCGCTGGGCGACCTGCTGGGCCCGGAGTTCGAGGCGAACCCGAGGGAGCTGTTCGGCCCGGACAACTACCACCCCTCGGCCGAGGGGTACGCGACGGCGTCCATGGCGGTGCTGCCGACGCTCTGCGCGGTGCTGGGCCTGTGGCCGGAGTCGGACCGGCTGGACGGCGCCCGGCGCGAGGACATGCTGCCGGTGGCCAAGGCGGCCTCCCAGGCGGCCAAGGAGGCCGGTACGGAGGTCACCGGGGCCCGGGCGCCCTGGGCACTGCTCAAGCACCGCAGGCGGCGGCGCCTGCCCGCGTCCACCGAGCCGCACCCGCATCCGCACCCGGAGGCCGACGGCTCCACGCGGCTGGAGCGCCGCCCCGGAACGGACACGGACAGCTCGCCGAGGCGTGCGTGAGCGGGCGGGGGCACGCGGGACGGAGAGGGTGGGGGTGCGGGACGGGTGGGGCAGGCGGGGTGCGTGAGACAGTTGACTGAGCGGTTGCTTAGAAAAGAGGCCCGCATCACATGCCGCCTCGGGTGACCTCGGCAGTACGTCCGGGTAACTTCCAGAGCAGTCGTGCCAGACAGCCTTCCAGCCCTCATGGAGCCGCGTGATGCCCGAAGCCGTGATCGTCTCTGCCGCCCGTTCGCCCATCGGCCGGGCCTTCAAGGGGTCGCTGAAGGACCTGCGCGCGGACGACCTGACCGCCACGATCATCCAGACCGCGCTGGCCAAGGTCCCCGAGCTGGACCCGAAGGACATCGACGACCTGATGCTCGGCTGCGGCCTGCCCGGCGGCGAGCAGGGCAACAACCTGGGCCGCATCATCGCCGTGCAGATGGGGATGGACCACCTTCCCGGCTGTACGGTCACCCGCTACTGCTCGTCCTCCCTGCAGACCAGCCGCATGGCCCTGCACGCCGTCAAGGCCGGCGAGGGCGACGTCTTCATCTCGGCCGGCGTCGAGATGGTCTCCCGCTTCTCCAAGGGCAACTCCGACAGCCTGCCGGACACGCACAACCCGCTCTTCGCCGAGGCCGAGGCCCGCACCGCGGCCCGTGCCGCGGAGTCCGGGGCGAGCTGGCACGACCCGCGCGAGGACGGCCTGGTCCCGGACGCGTACATCGCGATGGGCCAGACCGCGGAGAACCTCGCCCGCCTCAAGGGCATCACCCGCCAGGACATGGACGAGTTCGGCGTACGGTCGCAGAACCTCGCCGAGGAGGCCCTGAAGAACGGCTTCTGGGAGCGCGAGATCACCCCGGTGACCACGCCGGACGGCACGGTCGTCGCCAAGGACGACGGTCCGCGCGCGGGCGTCACGCTGGAGGGCGTCCAGGGCCTGAAGCCGGTCTTCCGCCCGGACGGCCTGGTCACGGCCGCCAACTGTTGCCCGCTCAACGACGGCGCCGCCGCGCTCGTGATCATGTCCGACACCAAGGCGCGCGAACTCGGCCTGACCCCGCTGGCCCGGATCGTCTCCACCGGTGTCTCCGGCCTCTCCCCCGAGATCATGGGCTACGGCCCCGTCGAGGCGAGCAAGCAGGCGCTGAAGCGGGCCGGGCTGACCATCGACGACATCGACCTGGCCGAGATCAACGAGGCGTTCGCCGCGCAGGTCATCCCCTCCTACCGGGACCTCGGCCTGCCGCTGGAGAAGGTCAACGTCAACGGCGGCGCCATCGCCGTAGGCCACCCCTTCGGCATGACCGGCGCGCGGATCACCGGCACGCTGATCAACAGCCTGCAGTTCCACGACAAGCAGTTCGGCCTGGAGACCATGTGCGTCGGCGGCGGCCAGGGCATGGCGATGGTCATCGAGCGCCTGAGCTGAACGGCCCCGGCCTTCCGGCCCCGCACGGCCCGGTGGCCGGTTCCGAGCCCCGACCGTGACCGAATCTCCCCCAGGATGTGATCTATCTCCTGGGGGAGAGTCATTTCCGCAGGTCACACCCACATCAGGGGGGTGCCCCGGGCCCAAAGACCTGTCCATTTCGTGACGTAATGCACTGACACAGGGTGCCGTTGGGGCACAAGCTGATGTAGGAAGTCGGGGGATCGATTGAAACCGGGAGTATGTCAGTGAGCGCCATGCCTCTTGCCCTGTTGCTGACCACCGCCGCCGCCACGGCCGTGGGTGCCGCCGCTCTGCACGCTGCTCACGGGCTGCGCAGGCAGGTTTCGGCCCTCCGGAAGGAGCTGGCCGAAGGCCACGCCCGTACCACCGCCGTACCCGCGCAGAGTCGTCACGACACCACCTCCGCCGAAGAAATCCGCGCGGCCGTCGCCGAGGCGCTGGCCGAGGAGCGGGAGCGGGAGCTCGCCGAGGCCCGTGCGTTCTGGGCCTCGCAGGAGGCGCGGGACGCCGCCGACGCACCCTCACTGCTGGGCGGCCTGGCCGGCCTCGGCGAGGACGCGCCGTTCTTCATGCCCCGCCAGAGCGACTTCGCCGGTCTCGAATCGATGGACCTCGACTCCGCCGAGGCGCTGGACGAGCTGACCGAGCTCGCCGGGATGACGGAGCTGACCGACATGGCCGAGCTGCCCGAGACGGCCGAGTTCGCCGAGGACTCCCCCGAGCTGGCCGCGGCCCGCCGCCGCCACCCCTCGCACCCCGACTTCGTGCCGGTGCAGACGCCCGTCGTCACCGACCACGAGCGCACGGTGAACCGCCTGGAGGAGCTGGCCGACAGCCGCACCGAGCTCTCCGACGTGCGCCCCGGCCCGCTCGGCACGCTCGACGTCTACGTCTTCGCCGACGGCACCACGCTCTGTATGACCCCCGGCCACCGTGAGACGGCCGAGCGCCTGGCCGAATCCCTGCGGGCCGGCGAGCACCCGGTGCTGCTGGGCGGTTCCGGTGTCTCCGGTGCGTACGCGCTGACGTTCTCGTGCGGCCGGGAGAACGTCTACATACTCGCCGACCGCGTCATAGCGAGCTTCTAGCGCTGCGACCGGTCGCCGGCTCCACCCCCCACTCCCCCGGGAGCGGCACTCTCCGGCCGCTCCGCCCCGTACCGCCGCCCGGCCCCCCGGGCGAAGGCCCACGCGGCCGCCCTGCCTGTCAGGCGAAGGCCCGCGCGGCCGCTTCCTCGACGTATCGCACGGCCTCGTCCAGCTCGGCGGACGGGGCCGTTTCCAGTGCCACGGCCAGGTCGCGCCCCGCCACCATGAGCTGGTCGCCGACCGCGAACATCCCGGCGTCCGGCATGACCCTCGGCTCCCGCCCGGGCGACTCGGCGCGCTGCGCCCGCGCCGACAGTTCCCGGGCCGTCGCCAGCCCCTCGGCGGCCGCTCCCCGCTGCAACCTGCTCTGCGGGGCGGCGCGCAGCCGGTCGGCGAGTCGTTCCACGGCGGTGATCAGGGGAGTCGTATCGAGCACCCGTCGACCCTACCCGCATACGCGAAGCGGCCCGCAGACTCCGGACGGAGTCTGCGGGCCGCTTCGACGGTCCCGGGGCGATCAGTCGTCGCCGCTGAGGATGGAGAGCAGGCGCAGCATCTCCAGGTAGATCCACACCAGGGTCATGGTGAGGCCGAAGGCGGCCAGCCAGGACTCCTCGCGCGGGGCGCCGTACGCGATGCCGTCCTCGACCTGCTTGAAGTCGAGGGCCAGGAAGCAGGCGCCGAGCACGATGCCGATGACACCGAAGAGGATGCCGAGGCCGCCGCTGCGGAAGCCGAGGCCGTCACCGCCGCCGAAGGCGGCGAAGAGCAGGTTGACCACCATCAGGAGCAGGAAGCCCATGGCGGCGGCCATCACGAAGCCGTAGAACCGGCGGGTCACGCGGATCCAGCGCATCTTGTACGCGAGGAGCACACCGGCGAAGACACACATGGTGCCCATCACCGCCTGCATCACGACGCCCGGTCCGATGTAGGTGCTGACCGCGCTGGAGATGACCCCGAGGAACACGCCCTCGAAGGCGGCGTACGCGAGGATCAGCGCGGGTACGGGCTTGCGCTTGAAGGACTGGACGAGCGACAGCACGAACGCGATGAGCGCGGCGCCGATGGCGATGCCGTACGACTTGTTGAGGTTGGCCTCGTCGACCGGCAGCAGCGCCCAGGCGAGCGCGGCACCGAGGACGACCGTGCCCAGCGTCATCGCCGTACGGGTGACGACGTCGTCGATCGTCATCGCACCGGCACGCGCCGGCGCCTGCGGGACGCCGTCCGCGGGTGCGTAGGGGTTCGTGGCGTACGGGTTCGGGGCGGTGCCCTGCGCGTACGGGTTGGCACCCGCTGCGGGGGCCCCGGCCTGCGGTGCCGCGTTGAAGCCCGCGTAACCGTTGTCGCGGCTGAAGCCCCGTCGCGAGAAGACCGGGTTGCTGCTCCTCATCTCACTCCTCCATGGCCACCCAGCGTGGCCTTCCCACAAGAGTAATGGGTAGGCAAAGCATTGAGCCTAGTGCCAGAGGAGGATCTTTCCCCGGGCACCGGGCGGGCGCGCGGTCACTCCGTGAGCCGGGCAGCCGCTTCTCGGGCCGCGCCCTCCACACGTTCCCGGTGATCACGCCACCATGCCGCGTCCCCGGGCACGATGTCCTCGCTCCCCCTCCGCAGCCCGGCCGCCCCGCCGACCAGCTCCCGGACGCCTACCGGGCCCCCGCGGCCTCCGCCAGACGCTCGAAGGTGCCCGTCAGCACGGCGCGCCGCTCGTCCTTGTACCCGTCGCCCGGCTCCAGCCCGTCGATGGTCCGCTCCCACACCGCCATGTAGGTCTCCTGCCACTGCCGGATCACCTCGGGCGCCGGCAGCGTGACGCCCACCCAGCCGCGCTCGCTCAGGAGGAGCAGCAGCTCCAGGTTGCAGGGGACGGCCACCCCGTCGTACTCGTCCGGCTCGATCCCCACCGGGTCACCGGCCATCGCCTCGGTCACCTCGCCGAGGAGCCGGTGCACCAGGGCGGAAAGATGGTCCGCCGCCGTATCGCTGTCGAAGTTCCCCGCGCCCCAGGTGCCCATGACCATTCCCCTCGCATCGCGTTGCCGTCATCGCTTCGGCCATCACAGCAGCCGGCACTGACATTGATGCTGGTACTCAGGTTCCGGTGGTCGTGGCTCGGGCACTGACTGACGTCCTGCTGGGCCGGCCGCCTGCGTCGTGACGCTGGTCCGGGCCTGACCTCATTGCGGCCGACGGACTGCCGGGGCCGCATACGCGATGGTGCCCGGAGCCGGACTCGAACCGGCACGCCCCCGAGGGGCAGCGAGGTTTAAGCTCGCCGTGTCTGCTTTCCACCATCCGGGCTTGGCGCGCGGCTCCGCGTTGGCACATGACCCTATCCGGGGGGCCCACCCCGATCCGCCGAACAGTGGCTCGATGTTGTCTTATTTATCGATCGCTTGAGACCCCGTCAGTGCACGTCGGAGGCACGGCCTCATGCCCGGGCGAGGTGGCGGGAGCCCTGGGGCGTTGGCCGAATTGACGGAAAGTCGCCGCACCGACACAGTCGTTTCGCCAGGGGCGCGCCACTGATCGCCAGGGGCGCGCCACCCCGTGGCCGATTTCAGGTCTCGATCCGGTCGTTGACGCACCGCAGAACGGGGCGCGTGCCGAGGGCGGTCGGGTCCTCCAGGGCCGCCCCGGTGATCCGGAACGCGGTGCTCTCGCCCGGGAGGAGCGTGACGAGCATGTGGTCGGCCTCGGCGTCCGGGTGGAGGCGGTCGGGGAAGAGGGACAGGTCGCGGAGCAGGGTGCCCGCCGTCACCTCGACGCGGTACGCGGGCGTCGGGCCCTCTTCCTGCGTGACCGTCACCTCGTAGCGCGCCGGCGGGAGCGCCAGGCGGGTGTCCTCCTCGTAGAAGTCCAGGGTCCTGGTGTCGTCCAGGCGGGCGGACAGGAGTTCGCGGGTGGGGTCGGCGGGGGTCGCGAGCGACGGGGGCAGGGGGACGCGGGTGGTGGCGCGGGGGGCCGTGGCCACCGGCAGGTGCTCCTCGGCCAGGACCGTGCCGTCCAGGGAGTGCCGGGCCAGGTGGAGGGTGCCGGTCCACGGGGTCGCGGTGTCGTTGACCAGGTGGGCGGAACCGTCGCGTACGGCGATCAGGCGGTCCGCGTAGACCGAACGCAGCGCGTGCCAGAGCGGTTTGCGGCGGCCGTCGCCGTCGACCGCCGCCCAGGAGACGACCGGCCAGCAGTCGTTGAGCTGCCAGACGATCGTGCCCATGCAGTACGGGGCGTGGGAGCGGAAGTGGCGGATGCCGAAGGCGAGGGCGCGGGCCTGGTTGAGCTGGGTGAGCCAGTGCCAGTCGTCGAAGTCGGCGCCCGGCTGCGGCAGATGGTCGCCCAGGCCGCGCAGCAGCTTGGCGTTGCCGTCGTCCGCCTTCTGGTGGTGGGCCAGGAGCGGGGCGTCGGGGGTGAGCGGGCCGCTGACCGCACGGCGCAGGGTGGCGTACGCGGGCGGGCCCTGGAAGCCGAACTCGGCGACGAAGCGCGGTACCCGGTCCGCGTAGGCGAGGTAGTCGGCGCGGTTCCAGACGTCCCAGATGTGGATGGTGCCGTGGTCCGGGTCCTGCGGGTGGACGTCCTCGGTGCCGGAGTACGGGGAGCCCGGCCAGTACGGGCGGGTCGGGTCGGTCTCGGCGACGATCGAGGGCAGCAGGTCGTGGTAGTAGCCGTGGCCCCACGTGCGGTCGCCCAGTTCCTTCTGCCAGCCCCAGTCGGCGTGGCCCTCCAGGTTCTCGTTGTTTCCGCACCACAGGATCAGTGAAGGGTGCGGGGCGAGGCGGGTGACGTTCTCGCGGGCCTCGGCCGCCACCTCGTCCCACAGGGGCTGCTCCTGCGGGTAGGCGGCGCAGGCGAACGGGAAGTCCTGCCAGACCAGCAGGCCCTTCTCGTCGCACAGTTCGTAGAAGTCGTCGCTCTCGTAGAGGCCGCCGCCCCAGACCCGGATGAGGTTGACGTGCGCGGCGACGGCCTGGTCGAGGCGTTCGGAGATCCGCTGCCGGGTGAGGCGGGCCGGGAAGCAGTCGTCGGGAATCCAGTTCACGCCGCGCACGAAGACCGGCTCGCCGTTCACCGATACGCGGAACGCCTCTCGTTCAAGGGCGACGGCGCGGAAGCCCGTTCGGAGGTGGCGGACGTCGTCGCCGACGCGGACCTTCACGTCGTACAGCGGCTGTCCGCCGTGGCTGTGCGGCCACCAGACCTCGGCCTGGGGGACGGAGAGGGTGACCGAGACGCGGTGCTCGTCCTCGGAGGCGATGAAGACGGCGCCCGCGCCGACCACCCCGACCTCGCCCGACAGCGGCGCGAGGCCGTCGTGTTCGACCTCCACTTCGGCGGTCAGGCGCGGCACCCCGTCCGCGTCCAGGTCCGGGAGGAGCTTCACGGACGCGATGCGCGGGCCGCTCCACGTCTCCAGGGCCACCGGGCGCCAGATGCCGGAGGTGACGAGCGTCGGGCCCCAGTCCCAGCCGAAGTTGCAGGCCATCTTGCGGATGAAGGCGTACGGCTCCGCGTACGCGCCGGGGCGGTCGCCGAGCCGGTCGCGCAGCTCCTCGGCGTAGGTGTACGGGGCGGTGAAGCGGACGTCGAGCGTGTTGGCGCCCTCGCGCAGCAGCGGGCGGACGGGGAAGCGGTAGGAGCGGTGCTGGTTGGCGGTGCGGCCCACCTCGGTGCCGTTGAGCAGGACCGTGGCGACGGTGTCGAGGCCGTCGAAGCACAGGGCGGCGTGGTCGTGGCCGTCGGGCGTCCAGTCGAAGGTGGTGCGGTACGTCCAGTCGGTGCGCCCGATCCAGCCGAGCCGGGTCTCGTTGTCGTCCAGGTACGGGTCGTCGATGAGCCCGGCGGCGAGCAGGTCGGTGTGGACGCAGCCGGGGACGGTGGCGGGGACGCCTCCTGTGGGGAGCCCGGGGGGTACGGGGCCGGCGGGGTGCAGCGTCCAGCCGTCGTGCAGGGGCAGGTGGCGAAGGGTCACGCGGGGGTCCTTCCGCAGTCGGGGAGCTGGGCGCAGGCGACGAAGTGGTCCGGCTCGGTCTCGTACAGGTCGGTGGTGGCCGATGGGCCCGCCTCGTGGAAGGCGCAGGACCGGACCGGCTCCGGCGGGTCCCACGGCTGGTTGAGGCGGGGCACGGCGGCCAGCAGGGTGCGGGTGTAGGGGTGGAGGGGGTTGCCGAAGACCTTCTGGGTGTCGCCGCGTTCCACGATCCGGCCCCGGCGCAGCACGACGGTCTTCTCGGCGAGGTACGTGCCGAGCGCGAGGTCGTGGGTGATGTAGAGGACGCCGAGGCCGCGTTCCTTGAGGCCGGCCAGGAGGTTGAGGACGTCGATGCGGGTGGAGGCGTCGAGCATGCTGGTGATCTCGTCGGCGACCAGGAAGCTCAGGTCGAGCAGGAGGGCGCGGGCGATGAGGAGGCGTTGCAGCTGGCCGCCGCTGAGCTGGTGCGGGTAGCGGCCGAGGACCTGGGCGGGGTCCAGGCGCACATCGCGTACGGCCTTCTCGACGCGGTCGGCCCACTCCTTGTCGCCGACGCCGGGGTGGTAGGCGCGGCGGACCAGGTCGAAGACGCGGTCGGCGCGGAAGACGGGGTTGTAGCAGGAGAAGGGGTCCTGGAAGACGCCCTGGACGCGGCGGTAGAAGTCCTTGCCGGGGCGCACCCGCTGCCCGTCCAGGGTGAGGGTGCCGGAGCTGACGCCGGTGAGGCCGAGGATCATCCGGCCGATGGTGGACTTGCCGCTGCCGCTCTCGCCGATGAGGGAGACGACCTCGCCGGGTGCGGCGGTGAAGGAGACCCGGTCGACGGCGGTGACGGAGCCGCCGCCGAACGCGCCGGCGCGGTAGGTCTTGGTGACGTGGTCGAGGGTCAGCATCAGGCCCTCCAGCATGCGACGGAGTGGCGGGGGGCGATCTCCACGACGGGGGGCTCCTCGGCGCACCGCTCGTCGGCGACCGGGCAGCGGTCGCGGAAGCGGCAGCCGGCCGGCGGGTTCAGGAGGGAGGGCGGGGCGCCGGCGATGCCCTTGAGGGGCTGGTCGGCGTACCGGGCGCCGACCGCGGGGAGCGAGCCGAGCAGGAGCTTGGTGTACGGGTGGCGGGGCGCGGTCGTCAGGACCTTCGTGGGCGCCTTCTCGGCGAGCTTGCCCGCGTACATGACCATGATGGAGTCGGCGATGTGCGAGGTGAGGCCGAGGTCGTGGGTCACGAAGATCATGCTGGTGACCAGGCCCTTGTCGCGCAGCCCGGTGAGCGCGCCGACGACGGCCCGCTGGGTGGAGACGTCGAGCGCGGAGGTCACCTCGTCGGCGATGAGGACGGACGGGTCGAGCAGGGTGGAGATCACCATGACGGTGCGCTGTTTCATGCCGCCGGACAGCTCGATCGGGTAGCGGTCCAGGACGTCGTGGTCCAGGCCCACCAGGTCGAGCCTGCGGCGGAGTTCGGCGGTGTCCACGGTGACGCCGCGCGAGGCGAGCAGTTCGCGGATCATGCGCCCGATGCGCCGGGTCGGGTTGAGGGCGCTCATGGAGTACTGCGGGACGAGCGAGATGCGGTGGAAGCGGAAGGCGTTCATCGCCCGGTCGTCGGCCACCGGCACGTCGTCGCCGTCGAGGGTGACGGTGCCGCCCGCGTGCCGCATCCGGCCGTCGAGGCGGATCAGCGACTTGCCGAGCGTGCTCTTGCCGCACCCGGACTCGCCGGCAAGGCCCAGGATCTCCCCGTCGGCGAGGTCGAAGGAGACGCCGTCCAGGGCCCGCACCTCGCCGCGCAGGGTGCGGTAGTGGACCCGGAGATCGGTCACGGTCAGGGTCATGGGGTCCGGCCTCCCAGGAAGCGGTCGGTCGCGAGGTTCATGGCTCATGCCTCCCGGAGTTTCGGGTTGAAGACCTCGTCGAGGCCGACGTTGGCGACGTACAGCGCGCCGACGATCGCGGTGATCCCGGCGCCCGGCGGGACGAACCACCACCACATGCCGAGCTGGAGCGCGCTCCACTGCTGGGCGCTCTGGAGCATCAGCCCGAGCGAGACGCCCTCGGTGGGGCCGAGCCCGATGAAGTCGAGCGAGGAGGCGATCAGGACGGAGCCGCCGAACAGCAGGATGAACATCATGAAGAGGTACGAGCTCATGTTGGGCGCGATCTCGCGGAAGATGATCCGCCAGGTGCCGCTGCCGCTGAGCCGGGCCAGGTCCACGAACTCGCGGGTGCGCAGCGAGAAGGTCTGCGCCCGGATCGCCCGCGCCGCCCACGGCCAGGACGTCAGCCCGATGAACAGGCCCTGTACGGGGACCGAGCGGACCCCGAGGTAGGCGTTGATGATCAGCAGGACGGCCAGGGCGGGCAGCACGAGGACCACGTTGGTGAGCATGTTGAGGATCTCGTCCACGGCTCCGCCGCGGTAGCCGGCCAGGAAGCCGACGAGCATGGCGATGACGGCGGCGATGGCCCCGCCGACGACGCCGACCAGGAAGGTGGCGCGCAGCCCGTGCACGAACTGGGCGTAGACGTCCTGCCCGAAGGTGGTGGTGCCCATCCAGTACGTGCCGTCGGGCGGGGCGGCCTGCGGGCCGACGTATTCGTTGGGGTCGGCGGTGTCGAGCAGCGGCGGCCCGACGAGGCCGACGAGCAGGAGCAGTACGACGACGGTGAATCCGATGAGGAGCTTGGGGTTGCGCACGGCGTAGTGCAGCGTCTCGCGGCCGGGGCGGGTGGCCGGCGCGGAGGGTGCGGCGGGTTCGGCGGCCGGTTCGGGCACGGTGCTCATGACTGGCCTCCTGCCATGCCGGTACGGGTACGGGGGTCCACGACGACGTACACGATGTCGATGAGGAAGTTGGCGATCAGGACGCCGATGACGGTGAACAGGAAGGCGCCCTGGAGAAGGAAGAAGTCCTGGTTCTGGATCGCTGCCAGGATCAGGGAGCCGAGCCCGGGGTAGGCGAAGACGATCTCGGTGACGAGGGCTCCGGCCACCAGGACACCGAGTTGGAGGGCGAGTCCGGTGATCTGGGGCAGGACGGCGTTGCGGAAGGCGTAGCGGCGGATGAGGCGCTGGGGTGCGCCGAGGGCCGAGAGGTAGGACGAGTAGTCGGACTCCAGCTCGTAGATGATCATGTTGCGCATGCCGATGGCCCAGCCGCCGAGTGCGACCAGGAACAGCGAGAGGAACGGCAGCACCCAGTGCTGGAGCAGGTCCACGGCGAAGTCCAGGGACCAGTTGGGCTGGATGTCGAGGCTGTAGCCGCCGGAGAGCGGGAACCAGCCCGCCTTGGAGCCCAGCGCCCAGGCGAGGATGACGGCGATCCACATGTAGGGCATGGCGGTGAGCAGGTAGCCGGCCGGGAGCACGGTGTTGTCGAGCACCTTGCGCCGGGCGGCCAGCGCCCCGGCCCAGTTGCCGACGAACCAGCTGAGCAGGACGGCCGGGATCATCAGCCCCAGGGTGTACGGGAGGGCGTCGAGCAGCACGTCGGCGACGGGCTTGGGGAACACCCATATGGACAGACCGAAGTCGCCCTGGAGCAGGGCGCTCCAGAAGTGCAGGTACTGCTGCCAGACGGGCTCGTCGAAGCCGAAGAGGTTGTTGTAGTAGGCGCGCATGGCCTCGACGGCCTCGGGCTGCGAGACCCGGGCGCGGGCCACCATGGCGGCGACCGGGTCGCCGGGCATGAAACGCGGGATCATCCAGTTGACGGTGACGGCGACGACGAAGGTCAGCGCGTAGATGAGAAGTTTGCGGGCGAAGTAGCGGCGCAAGGAGGCTCCCCGGAGAGAGCCCCGCCGTGCGGGCGGCGGTCAGGTCGGCACCGCACGGCGGGGCGGTCATGGGTACGGGCTGGGGCGGCGGGCGCCCCGGAGCGGGCCGGCGCGGGGGCCGGCCGCTCTCACAACTGCGGGGTCACTTGGCGGGCTCGAGCTGGGTGAGCGCTTCAAAGCCGCCCATCTCCAGCCAGTTGCGCCACATCGCGGGTGCGTACTTGGGCGCGCCTTCGGCGTCCGAGGGCCAGTTGGTCCAGGTGCCGGTGGTGGACTGGGCCCACAGGCCGTTGTACCAGAGGGGGATGACGGGCATCTCCTTGAGCTGGATGTCCTGGATCCTGGAGATGACCTTCTTCATGCCCTCGGTGTCGTCGGTCTTCACCGCGCCGAGTTCCTGGACGAGCTTCCAGGCGTCCTCGTTCTCGTAGCGGCCGAAGTTGACCGTGTTCTGCTGCTTCTGGACGGGCAGCTGGAACATGTATTCGTAGTACGTCCACGGGGTGCTGGAGAGCTGGCGCTCGTTGTTGACGACGAGGTCGAAGTCGCCCTTGCCGCGCTGTTCGTTGAGGGCGTTGGCGTCGGGGAACTCGGTGGTGATCCTGATCCCCGCGGCCTTGGCGGACGAGGCGATGACCTTGGCGGCCTCCATCCAGTCGGTCCAGCCGGTGGGCACGGCCAGCTTGAGGCTGATCTTCGAGCCGTCCTTGTTCTCCACCAGCCCGTCGCCGTCGGTGTCCTTGTACCCGGCGTCCGCGAGGAGCTGCTTGGCCTTGGCGGTGTCGAAGGTGAAGCCCTCGCTCGCGGCGAGGCCCTTGTCGATGAACTTGTCCCACTGCGGGAGCAGCCCGGTCGGGTCGGCCGCCTTGACCAGTCCCCCGTACACGCCCTTGACGATCTTCCCGGTGTCGACGGAGGCGGCGAGCGCCTTGCGGAAGGCGGCGTCGCCCATCGGCTTCTTCGTGGTGTTGGGCACCAGCCAGGCGGTGTTGGCGGAGAGCATGTAGGGCGGCTCGTCGTAGTACGAGACGACCTTCTCGCTCTTGACCAGGGAGGCGGCGCCGGGCAGGAAGTTGTTGCTCAGGTCCAGCTGACCCTGGCCGAGCTGGCCGATGACGACCTCGTTGCTGGGGTTGGAGACGTCCACGATGTAGCGGGGCGCGGGCTTCATGGACAGGGCCTTCACACCCCACCAGTCGTCGCGCCGCTGCCAGACGACCCGGTCCTGGGTGTGGCTCTTGAGCGTGTACGCGCCGGTGCCTACGGGCTTGTCGTTGACGCCGTCCAGGACCTCCTTCTCGGAGCGTTTGCCCCAGATGTGCTCGGGAACGACGGGCTGCCCGTAGAGGGTGAAGTCCCACTCCTGGTAGCGGGCCTCCTTGAAGGTGAAGCGGACGGTGGTGGCGTCCACCGCCTCGGCGCCGGACAGCCAGCTCCACAGGCTGTGGAAGGAGGAAGCCTCGATCTTGCCGATCTCGTAGGAGTAGGCGACGTCCTCGGCGGTGAGCGGCTTGCCGTCGGACCAGGTGATGCCGGGGCGCAGCTTCACCTCGTAGGTCTTCGCCCCGGTCCAGCTGCCCGATTCGGCGAGCCAGGGCGTCAGCTTGCCCTCGTTGGGGTCGAAGTGGAACAGGGTCTCGTAGACCAGGCCCTTGGTGCCGGTGGCGTGGTCCCAGTTGTGCAGCGGGTTGTAGTTGGCCGGCGGACCCCACTGGGTGCCGGTGGTGTAGAGCGTCTCGTTACGGGGAAGCGCACCGCTTTTGCCGCCGGAGCCGCCCGAACCGCCCGCCGAGGAGCCGCCCCCCGTGCACGCTGTGGCGGCGAGTGCGATCACGGCGAGCGTGGCCGCGATCCGTCCCCGGAATCCCGTGCCCATCGTCCCTCCTTCTCCCCGCCGTCCCTGCCGAGCGGAGTTACTGAACCGGGTAAGTGCCGTGAAGTTAAGGCCGCCGGGTAACGCTGTCAAGAGTGCGGGAGCGCTCCCATTCCTCTGATCCGGCACGGGAGTTGGACGATCGTTCCTCGGCCGAGGGGCGGCAAGCGGGCGGCTCGGCGTCTAGGATGCGGGTGCAACACGAACCGGTTAAGCGAGGTCGCATGCCCAAACACCGCCCCACGATCGCCGACATCGCGGCCCGCGCAGGGGTGTCCAAGGTCGCGGTGTCCTACGCGCTCAACGACCGGCCCGGCGTCTCCCCCGCGACCCGTTCCGCCATCAAGGCCATCGCGCAGGAGATCGGCTGGCGCCCCAACAGCGCGGCCCGCGCCCTCACCCGCGCCCGGGCCGACGCGGTCGGCCTGGCGCTGTGCCGGCCCGCCCGGCTGCTCGGCGTCGAACCCTTCTTCATGGAGCTGATCAGCGGCATCGAGTCCGAACTCTCGCCGCGCGGCTGCGCCCTGCTCCTCCAGGTCGTCACCGACCCGGCGCAGGAGCTGGAGGTCTACCGCCGCTGGTGGGGCGAGGGCCGGGTGGACGGCGTCTTCCTCACCGACCTGCGCGACCCCGACCCCCGCATCGAGGGCGTCGCCGAACTCGGCCTGCCCGCCGTGGCGATCGGCCACCCCTCGGCGGCCGGACCGCTGCCCGCCGTCTGGTCCGACGACGCGGCGGCCGTCCGCGACACCTTCACCTACCTCGCCGCCCTCGGCCACCGCTCGGTCGCCCGGGTCGCCGGCATGCCGGAGCTCAGCCACACAGCGCTGCGCGACCGGGCCCAGCGCGAGGTCTGCGCCGAACTCGGGCTCGGCGAGCCGGTCATCGTGCACACGGGCTACTCCGGCGAGGACGGGGCGCACGCCACCCGCCGGCTGATCAGCTCGCCCCGGCGGCCCACCGCCGTCGTCTACGACAACGACATCATGGCCGTCGCCGGCCTCTCGGTCGCCCAGGAGATGGGCCTCGACGTGCCCGGCGACCTCTCCCTCGTCGCCTGGGACGACTCCCAGCTCTCCCGGGTCGTCCGCCCCCCGCTGACCGCACTGAGCCGCGACATCCCGGCGTACGGGGGCCGCGCGGCCCGCACCCTGCTCTCCCTGGTCACGGACGGTACCGCCGAGGGCTACGAGGACGCGGCGGCCCGGCTGGAGCCGCGCGGGTCGACGGGGGCGCCGCGGGCGTAGCCTCCCGGGGCGTGCGGGCCCCGATGTCATACCCGAGGAGGATGCCGAAGGCCGGATGATGCGACTCGAGAGGGCCCCGGGAACGGGCACCGGGAGTGACGACCGGGGGCCGGGCGGCGGAGACGATGGAGCGGTACCCCTGACCCGGGGCTCCGCCGTGCGGCGGGGCCCCGGGCGGGCTGCCGTCCCGTACGCACCCACCCACCCACCCTGGAGTCTGCCGTGACCACCATGTCCACCGCTCACCGCGCCACCGCGGTGGCCGCCCGCGCCACGGAACTGTCGAAGGTCTACGGCGAGGGCGAGACCAAGGTGACCGCCCTCGACCGGGTCACCGTGGACTTCCCGCAGGGCGAGTTCACCGCGATCATGGGCCCGTCGGGCTCCGGCAAGTCCACGCTGATGCACTGCGTGGCCGGCCTCGACAGCTTCAGCGGCGGTTCGGTGCGCATCGGCGAGACGGAGCTCGGGGCGCTCAAGGACAAGCAGCTCACCCAGTTGCGCCGGGACAAGATCGGCTTCATCTTCCAGGCGTTCAACCTGCTGCCGACGCTGACCGCGCTGGAGAACATCACGCTCCCGATGGACATCGCGGGCCGCAAGCCCGACCAGGAGTGGCTGCGCAAGGTCATCGAGATGGTGGGCCTCTCCGACCGGCTGAAGCACCGCCCCACCGAGCTGTCCGGCGGCCAGCAGCAACGCGTCGCGGTGGCCCGCGCCCTGGCCTCGCAGCCCGAGATCATCTTCGGTGACGAGCCGACCGGCAACCTCGACTCCCGCTCCGGCGCCGAGGTCCTCGGCTTCCTGCGCAACTCCGTGCGCGAACTGGGCCAGACCGTGGTGATGGTGACCCACGACCCGGCCGCCGCCTCCTACGCGGACCGGGTCATCTTCCTGGCGGACGGGGCGATCGTCGACCAGATGATGCACCCCACCGCGGACGGGGTGCTGGACCGGATGAAGGCGTTCGACGCCAAGGGCCGCACCAGCTGAGCCGGCCCCTGCCCGCGCTCCGTACCGCTTCCTCCGGCCCCCTCCCTCCCAGGACTGACAGACATGTTCCGTACCGCCCTGCGCAACGTGCTCGCGCACAAGGCCAGACTGCTGATGACGATCCTCGCCGTGATGCTCGGCGTGGCCTTCGTCTCCGGCACCCTGGTCTTCACCGACACCCTCGGCAACGCCTTCCGCAACCAGTCGGCGAAGAGCTACGACGACATCGCCGTCGCCGTCACCACCTACGCCGACCGGCGCGACGAGAAGTCCCGCGCCGTCGACGCGGCCACCCTGAAGAAGATCCAGGCCCTGGACGGCGTGGCCACCGCCACCGGCCGGGTCGACGGCTTCGCCGGGGTCGCCGACCCCGACGGCAAGCTGATCGGCAACGGCTGGACCAACACCGGCTCCAACTTCGCCCCCGGCAAGGACGGCAAGGACGCCGCGTACACCTTCACCGACGGCTCGGGCCCCACCGGGGCCGGCAGCATCGCCCTCGACGAGGACACCGCGAAGAAGGGCGAGTACGAGGTCGGTGACACGGTGCGCGTCGCCACCAACGGGCCGGTGAAGGAGTACACCCTGTCCGGGGTCTTCACCACCGAGGACGGCGCGGTCAACGCGGGCGGCAGCCTGGTGCTCTTCGACACCCCCGTCGCGCAGAAGCTGTTCCTGCGCCCCGGCGAGTTCAGGGACGTCTCCGTCTCCGCGGAGCCCGGCACCTCCGACCAGCAGCTGCTGGCCGCCGTGAAGCCGCTGCTGCCCGAGGACGCCGAGGCCAAGACCGGCAAGGTGCGCGCGGACGAGGAGGCCAAGCAGGCCGAGGCCGCTCTGGGCAGCATCAACAAGGTCCTGCTCGGCTTCGCCGGTGTCGCCCTCTTCGTCGGCGTCTTCCTGATCGCCAACACCTTCACCATGCTGGTCGCCCAGCGCACCAAGGAGCTGGCCCTGATGCGGGCCGTCGGCGCCTCGCGCCGCCAGGTCAAGCGCTCGGTGCTCCTGGAGGCCGCCGTGGTCGGCCTCATCGCCTCCGTCGTCGGCTTCGCGCTGGGCCTCGGGCTCGCCGTCGGGCTGCGCTCGGCGATGAGCCTGTTCGGCGGCAAGATCCCGGCCGGTCCGCTGGTGGTCGGCCCGACCACCGTCGTCGCCGCCTTCACCGTCGGCGTCCTGATCACCGTGCTCGCCGCCTGGCTGCCCGCCCGCCGGGCCGCGAAGATCCCCCCGGTCGCCGCGATGAACAGTGCGCACGCGGTGGCCACGGTCAAGTCCCTGGTGGTGCGCAACACCATCGGCGGCATCATCACGCTGCTCGGCGCCGCGGCGATCCTGGGCGGCGCGGTCAAGGCCGGGTCGGAGGGGCAGCTGCTCATCGCGGGCGGCGCGTTCCTGGCGCTGATCGGGGTCATCGTCCTGATCCCGCTGCTGTCCCGCCCGGTGATCGCCCTGGTGCGCCCGCTGCTGCGGCGGCTGTTCGGGGTCTCCGGCAAGCTCGCCGCGCAGAACGCCGTCCGCAACCCCCGGCGCACCGGCGCCACCGCCTCGGCGCTCGCGATCGGCCTAACCCTGGTCACCGGCATCTCGGTGCTCGGCGTCACCCTCGGCCGGGCGGTCGACAAGGCGACGACGGACAACATCAAGGCCGACTACATGGTCTCGATGGCGAGCGGTGACGCGCTCGACGAGTCGGCGCTGACCGCCCTGGAGAAGGCCGACGGCGTCACCGCCGTCTCGCCCCAGCAGGCCGTCTGGCTCACGATCGGCGGCAAGGGCGTCTCGGCGTCCGGCGTCACCCCGGGCGACGTGCAGCAGGTGCTCACCGTCGACGCCGTCGCGGGCTCCGTGGACTCGCTGGGCAAGGGCGAGATCGCCGTCGCGGAGAAGACCGCGAAGTCGCACGGCTGGAAGCCCGGGGACACCGTCTCCGTCACGTACGAGGACGAGAAGAAGAGCGAGCTGAAGGTCGGCGCCCTCTACAAGGACAACGAGTTCCTGTCACCGGTCCTCATCCCCCGCGCGGCCGTGGCCCCGCACGAGGGCCGGGCGGACATCCGCGAGATCTGGGTGAAGACGGACGGCGGCGCGAGCGCGGCCCACGAGCAGGCGCTGGTGGACGCGCTGGGCGACAACCCCGGCATGAGCATCATGGACCAGCAGGACATCCGGGACATGTTCGGCGGCAGCGTCAACCTCGCGATGAACATCATGTACGGGCTGCTCGCCATGGCGCTGATCATCGCGGTGCTCGGGGTCGTCAACACCCTGGCGATGTCGGTGTTCGAGCGTCAGCAGGAGATCGGCATGCTGCGGGCGATCGGCCTGGACCGGCGCAAGGTGAAGCGGATGATCCGGCTGGAGGCCGTGGTGATCTCGCTCTTCGGCGCGGTCGTCGGCATCGGGCTCGGCATGTTCCTCGGCTGGGCGATCGGGCAGACCGTGGCCAAGTCGATCCCGCAGTACGTGCTGGTCGTGCCGTGGGGCCGGATCGCGGTGTTCCTGCTGCTGGCCGGTGTGGTGGGGGTGCTGGCCGCCCTGTGGCCGGCCCGCAGCGCCGCCAGGCTGAACATGCTGACGGCCATCAAGACCGAGTAGCCGCACCCGCGCGAGGAGGGGGCCGGTGTCCGCGACTGCTGACACCGGCCCCCTCCGTCGTACGGCTCAGCCGGTCGCGTCGGCCTTCCAGGCGCGGGCGCGCAGCGGCATCCGGGAGGAGCCGTCCTCCTGCGGGCGCACCGCCAGGATCTGGTTGACGCCGATCTTGTTGCGTTCGAAGGAGAGCGCGGAGGCGGCCATGTAGAGCCGCCAGACCCTGGCCCGGCCGGGCGAGACCATCTTCAGCGCGTGCTCCCAGCCCTGCTCCAGGTTGGCGACCCAGCGGCGCAGGGTCAGCGCGTAGTGCTCGCGCAGCGCCTCGACGTCCCGGGCCTCGAAGCCGGCCTCCTCCAAGATGGCCAGGGTCCGGCCGACGGGGGCCAGTTCACCGTCCGGGAAGACGTAGGCGTCGATGAACGCGTCGATCTCGTACGCGGACTCGTCCTTCTCCGGGCGGCGGCCGATCTGGTGGTTGAGGAGGCGTCCGCCGGGCTTGAGGAGGGCGTAGAGGTCGTCGGCGTACTCGCGGTAGCGCACCGAGCCGACGTGCTCGGCCATGCCGATGGAGGAGATGGCGTCGTACGGGCCGTCGCGGACGTCGCGGTAGTCCTGGACGCGGATCTCGACGCGGTCGGTGAGGCCCTCGTCGGCGATGCGCTTCCTGGCGTAGGCGGCCTGTTCGGTGGAGAGGGTCACGCCGGTGACGCGGGCGCCGTACTCGCGGGCGGCGTGGATGGCCATGGAGCCCCAGCCGCAGCCGACGTCCAGCAGGCGGTCGCCCTCCTTCAGCGCGAGCTTGCGGCAGACCAGGTCGAGCTTGTCGCGCTGGGCGCTCTCCAGGGTTCCGGCGTCCTCCCAGTAGGCGCAGGAGTAGACCATGGACGGTCCCAGAACCAGTTCGTAGAAGTCGTTGCCCACGTCGTAGTGGTGGCTGATGGCCTCCTTGTCGCGGCGCTTGGTGTGCAGGGGGCCGCTGCGGCGGCGCACCTCCTCGGGCGGCGGCGTGGGCGGCAGCCCCGGCCCGGCCAGCCGCAGCAGCTCCTTGCCTGCCGCCCGCAGCCTCGGGTCGCGCAGCGCCGGGGCGCCGCTCCTGACGTCGTCGCCGCGCTCCCAGATCAGACCGGCCATCAGGCCCAGGGCCTCGTACAGGTCGCCCTCGATGTCGAGTTCGCCGGCCACCCAGGCGCGGGCCAGGCCCAGTTCGCCCGGCTTCCACAGCAGCCGGCGCAGGGCCCGGCGGTTCCTGATGACGAGGACGGGGGCGCCGGGCGGTCCGGATTCGCTGCCGTCCCAGGCCCGGATGCGGACCGGTAGGGGTTCTCCCAGCAACTCCTGGGCGAGAGCGGTCAGCCGCAATGCGGCGTCTGCCATGGCGCACACCTCCGTGACGGTGTTTCCCAACGTGCCCAGACATGCCCATACATGTCTCGGACCACGCCCCGGTGCCCTGGGCACCACGGCGTGGTACACCCCCCACAACAGTTTCCGGCGGCCCGGCCATCCCGCTACCGGGCAACGGAACGGCAAAATACATGCAGTCCACATGCATCCGCCGGGGGTCCGGCCCCCGCGCCCCCGTACCCCGCACCGCCCCGTCGTACCCGGATACGCCGAAGGGGCCGTCCGCACCACGGATGGCGGACGGCCCCTTCGGGCGTCGTACTGCGGGCCCTACGGCCCTGCGCGGACTAGGAAGCCTTGGCCTTCTCGCCCACCGGCTTGGCGGCGGCCGGAGCGGGGGCCGGCTTGGCGGCCTCGTAGAACTCCTCGCGCGGCGTCTCCATGGCGCCGAGCGAGACGACCTCGCGCTTGAGGAACATCGCGAGCGTCCAGTCGGCGAAGATCCGGATCTTGCGGTTCCAGGTCGGCATCGCCAGGCCGTGGTAGCCACGGTGCATGTACCAGGCGAGGCGGCCCTTGAGCTTGATCTTCATCTTGCCCATGACGATCATCGCCACGCCCTTGTGCAGGCCCAGACCGGCGACCGCGCCCTTGTTGGCGTGGCTGTAGTCGGCCTGAGGGAAGCCGCGCATCCCGGAGATGACGTTGTCACCGAGGACCTTGGCCTGACGCAGCGCGTGCTGGGCGTTCGGCGGGCACCAGGCGTTCGGGTTGCCGGCCTTGCGGCCGACCATGTCCGGGACCTGGGCGTTGTCGCCCGCGGCCCAGATGTAGTCGGTGCCCTGCACCTGGAGCTTCTCGGAGGTGTCCACGTGACCGCGGGGGCCGAGCGGCAGGCCGAAGCGGGCCAGCGCCGGGTTCGGCTTCACGCCGGCCGTCCACACGATGGTGTTGGAGTCGACCTCCAGGCCGTTCTTGAGCACCACGTGGCCGTCGACGCAGGAGTCCATGGAGGTCGAGAGGAAGACCTCGACGCCACGGGACTCCAGGTGCTCCCGGCCCCAGGTGCCCAGCTTCGGGCCGACCTCGGGAAGGATCTTGTCGGCGGCGTCGACCAGGATGAAGCGCATGTCCTCGCGCTTCACGTTGGTGTAGTACTTCGCCGCGTCGCGGGCCATGTCCTCGACCTCGCCGATGGTCTCCGCACCGGCGAACCCGCCGCCCACGAAGACGAAGGTGAGGGCCCGGCGGCGGACGTCCTCGTCGGTCGTCGAGTCGGCCTTGTCCAGCTGTTCGAGGACGTGGTTGCGCAGCCCGATGGCCTCCTCGATGCCCTTCATGCCGATGCCCTGTTCGGCGAGGCCGGGGATCGGGAAGGTGCGGGAGACCGCGCCGAGCGCGATCACCAGGTAGTCGAAGGGCAGCTCGTAGGACTCGCCGACGAGCGGCGCGACCGTGGCGACCTTGCGGTCCTGGTCGATGGTGGTGACGCGGCCGGTGAGGACCTCGGCCTTGGGCAGGACGCGTCGCAGCGGGACGACGACATGCCGAGGCGAGATGCTGCCGGCAGCA
This sequence comes from Streptomyces sp. A1277, assembly GCF_004795015.1. Classification (GTDB taxonomy): domain Bacteria; phylum Actinomycetota; class Actinomycetes; order Streptomycetales; family Streptomycetaceae; genus Streptomyces. Next base: position 10,957 of record NZ_SSBI01000025.1, on the reverse strand, counting down.
GCTTCGGGGAGGAAGGGCTGGTAGGTCATGTACGACCGGGGGTCGACGACCGTGACGGTCGCCTCGCCGTAGCGCATCTTCTTGAGGATGCGCCGAGCTGCGTACAGGCCTACGTACCCACCGCCTACTACGAGGATCCTGGGACGCTCCGTGGTGCTCATGCCATCGAGTATCCACCCCCCACGGGGGGCATGCTCGTGAGCCCCTTCACAAGGTTCGGGCCACCCTCTGCTATAGTTCGCCGCCCGCGTGACCCAGGTCATGGCCCGGGCCGGGAACCCCGCGCTCCCGGTGAACGTTGTTCACCGCCTGTGAGCTGGCCCTTGGGCCCCGGGCCCGGAGACCGGCCCCTCCCGCCGCCCGGCACCGCGACGCCGCGGCGGCAGTCCCCCCGCGGGCCCCGAGTGACCCCGCTCACCCTCGCCCTCACCCTTCCGGAGCAGAAGTCCGGCACCGGGTGGCCAATCTCTTGTGAAGAAGTTCACGAAGTTGGCCGCGAGACGGCCCGGAAGCCGCCTCACCAGGCACATCCCGCCCACTCAAAGGTGCGGGCGGGATGACGAATGAGCGTCCTGTCCGGGCCCGCGCCCAGGCCGAGGCCCAGGCGATTCCGTCGAGCGTTGCTTCCGAGGGATCACTCGGCGGAGGCGCAATTCCAGGCGATTCCATCCAGAATGTCGTGTTCGCTCACCACGACCTCGCGGGCCCCGGTCCGCTCCATCACGGCCTGGAGGATCAGCGCACCGGACGCGATCACGTCGACCCGGCCCGGATGCATCGCGCCGATCGCGGCGCGCTCCGCGTGGGTCGAGGCCAGCAGCCGCGCGGTGATCTCCCGCACCTGCTCCAGGGAGACCCGCGAGTGGTGGATCGCCTCGGAGTCGTACTCCTCCAGGCCCAGCGCGATGGCGGCCACCGTGGTGACCGTCCCGGCGAGGCCGACGAGCGTGGCCGCCGAGGTGATCGGGACGCTCTCCCCGGCCAGGTCCAGGGCCGCCGTGACGTCCGCGCGGATCGCCTCGGCCCCCTCCGGCGAGGGCGGATCGCTGACGACACCGTCGCGCACGAGGTGGCGCTCGGTCATCCGGACGCAGCCGATGTCCACGGAGCGGGCGGCCCGCACCCGGTCGTCGCCGACGACGAACTCGGTGGAGCCGCCGCCGATGTCCACGACCAGGTACGGCTTCGCCAGGTCGTCGCGCCCGGCCAGCTCCTTGGTCGCCCCGTCGAACGAGAACGCGGCCTCCTGGTCGCCGCTGATCACCTCGGGCTCGACGCCCAGGATGTCCAGCACCCCGCGCACGAAGTCGTCCCGGTTCTCCGCGTCCCGGGAGGCGGAGGTGGCGACGAAGCGCACCTTCTCGGCGCCGTGCTCACGGATCACCGCCGCGTACTCCCGGCAGGCCGCGAACGTGCGCTCCAGCGCCTCCGGGGCGAGCCGCCCGGTCCGGTCGACGCCCTGCCCCAGCCGGACGATCTCCATCCGCCGGGCGAGCTCGACGAGCTCCCCCGTGGCCGGGTCGGCGTCCGCGACCAGCAGACGGATCGAATTGGTACCGCAGTCGATGGCGGCCACGCGCGTCATGTCTTCGCCTTCAGCCCTCGTCCGTACCCTGCTCGCCGCACGGCGACACGCACGGCCCCTTGCGCCACCACTCCGGAAGCATCGCGATCGCCTCGTCCCCCAGCGGGTTCACGCCCGGACCCGCCGCCAGCGAGTGCCCGACGAGCACGTGCAGGCACTTCACCCGGTCCGGCATGCCGCCCGCGCTCGGGAAGCCCTCCAGCACCTCGATGGCGTCCCGGCGCGCGATGTAGTCCTCGTGCGCCGCCCGGTAGGCCGCCGCCAGCTCCGGGTCCCGGCCCAGGCGCTCGGTCATCTCCTTCATGACCCCGTTCGCCTCCAGCGTGCCGATCGCGGACGCCGCACGCGGGCACGTCAGGTAGTACGTCGTCGGGAACGGCGTACCGTCCTCCAGCCGGGGCTGCGTCTCGACCACGTCCGGGTTGCCGCACGGACAGCGGTGCGCGATGGCCCGCAGCCCGCGCGGCGGGCGCCCCAGCTGCTGCTGGAAGGCGGCGATGTCCGCCTCGGTGGGGACGGTGGGCTCGGTCTGGGGAGGGGGCGTTTCCATGCCTGCCTAGCGTTCTGGATCGGACTGCTCGAACCGCGGTTCTGCAGAAATACGGGCGGGGACGGCCGTCAGCCGCGGTCGGCGCTGTCCACGCCGTCCCAGAGGTTGGAGTGCCACGGCCGGCCGGACTCGGCCGGCTTCCCGTTGCGCTCCTTGACCGCGTCGGGGTCGACCACGGTGTAGCCGGTCTCCCCGGGAAGAAGGTAGTGCAGGTGCTCGCGGGCCAGCCGCCTGACGTACGCGTCGTCCTGGAGCCGCGCCTTCTCGTCGCGCAGCTCCTCGGTACGCGCCTCGGCCTCCCGCGCCAGCCGCTGCTGGTCGGCGATCTCCTCGCGCTGCGACACGTACTGCCGCATCGGGTACGCGAGGGCGACGATCAGCGAGCAGACGATCAGGGCCAGGAAGGCGGCCCGGCCGGTGAGCCGGGAGCGGCGGGCCTGCCGGCGGTTCTGCGACCGGTAGACGCGGGCGGCGGTCTGCTCGCCGAGCAGCCGCAGCCGGGTTGCGGTGGAGAACCGGTCCCGGTCCTTCGCGGCCATGTCTCCGCCTCCCCATTACGCACGTCCGTCCCCGCACACGGTACGGGACCGAGTGCGGGGACGGACGGAGGCGGGGGCCCTGGGGCCCGCCGGGCTGTCAGCCCTTGCCGTATTCGTCAGTTCGCGGAGCGAAACCGCGGGAACGCCGAGCGGCCCGCGTACACCGCGGCGTCGTCGAGGATCTCCTCGATGCGCAGCAGCTGGTTGTACTTGGCGACGCGGTCCGAACGGGCCGGGGCGCCGGTCTTGATCTGACCGCAGTTCACGGCGACCGCGAGGTCGGCGATGGTGACGTCCTCGGTCTCGCCGGAGCGGTGGGACATCATGCACTTGAAGCCGTTGCGCTGGGCCAGCTCGACGGCGTCCAGGGTCTCGGTCAGCGAACCGATCTGGTTGACCTTGACGAGCAGGGCGTTGGCGGAGCCCTCCTCGATGCCGCGGGCCAGGCGCTCCGGGTTGGTGACGAAGAGGTCGTCGCCGACGATCTGCACCTTGGCGCCGAGCTTGTCGGTGATGACCTTCCAGCCGGCCCAGTCGTCCTCGTACAGCGGGTCCTCGATGGAGACCAGCGGGTACGCGGAGACCAGCTCCTCGTAGTACTCGGTCATCTCGGCGGCCGAGCGGGTCTTGCCCTCGAACTCGTACGAGCCGTCCTTGTAGAACTCGGACGCGGCGACGTCGAGCGCGAGCGCGATGTCCTTGCCCGGGGCGTAGCCGGCCTCCTTGATGGCCTCGATGATGAGGTCGAGGGCGGCGCGGTTGGACTCCAGGTTCGGCGCGAAGCCGCCCTCGTCGCCGAGGCCGGTGGACAGGCCCTTGGTCTTCAGGACCTTCTTCAGCGTGTGGTAGACCTCGGCGCCCCAGCGCAGCGCCTCGGAGAACGACTCGGCGCCGATGGGCGCGATCATGAACTCCTGGATGTCCACGTTGGAGTCGGCGTGCGACCCGCCGTTGAGGATGTTCATCATCGGGACGGGCAGCAGGTGCGCGTTCGGGCCACCGAGGTAGCGGAACAGCGGCAGGTCGGATGCCTCGGAGGCGGCGTGCGCGACGGCGAGGGAGACGCCGAGGATGGCGTTCGCGCCGAGCGAGCCCTTGTTCTCCGTGGCGTCCAGGTCGAACATCGCCTGGTCGATGAGGCGCTGCTCGGTGGCGTCGTAGCCGACGAGCTCCGGGCCGATCTGCTCGATCACGGCGAGGACGGCCTTCTCGACGCCCTTGCCCTGGTAGCGGTTGGGGTCGCCGTCGCGAAGCTCAATGGCCTCGAACGCACCGGTGGAGGCGCCGGACGGAACAGCAGCACGACCGGTGCTGCCGTCGTCGAGGCCAACCTCGACCTCGACCGTGGGGTTGCCCCGGGAGTCGAGGATTTCCCGGGCTACGACGACGTCGATGGACGGCACGAGGGGCATCTCCTTCTGGGATATGACACTGGTTGTGCAGGGTCACTCTGGCCTTGCGACAAGAGCCTAACCGGCCCGGCCGTCTCCGTCGGCCGACCGCCCGTCCCCTGGGACGAAAAAGGACCCAAGGGCGGGCACGGCAGGGCAAAGCGCCAGGTGATTACTGGTCAGTAACTACAACTGTTGAACGATCGCGCCCGGCCGCCCGCCGCGGGACCACCGCGGAAAGCGCCGTGCCCCGGCCCGGCACGCACGGGGGGAAGGTGCGCGCCGGGCCGGGGCGGCATGGGCGATCAGCGAGGAGGGATCGCGACTACTTCGTCAGGTGGAGCTGCTGACCCGGGTAGATGAGGTCGGCGTCCTCGACGATGTCCTTGTTCAGCTTGAACAGCTGCTCCCAGCCGCCCTTGACCTTGTGGTCGGCGGCGATCTTGCTCAGGGAGTCGCCGGCGACGACCTTGTACTCGCCGTCACCCTTCTCGACCTTCTCGCCGGTCGGGGTGGTGACCGTCTTCTTCGCGGCCTTCTTCGGGGCGTCCGAGCGGTCCGAGCGGTTGGTGGCCGGAGCCTCGGTGCGCTCGGCCTTCTTCGGCTCGGCCTTCTGGACCGGCGCGGACTGCTGCTTGGGAGCGGTCTCGGTCTTGGCGGCACCGGAGCCGGTGTCGACGCCCGGGTCGACGCCGTCGTTGCTCAGGTTGCCGGCACCGGCGCAGGACCAGGCGCCCGGACCCTGCATGGCGAGGAGCTTCTCGGCGGTGGCGATCTGCTGGGCCTTGGTGGCCAGGTCGGCACGGGGCGCGTACTGGGTACCGCCGGCGGCGGCCCAGCTGGACTGGGAGAACTGCAGGCCGCCGTAGTAGCCGTTGCCGGTGTTGATGGACCAGTTGCCGCCGGACTCGCACTGCGCGACGGCGTCCCACGTGGCGACGGACGCGGCGGAGGCACCGGTCGCGCCCATCAGCGGCACGGCGACGGCGGCACCGGTGACACCGGCGAGGGTGGCGATCCGGACGAGCTTGGACGGGCGGCGGTGCTTGTTGCCCTTGCTGTTGAGCAGCATCGAGACTTCTCCTCACCGACGCCTGCGAGGTGAGCTGTCGGGTTCGGGCCAAGTGAGTTGCCCGGTCGCACGTCCTAGCGCACGACTTCACCCCAAGCCGGTCCTGATGCGTCTTGCGACGATCGGGCCCGGCGCTTACCTGGGTCCCCCGCTCCTGCCTACGGCGCTTTACGCGTCTGTTCCCTTCGACCGACGGCAGGATTCGGCGTGACGGTCGACGGGGCCCGCGGTGCGAGCGGTTCCGACCGTAAACACACGCAACCCTCATATTCAAAGATGGACATACCGGATAATCATCCCGTACGAGCATCCGATGAGCCCTCATTTGTGCAGGTCGGAACGGATGTGGAGGGACCTCCCGGACAAGATGCGTGAGTTCACGCAAAGAGACCCATGTCTCACTTGATCAAAAGTGGGACATAGGTCTCTTAAGCCACCCAAAATTCGGGGCGTTCTCAGCTGCTCACCGGGCCGCGCTCACTCGGCGTCAAGTGCGAGATCGAGGTTCTGGCCGGGGAGGATGAGGTCCGGGTCGGGACCCACCTCGGCCTTGTTCGCCTCGTACAGCCCGGTCCAGCCGCCGGGCAGCTCCTGCGCCTCGGCGATCGCCCACAGGTTGTCGCCCGGCCGGACGGTGTACGTGCCGTCAGCTTCCCGCGCACCGGCGTCGCGTGCCTCACCGTCACCCCGCGAGGCGTGCCGCCCCGTGTCACGGCCGCTGTCCGCCTCGGCGGCGTCGTCGGCGGCCGGGGCGCCCCGGTGCTTGCCGCCCGTCTCCCGCGTGCCGTCCGAGGCGCCGCCGGACGGGTCGGTGGAGGCGGAGGAGCCCGAGGGGCCGGCGGACGGCGCGCCGGACGGATCGGCCGACGAGGAGGCCGAGGGGGAGGCGGACGTGTCCGCGGCGCCCTTGCCGGCCTTCCGGTCCGCGCTCCTGCCCGCACTCTCGTCCGCGCTCTTGTCGGCGGCCTTTCCGGTGGCCCCGCCACTCGCGTCACCCGTGGCCCGGGCCGAGGGCGCGCCGGACGCCTTCGAGGACGCGTCGTCGGCCGGGTCGGTGCCCAGACCCGCGTCCAGGCCCGCGTCCGCGCTCCGGGACGGGCTGTCGGAGGGCGTGCTGCCCGGGTCGGCGCCGGCCGCCCCCGCGTCCTTCGTGAGCCCGGAGACCACCGCACAGCTGGGCCACGCCTTCGGCCCCTTGTCGGCCAGCACCTTCTCGGCCACGGCGATCTGCTGCGAGCGGCTGGCGAGGTCCGCGCGCTCGGCGTAGGACTCACCTCCGTACGCCTTCCAGAGCTCCGGCGTGAACTGGAGCCCACCGTAGGAGCCGTTGCCGAGGTCGGCGCTCCACATGCCGCCGCTCTCGCACTCGGCCACCCGGTCCCAGGTCGAGGCGTCCGCCGCGTGCGCGCCCGCCGCGCCGAGCAGCGGGATGGCGATGGCCGAGCCGGTGACGCCTGCGGCGACGACGATGGCGGGTGCCTGACGAGGGCGACGGTGTCTGCCGTTCGCGGAGCCCATGGGAGATGCCTTCCGTGTGACTGACAAGCGACTGGTGAGTCGAACGGTGAACCTAGCGGGACTCGAACGCGAGTCACAAGTCGATGCAGCAGAGATCACGCGAAAGTCACAGAGTTGACAGAGTGTCACCTTCGCCGACCCGCGCACCGGGCGTGAACCGCACCGGCAGCGTGCGCAATCCGCGCATGATGAGCCCGCCACGCCAGCGCAAATCGGCAGGTTCCCCCGCAAGTCGCAGGTCCGGAAGGCGCGTCAGCAGCGTGGCGAGCGCGGCCTGCCCCTCCAGCCGGGCGAGCGGCGCTCCCGGACAGTAATGAATGCCGTGACCGTAGCCGAGGTGCTGATTGTCGCGCCGTGACAGGTCCAGCGTGTCCGGTCCGTCGAACCGCGCGGGGTCCCGGTCGGCCGCCGCGAGCACCACGAGCACCGGGTCGCCCTCGCCGACGCGCTGCCCGCCGATGGTCAGCGGCTCCGTGGCGAACCGCCAGGTCGCCAGCTCCACCGGGCCGTCGTAACGCAGCAGTTCCTCCACCCCGGTGGCCAGCAGGCCGCTCTCCCCCGCCGTCAGGGAGCGCTGCAGCCGCTCCCGCTCGGCCGGGTGGCCGAGCAGGGTGTGCACGCCGTTGCCGATCAGATTCACTGTGGTCTCGAAGCCGGCGAACAGGAGGATGAAGGCCATCGCAGCGGCCTCGTTCTCGGTCAGGTGCTCGCCGTGGTCGCTCGCCCGGATCAGCCCGGAGATCAGGTCGTCGCCGGGGTTCTCGCGCTTGCGGTGGATCAGTTCGAGGAGATAGGCCCGCATCTTCTTCACCGACCGGGCCACCCCGCCGCGCGGTCCGCCGCCGTGGCGGATCATCATGCCCGCCCAGTCCCGGAAGTCGTCCTGGTCCTCGCGCGGAACGCCGAGCAGGTCGCAGATCGCGTAGATGGGGAGCGGGAAGGCGAACTCGTGGATGAGGTCCGCCTCGCCCTTCTCGACGAACCCGTCGATGAGCCGGTCGGTCAGCTCCTGCACCCGGGGCGCGAACTGCGCGATGCGCCGGGGGGTGAACGCCTTGGACACCAGGCGGCGCAGCCGGGTGTGGTCGGGCGGATCGATGTTGAGCAGATGCGTCATCAGCTCGGCCTTGCGCTCGCCCGGGATGCCGGTCTTGCCCTTGGCGTGCGCGGGCTCGGCATGGTGCGCCGGGTTCTTGGACAGCCGGGCGTCGGCGAGGGCCTCCCGCGCGTCCGCGTACCGCGTCACCAGCCAGGCATCGACCCCGCTGGGCAGCGTGGTGCGGTGCACGGGGCTGTGCTCGCGCAGCCAGGCGTAGGCGGGGTACGGGTCGGTGGCGAACTCCCACGTGAAGAGCTCGGGCGCGGGTGGCACGGCGCCGGGGGACGTGTGGGCGGGGCATCCGGCGGGTACGGACGCGGCTTCGACGGGGCGGTCGGCCGGGCGGTCGGCCGGGCGGTCCGCGGGGCGGTCCGCGGGGCGGTCCGCGGGGCGGTCGGCCGGGCGGTCCGCGGAGCGGCCGACCGGGCGGTCCGCGGAGCGGTCGGCCGGGGCGTCGGCTGGGCGGTCGGCCGGGGTGTCGGCGGGGCTGTCGTTCACTCCCCGACGTTATCCGGTGCCCTCCGCCGTCCTGATGGCGTCCCGGTACGCGCGGCCCGCGGCGCGCAGGGCGGCCTCCGGGTCGGTGCCCTCCTCCTGGGCGCGGACGGCGAGGGCGAGGAGCCGGTAGCCGATGTCGTCGCCCTCGGGGAGCGGCACGTCGAGTCCGGCGGTACGGGCCCGGCTCGCGAGCTTCGCGGCGAGGGCGAGGCCGGGCTGGCCGAGCGGTACCCCGTCGGTGACCGACGCACGCTGCTTCTCGATCGCCTTGGTGCGCAGCCAGTGCGCGTGGACGTCCTCCGGGGTCTCGGCGGTCTCGTCGCCGAAGACGTGCGGGTGGCGGTGGATCAGCTTCTCGATCAGGGTGGCGGCGACGTCGTCCAGGGAGAACGGCTCCTCCTCGTCCTCCTCGGCGATGCGCGCGTGGAAGACGACCTGGAGCAGGACGTCGCCCAGCTCCTCGCGCAGTTCCTCGCGGTCGCCGTCCTCGATAGCCTCGACCAGCTCGTACGCCTCCTCGATGGCGTACTTGGCGAGGCCCTTGTGGGTCTTCTGCGAGGTCCACGGGCACTCGGCGCGGATGCGGTCCATGATCTGGACCAGGTCGAGGAGGCGGGCGCCCGGCAGGTCGTACGAACCGGGCAGCAGCTCCAGGTCCGGCATCCGCACCCGCCCGGAGCCGGCCAGCCGGGCCAGGCCCTCGGTGAGCGGCTGGTCGCCCTCGCCGCCGGTGACGATCACCACGGTCCGGCCGCCCGCGCAGGCGTCGACCAGCTCCTGCGCGTCGGGCACGCCGGGGGTGACGGGGATGCCGGCCTCGCGCAGATACGGCAGCTGCGGCTGGCCCGGCTCCCCGCAGAGCACCCGGTCGGCGGCGTGCAGCGCCTGCCAGGCGGGCCAGGACAGCAGTCCGGGCGCGACCCGGTGGCTGGCGGTGAGCAGGACGATGCGGCCGGGGTCTTCAGCGTTCACAGAGCCGAATCTACCCCGGCCGTCGCAGGGGTCTCAGGCCCCGGCCTCGGCGGCCGCCTGGGCGGGCTTGGTGACCTGGGAGATCCAGGGGGCCTTGTAGTCGGCCAGCTGGATCTGCTTGTTGTCCCAGGTGCCGTAGCGGGGGTTGACGTCGACCTTCAGCGCCTTGGACGCGTTGGTCAGGGCGTCGCCGATGGCCTTGGTGCCCTCGGGCGTGGACGGGTCGGCGCCGAGCGCCTGGCCGAGCTTGGTGATCTGGATCTGCTCGCGCAGGAAGGCGTCGATCTGGCCCGGGGCGAGCCAGCGCTCCTGGAGGACGGCCTGCTGCAGGCCCTTCTCGCCCTGGTACTGCGCGACGGCCGACTGGCGCATCTGCTGGATCTCCGCGCGGGTCACGGTGACGCCCGCGTCCGCCGCGGCCCGGTCGAGGACCCGGTCCAGGATCAGTCCGTGCAGCTTGGCGCGGGCGAGCTGGCCGGACTGGTCGGTGAGCTGGGCGGACTGCGGGGACGAGCCCTGCGCCTCGCGTACGTCCGCCACCTGGGCCTGCACGGTGGACACCGTGATCCGGTCCCCGCCGACGACGGCCGCGGCGCCGGGGTGGGCCTGGCTGCCGCAGGCGGTGAGGAGCGGCGCTGCGGCGAGCAGCGCGGCGGAGACGGTGAGCGCGGTGCGACGGCGGCGGTGCAAAGGAGCCTCCCGAGGAGATTGTGCGGCGGTGCACAAGGCCTTGCGGTGATCGATGTTAGGCAGTGGAGCTGGTCCGGGCCACTGATTCGACCAACGATTCGGGAGGAGTTGGGGATGTGGGGTGCCGGTGGGCGGCTCAGCCGACCCGCTCGGCCGGTTTCGGCGGGGTGTCCGGCCGCAGCATGATCGTGCGGGACAGCAGGAACGTGACGGGGATGGCGGCGGCCGCCGCGACGGGCGGGGCGTACCGGCTGCTGAATCCAGCCACGTCGACCAGCAGGTAGACCCCGCCGGTGGTGATGACGAAGTTGGCGGCGTTGGTGAGCGGGAAGAGCAGGAACTTCCGCCAGGTGGGCCGGGTGCGGTAGGTGACGTACGAGGTGAGGAAGAAGGAGCCGGTCATGCTGAGCGCGAAGGCGAGGGCGTGCGCGGCCAGGTAGGGCAGTACGTGCAGGAGCAGCAGGTAGCAGCCGTAGTACGTGGCGGTGTTCACCGCTCCGACGAGGACGAAACGTATGAGTTGTGCGGGGAGCGTCATCGGCGTACGAACTCCTGGGGCTCCTGCGGTGCGGTGGTGCGGGCGCGGGTGTTGGTGGCCTTGACCAGGAAGTGCGGGCGGCGCTTGACCTCGTAGTAGATGCGGCCGACGTATTCGCCGACGACCCCGGCCAGCACCATCTGGACCCCGGCGAGTGCGGTGACGACGACGAGCAGGGTGACGTATCCGGGGGTGTCGACGCCTCGTACGAGGGCGACGCCGACGATCCAGGCGGCGTAGGCGAGGGCGAGGGAGGTCAGGAGCAGGCCGAGGTAGAGGGCGGCGCGCAGGGGCTTGTTGTTGAAGGAGAGCAGCCCGTCCAGGCCGTAGTTCAGGAGCTTGCCGAAGGTCCAGGCGGAGCGGCCCTGTTCGCGTACGGCGTTGACGCTCCTATAGTTGTCAACTCGCTGTGGGGAGGGTCCGTGGTGCGGGTCGGATCAGGTGGTAGACCTCGCGGATGACGTAGCGTTTGAGGCATCGGATGATCTCGCGTTTCGTCTTGCCC
>NZ_SSBI01000024.1 GCF_004795015.1 Streptomyces sp. A1277 | reverse complement strand
GCTGAACGTCTACCAGGGCGGCGAGGTCGCCAAGACCATCGTGGGCGCCAAGCCGAAGGCCGCGATCCTCCGCGACCTTGCGGGCTTCATCGCCGAGTAGGGCAGACGCAGCGCCGCTGTTTCACGTTCTGGAGAGGACGGGGGCCTTATAGCGGCCGCAGCGCAGGCTCCTTCTGCACGGCACCCAGCAGCCGGTCCAGGGCCATCTCGACGTCCTCCTTCCAGGAGAGCGTCGAGCGCAGCTCCAGCCGCAGCCGCGGGTGCACCGGGTGCGGCCGCACCGTCTTGAACCCCACCGACAGAAGGTGGTCGGCCGGTAGCACGCAGGCCGGTTCCTTCCACCGGGCGTCCCCGAAGGCTTCGATCGCCTTGAAGCCCCGGCTGATCAGATCCTTGGCAACGGTCTGCACCATGACCCTGCCCAGCCCCTGGCCCTGAAAGCCCGGCATGATCAACCCGGTCATCAGCTGGACCGCGTCGGGGGATGCGGGGCTCGTCGGAAAGGCAGTCGACCGTGGAACGTAGGCGGGCGGTGCGTAGAGCACAAAGCCGGCCGGCACGTCATCGACGTAGACCACACGCCCACAGGAGCCCCACTCCAGCAGCACTGCGGAGATCCAGGCTTCCTTCTCCGGCTCAGCCCTTCCACTCTTGACCGCGGCCTCCCCGCTGACCGGATCGAGCTCCCAGAACACACAGGAGCGGCACCGCCGGGGTAGGTCGGGAAGATTGTCCAGCGTGAGCGGTACGAGCCGACGCCCCATGAAGGCTGTTCCTCACTTCTTTCGCCCACTGCGTCTTGGACGGAAATGCCCTGCCAGAACGCATCGTATCCACCACCGAATCAAGCGGACACCGCGAGAAAGCAAAGGGCGGGCTGTGTTCCGGGACTCACCGGAAACAGCCCGCCCTCCTCGCTCGCTCGGGGCGCGTCAGCTCTCGTCGTCCTCGGACGGTTCCTCGGACGGAGCGCGGTCCAGCACCCGGCCCTCGCCCGGGGCGAGGCTGCCAAGAATGCGGTCCAGGTCCTCCATAGAGGCGAACTCGACGACGATCTTGCCCTTCTTCTGCCCGAGGTCGACCTTCACCCGGGTCTCGAACCGGTCGGACAGCCTGGATGCCAGATCGCTCAGCGCCGGCGACAACCGGCCCCCCGCCCGCGGCCCCTTGGACTTTGTGGCGCTGGTGGGCCGGGAGGAGCCCATGAGCGTGACGATCTCCTCCACCGCGCGCACCGAGAGCCCTTCGGCGACGATGCGGTGGGCCAGCTTGTCCTGCTCCTCTGAGTCGTCCACCGACAGCAGTGCCCGCGCATGGCCCGCCGACAGCACCCCGGCCGCCACCCTGCGCTGCACCGGCGGCGACAGCCGCAGCAGACGCAGGGTATTGGAGACCTGGGGCCGCGAACGCCCGATCCGGTCGGCCAGCTGGTCATGCGTGCACTTGAAGTCCTTGAGCAGCTGGTCGTAGGCGGCAGCCTCTTCCAACGGGTTCAGCTGCGCCCGGTGAAGGTTCTCCAGGAGAGCGTCCAAGAGAAGCTTCTCGTCGTCGGTGGCGCGGACGATGGCCGGGATCCGCTCCAGACCCGCTTCCCGGCAGGCCCTCCAGCGACGCTCGCCCATGATGAGCTCGAAGCGATCGGTCCCCGTCATCCGCACCACGACGGGCTGAAGAAGACCGACCTCCTTGATGGAGGTGACCAGCTCCGACAGCGCGTCCTCGTCGAAGACCTCACGCGGCTGACGCGGGTTCGGCGTGATGGAGTCGAGCGGCACCTCGGCGAAGTACGCACCGGCCACGTCACCCGAGACCGCCGGCTCCGGCACCGACACGGGACCGCTCGGCTCCGGCACCACGGGAGCGGACCCGAGCGTCGTCACCTTCGCGGCAGCCACACCCCGCTCCGAGGTAAGGACGGACGAGGAGGACCCCGCCCCGCCGGACGGCAGCTGCTTCTCCTGCGGAGCGGCTGGGATCAGGGCACCGAGCCCTCGCCCCAACCCTCGACGACGCTCACTCACTGGATCCCCTCCGGATTGCTCTGCTGACTGATCGAACCGCCCGTGTGGGCGTGCTGGCCCTCGTACTGCACCCCGACGCCCCGCAGCGCGATCTCCCGGGCCGCTTCGAGGTACGAGAGCGACCCGCTGGAACCCGGGTCATAGGTGAGCACGGTCTGCCCGTAGCTCGGTGCCTCGGAGATACGGACCGAACGAGGAATGCTGGTCCGCAGCACCTCCTTGCCGAAGTGGCTGCGCACCTCCTCCGCGACCTGCGACGCCAGCCTCGTCCGGCCGTCGTACATGGTGAGCAGGATCGTGGACACATGGAGATCGGGATTCAGGTGGCCGCGGACCAGGTCGACGTTCCGCAGCAGCTGCCCCAGCCCCTCCAGCGCGTAGTACTCGCACTGAATGGGGATCAGCACCTCCGCACCGGCCACCAATGCGTTGACCGTCAGCAGGCCCAGCGAGGGCGGGCAGTCGATCAGGATGTAATCCAGCGGCTGCTCATACGCCTGGATGGCCCGCTGGAGTCGACTCTCCCGCGCCACCAGCGACACCAGCTCGATCTCCGCACCGGCGAGATCGATGGTGGCCGGGGCGCAGAAGAGACCTTCGACGTCCGGGACGGGCTGAACCACGTCGGAGAGCGGTTTGCTCTCCACCAGGACGTCATAGATCGAGGGAACTTCGGCGTGGTGATCGATGCCGAGAGCCGTGGAGGCGTTGCCCTGCGGGTCGAGATCGACCACCAGGACCCGCGCACCGTGAAGTGCCAGCGACGCGGCAAGGTTGACCGTCGAGGTGGTCTTCCCCACCCCGCCCTTCTGGTTGGCCACCACCATGACGCGTGTCTGCTCAGGTCGCGGCAGCCCCTCGCCGGCTCGGCCGAGGGCCTCCACCGCCAGCTGGGCCGCGCGCCCGATGGGTGTGTCGTCCATCGGCGGCGGTGTTTCACGTGAAACACCGTCCCCCGCCGATTCGGTTCGGGGACCGGGGACCGGATCGGTCATCGGTCCCGCGATGTTGGCGTCGGACCGCAAGGATTCACTCTCCTCGGCTTCAGGCTCGCAATGAGCAGAGCCTGCCATGGTTTCGGGGTCGTGAACCAGCGAGGCCCGCTCTTCTGTGGAGGAATCCACTTCTGTGGACAACTCCGTAGCCCTAACGGGCCTGCGATGGGGAGGGGCGGCAGACACACGACCGCGGCCGATGATTCCATGCAGCAGAGAACGACGTTTCACGTGAAACACGATGCCTTCGCAGCGTAGCTACAGAGGCACGACACTCCGCGCGGGGCACGTACGGCTCGATGACCGGAAGAATCATCGCTTCCTGGCCCAAACCCTAGGAAAGGGCCACGGGCTCAGTGCAACCGGACGCTCAGCGGCGACGGCGCGTCCGGCTGGTCCTGGCGGCCTTGGCCCGCTTTGCGGCGAACCTCACACCACCGGGACTCTCTCCGACCACCACCCGCACCACGGTGGACATCGGGTCGACCACGCCCTCACCGACGTGCAGCACCTCGGTGTCCACGACTCCGAGCTTGCTGAGCGCCGCCCGGGCACCGTTGATCTCTTCCTCGGCGGTATCGCCCTTGAGCGCGAGCATCTCGCCGTACGGGCGCAGCAGGGGCACTCCCCAGCCGGCCAGCCGGTCCAGCGGGGCCACCGCCCGGGCCGTCACCACGTGCACGGGCTGCAAGCTGCCCAGGACCTCCTCGGCCCGGCCCCGGACGACCGTCACATGGTCCAGCCCCAGCAGCTCCACAACCTCCTGGAGGAAGTTCGTCCGCCGCAGCAACGGCTCCAGCAGGGTGATCTTCAGGTCCGGGCGCACCAGCGCCAGCGGAATTCCCGGAAGCCCCGCCCCCGAGCCCACGTCGCAGACCGTGACCCCCTCGGGAACGACCTCGGAGAGCACCGCGCAGTTCAGCAGGTGCCGCTCCCACAGGCGCGGTACCTCACGCGGACCGATCAGCCCGCGCGTGACCCCCGCGTCCGCCAGCAGTTCTGCGTACCGGACAGCCTCGGGAAAGCTTTCACCGAACACCGCCCGGGCCTCGTCGGGGGCCTGGGGAAGTGCTACTTCCTCCGTCACGGGGGACCGTCCTTCCATTCACCGCACTACCGCACCATGGGCGGCTGTCTATCAGGCTGACAAAGATCGGCCCCGTCTGCGAACAGACGGGGCCGACAGGAGAAGGGCCGGTCAGGCCGGCAGGACGACGACGAAGCGCTGCGGCTCCTCGCCCTCCGATTCGCTGCGCAGGCCCGCGGCGGCGACCGCGTCGTGCACGACCTTGCGCTCGAACGGCGTCATCGGGTCCAGCTTCACCGGCTCACCGGTGCTCTTGACCTCGTCCGCCGCCTTGGCACCCAGCTCGGCGAGCTCCGTGCGCTTCTTGGCCCGGAAGCCGGCGATGTCCAGCATGAGACGGCTCCGGTCACCGGTCTCCCGGTGCACGGCCAGCCGCGTCAGCTCCTGGAGCGCCTCCAGGACCTCGCCGTCACGACCCACGAGCTTCTGCAGCTCGCGCGCCGATTCGCTGATGATCGAGACCGCGGCCCGGTCCGCCTCGACGTCCATGTCGATATCGCCGTCGAGGTCGGCGATGTCGAGCAGGCCCTCGAGGTAGTCCGCTGCGATCTCCCCTTCCTGCTCAAGACGGGTCAAGGTGTCGCTGCCCTCAGCGGCGGCCGTGGAGGTGGTGCCTTCCGTCACGGGATGGACTCCTTCTTACTTCTTGGACGGGTGCTTGGGCCGCTGCGGACCCTTGCGCTGCCCGGTCTTGGCTTGGCGTGAGGAGCCGGACGCGGTCTTGCCCGCCGGCTTGGGCTTGTCGTCCTGCGCGGCCTTCTTGGTCAGGGAGGTCTTGGACGCCGACTCGGAGGAGTCCCTGTCCTTGGCATCGCCCTGGTGAACCGTGCCGGTCTGGCGCTTCGCCTTGGTCTGCCGCTTGGGCTGCTGGCGCCGCAGTGCGGCTCCGCTGTCGGCGTCGGCCACGGCGGTGTCGCTCTTGACCACCGTGCCGTCCTCCTGCGGAGCGAGGCCGAGCTTGGCCAGTCCCGTGACGAACTTGCGCTCGATGTCGTTGCGGTCCGGGCCCTTGGCCACGATCCGCTTGACGGTGTTGCGCCGGGTCCGGCCGCGGACCTCGCCGTGTGCGGTGACGCTCTTCAGCAGCCGTCCGAGGTAATGCTCCTGGGCCTTGCTTCCCGGCGTCGGGTTCTGGTTGATCACGTACATCTGCTGACCCATGGTCCAGACGTTGGTGGTCAGCCAGTAGACGAGGACGCCGACGGGGAAGTTGATGCCCATGACGGCGAAGATCAGCGGGAAGACGTACATCAGCATCTTCTGCTGCTGCATGTACGGCGTCTTGACCGTGAGGTCGACGTTCTTCGTCATCAGCTGGCGCTGAGTGAAGAACTGCGAGGCCGACATCATTACGATCATGACCGCGGTGACGATCCGGACGTCGGTCAGCGAGGCGCCGAGCGCGTCGACCTTGTCCGCGCTGTTCATGAACTTGGCGGCCAGCGGGGCACCGAAGATGTGGGCCTGACGGGCGCTGTCCAGCAGCGACTGGTCGATGACGCCGATCTTCTTGTTCGACGCGATCGCGGAGAGCACGTGGTACAGCGCGAAGAAGAACGGCGACTGCGCGATGATCGGCAGGCACGAGGAGAGCGGGTTGGTGCCCGTCTCCTTGTACAGCTTCATCATCTCTTCGGACTGTCGCTGCTTGTCGCTCTTGTAGCGCTCCTGGATCGCCTTCATCTTCGGCTGGAGCACCTGCATGTTCCGCGTCGACTTGATCTGCTTGACGAACAGCGGGATCAGACAGATGCGGATGAGCACCACGAGGGACACGATGGACAGACCCCAGGCCCATCCCGTGTCAGGGCCGAAGACCGCCCCGTACAACTTGTGGAACTGGACGATGACCCAGGAGACGGGCCATGTGATGAAGCTGAACAGACTGGCAATCGTGTCCACTAATCAGGCTCCTTGAGCATTGGGCGAAGTCTCTGCGGCCGAACTCGGGAGGTCGGTGGCCGAACCCCCGGGAGGCACGTCAGCGGCGGAGTCCCCGCCCTTGCTGCCGCGTATGGCGCTGCGCAGCAGTTCGTGCCAACGCGGACGTTTGCGTGGTGGTACGTGATCCACGCCGCCGGGTGACCACGGATTGCATCGCAGGATGCGCCAGGCTGTCAGCGCTGTTCCCTTGATCGCTCCGTGCCGGTCGATCGCCGTATATCCATAGTGGGAACACGACGGGTAGTAACGGCAGACAGGCCCGAGAAGCGGGCTGATCGTCCACTGGTACAGCTTGATGAGAGCCAGCAGCGGGTACTTCATCGCGCGCCCCCTCCCAGCAGCCGCCGCAGTGCGGCGTCCAGGTCTCGGGCCAGCTGTTCATGGTCGGCGTCGCCCGCGCCGGGCAACGCTCGTACGACAACCAGGCTACCGGGGGGCAGCAGGGCAAGCCGTTCTCGGACCAGGTGGCGAAGCTTTCGCTTCACCGCTGTGCGGACGACCGCACCACCCACTGCTTTGCTGACAACGAAACCCGCACGCGGCGGGGGAACGGTCTCCCCAGTCACGTGCGGGTCGGTTGCACCGCTGCGTAGATGGACGACGAGGAGCGGGCGACCGGCCCGGCGACCTCGTCGTACCGCGGTCGCGAAGTCCTCGCGCCGCCTCAGCCGATTCTCGGTAGGCAGCACGTCATGACGACCTGTACGCGATCAGGCGGACAGGCTGGCGCGACCCTTGCTACGGCGGGACGCGAGAATCGCGCGGCCGGCACGGGTACGCATACGCAGCCGGAAGCCGTGGGTCTTCGCGCGACGACGGTTGTTCGGCTGGAAGGTGCGCTTGCTCACTCGGGGGCTCCAGAAATGACTCGTGTGTTGGCGGGACATCGCCTGGCTGTCACCGTGCGCCCACGAGAGACTCGCGTAAACGCCCTAGTGCACCGCTTCACAATCACAGATCGTGATCTTTGCCCATCGGAGGCAGGCGGCAGCAGCCATCGACAACTCGACCTGGTCACGGTACGCGCGGCTACGCCATCCGGTCAAACCGACCCTGTCGGGCCCTCCATTGTGCACAGCCTGTGGACAACGACTTGAACCGTGCGGGTCGGGCTGACTACCGTGGCTGAACTCCGGTTCTTTTTCTTCCCGCCTGCCGGTCCTCACCCACCCCGACCCATACCGTCCCGAGAACCACACATTCGTGGGACCAGCGAGAGAGCGTGCCTTGTGGCTGACGTACCTGCCGATCTTGCCGCAGTGTGGCCACGAGTGCTGGAGCAACTCCTCGGGGAGGGGCAGCAGGGCATCGAGCCGAAGGACAAGCAGTGGATCGAGCGCTGCCAGCCGCTCGCCCTGGTTGCCGATACCGCGCTGCTCGCCGTCCCCAATGAATGGGGGAAGCGGGTCCTCGAAGGCCGCCTCGCACCACTCATCAGCGAGACGCTGAGCCGCGAGTGCGGCCGCCCCATCCGGATCGCGATCACGGTCGACGACTCCGCGGGCGAACCGTCGTCCCCGCCGGCGCCCCCGACGCACCAGTCCCAGCCGCAGCAGCACCGCTACCAGGGGCCGCAGCACGGCGAGGGCCGGCACGGCGACGCGTACGAGGGCTACGGGCACCGGCCATCGGACGACGGGATGCCGACCGCCCGCCCCGCCTACCCGGACTACCAGCAGCAGCGCCCCGAGCCCGGGGCCTGGCCGCGCACCCAGGAGGACCTGTCCTGGCAGCAGCCCCGGCTCGGCGGGTTCCAGGACCGTGAGCCCTCCGCCGATCAGTGGCGCGAGCCGTACGGGGGCGGCCGCTCCCCGCAGCAGCCGCAGCACGACTACCGGCAGCAGCCACCGGAGCGCCAGGGGTACGAGCCGCAGCACTCCGAGCGGCCCCGGCCCGAGCGCCACGAGCTGCCGGAGCCGCAGCACCGGCCGGGCGGCGGCACCGGAAGGCCCGGCGGGGCCCCGGGGCCGATGGGTGCCCAGCCCTCGCCGGCCCCCGGGCCCGGCGAGCCGCACGCCCGGCTGAATCCGAAGTACCTCTTCGACACCTTCGTCATCGGGGCGTCCAACCGCTTCGCGCACGCGGCGGCCGTCGCCGTCGCCGAAGCGCCCGCCAAGGCGTACAACCCCCTCTTCATCTACGGGGAGTCCGGGCTCGGCAAGACCCACCTGCTGCACGCCATCGGGCACTACGCCCGCAGTCTGTACCCGGGGACCCGGGTGCGGTACGTGAGCTCGGAGGAGTTCACCAACGAGTTCATCAACTCGATCCGTGACGGCAAGGGCGACACCTTCCGCAAGCGGTACCGCGATGTCGACATCCTGCTCGTCGACGACATCCAGTTCCTGGCGAGCAAGGAGTCGACGCAGGAGGAGTTCTTCCACACCTTCAATACGCTGCACAACGCCAACAAGCAGATCGTGCTGTCCTCCGACCGGCCGCCGAAGCAGCTGGTCACGCTGGAGGACCGGCTGCGGAATCGTTTCGAGTGGGGCCTGACCACCGATGTGCAGCCCCCCGAGCTGGAGACCCGCATCGCGATCCTGCGCAAGAAGGCGGTGCAGGAGCAGCTCAACGCCCCGCCGGAGGTGCTGGAGTTCATCGCCTCCCGCATCTCGCGCAACATCCGTGAGCTGGAGGGCGCTCTCATCCGGGTGACGGCCTTCGCCAGCCTCAACCGCCAGCCCGTGGACCTGGGGCTCACGGAGATCGTGCTGAAGGACCTGATCCCGGGCGGCGAGGACACGGCTCCGGAGATCACGGCGTCGGCCATCATGGCGGCGACGGCGGACTACTTCGGTCTGACGGTGGAAGACCTCTGCGGATCGTCGCGCAGCCGCGTGCTGGTGACGGCCCGGCAGATCGCCATGTATCTGTGCCGCGAACTGACCGACCTCTCACTGCCGAAGATCGGCGCACAGTTCGGCGGCCGGGACCACACGACGGTCATGCACGCCGACCGCAAGATCCGGGCGCTGATGGCGGAGCGGCGCTCCATCTACAACCAGGTCACCGAGCTCACCAACCGCATCAAGAACGGCTGACGGCGCCCCCGCGCCGGACCCGTACCCAGCCGAAGGGCGCTGTGCGGACTCGTCAGGAGTCCGCACAGCGCCCTTTCGCATTCCCCGAGAAGCGCCCCGCAACCCCTGTGCAGCGCTTCCGTGAAGCGCTCACGGGGCGTCGGCAGGCTGTCCACGCGGTGACGGACCCGGCCTCCGCACGCCCGCGCTGTTCGAATCCCGGCAAGGACACGGGTGTTCTCCACAGATCCGGCTACTTTTTTCCCTCCACAGCCTGGGGATCCAAAAGTTGTCCATACTGCTTCCACAGGCACGCCCACCGACAGGCCATCAGGCCAGCTCAGGGGCCTGGGGATTTGTGGTCAACCATGATCCACAGCCTGTGGACAAGTTTTTCGTCCACAGGCTGTGTGGATCGTTGTCCACTGCCTACCCACAGGACAGCGACTGTTTTCCCCAGCCGGAGGGCGCTTCTCCACACCGCTGTCCACTGTTCGGCAACACGACACCCGCCGTCACCGGCCCGAGTGAAAGGCGTCACACCAAGAGGGACGGTTGGCCTGTGGGGAACGCGGGTAAAGCTGGGGACAGACCTGGGGAGAAACTGCCCTGTCCTGTGTACGGGTTGTGCACAACTTTGGGATGTCCACAGAAAGCCCAAGTTGTCCACCGGGCCACCCACAGGGCCGGTGGATAAAAAACGAGCCCTGACCTGCTCAAACGACGTTATCCACCGTTTCCACAGGGCCTACTACTACTACCCCTCATAGTTAGCTCGGAATCCGTTTCGAAGTGGGGCCTGTGCACAACTCGGCCTCGGAGCGCTCCGAGCCTCTTGCCGCGATTTGACCCCGAGCCGCACCGAGTGTCGGTGCCGTGCGTCAGACTGGTCCCCGGCGTCCTCCCCCCGGCATCGGCGGAGCGACCCGACCAGACGACGAAGGCCAGCAGGGCGAGCGAGCAACAGCAGGAGGCGGTTCCGGTGAAGATCCGGGTGGAGCGCGATGTACTCGCGGAGGCGGTGGCCTGGGTGGCCCGCAGCCTCCCGGCCCGTCCGCCGGCGCCCGTTCTCGCGGGCCTTCTGCTGAAGGCCGAGGACGGTGCCCTGAGCTTCTCGAGCTTCGACTACGAGGTCTCGGCGCGCGTCTCGGTGGAGGCCGAGGTCGAGGAGGACGGCACCGTCCTCGTCTCCGGCCGGCTGCTCGCCGACATCTGCCGCGCCCTGCCCAACCGCCCGGTGGAGATCTCCACAGACGGTGTACGGGCGACCGTCTCCTGCGGCTCCTCGCGATTCACACTCCACACCCTGCCTGTGGAGGAGTACCCGGCACTCCCGCAGATGCCGACCGCGACCGGCACCGTGCCCGGCGAGGTCTTCGCCTCCGCCGCCGCCCAGGTGGCCATCGCCGCGGGCCGGGACGACACCCTGCCCGTCCTGACCGGCGTGCGCATCGAGATCGAGGGCGACACCGTCACCCTCGCCTCCACCGACCGCTACCGCTTCGCGGTCCGCGAGTTCCTCTGGAAGCCGGAGAACGCGGACGCCTCCGCCGTCGCCCTGGTGCCCGCCAAGACGCTGCTCGACACCGCCAAGGCGCTGACCAGCGGTGACACGGTCACCCTGGCGCTGTCCGGCTCGGGCGCGGGCGAGGGCCTCATCGGTTTCGAGGGCGCCGGCCGCCGCACCACCACCCGGCTGCTCGAAGGCGACCTGCCGAAGTACCGGACGCTCTTCCCGACCGAGTTCAACTCCGTCGCCGTGATCGAGACCGCCCCGTTCGTCGAGGCCGTCAAGCGCGTCGCCCTGGTGGCCGAACGCAACACCCCGGTGCGGCTGAGCTTCGAGCAGGGCGTGCTGATCCTGGAAGCGGGTTCCAGCGACGACGCACAGGCTGTGGAGAGGGTCGACGCCGTGCTGGAGGGCGACGACATCTCGATCGCCTTCAACCCGACGTTCCTGCTGGACGGCCTGAGCGCCATCGACTCCCCGGTGGCCCAGCTCTCCTTCACGACCTCCACCAAGCCGGCGCTGCTCAGCGGCCGCCCGGCCGTGGACGCCGAGGCGGACGACGCGTACAAGTACCTGATCATGCCGGTCCGCCTCTCGGGCTGATCCGGTCCCAGGCCCTGCCCCGGCAGGGCCCGACGGGCATGTTCAGCGCCGAGCATGCCCGGCGTCCTGTCCCCTTCCGGGCGTAGGCTCGGACTCGGGTACGAATCGGCACAACGCTAAAGGAATCTCTGATGGAGCTCGGTCTCGTCGGCCTCGGCAAGATGGGCGGCAACATGCGCGAGCGCATCCGCCGCGCAGGCCACACCGTCATCGGTTACGACCGCAACCCGGACGTCGCCGATGTCCACAGCCTGGAAGAGCTTGTGGGCAAGCTCAAAGGCCCCCGGGTCGTCTGGGTGATGGTCCCGGCCGGAGCCGCGACCCAGTCCACGATCGACGAGCTGGGCGAGCTCCTCTCGCCCGGCGACATCGTCGTGGACGGCGGGAATTCCCGCTGGACCGACGACGAGAAGCACGGGGTGGAGCTGGGCATCAAGGGCATCGGCTTCGTCGACTGCGGCGTCTCCGGCGGCGTCTGGGGCCTGGAGAACGGCTACGCCCTGATGTACGGCGGCGACGCCGAGAACGTCGCGAAGGTCCAGCCGATCTTCGACGCGCTCAAGCCCGAGGGCGACTTCGGTTCGGTCCACGCGGGCAAGGTCGGCGCCGGCCACTTCGCGAAGATGGTCCACAACGGCATCGAGTACGCCATGATGCAGGCATACGCCGAGGGCTGGGAGCTGCTGGAGAAGGTCGACTCCGTCACCGACGTGCGTGAGGTCTTCCGCTCCTGGCAGGAGGGCACGGTCATCCGTTCCTGGCTGCTCGACCTGGCGGTCAACGCCCTGGACGACGACGAGCACCTGGAGAAGCTCCGCGGTTTCGCCGCCGACTCGGGCGAGGGCCGCTGGACGGTGGAGGCCGCGATCGACAACGCCGTGCCGCTGCCCGCGATCACCGCTTCGCTCTTCGCGCGCTTCGCCTCGCGCCAGGACGACTCCCCGCAGATGAAGATGATCGCCGCGCTGCGCAACCAGTTCGGCGGCCACGCGGTCGAGAACAAGAAGTAACCCGCAACGAGGAGCGGGACGGGGGCGACCGCCCCTCCCGCCCAACGGAGCACGGAGCAGGAAGCCGGGAAGGTCGGCGCACACCATGCACGTCACGCATCTGTCGCTGGCCGACTTCCGCTCGTACGCCCGGGTCGAGGTGCCTCTCGACCCGGGCGTCACCGCGTTCGTGGGGGCCAACGGCCAGGGGAAGACGAACCTGGTCGAGGCGGTCGGCTATCTCGCCACGCTCGGCAGCCACCGCGTCTCCTCCGACGCCCCGCTGGTGCGCATGGGCGCCGAGCGAGCGGTGATCAGGGCGGCCGTCACCCAGGGCGAGCGCTCGCAACTGGTCGAGCTGGAGCTGAACCCGGGCAGGGCGAACCGCGCCCGGATCAACCGGTCCTCGCAGGTCAGACCGCGTGATGTGCTCGGCATCGTACGGACCGTGCTGTTCGCCCCGGAGGACCTCGCCCTGGTGAAGGGCGATCCCGGGGAGCGCCGGCGGTTCCTGGACGAGCTGGTCACCGCGCGTTCGCCGCGGATGGCCGGGGTGCGCTCCGACTACGAGCGGGTGCTGAAGCAGCGGAACACCCTGCTGAAGTCGGCGGCGATGGCGCGCAGGCACGGCGGACGCTCCCTGGACCTGTCGACGCTCGACGTGTGGGACCAGCACCTGGGCCAGGTCGGCGCCGAACTGCTGGCCCAGCGCCTGGACCTGATCGCGACGCTCCAGCCCCTGGCGGACAAGGCGTACGCGGACGTGGCGCCGGGCGGGGGCCCCGTCACGCTGGAGTACCGCAGCTCGGTCGGCGCGGAGGCGGGCCCCGAGCGGTCGCGCGATGAGCTGTACGCGCAGCTCATCGAGGCCCTGGCCGGGGTGCGCAAGCAGGAGATCGAGCGCGGGGTGACGCTGGTCGGCCCGCACCGGGACGACCTGGTCCTGGGCCTGCGCGGTATGCCCGCCAAGGGGTACGCGAGCCACGGTGAGTCCTGGTCGTACGCGCTGGCGCTGCGGCTGGCCTCGTACGAGCTGCTGCGCGGCGAGGGCAACGAGCCGGTGCTGGTGCTCGACGACGTCTTCGCCGAGCTGGACGCGCGCCGCCGGGAGCGGCTGGCGGAGCTGGTGGCGCCGGGCGAGCAGGTGCTGGTGACGGCGGCGGTGGGCGACGACGTGCCGGAAGTGCTGGCGGGGGCGCGGTACGCGGTGTCGGCCGGTGAGGTGGAGCGGCTGTGAGCGGCGACGGAGTAGGAGAAAACCCGGCCGGGGACGGGGCGAGGCCGGCGGAGCCTTCCGGCGTGGACCTGGCGCGGGTGGCGCTGCGCGCGGCGAAGGAGCAGGCGCGGGCGCGCGGTGCGGCGGCGCAGCAGAAGAAGCAGGCCAGGCGGGGCGGCGGGCTGCGCTCCGGGGCGCGGGCGGACGGGCGTGACCCGCTGCCGCTGGGAGCGGCGATCAACCGGCTGATCACCGAGCGCGGCTGGGAGACCCCGGCGGCGGTGGGCGGGGTGATGGGCCGGTGGCCGCAGATCGTCGGCGACGATCTCGCTCTGCACTGCGTCCCGGTGCGGTACGACGAGGAACCGGATCAGCGCGTGCTGACGGTGCAGTGCGATTCGACGGTGTGGGCGACCCAGCTGCGGCTGCTGGCGCCTCAGCTGGTGGCCCGGCTGAACGCGGATCTGGGCAATGGCACGGTGCGGATGATCAAGGTGCTGGGGCCGGGCGGCCCGCAGCGCCGCTACGGCCCGCTGCGGGCTCCGGGGAGCACGGGCCCGGGCGACACCTACGGCTGACCGGGCCTGACCTGCGCTTTTCACGTTTTCGCGCAGCCGTCTTCCGGCACGTCCGGGCGGGTGAGGGCCGGTGAGGCCCCGATGCGGCCGGGCGCCGCGAACCCTGGGGACCGCAGATGCGTGGTGGTGAAAACCGGAGGGTGGTGACCGGACGTCCCTCACCGTAGCGGGAGGCTGACAGGCCGAAGCGCTCCATGCCCGTGTGAGCCTCTTGAGGCCCCTTCCCGGATATGGGGAGTCGTCAGCCGCTCATTCAGGGCGGCACATGCGTACTCAGGTACCCGCAAACCCCCATTCGGGTCGGCGCTACCGGTAGACTGGTGGACAATCCCGCGCTTGCGGGAGTTCGTCGATACAAGCCGAACGACGCAGCCGCTCCCGCCTGCCCGGAGAACGGCCTGTGCTGTGCCAGAAAGGGCGCTTCGTGGCCGATTCCGGCAACCCCAACGAGAACATTCCGTCCACCCCCGGCGAGAGCGGCGCTGCTCCCGTCCCGGGCGAGGTGAAGGCGTCGTACGACGCCAGCGCGATCACCGTGCTCGAGGGCCTGGACGCGGTCCGCAAGCGACCTGGTATGTACATCGGCTCGACCGGTGAGCGCGGTCTCCACCACCTCGTGCAAGAGGTCGTCGACAACTCGGTCGACGAGGCCATGGCCGGGCACGCGGACACCATCGACGTCACGATCCTCGCCGACGGCGGGGTGCGCGTGATCGACAACGGCCGTGGCATCCCGGTCGGCATCGTGCCGTCCGAAGGCAAGCCGGCCGTCGAGGTCGTGCTCACCGTCCTGCACGCGGGCGGAAAGTTCGGCGGCGGCGGTTACGCCGTCTCCGGCGGTCTGCACGGCGTCGGCGTCTCCGTCGTCAACGCCCTGTCCACCCGGGTCTCCGTCGAGGTCAGGACGGACGGCTACCGCTGGACCCAGGACTACAAGTTCGGCGTCCCGACGGCCCCGCTGGCCCGTAACGAGGAGACCGACGAGACGGGCACCACCGTCACCTTCTGGGCCGACGGCGACATCTTCGAGACGACCGAGTACTCCTTCGAGACGCTTTCGCGCCGCTTCCAGGAGATGGCCTTCCTCAACAAGGGCCTCACCCTCAAGCTGACCGACGAGCGCGAGTCGGCGAAGGCGACGGCGGGCGCGGACAGCGCCGAGGCGGCCGACGTCCCCGAGGAGGAGAGCGCCCGCTCGGTCACGTACCACTACGAGAACGGCATCGTCGACTTCGTCCGGTACCTCAACTCCCGCAAGGGCGATGTCATCCACCAGTCGGTGATCGACATCGAGTCCGAGGACAAGGAGCGGCTGCTGTCCGTCGAGATCGCCATGCAGTGGAACACGCAGTACAGCGAGGGTGTCTACTCCTTCGCCAACGCGATCCACACGCATGAGGGCGGTACGCACGAGGAGGGCTTCCGGGCCGCGCTGACCTCCCTGGTCAACCGGTACGCGCGCGACAAGAAGCTGCTGCGCGAGAAGGACGACAACCTCACGGGCGAGGACGTCCGCGAGGGTTTGACGGCGATCATCTCGGTGAAGCTGGGCGAGCCGCAGTTCGAGGGCCAGACGAAGACCAAGCTGGGCAACACGGAGGCCAAGACCTTCGTGCAGAAGGTCGTCCACGAGCAGCTGACGGACTGGTTCGACCGCAATCCCAACGAGGCGGCCGACATCATCCGCAAGGGCATCGCCGCCTCGACCGCCCGTGTGGCGGCCCGCAAGGCGCGCGACCTGACCCGGCGCAAGGGCCTGCTGGAGAGCGCCTCGCTCCCCGGCAAGCTCAGCGACTGCCAGTCGAACGACCCCACCAAGTGCGAGATCTTCATCGTCGAGGGTGACTCCGCCGGCGGCTCCGCCAAGTCCGGCCGGAACCCGATGTACCAGGCGATCCTGCCGATCCGAGGCAAGATCCTGAACGTCGAGAAGGCCCGGGTCGACAAGATCCTGCAGAACACCGAGGTCCAGGCGCTGATCTCGGCCTTCGGTACCGGGGTCCACGAGGACTTCGACATCGAGAAGCTCCGCTATCACAAGATCATTCTCATGGCGGACGCCGACGTCGACGGCCAGCACATCAACACCCTGCTGCTGACGTTCCTCTTCCGCTTCATGCGTCCGCTGGTCGAGGCCGGGCACGTCTACCTCTCGCGCCCGCCGCTCTACAAGATCAAGTGGGGCCGGGACGACTTCGAGTACGCGTACTCGGACCGCGAGCGCGACGCCCTGGTGGAGCTCGGCAAGCAGGGCGGCAAGCGGATCAGGGAAGACTCGATCCAGCGGTTCAAGGGTCTCGGCGAGATGAACGCCGAGGAGCTGCGTGTCACCACGATGGACGTCGACCACCGGGTGCTCGGCCAGGTCACGCTCGACGACGCGGCGCAGGCCGACGACCTGTTCTCGGTGCTGATGGGTGAGGACGTCGAGGCGCGGCGCTCGTTCATCCAGCGCAACGCCAAGGACGTCCGCTTCCTCGACATCTGAGTCGGCCGTACAAGGAGGAGGGTCCGGCGACCCTCCAAGCCGCAGCGCGAAAGGACTTTGACCAGCAATGGCCGACGAGAACACCCCTGTCCCCGTGACGCCCGAAGAGGTACCGCCCGTCGAGGGCGTGGGCATGCGCGTCGAGCCCGTCGGGCTCGAAACGGAGATGCAGCGTTCCTACCTGGACTACGCGATGTCCGTCATCGTCTCGCGTGCGCTGCCCGACGTGCGGGACGGCCTCAAGCCCGTCCACCGCCGGGTGCTGTACGCGATGTACGACGGCGGCTACCGGCCCGAGAAGGGCTTCTACAAGTGCGCCCGCGTCGTCGGTGACGTCATGGGTACGTACCACCCGCACGGCGACTCCTCGATCTACGACGCCCTGGTCCGCCTGGCGCAGCACTGGTCGATGCGCATGCCGCTGGTGGACTCCAACGGCAACTTCGGTTCCCCGGGCAACGACCCGGCCGCCGCCATGCGGTACACCGAGTGCAAGATGATGCCGCTGTCCATGGAGATGGTCCGGGACATCGACGAGGAGACCGTCGACTTCCAGGACAACTACGACGGCCGCAACCAGGAGCCGACGGTCCTGCCGGCGCGCTTCCCGAACCTGCTGGTCAACGGCTCCGCGGGCATCGCGGTCGGCATGGCGACCAACATCCCGCCGCACAACCTCCGCGAGGTCGCGGCCGGTGCGCAGTGGTACCTGGAGCACCCGGAGGCATCGCAGGAGGAGCTCCTGGAGGCCCTGATCGAGCGGATCAAGGGCCCGGACTTCCCGACCGGTGCGCTGGTCGTGGGCCGCAAGGGCATCGAGGAGGCGTACCGCACGGGCCGCGGCTCGATCACGATGCGCGCGGTCGTGGCGGTCGAGGAGATCCAGAACCGCCAGTGCCTGGTGGTGACGGAGCTTCCGTACCAGACCAACCCCGACAACCTCGCGCAGAAGATCGCCGACCTGGTCAAGGACGGCAAGGTCGGCGGCATCGCCGACGTGCGCGACGAGACCTCCTCGCGCACGGGCCAGCGCCTGGTCGTCGTGCTGAAGCGGGACGCGGTCGCCAAGGTCGTCCTGAACAACCTGTACAAGCACACCGATCTGCAGTCGAACTTCGGCGCCAACATGCTGGCGCTGGTGGACGGGGTGCCGCGCACCCTGTCGATCGACGCGTTCATCCGCCACTGGGTGACGCACCAGATCGAGGTCATCGTCCGGCGCACCCGGTTCCGGCTGCGCAAGGCCGAGGAGCGGGCGCACATCCTGCGCGGGCTGCTCAAGGCCCTGGACGCGATCGACGAGGTCATCGCCCTCATCCGGCGCAGCCAGACCGTCGAGGTCGCGCGCGAGGGCCTGATGGGCCTGCTGGAGATCGACGAGATCCAGGCGAACGCGATCCTGGAGATGCAGCTGCGCCGGCTGGCCGCGCTGGAGCACCAGAAGATCACCGCCGAGCACGACGAGCTCCAGGCGAAGATCAACGAGTACAACGCGATCCTGGCCTCGCCCGAGCGGCAGCGCCAGATCGTCAGCGAGGAGCTGACGGCGATCGTCGACAAGTTCGGCGACGACCGGCGTTCCAAGCTGGTGCCCTTCGACGGTGACATGTCCATCGAGGACCTGATCGCCGAGGAGGACATCGTCGTCACGATCTCCCGCGGCGGCTATGTGAAGCGCACCAAGACGGACGACTACCGCTCGCAGAAGCGCGGCGGCAAGGGTGTGCGCGGCACGAAGCTCAAGGAAGACGACATCGTCGACCACTTCTTCGTGTCGACGACGCACCACTGGCTGCTGTTCTTCACCAACAAGGGCCGGGTCTACCGGGCCAAGGCGTACGAGCTCCCGGACGCCGGCCGGGACGCGCGCGGCCAGCACGTCGCGAACCTCCTCGCCTTCCAGCCGGACGAGCAGATCGCGCAGATCCTGGCGATCCGCGACTACGACGCCGCGCCCTACCTGATCCTGGCCACCAAGGGCGGCCTGGTGAAGAAGACCGCGCTGAAGGACTACGACTCGCCGCGCTCCGGCGGTGTCATCGCGATCAACCTGCGCGAGACGGCGGACGGTTCCGACGACGAGCTGATCGGCGCGGAGCTGGTCTCGTCCGAGGACGACTTGCTGCTCATCAGCAAGAAGGCCCAGTCGATCAGGTTCACCGCGACGGACGACGCGCTGCGCCCGATGGGCCGCGCCACCTCGGGCGTCAAGGGGATGAGTTTCCGCGAGGGAGACGAACTGCTCTCGATGAATGTCGTCAGGCCCGGTACTTTCGTGTTCACTGCCACTGACGGCGGGTACGCGAAGCGGACCGCGGTCGACGAGTACCGCGTTCAGGGTCGCGGTGGCCTGGGTATCAAGGCCGCCAAGATCGTGGAGGACCGGGGCTCGCTGGTCGGCGCGCTGGTGGTCGAGGAGACCGACGAGATCCTCGCCATCACGCTCGGCGGTGGTGTGATTCGTACGCGAGTCAACGAAGTCAGGGAGACGGGCCGTGACACCATGGGCGTCCAACTGATCAATCTGGGCAAGCGAGACGCCGTCGTCGGCATCGCTCGCAACGCCGAGGCGGGTCGCGAGGCCGAAGAGGTCGACGCGGCCGACGACGCCGAAGGCGAGACGACCGCGGCAGAGACGGCGGAGGCCACCACGGCCGACGCCGCTGCCGACAGCACGGTCGACAGCAATGTCGAGGACACGACGTCCTCGACCGGGGAGCACGAGGAGTAGAGCGTGAGTGGAGCCACGGGCGCCGGTTCGGCCGCTTCCGGAGCCGGAGGTAACGGTGCCCGTGGCCCTGCCACGGACTCCCAAGGGGGCACTGTGACGGATACCCGGGGCCCTCAGCCCCAGTACGAGGGTTACGCGACCGGGCCGCTGCCCGGCGAGCGGGAACCCGCACCCGGCCAGGCGGGTCCGTATCACCCGCCGCAGGCATATCCCTCGCCTCCGGGCGGGACCCACGGCGGCGGTGTGCCGCGCGGCGGCCAGCAGGGCACCATGCCGGGCGTGGGCGCGGCGCAGACGGCCCGCAAACCGCGGACGGGGGCGCGGACCACTCCGCGTACCCGCAAGGCGCGCCTGCGGGTCGCCAAGGCCGATCCGTGGTCGGTGATGAAGGTCAGCTTCCTGCTGTCCATCGCGCTGGGCATCTGCACGGTGGTGGCGTCGGCGGTCCTGTGGATGGTGATGGACGCGATGGGCGTCTTCTCCACCGTGGGCGGCACGATCAGCGAGGCGACCGGCTCCAACGACAGCAACGGGTTCGACCTTCAGGCGTTCCTGTCGCTGCCGAGGGTCCTCCTCTTCACCTCGGTCATCGCGGTGATCGACGTGGTCCTCGCCACCGCGCTGGCCACGCTGGGCGCCTTCATCTACAACCTCTCGGCGGGCTTCGTGGGCGGCGTCGAGCTCACGCTGGCCGAGGACGAGTAGGCCCGCGGGTATCGATTTTGGGACTGGCCCCGACGTGCGCTAATCTTCAGAAGTCAGCGCGGCAGCGACAGCGGCGCAGCGCGGCGGGGCTATAGCTCAGTTGGTTAGAGCGCATCCCTGATAAGGATGAGGCCACAGGTTCAAATCCTGTTAGCCCCACCAGTGACAACAGAAGGCCCGGTTCCTCTTCGGAGGAACCGGGCCTTCTGCGTGTGGCTGTGCGTGCCCCTATTGCCTGGGGCGTCTGGGGACTGCCTGGCGGGGGTGTGGAGCCGGCGCCCCGGTAGGTGCCTACGGTGTCTCTCTTCGGCAGCCCTGTGTGGTGTGGCGCCGCCGCCGGTCTTTTCCCCTTCCCTGCCGTACGTACGCCTCTCCCGCGTCCCGTGCCATCCCGTCCGGGTGCATGGGGGCGCGGGTGCATGGGCTGCCGGGCGTGGGGGAAGGGCCGAACCGCCTGGGAAAGGCGGCCCATGAAGGCCCCTGGCGCACGGGAAAGCCCCCGTCCGGTGGGTACCGGGCCGGGGGCTCAGGGGATCAGGCGGGGCGCTCTCAGGGTGGGAGGAGAGAGGCGTCCCCGGCCGGGGCACCGTGGGAGGAGCGGGCGGTGCCGGTGGTGTTCGCGGTGTCCCTGGTGTCAGCGGACAGGTGCCGGGTGGCGGGTGAGGAGCCGTGGGCCTCGGCGCGGATGCGCTGCTTCATCGTGGGCGGCAGTGCCCGGTCACGCGGAAGGGTCCATCGCACCGACGGAGCGGGTGCGGTTGCGCGGGCGGCGCCCGTGTGCTCGTGGCTCGTGGCCGCCGGTTCCGTGGCCGTGGCTTCCGTGGCGGCGGCGGTGGAGCCCGCGAGGCCCAGGGACGCGAGGAGGGCGAAGATCGCGGTGATGAAGGCGGTCCAGATGCTCTTGGCCTTGAAGGTGCTCATGGCCCCTCACTTTCAGGTGGTCCGGTTTGCTTACCTTTCCGATGATGTGGATCCGGCCCGCGATTTCGTGGACCGACGCCGCCCATGCGCCGATCTTCAGATGAACACCACTCGTATGGTTCAACCGGCCCCGACCGGGTCCCGGCGGGCGGCGAACGGGCGGCCTCCCGGGGCCTGCCGTCGGGTACGCACAGTCACGCGCCGACCGCACATCCACAGGCGCCAATTGGGTTGCGGGGAGGTCACCGGTCGATATCGGCCGGTGTGTATAGTCGGGCGGCAGAAGTCCCCTACGCCAACGAAAGACGAGGTCGCGCGGTGAAGAAGCTTCTCCTGGTCGCACTGGCCGCCATCGGCGGGCTCCTCGTGTACCGCCAGATCCAGGCGGATCGCGCCGAGCAGGATCTGTGGACGGAGGCGACCGACTCCGTGCCCGCAGGTTCGGGTGTCTGAGACGGAACAGCCTGCTACGAGCCCCGGCCGCCGACGCGGCCGGGGCTTCGTGCTGTTGCGGGACCGTGACACCTGTGCTCTTGAGTTCACGCAAGCAAATCAATAGCTTGCTTGAGCAAAGAAGGCGGGACTTCGGTCGAGGGGGCACGGGTGAGGGCAGGCCATCACCGCCGCGGTGTGCGGGCGGGCACAATGATCGGCGGGGCGCTGTTCGCCCTGGTGGCGGGCGCGCTGCCGGCCCTGGCCGGCCCGCCGGATGCCGTCGCCGCACCGGCGGCCGCGGGGAGCGGCGGCAACAGCAGCCTGGTGATGGTGCTGGACTCCTCCGGCTCCATGGGGGACGACGACGGCACCGGCCGCACCCGGATGGAGAGCGCCCGCGCGGCCGTCTCCACGGTGGTGGACGGGCTCCCTGACGGGTATCCGACCGGCCTGCGGGTGTACGGCGCCGACCGGCCGCACGGCTGCACGGACACCCGGCTCGTGCGGCCGGTGCAGAAGCTCGACCGGGACGCCGTGAAACGGGCGGTCGAGGCGGTGCGGCCCCGGGGTGACACCCCCATCGGCCTCTCGCTGCGCAAGGCGGCGCAGGACCTGCCGGAGCCGGCGGGCGGGGCCATCGGCACCCGCACGATCCTGCTGATCTCCGACGGCGAGGACAACTGCGGTGCGCCGCAGCCCTGCGAGGTGGCCGAGCAGCTCGGCAAGGAGGGCGTCGGGCTGCGGATCGACACCGTCGGCTTCCAGGTGGGGGCCGCGGCCCGCGAGCAGCTGGAGTGCGTCGCGCACGCGGGCAACGGCCGCTACTACGACGCACCCGACGCCGAGGCGCTGGCCCGGCAGTTGCAGCGCGCCGCCCAGCTCTCCGCGGACGGCTACCGGCTGAAGGGCCGCCGGGTGGCGGGCACGGCCACCGCCGACCGGGCACCCGTACTGACCCCCGGCCAGTACCTGGACACCATCGGGCCCGGCGAGAAGCGGTACTACGCGGTCGATCTGGACGACGCGTCCACGGCGGACTTCGCCGCGACGGCGGTGCCGCAGCCGGGGGCGGCCGCCGACACGTTCGACGCGCTGACCACCAGGATCGAGCGCTCCGACGACGGGTACTGCGAGTCGAACACCGAGCACTTCTTTCAGAAGGAGGGCGCGACGCCGCTGACGGCCGCCGTCGCCCGTATCCCTTCGGAGGACGGCAGCCGCACCTGCGACCGCGCCGGCCGGTACTGGCTCGTGGTGGAGCGGGAGAGCAAGAAGGGCTCCGACGCGGCCCGTTGGCCCCTGGAGCTGGTGTACGGGGCCGAGGAGCCGCTGCCGGAGGGTGTGACGCCCGGCCAGTCCGAGGCCGAGTACGGCGAGGGCGGCAAGAACGCCGTGCTGCCCACGGGCGATCCGCGCGACGTGCGGGGCGGCACCGGCTTCAACGACGCCCGGGAACTCGGCCGGGGGGTGTGGCGCGACCGCATCCTGCCTTCCCAGACGCTCTGGTACAAGGTCCCGGCCGGGTGGGGCCAGCAGGTGGTCTACGACGTGGAGTTCGCGAACGAGCCCACGGTGGACCGCACCGACACCACGTACTCCTACGGCGCGAGCCGGCTCTACACGCCGGCCCGCTTCCCGCTCGGCGGGGGCGGCGAGTTCGACGGGCGCACGCTGTACGACGGCCGCCCCGCAGCGGTCCGCATGGGCGGGGTCCCGGTCGCCTGGACCAACCGCTACGAGAGCCGGTCGGACGTCCAGCCGGTGCACGCAGGAGGCGACTTCTACATCTCGGTGACGCTGGGCGCGCACGCGGCGGAGATCGCCGAGAACCCCGAGATCGGCGTCGTGCTGCGGGTGGCGGTCCTGGGCGAGGAACGCACCGGGCCCGGGCACGACGCACCGGCGGTGGCGGGGAAGCCCGGTGGGAGCGGCGACGGCGAGAAGGGCGCGGGCGCGGACAAGGCGGGCGATTCGGCCGCCGCCGCGGACAGTGATGGTGCGGGAGGGGCAGGATGGGCCGTCGTTGCGGCCGCGGGTGCGGGGGCTGCCGCCATGGCCGTGGTGCTGGCCGTGTTCGTATATGTACGCGGCCGCCGCGCGGCAGCCGCCCGGATGACGAGGGGAAGCGCGTGATGAGGCAGCGCAGCAGGGTGCGGGGGGCGCTGGCAGCGGTGGCGGCGGTGTTCGCGGTGGCGGCGCTGCCGGGGCAGGCCCACGCGGCGGACAGTCCCCGCACCTACACCTTCGATCCGGACGGCAAGGCGGTCAGCGGCGCGGAGGTCAACGCCGACGCGACGGAACTGACAAGCGGCTCGGTCTACAGGAGTTCGATCAAGGCCGGTCAGAAGCTCTACTACCGGCTGAACCTGGACGCGAAGACGAACGCCTACGTCTCGGCCGTCGTCGTTCCCAAGGACGAGGGCAAGGTGGCCTACGGGGACGGCATCACGGTCAGCATCCGGGACAGCTCGGACGACCAGTGCAGCTCGCGGGACGCCATGTTCGAGTCCGCGCAGTACCCGCGCCCCATCGCCGCCTATGCCTCGCGGCTCGTGAACAAGGACAACACCAGCTGCCAGGGGGCCGGCACGTACTACGTCCTCGTGGAGCGGGAGACCAAGGCGACCTCCGGCCAGGGGGACTGGGACCTGGAACTGCGCTACGCCTCCGAACCGGAGCTCGCCGACGCCCCGTCGTCGCCGACCGAGGCGCCGGCGTCCTGGCCGTCCGCTTCACCGCCCCCGCCCACCGCGGCCAAGGACAACACCAGGCACGGGGGCGCCGGTTACTACGACGCGACGAGCCTGCAGAGCGGTGAGTGGAAGGACAGGATCGAGCCCGGGCAGACCCTCTTCTACCGGGTTCCGGTGGACTGGGGGCAGCAGATCTTCGCCACGGCCGGCCTGAGCAACAGCACGGCCGGCAAGGACCAGTACGTCAGCAGCGCGCTCGCGATGTCCCTGGACAACCCCGCGATCGGGCACGTCGACAATGTGTCGCCCATGTCGTACGCGGGAAAGCCGACGTCCGTCTCCCTCGATCCGCTGCCCCCGGTGGCGTACCGGAACAGGTTCGACGCCAGCGACAACGTGAGCGCCATGCGGTTCGCGGGCTGGTACTACCTCTCCGTCTCGCTGAGCCCGGCGGTCGCGAAGCCGTACGGCGACAAGCCGATCGCGTTGACGCTTCAGATCAATGTGACGGGGAAGGCCGCCGACACGCCGTACACCGGTGACGCCGGGATCTTCGGTGTCACGCAGAGCGACAAGGACATGGCGAGGAACGGGCAGAGCGGTGCGCAGGCCGCGCGGAGCGAGAGCCGGAGCAGCACGATGAAGCTGGTCGCGGCGGCCGGCATCGGCGCCGGCGCCGTGCTGGTGCTCTGGATGGGTGCGTGGGTGCTGATCGCCCGGCGCCGTACGGCCGCCCTGCCGGCCGCGCCCACGGGCGGCGGACAGCACCCGTACGGGGGCCCGCCCCAGTCCTGGTAGCCGGGCCGGGGGCGGCCGCCCTCAGGCTTGGGTCAGCGCCCAGATGCCCACCGCGAAACAGATCAGCGCCACCAGCAGCACCGGGACCGCCACCTTCGGGGACGGTCCCGGCCGCAGGTGAGGGGCGGGCGCGGACCCGAAGGACTGCGGGGCGGCGGCTCCCTGCTGCGGCGCGGTGTACGGGCGGGTGAAGACCTGGTTGTGCGGGCCGGGGGCCGACGGGGCGTGCGCCGGGTCCGGTGCGGGGGCGGCGTACGGGTAGGGAGCAGCCTGGGCGCCGGGGTGCGGTGTCCGGGGCGCGGGGGCGGCGGACTCGGGGGGCGGGAGGTGAAAACTGCCCGTCTCGGACATGGAGGCGGGAGCGGGCGGGTACGGCTGCGGCCGCCCCACGGGCTGCGGCTCGGGGGCCGACAGGTGGGCGGGCTGGTGGGCGGGCTGGTGGGCGGGCTGCCCGCCGGTTGCCGGGTGCCCTGACGCCTGCTGTGTGTCCGGCCCGCCGGTTGTCCGATGACCTGACGTCTGGGGGGCGGCCGTCCGTCCGGCCGGCAGGGGCCCGTCCGGGCCGAAGCCCTCGGGCAGAGGGCCGATCTGGTCGAAGACCTCTACCGGCTCGTCGCCGGGCGAGGGCTCGGGCAGCATCTCGACGGCGGCCGTCAGGGCCTTGCGCGCCCCCGTGGCCGTACGGAAACGGTTTTGCGGGTCGGGCTGCAGCAGCCCCGCGATGACCTGCCACAGCGGCTCCGGGACGCCGTCCGGGGCGCTCGGGACGCCGTGCGACGCGAAGTGCTCGATCAGCTCCTGGGAGTCGGGCTTCGTGCCCTGGAGCAGGTAGAGGGCGACCAGGCCGACCGCGAAGAGGTCGGCGGGGAAGTCCGGTTCGGCTCCCATCATCTGCTCGGGCGCGAAGTAACCCAGCGTCCCCACCACGTAGTTCGTCTCGGTGAGGCGGGGCTCGCCCTTGCGCATGGAGATGCCGAAGTCGGACAGCCGCAGATGGGGCCGGCCCGTACCGGTGGCCTCCATCAGGATGTTCGCCGGCTTGATGTCGCGGTGCACGACCCCCTCGGCGTGCACGGTCGAAAGACCGGCCAGCAGCTGGTCGAGCAGAGTGCAGACGAACCGAGGGGGCAACGGCCCGTAATCACCGATGACATGGGCCAGTGAGCCGCCGCTGACCAGGTCCATGGTGAACAGGACCTTGTCGTCGTCGGCGGCCCAGCTGGCCGGGGCGAGGACATGGGGATGCTCGATCCGCAGCGCCTGCTCGCGGACGAAGCGGAGCAACGTGTGCGCGTCGCTCTGCTGGAGGACCTTGGCCGCCACATAGCGGCGGCGCCGGTGGTCCCAGGCGCGCCAGACGGCACCGACCCCACCGCGTCCGATCGGATCGACCAGTTCGTACCGTCCGGCGAAGACCTCACCCATGGCGCTGCGCTCGCTCCCCGTTCCCTGTTTTCGGCCTGGCCTGAACGAAAGGCCCCGCCCTAGCTCTGATGGCCCTCGTAGTGCGCCACCGCTTCCGCGGTGCGCCCCGCGCCGTACACCCGGAGGAACTCTGCCAGTTCCGGGTGCGTCGGGGCGAGGGAGTCCGCGGCATCGATGATGTCACCGGCGGCCGAGACCGAGCGCAGCAGCGACTGGATCTCCCGGACCACCCGGCGCACGGTGGGTGCTCCGCCGCTGGAGGTGGTCTGGCCGGTGCCCGAGAGGACCGAGCCGCCCTGCGACTTCTTGATCTCCTCCATGCGGTCCGTGGCCTCGCCGGCGCTGACGCTGCCGTCGGCGACCTGGCTCGCCAGCTCCTGGAGTGCCTGGACGCGCTGGACGACGGCCGGGTTGCCGATCTTGGCGCGCTGACCGCTCATGAGCTGGGAGAGCATGGGAGCGGACAGCCCGAGTGCCGAGGCGAGCCGCGCCTGGTTCAGGCCGAGATCGTCGATCAGCCGGCGGAAGAGCGCCCCCAACGGCTCCCCGTACCAACTGCGCTGAAGGTCTCTGGCTCTGGCCGTCGCCTCTTGCTGCGCTGCATCCATTGCGTCTCCCCTTCGCATCGGCTTCGCTGCTGCGAACCTGGACCAGCATCTTACGGAGCGTGGTCGCGGACGGGGAGTCCCTGTCTTTTTGCAGGAATCCGGGGGTGAGCCGGTACTCTGTTCTGCGGCGGTGACCAGGACGTCGAGGCGTCGTGGTCTGCCTGCTGTCGGGGCCTTAGCTCAGTTGGTAGAGCGCTGCCTTTGCAAGGCAGATGTCAGGAGTTCGAATCTCCTAGGCTCCACTTCTTACACAGAGGTCCCCCGACCTGCGCAGACGCGGGTCGGGGGACCTCTTCGCGTGGGACCTCCGGTCGGCGGGGGTCAGGGGCGGTCGTCCGGGTCCGTGCCGCCCAGGGCGTCCGGGCCGTCCTCGACCGCTTCGGCGTCGGCCTGCTTGGCCTCGACCTCGGGGTCCAGGATCGCCGAGGCGTTCGGGCTGTCGTCGACGGAGGACAGCGGGGCCCGGTCGTCGACCTCGGTCGGGGTCGGCGGCTCGACCAGCCACTCGGGGTTGGCCTGCTTGTCCCACCAGCGCCAGGCGGCGTAGGCGGCGCCCGCGAGGAGGCCGGTCACGGCCACCCCCTTGAACGCCTTGCCGGCCTTGGCCCGCCGCTCGTGTTTGCGGACCAGCTTCTGGATCTGCTTCGCCGTGACCTGACCGCGCAGGGCGGCCAGGGCGGCGGCGCTGCGGGCCGTGGCCTCCTCGGCCACCGGCTGGGCGGCGGCCATGGCGCTCTCGACGCGCGGAACGGTGTACTCCGCGGCGCTCCGGGCGGCCTTGCGGGTGCGCAGCGCGGCGCGCTGAGCGACTTCGTCGACCTTCGGCGGGACGTGTGTGCGGGCGAGCTCGATGCGGGGGGCGACGTGTGCGCCGTACTGGACACGGGCCTGCTTGGCTGCCTTGGACACCTTCGGCGCGAGCAGCGTGCGGGCCTCGTGCGCATAGTGAACGGCCTGCTCCTTGGCCGAGTCGGCGTAGGGCGCCACCACTACCGCGGCGTGCTGCACGCTGTCCTTCGCCGAGTCGGTTGCGGCGCGCACGCTGTCGATGCGGGTCACGGGATCCTCCTCCTTGGTGGCGGGTAGGTACTCCGCCTTTCCACCCAATTCGAGATCATGCCTGCATGGGGCCTGTGTGGCATGTGGGGCGGGCATCCGGGTCATTCGGTTCATCGAGGATGCTCTCGGGCGATGCGGTGCAAGGGGAGCCTTCCGATGACAATGCCACGGTTCGGCCCAGCCCGCGCCGGTTCGTCACGCACTTGGCGGCACGTTTCGTGGCGGGGCGGCGCGGGAAGCCCCGGCGGCCGAATCGGACGCGGTGCGGACGGCCCGTGCAAGGATCGGGATGTCGGAGCCGGCCGGCCGCGGGGCGGGGCGGCATCCGGAGCGGGCCGACGCCCGGGCCGGACCGGCGTGCACAGCGGACGCACAGACTTACGGAAGGCAGATCGTGGCCGAGGAGCTTTACGCCACCTTGAAGACCAACCAGGGCGACATCGTGATCCGGCTCCTGCCGAACCACGCGCCCAAGACGGTCAAGAACTTCGTCGAGCTCGCCACCGGGGAGCGCGAGTGGACCCACCCCGCGACCGGGGCGAAGACCACGGACCGGTTGTACGACGGCACCGTCTTCCACCGTGTGATCAGCGGCTTCATGATTCAGGGCGGCGACCCGCTGGGCAATGGGACCGGCGGTCCGGGGTACGAGTTCGGTGACGAGTTCCACCCCGACCTCGCCTTCACCAAGCCCTACCTGCTGGCCATGGCCAACGCGGGGCCGGGCACCAACGGCTCGCAGTTCTTCATCACGGTCTCGCCGACGTCCTGGCTGACCGGCAAGCACACCATCTTCGGCGAGGTGGACGGTCCGGGGAGCCGGCAGGTCGTCGACGCCATCGCGGCCACCGCGACCAGCCCGCGCACCGACCGTCCGGTGCAGGACGTGGTCATCGAGTCGGTCACCGTCGAGAAGCGCTGATCGCCTTTCGTAACGGTCAGGTCACTCTCCGGCTCCACGTTCGGGAACCAACCGCCCCGCCCGTCCGTATCTCATGACAGAACAGATGCGCGGGGCGGTGTCGTGCGCGTCATGGGCACGATGAGGACCGAGGGGACCGGGAAGCCATGGGACCGATGGACCAGCAGCCGCCGGGCGCGCCCGGACCGCCCTCGCCCGTCGAGGGCCCGGCCCGCTGCTACCGCCACCCGGACCGGGAGACGGCGATCCGGTGCACGCGGTGCAACCGCCCCATCTGCCCGGACTGCATGGTCAGCGCCTCGGTCGGCTTCCAGTGCCCGGACTGCGTCCGCCAGGGCTCCGGTACGGGGCACAGCGCGTCCGCCGCCCGGCCGCGCACGCTCGCCGGCGGCCCGGTCGCGGCCGACCCCCGGCTGGTCACCAAGATCCTGCTGGGCATCAACCTCGCGGTGTTCGTCGCGGTGCTGGCGGACGGCTCGCTGCTCGATGAGCTGGTGCTGCTCGGCCGGGCCAACTTCTACTACGGCGGGCCGCCGGAGGGCATCGCCGAGGGCCAGTGGTACCGGCTGGTGACGTCGATGTTCCTGCACCAGGAGGTGTGGCACATCGCCTTCAACATGCTGGGGCTGTGGTGGCTGGGGGGACCGCTCGAAGCGGTGCTGGGCCGCGCCCGCTATCTCGCGCTGTATCTGCTCTCGGGGCTGGCGGGCGGCGCCCTGACGTACTGGCTCGCGGCGCCGAACCAGCCCTCGCTGGGGGCCTCGGGTGCCATCTTCGGACTGCTGGGCGCGACGGTCGTCCTGATGCGCCGGCTGAACTACGACATGCGCCCGGTCCTCATGATCCTCGCGCTCAACCTGGTCATCACCTTCAACCCGTGGGGCGGGATCGCCTGGCAGGCGCACGTCGGCGGGCTGATCGCGGGGGTGCTGATCGGGATCGGCATGGTGCACGCCCCGCGTGAGCGGCGCAATCTCGTGCAGTTCGGGACGTGTGCCGTGACCCTCGTCGCGGTGGTCCTGATCGTGGCGGTCAGGACGGCCGCCCTGACCTAGAGGGCGCCTCCGACACGGCCTGTGGGGCGGGTGTGGACCGTTTGTGACCGAAGTTGTCCACAGGGTTCCACAGCATGGCCTTGATCTTGTGCATAGTGCGAACACAACTGTGCCCCTTGTCGCTGAGCTGGGTTTTTCCAGCAGGGACAAGGGGCGTTGTGCACCCGGGCGGGGGCGTTCGCAGTCACACCGGCGTCAATGACCTGGGAGTTATCCACAGATCGTCTGACCTTTTCCCCCGCCTGTGGATAACGCTGTGGGTAACTCAGGGCAGGGGTTGCGGGAGCCGGGGCCGCCGTGCGTTACCGCGCGGTCGCGTGGGCTACTTCCACTGCGTGGAGACGCCGAAGCCGCCCGCGATGAAGCCGAAGCCGACGACGATGTTCCAGTTCCCCAGCGACTTGACCGGCAGGTCGCCGTCGGTCACATAGAAAACAACGATCCAGGCCAGACCGATCAGGAAGAGCGCCAGCATCACGGGCGCCACCCAGCTGCGGTTGGTCAGCTTTATGTTGGTCGTCTGCTTCGCCGGGGGCGGCGTGAAGTCGGCCTTCTTGCGGATACGTGACTTCGGCACGAGGAACTCTCCTGTCGATGCGCTGCGTGACCGCGCAGGGAACTGTGGCTGGCGCCGGGGCGGGGCGCAAGGGGGAATGCTGCCTCCCCCGGGCGTCCGTTAGCGTAGTGCTTCCGTGGCACCGAAGGAGATAAGGGTACGTTGAGCAATTCTGCCGACTCTCCCCCAGGCCCGGTCCGGCGCACGTTCCGGCACCCGGTCAGAGTGCTCACGGCTGCCGTTTTCGCCCTTGCCGGCCTTATCTTCGTGACCAGCGCGAATACGGCGAAGGGCACCAATATCCGCACCGACGCCTCCCTGCTGAAGCTCTCCGACCTCATTCAGCAGCGCAGCGAGAAGAACGCCACTCTGGAGGAGTCCGCCGCGTCCGTGCGCGGGGACATCGACGCCCTCGCCCAGCGCGACAACGGCAGCACCAAGGCGGAGGCCGCCCGGCTCAAGGCGCTGGAGCGGGCCGCCGGTACCACCGAGCTCTCCGGCCGGGCCCTGGCCGTCACGCTCAACGACGCCCCGCCGAACGCCACCGCGAGCCCCGGCTACCCCGACCCGCAGCCCAACGACCTGGTCATCCACCAGCAGGACCTCCAGGCGGTCGTCAACGCGCTCTGGCAGGGCGGGGCCCGGGGCATCAAGGTCATGGACCAGCGGCTCATCTCCACCAGCGCCGTGCGCTGCGTCGGCAACACCCTGATCCTCCAGGGCCGGGTCTACTCGCCCCCGTACAAGATCACCGCGGTGGGCGACCCCGGTGCGCTGCGGAAGGCGCTCGACGCCTCGCCGGCGATTCAGAACTACCTGCTGTACGTGAAGGCGTACGGGCTCGGCTGGAAAGTCGACGAGCACGAGGCGGTGACTCTTCCCGGCTACTCGGGCACAGTGGATCTGCACTATGCGGAACCGGTGAAGTAACGAGCAGCCGCGGGGAGGCCGACCGGTGTCGGTGCGACTCATCGTCAGGACGTTCAGCGAGCTGTGCGTCACCGCGGGCGCCCTGATCATCCTCTTCGTCGTCTACCTCCTGTTCTGGACCGGGGTGCAGGCCGCCGGTGCGACCGAGGGCCAGATCGACGCCCTGGAGAACCAGTGGGCACGCGGTACGGTCTCCGCGCCCGCCGCCGAGGCGCCCGCGACCGAGGCGCCCGCGACCGAGGCGCCCGCGACCGAGGCGCCCGCGACCGAGGCACCCGCGCCGGCTCCGAGCCCCGAGGCGTACCGCGACGGGAAGCCGTTCGGGATGCTCTACATCCCCCGCTTCGGCAAGGACTGGGAGTGGCCCGTCCTGGAGAACACCGAGGTCAAGACCTTGCAGAAGGGCCTCGGTCACTACCGGGGCACCGCCCGCGCCGGCGCGACGGGCAACTTCGCGGTGGCCGGGCACCGCCGCACGTACGGCGACCCCTTCAAGGACTTCCCCGAGCTGCGCCCCGGTGACGCGGTGCTGGTGACGGACGGGACGACGTGGTTCACGTACCGCATCGACCGCGAGCCGTACCGGACCGTGCCCAGCGACACCGGGGTGATCGACCCCGTCCCGCGCAAATCCGGCTTCGACGGGCCCGGCCGCTATCTGACGCTGACCACCTGCGACCCCGAGTGGGGCAGCAGCCACCGGCTGATCGCCTGGGCGCACCTGGACGCGACCCAGCCCGTCACCGAGGGCAGGCCGGCGGCCCTCCACAGCTGACCCACGGCTCTTGCCGGCCCGCCCACGGCTTTCCACAGGTGACCCACGGCCGACCCCCCGCCCCTTACTCTGGTCCCGTACGAATGGAGGGTCAGGATGTACAGCTGGATCTGGCGGCATCTGCCGGGCAACGCGTGGGTGCGCGGGCTGATTTCGCTCGTGCTCGCCCTGGCGGTCGTCTACGTGCTGTTCCAGTACGTCTTCCCGTGGGCGGAGCCGCTGCTTCCGTTCGGTGACGTGACGGTCGACGGCGCGAGCGCTGCGACGGGGGCCGGCCGATGAGCGCCCGCATCCTGGTCGTCGACAACTACGACAGCTTCGTCTTCAACCTCGTCCAGTACCTCTACCAACTGGGTGCCGAGTGCGAGGTGCTGCGCAACGACGAGGTGACCACGGCACACGCCCAGGACGGCTTCGACGGTGTCCTGCTCTCGCCCGGGCCCGGCACCCCGGAGCACGCGGGCGTCTGCGTCGACATGGTGCGCCACTGCGCGGCGACCGGCGTCCCGGTCTTCGGGGTCTGCCTGGGGATGCAGTCGATGGCGGTGGCGTACGGCGGTGTCGTGGGCCGCGCGCCCGAGCTGCTGCACGGCAAGACGTCCCCGGTGCTCCACGAGGGCGCGGGCGTGTTCGCCGGTCTGCCCTCGCCGTTCACCGCGACCCGGTACCACTCGCTCGCCGCCGAACCGGACACGGTCCCCGATGAGCTGGAGGTCACCGCGCGGACGGCCGACGGCATCATCATGGGCCTGCGCCACCGGGAACTGGCCGTCGAGGGCGTGCAGTTCCACCCGGAGTCGGTGCTCACCGAGCACGGCCATCTGATGCTGGCCAACTGGCTGGTGCGCTGCGGTGACGCCGGAGCCGTCGAGAGGTCGGCGGGGCTCGCTCCGGTGGTGGGCAAGGCCGTCGCGTGACCCCACCCCGCCACGGAACCGGGGCCGGGCGGCAGGACGACCCGCACGATCCGCGGGCGTACGGGGACCCGGGCGCCTTCGAGGCGGCGGTCGACAGGCTGCCGGACCCGCTGAACGACCCGCTGCCGGGACACCAGGGGCCGCCGCCCGTACCGTCCCGGCGGCAGGCGCCACAGGCCCCCCAGGGCCCCCAGCAGGCCCCGCCCGAGTGGTACGACCCGGAGGGGTACGAACGGGACTGGTACGGCCAACAGGAGCCCGTGCGGCAGGCCCCGGCCGAGTCGGTGCCCCCGGCCGACGGGAGCGCTGAGCCGCGCACGGAGGTCCTGTGGCGAGTAGACCCGGCCGAGGAGGCCGCGCGGGAGCCGGACCCCGAGCCTTCGGCCGGGGGCGACGCGCCCGAGAGCGCGGAGGCGCCCGGGGAACAGCGCGGCCCGTCGTCCGGGCCCCCCGTACCGGCGACCGGCGGCCGGGCCGAGCGCAGGCGTGCCGCCAAGGGGCGCGGACGGCGGCGTTCCGCACCGCCGTCCGGGTCCGGGTCCGCGGCCGGTACGGACGGCGCCCCGGCGAAGCCCATGACTCGCATGGAGGCGCGCCGGGCGGCCAAGGCCGCCAAGGACAGCCCCGCGGTCGTCATCAGCCGGGTCGTCGGCGAACTGTTCATCACACTGGGCGTCCTGATGCTGCTCTTCGTCACCTACCAGCTGTGGTGGACGAACGTGCGCGCCGACCAGATCGCCGGCAGGGAGACCCA
Organism: Streptomyces sp. A1277; assembly: GCF_004795015.1. Lineage (GTDB taxonomy): Bacteria > Actinomycetota > Actinomycetes > Streptomycetales > Streptomycetaceae > Streptomyces. The sequence continues at coordinate 74,834 of NZ_SSBI01000024.1, read as the reverse complement.
CAAGATCCAGGACGGCTGGGCCAAGGGCGCCGGCAAACCGGAGGCGTTCGAGCCGGGGCAGGGCTTCGCCATCATCCACATCCCGAAGCTCGACGTCGTCACCCCGATCGCCGAGGGCACCAGCAAGGAGAAGGTCCTCGACCGCGGGATGGTCGGCCACTACAGCGAGGAACCGCTGCGGACCGCGATGCCCGAGGACGAGCAGGGCAACTTCGCCCTGGCCGGCCACCGCAACACGCACGGCGAGCCGTTCCGCTACATCAACCGGCTGCGCCCCGGCGACCCGATCGTGGTCGAGACGCAGGACGCGTACTACACGTACGAGATGACGAGCGAGCTGGCCCAGACCTCGCCGTCCAACGTGTCGGTGATCGGGCCGGTGCCGCCGCAGTCCGGGTTCACCAAGCCCGGCCGGTACATCACGTTGACGACGTGTACGCCCGAATTCACGAGTACGTACCGTTTGATCGTCTGGGGCAAGATGGTCGACGAGCGGCCGCGCAGCAAGGGGAAGCCCGACGCGCTCGTGGGCTGAACGTGCTGGACATCATGACGACAGGGGCGGTGCGGTGACGGCGAGGACCGAGGACCAGGAGCAGACCGACGAGTCCGCGCCGCCGGCGCGGGCCGGGGGCCGTCATCCCGTCGCGACGGCCGTCAGCCTCTTCGGTGAACTCCTCATCACCGCAGGTCTGGTGCTCGGTCTCTTCGTCGTCTACTCCCTGTGGTGGACGAACGTGCTCGCCGACCGCGAGGCCACCAAGCAGGGCGACACGGTCCGCGACCACTGGGCCGACGGCCCCGGTGCGCTGGACACCAAGGACGGCATCGGCTTCCTCCACGTCCCGTCGATGAAGAACGGCGAAGTGCTCGTCAAGAAGGGCACCGACACCGAGATCCTCAACGACGGCGTCGCCGGCTATTACACCGATCCGGTGAAATCGGCGCTCCCCTCGGACAAGGAGGGCAACTTCACGCTGGCCGCCCACCGGGACGGGCACGGGGCGAAGTTCCACAACATCGACAAGGTGCACACCGGGGACGCGATCGTCTTCGAGACGAAGGACACCTGGTACGTCTACAAGGTCTTCAACGAGCTGCCGGAGACGTCGAAGTACAACGTCGACGTGCTGGGGCCCGTCCCGAAGGGCTCCGGCGCGAAGAAGGCCGGCCGCTACATCACGCTCACGACGTGCACCCCGGTCTTCACGTCGAAGTACCGCTACATCGTGTGGGGCGAGCTGGTCCGTACGGAGAAGGTCGACCGGGACCGTACGCAGCCGGCGGAGCTGCGCTGAGACGGGCGTACGGGCGCGTACGGCAGAGGGCCCCGGTCACCGTGATGCGGTGACCGGGGCCCTCTGCTCGTGCCGGGTGCGGGGAAGGTCAGTGGCCCCGCCCACTGTTCGGTCCGCCGAAGACGTTGCTTCCGCCCATCGTGGTGAGGGTGACGGTGGTGTTGGCCGGGTCGGACTGGGTGCCCGGCTGCGGGTCGGCGTTCACGACCACGGCGTTGTCGTCGTCCGAGCTGCCTTCGGCGAACTGGATGTTCGTGAAGCCGGCTCCGGTCAGCATCTGCTTGGCGTCGGAGACCTTGTGCCCGCGGATCTCGGGGATGGCGGTCGTCGGGGGCTGGGTCGGGCCCTTGGAGACCTTGAGGATGATCGCGGTGTCCTTGCCGACCTTCTGGTTGGCCTCAGGGGTCTGTCCGACGACCTGGCCTGCGGGGTGGTCCTCGTCGTCGACCTCGGACTTGCCGATGTTGGTGAAGCCGAGCGCCTTCAGCTGGGCCACCGCCTCGTCGTACGAGCGGGTGTCCACCGGCGGCACGGAGATCAGCTTCTCCGTGGCGACCGTGAGCTTGACCTCGGAGTTCTCCTCGGCCTTCGTGTCACCCTTCGGGGACTGCTCCAGGACGGTGTTGGGCTCGGCCTCGGACTCGACCGAGGTGACGGTGACCGTGAAGCCCCTCTTCTCCAGGATCTCGCGGGCGTTGGTCTCGGACTTCTCCGTGACGTCCGGGACGTCCACCTTCGGCGGACCGCTGGAGACGAAGACCGTGATGGTCTCCTGCTCCTGCATCTGCTCGTCAGCCGTCGGCGTCTGGCGGCAGATCTTGTCCTTGGGCTGGTCCTTGCATTCTTCCTCGGGACCGATCTTGAGCTTGACGTTCGAATTGTCGGCGCGCTTCTGAGCGTCCTTGACGGAAATTCCGACCATGTCGGGCACGTCGAACGCGCCCTTGTCTCCGCCGTCGCCGACGAAGACCTCCTTGCCGATGAGGATCGCGCCGATCAGCACCAGGACGCCCGCGACGACCAGCAGGATGGTCGAGGTGTGGTTCTTCCGCTGCCGGCGGCGGTCGGGGCGGTCGTCGTAGCCGTAGCCGCCGTCGTCCGGGTTGACCGGCGGCAGCATCGACGTGCGGTCGCCGTTCTGGTCCGCGGCCCGCAAGGCGGTGGTGGGCTGGTCGTTGTCGTAACCGCCGCCGTAACCGCCGTAACCGGCCGCACCCATCGCCGCGGTGGCGGCGACCGGCTGGCCGTCGAGGCATGCCTCGATGTCGGCGCGCATCTCGTCGGCCGACTGGTAGCGGTAGTCGGGGTCCTTGGTGAGGGCCTTCAGCACGATCGCGTCCATCTCGGGCGTGATCTCGGGGTCGAAGCTGCTGGGCGGCTGCGGCTCTTCCCGTACGTGCTGGTAGGCAACCGCGACCGGGGAGTCCCCGATGAACGGCGGCCGGACCGTCAGCAGCTCGTAGAGCAGGCAGCCGGTCGAGTACAGGTCGGACCGCGCGTCGACCTGCTCGCCCTTGGCCTGCTCGGGGGAGAGGTACTGGGCGGTGCCGATGACGGCCGCGGTCTGGGTCATCGTCATACCGGAGTCGCCCATGGCGCGGGCGATGCCGAAGTCCATGACCTTGACCTGGCCGGTCCGGGTCAGCATGACGTTGGCCGGCTTGATGTCCCGGTGGACGATGCCCGCGCGGTGCGAGTACTCCAGCGCCTGGAGGATGCCGACGGTCATTTCGAGCGTTCGCTCGGGCAGCAGCCGGCGCCCCGAGTGCAGCAGCTCCCTGAGCGTCGACCCGTCGACGTACTCCATGACGATGTACGGGATGGAGACCCCGTCGACGTAGTCCTCGCCGGTGTCGTACACCGCGACGATCGCGGGATGGTTGAGCGAGGCGGCGGACTGGGCCTCACGGCGGAACCGGGCCTGGAAGGACGGGTCACGGGCGAGGTCGGCCCGGAGCGTCTTCACAGCGACGGTGCGGCCGAGCCGGGTGTCGTGGGCGAGGTAGACCTCGGCCATGCCACCACGGCCGAGCACCGAGCCCAGCTCGTACCGGCCGCCGAGGCGACGCGGCTCTTCCATAACTGTTCCAGCCCTCTCCGTCAGTCCTGACCGCACCGGTGTGCGGTCCGGCGGTGTGCTGTTCGCGCATACGCTACCGGCCCCGCATCAGCCGATCGGCCCCGCAGGCGATACCTGATATCCGACCGGTATCCGCAGGTGCGTATTCACGGCCATGTGTGAGCGGTATCACTTCACAGCGGTGTCACTTCTTGCTGTCGATGACTGCCTTCATGACCGCTTTCGCGATGGGCGCGGCCAGTCCGCCGCCGGAGATGTCGTCGCGGTCGGCGTTGCCGTCCTCGACGACCACGGCGACGGCCACCGGGGAACCGCTGTCCGTCTTGGCGTACGAGATGAACCAGGCGTACGGCTTCTCGCTGTTGTTCAGTCCGTGCTGGGCCGTACCGGTCTTGCCGCCGACCGTGGCGCCCGGGATCTGAGCGTTCGTGCCCGTGCCCTCCTTGACGACGGTCTCCATCATCTCCTGGAGCTTCTGGGCGTTCTCGGCCGAGAGGGGGCGGCTGAACTCCTCCTTCTCGTGCGTGTAGATCACGTCCAGGTTGGGCGCCTGCCGCTCGGCGACCATGTACGGCTGCATCAGCTTTCCGTCGTTGGCGACGGCGGAGGCGACCATGGCCATCTGGAGCGGGGTGGCGCGGTTGGAGGCCTGGCCGATGCCCGCCATGGCGTTCTGCGGCCGGTTGTCCTTCGGGTACACGCTGGCGTTGGAGCGGACCGGGGTGAAGATCTCCTTGTTGAAGCCGAACTTGCCGGCCTCGTCGATCATCTTCTGGTTGCCCAGGTCATCGCTGATCTTGCCGAAGACGGTGTTGCAGGAGTAGCGCAGCGCCTTGCGGAGAGAGGCGTTCTCGCACGGGATGGGGCCCTCGTTGTCCAGGTCCTTGGTGGACTGCGGGAGACGCCACGGCAGCGGCGACTTCGTGTCCGCGTCGATGTCCGTGTAGAGGCCGTTCTCAAGGGCGGCGGCCGCGGTGACGACCTTGAACGTCGAACCGGGCGGGTAGGTCTCGCGCAGCGCCCGGTTCTGCATGGGCTTGTCCTTGTCCTTCAGCAGCGCCTGCCACGCCTCGGTGTCGGCCTTTCCGTTGCCCGCGAAGGTCGATGGGTCGTACGAGGGTGTGCTGGCGAGCGCGAGGATGGCGCCGGTCTGCGGGTCGAGGGCGGCGACGGCGCCCTTCCTCTTGCCGAGGCCCTTGAAGGCTGCCGTCTGGGCGGCGCTGTTGAGCGTGGTGACGATATTGCCGCCCTGTGCCTCGTCGCCGGTGAACATCGACATGGTGCGGTCGAAGAAGAGCTGGTCGTCGTTGCCGGTGAGGATGCCGTCCTCGAGCTTTTCGAGCTGTGAGGCGTCGAACGCCTGCGAGGAGTAGCCGGTGACGGGGGCCCACATGGGGCCGTCCTTCCAGACCCGCTTGTACTTGAAGTCGCTGTCCTCGGTCTCCTTGGACCCGGTGATGGACTTGCCGCCGTCCACGATGATGTTGCCGCGCTCGTGGGCGTACCGCTCGATGCGGACGCGGCGGTTCTCCTTGCGGGTGTTGAGCTCGTCGGCCTTCACGTACTGCAGGTAGTTGGTGCGCGCGAGCAGGGCGAAGATGAGGACGCCGCAGAAGATCGCGATCCGGCGCAGGGGCTTGTTCACGGTCGGACCACCTGGGTCATCTCGGCGTCGGTGGAGGGAGCGGGGGCGGGAGCGGGGCGCCGGGCGGTGTCGCTGATGCGGATGAGGATGCCGATCAGGGCCCAGTTGGCCAGGACGGACGAACCACCGTAGGCGAGGAACGGCATGGTCATACCGCTCAGCGGGATGAGCCCCATGACGCCGCCGGCCACCACGAAGACCTGGATGGCGAAGGCGCCGGAGAGGCCGATGGCCAGGAGCTTGCCGAAGGGGTCGCGGGCGGCGAGAGCGGTGCGGATGCCGCGCTCGATGATCAGACCGTAGATCAGCAGGACGGCCATCATCCCGGCGAGGCCGAGCTCTTCACCGACGGTGGAGAAGATGAAGTCCGCGTTGGCGGCGAACATGATCAGGTCCGAGTGGCCCTGGCCCAGTCCGGTGCCGAGCGTGCCGCCGGAGCCGAAGGACATGAGGGACTGTCCGATCTGCTCGCAGGCGTCGTTCGTCGTGAAGCAGCTGAAGGGGTCCTGCCAGGCGTTCACACGGGCCTGCACGTGCTTCTCGAACGAGGCCACGCCCACCGCGCCGGCCGCCGACATCAGCAGACCGAAGACGATCCAGCTGGTCCGCTCGGTGGCGACGTACAGCATGATCACGAAGAGGCCGAAGAACAGCAGGGACGTACCGAGGTCGGTCTCGAATACGAGGATCAGGATCGACAGGGCCCAGATGGTGATGATCGGCCCGAGGTCGCGGCCGCGCGGCAGGTACAGGCCCATGAAACGGCGGCTGGCGAGCGCCAGCGCGTCCCTTTTGACCATGAGGTAGCCGGAGAAGAAGATCGCGATGAGGATCTTGGCGAACTCACCCGGCTGGATCGAGAACGGGCCGAGGCTGATCCAGATCTTCGCGCCGTTCACCGCGGGGAAGAAGATCGGCAGGATCAGCAGGACCAGGGCCGCGGCCATCGAGATGTACGTGTAGCGCTGCAGGATGCGGTGGTCCTTGAGGACCATCAGCACCGCGACGAAGAAGGCCACACCGATCGCCGAGTAGAGCAGCTGCTTGGGCGCGTCGGGGCTGTACGACCCGTACAGGAACTCGGCCCGCTGGATCAGCCTCTCCGATTGGTCCAGCCGCCAGATGAGCACCAGGCCGAGGCCGTTGAGCAGGGTGGCCAGCGGAAGCAGCAGCGGGTCCGCGTACGGGGCGAACTTGCGCACCACGAGGTGGGCCACGCCGCCGAGCAGGATGAGCCCTGCCCCGTAACCGAACATGCCGGAGGGGAGCTTGCCGTCCAGGGCGAGGCCCACGTTGGCATAGGCGAACACCGAGATGGCGATGGCGAAGACCATCATCATCAGTTCGGTGTTGCGCCGGCTCGGCGCGTTGATCGCGCCGATCGTGGTTGTGTTGGTGACAACGCTCATGGTGCTGAAGGCCCCCTACGGCTCTACTTCTTACCGCACTGCGGGACCAGCTTCTTCTCTTCCTCCGAGAGGCTGGGCCCAGGAGTGGGAGTCGTGGAAGTCTGCTCGGTCTTGGTGTCGCCGGACGTCTTGGAGGACTTGGCGGATGTCTTCGACGCCTTGGTGGCGTCGCTGTCCGTGCCCGTCGCCTGGCCCTCGTCGCCCTTGGCGTTCTCCTCCGCCGCGCGGCGCTGCGCGTCCTTCTTGCAGGCGGACGCCTGGGCGGAGAGCTCGGTGATCTTCTCGCGGGCGTCGGCGAGGCTGCCCTCGGCGATCGTCTCCTCGACCTTCTTGCGCTGGTACGGCGGGAGGTACTTGAGTTCGATCTCGGGGTGGTCCGTCTCGACCTTCGAGAGCGAGACCCAGCCGAGGTCCTGGCTGATGCCCCGGTACAGCGCGACGTTGTCGTTCTTCGCACCGACGTAGAACTGGGTCTGCGTCCAGCGGTAACCGCCGTACAGGCCACCGCCGATGACCGCGAGCGCGAGCACGATGTACAGGGACCGCTTGAGCCACTTGCGGCCGCCGGGCTTCTCGAAGTCGTCGTCGGAGTAGGACCCGAAGGACCCCTCCGGCATGGAGCCGTAGCCGACGTCGTCACCGCTGCCGGGAGGGCCGAAGCCGCCCGCGGGCGGCGGTACGGGACGGCCGAGGCCGGCCGCGCGGCCGGCGGGCGTCTGCATCGCGCCGCCGTCGTTCAGCTGGGCCGCCTGGTTCTCGGCGACCGCGCCGACGATGACCGGGGTGTCGTTCAGCTGCGCGGCCAGGGTGTCGTTGCTGTCGACGTCGAAGACGTCGGCGACGATGCAGGTGATGTTGTCGGGGCCGCCGCCGCGCAGGGCGAGCTGGATCAGGTCCTGGATGGTCTCCTGGGGGCCCTGGTAGCTGGCGAGCGTCTCCTCCATCGTCTGGTGGGAGACGACGCCGGAGAGCCCGTCGGAGCAGATCAGATACCGGTCGCCGGCCCGGACCTCACGGATGGAGAGGTCGGGTTCGACGTGGTCGCCACTGCCCAGCGCGCGCATCAGCAGGGAGCGCTGCGGGTGGGTGGTGGCCTCCTCCTCGGTGATCCGGCCCTCGTCGACCAGGCGCTGGACCCAGGTGTGGTCCTGCGTGATCTGGGTCAGCACGCCATCGCGCAGCAGGTACGCGCGCGAGTCGCCGACGTGGACCAGGCCGAGGCGCTGACCGGTCCAGAGCAGGGCGGTGAGCGTGGTGCCCATGCCCTCCAGCTGGGGGTCCTCCTCGACCATCATCCGCAGCTGGTCGTTGGCCCGCTGGACCGCCGTGCCGAGCGAGGTGAGGATGTCGGAGCCCGGCACGTCGTCGTCGAGCTGGACGAGCGTGGAGATCACCTCGGAGCTGGCGACCTCGCCGGCCGCCTGGCCGCCCATCCCGTCGGCGATCGCGAGAAGGCGGGGCCCGGCGTAGCCGGAGTCCTCGTTGCCTTCCCGGATCATGCCCTTGTGCGATCCGGCGGCGAAGCGCAGGGACAGACTCATGCGCACCTCACCCGTCGGTTCGGGGTACAGCCGGTCTCGAGCCACACTGCCCACCCTCCGGTCGGGAGCCTGGCCGGGTCCGATGCCCGGACCCCAGCGGCTCGCTCGCTCCGCTCGCTCATTGTCGTACTACTTCCGCAGCTCGATGACGGTCTTGCCGATCCGGATCGGCGCGCCCAGCGGAACAGGCGTCGGGGTGGTGAGGCGGGTCCGGTCCAGGTACGTGCCGTTGGTGGACCCGAGATCCTCGACGATCCACTGGCCGTCACGGTCGGGGTAGATCCTGGCATGCCTGCTGGACGCGTAGTCGTCGTCCAGCACGATCGTTGAATCATGGGCCCGGCCCAGCGTGATGGTCTGCCCCTGGAGCGCCACCGTGGTGCCGGTGAGCGTGCCCTCGGACACGACCAGCTTGGTGGGTGCTCCGCGGCGCTGGCGCCCGGGCTGCTGGCGCTGCTGCGGCGGTGCCGCCGCGTTCTGGCGCGCCTGTGGCGGACGTGCGTCGGTCGCGGTGCGGCGTGAGCCGCGCTGCGTGACGCGCGTTCCGAACAGGTCGCTGCGGATGACCTGGACGGCCACGATCACGAACAGCCACAGAACAGCCAGGAAACCTAGCCGCATGACCGTCAGGGTCAGCTCTGACATTGCCCCCGCTTCACCCTTCGGCTTGCCGGTAAACGATGGTGGTGCTGCCCACGACGATCCGCGAGCCGTCGCGGAGCGTAGCGCGGGTGGTGTGCTGCCCGTCTACCACGATGCCGTTGGTAGACCCGAGATCCTGGATCGTCGAGGGCGTTCCGGTCCTGATCTCACAGTGCCGGCGGGAGACGCCGGGGTCGTCGATCCGTACGTCTGCATCGGTGCTGCGGCCCATCACCAGCGTCGGGCGGGAGATCTGATGGCGGGTGCCGTTGATCTCGATCCAGCGTCGCACCTGTGCGCTCGGCAGCGGGGCGGGAGCGGCCGGCGGACGCCGGTCCGGGCCCGAGTGCCGCCCGGCGCCCGGCGGCGGGGCCGCGGGCATGGGCGGGACGGAGGCCGGCGGGTAGCCGTAGCCGCCGGGAGTCTGGGGGGCGGGGCGCGCGGGGCCGGGGCGGCCGTGCTGGGCATCTCCCGGGTCCTGGTAGCCCTGCTGAGGGGACGGGGCGCCGTGGCCCTGGCCCTGTGACGAACTCGACGCCAGGGTGCGGCTGCGGACCCGGTAGAGACCGGTGTCCAGATCGTCGGCCTTCTCAAGGTGCACCTTGATGGGGCCCATGAAGGTGTACCGCTGCTGCTTGGCGTAGTCCCGGACGAGGCCGGAGAGCTCGTCGCCCAGCTGGCCGGAGTAGGGGCTCAGGCGCTCGTAGTCGGGGGCGCTGAGCTCGACGATGAAGTCGTTGGGGACGACGGTGCGTTCACGGTTCCAGATGGTGGCGTTGTTGTCGCACTCCCGTTGGAGGGCACCCGCGATCTCGACCGGCTGGACCTCGGACTTGAAGACCTTGGCGAAAGTGCCGTTGACCAGACCTTCGAGACGCTGCTCGAAACGCTTCATCACTCCCATGGGGCACCTCCTCCGGTGTCATCGTCCCTGTACTGCTTACTGATCGTATCCACGCGTCGGGAAATCGGCTGGTTCCCCTTGTCTGCACTGTGGATGAGTGTCCCCTCTCACACGGATCGTAGAGGTGGCCTCCTCCCAGTGTCCCGCACCTCGGGCCCGCTCTGGAGGAGTGGGGGCGACCGCTGTGGGTTCCAGATTCCTTTCGGACGTTCGCCGAGCGTGCGGCGAGTGCCCGGCGGACGGGCGGCCAAACAACGGATGTGAATCCACCCTGTCCAGCGTGCTAATCTTCCGGATGTCGCCAGGCGCTCGCACCAACAAGTGAGAGAGTCCGGAAACACCACTCATGCGCGAGTGGCGGAACGGCAGACGCGCTGGCTTCAGGTGCCAGTGTCCTTAGGGACGTGGGGGTTCAAATCCCCCCTCGCGCACAAGAAGGAAGCCCCTCAGGTCTTGGCCTGAGGGGCTTCTTCAGTTTGCCGGGCCCGTTCCGTGCCCCAGGGAGGGGTGCGAGGGGCTCGGCTTCGCGGTGGCTTGGCTTGGTTTCGCTGGGCTCGGTTTCGTCGGCGCTCAGTCTTCGCCGGGGCTCGGTTTCGTTGGCGCTTGGTTTCACGGTGGCTTGGTTTCACGTGAAACGCCCGGTTTACGTCTGTGGGGTGTCACCCGTCGCGTTGTAGCGCAGGAGGTACGCGGCGAAGCGGGTGAGATCCTCCGCCGTCCAGTCCGCGAGGCGTTCCTGGTAGGCGGCGCGGCGGCTGGCCTGGGTGGCGGCGAGGGCCTGCGTGCCGGCCTCGGTGGGGTGCAGGACCTGGATGCGGTGGTCGTCCGGGTCCGGATGGCGCTCGACCAGGCCGAGCTTCTCCAGAGCGCCGATCTGTCGGCTGACCGTGGACTTGTCGAGCATGTAGTGCGCCGCCAGGTCGGTCGCGCGGCAGCCCTGCTGATCTTCGATGTGTGCCAGCAGCGTGTAGGAGACCAGGGGCAGTTCCGGATGGAGCCGGGCCGCCGCTGCCCGCGCGCGGCGCGCGAAGGCGGTCAGTTCGCGCTGGATGACGTCCAGCGATTCCTCGCGTTCTCCGGGGCTGCCTGGCACGGGTTCGCCTTCCTCGAAAGTTCAGTTGTATAGTACAACGGAATTGGAGTTGTAAAAGCCAACTACCTATCGGTCGGTCGGTCGATCGATCGACCGTCTGGAGTCCCCATGTCCGCAGGCCCGAGCGCCGCCGCCGGTTCCCCGGCGGGGGCGCTGCGTCACGTACTGAGCCACCTCGTCACGCCGCTGCTGATGTGCATCGGCATGGGGCTTGCCTACCTCGGCGCGTTCCATGCTCCACAGCCGCACGACCTGCGGGTGGACGTGGTCGGCTCCGGCCCGAGCGCCCAGGTACTCGCGCAGACGTTGCAGGACAAGGGGGACGGGGCGCTGAGCGTGCGTACCGTCGCCGACCGTGCGACGGCGGCCGACCACCTGCGGACGCAGGCCAGCTACGGCGCCTACATACCGGGCAAGGCCCCCGAACTGCTCGTCGCCTCCGCCTCGTCCGACACCAGCGCGACGGTGGTCGAGAAAGTCTTCACACAGGTGGCGGCCGGGCAGGGCGCCCCGCTGAAGGTGACGGACACGGCTCCCACGGCGGACGGGGACCCGACCGGTCAGGGGATCTTCTTCCTGCTGGTCGCCGTGAGCATCGGCTCGTATGCCTCCGTCGCCGTGATCGGCGGAGCCGGGGCGGTCCTCCGGCTGCGGGTGAGGGCGGCGCTGGCGCTCGGGGCCTCGCTGGTGGTGAGTGTCATAGGGGCGGTGTTCGCCGGGCCGCTGTTCGGGCTGGTCGACCAGGGGCTCACGGGCCTGTGGGGCATGGCGTGGCTCTACTCGGCGGGCATCCTGCTGATCGGGGTGGGGCTGCACACCTTCCTGAAGCGGTGGACCACGCTCGGGGTGATGGTGTTGTTCGTCATGCTCAACTTCACCAGTTCCGGCGGGATCTTCCGCCCCGAGCTGGAGCCCGGGTTCTTCGGCGCGCTGCACTCCTTCTGGAACGGGGCCGGCTTTGTCGAAGGCGTCCGCAGCCACGTGTACTTCGGCGGCCACGCGCTGGGCGGGAACCTGCTGGTGCTGGCCCTCTGGTTCGTCGCGGGCCTGGTGATGATGGGCCTCGCGGGCCTGGCGGAGGGGAAGCGCCGGACGGCGGCCGCGCAGACGGCCCGGTCTGCGGTTGATGAGAAGCCCTCGGCCGCCGGGGAGGCGCGAGCGGTTGAGGAGCCGCGGACGGCTGAGAAGCTCTCGGCCGCTGGGGAGTTGCGGAGGGCTGGGGAGTCCTCGGCCGCCGGGGAGTTGCGGAGGGTGGGGGAGTCCTCGGCCGCTGGGGAGTTGCGGAAGGTGGGGGAGTCACGGGTGGCCGAGGAGGAAGAGGAGATGGAGGAGGCGGTGGGGGTCTGAGCGTCTGACCAGCGGGGAAAGGCTCTGGTGGGTGTTATCCACAGGGCTTGTCCACAGGGCAGACGGAGATCGGTGTACGGCGGTACCGTCTTCGACAGTTGATGTTGGGCGGGGGGCCCGGCGGCTGCGCCGGGCGGGGGAGGCTGTGCGCCATGGATGGAATCGCAATGGCCTTGCCGCCGGTGGAACGGGGCGGTTCCAGTGGGGCGGAGGCGGCCGGTCCGCTCCGGGCCGGTGGGGGCGAGCCGCGCATCCCGGTCGTACCGGGATTCGCACGTCGCGTGGGTGTCGGCGCGGGCGCGGGGGCGGGTGCGGACGTGGGGGCGGGTGCCGGCGCCGGTGCGGTTTTCGCGGCGGCTGTGGGGGCGCCGAAGGAGCGGGGCAAGGCGTTGCGTGTGCGCGTGCCCAGGTCCTCGCACGCGACGCTGGTGCTGCCTGCCGGGCGGCCCGACGCGGTGCGCGCGGTCGAGGAGTCCAACCGGGGCCGGGTGGCCGGGCTGACGCCGATACGGGTGGGGCGGATGGCCGCGACCCCCTTCGCCTTCCTGCGCGGCTCGGCCGGGCTGATGGCCCATGACCTGATGGGCACGCCCGACACCGGGGTGGCCGCCCAGCTCTGCGGCGACGCGCATGCGGCCAACTTCGGCCTGTACGGCGACGCCCGGGGCAGCCTGGTCATCGATTTGAACGACTTCGACGAGACCGTGTCCGGGCCGTGGGAGTGGGACCTCAAGCGCCTCGCCACATCGCTGGTGCTCGCGGGCCGCGAGGCCGGCGCCGACGAGGACACCTGCCGCAGGGCCGCGTACGACACGGTGGGGGCCTACCGGCGGACGATGCGGCTGCTGGCCAGAATGCCCGCGCTCGACGCGTGGAACGCCATCGCGGACGAGGAGTTGGTGTCCCACGCCGACGCGCGGGATCTGCTCGGCACCCTGAAGCGGGTCTCCGAGAAGGCCCGCAACAACACCAGCGCTCGCTTCGCGGCGAAGTCCACGGAGGAATGCGAGGACGGCGGCCGCCGCTTCGTCGACGCGCCGCCGGTGCTGCGCCGGGTGCCCGACGCCGAGGCCGCGGCCGTGGCGAGGGGACTCGGCGACTACCTGGAGACCGTCTCGGAGGACCGGACACCGCTGCTCGCCCGGTACGCGATTCACGACGTGGCGTTCCGCGTGGTCGGCACGGGCAGCGTCGGCACCCGCTCGTACGTGGTGCTGTTGCTGGACCACCGGGGGGAGCCGTTGGCGCTCCAGGTGAAGGAGGCCCGGCCCTCGGTCCTGGCGCCGCATCTGGCCGCCGCGGGGTTCGAGGTGCCGGAGGTCGCGCACGAGGGGCGCCGCGTGGTGCTCGGGCAGAAGCGGATGCAGGTCGTCAGTGACCACCTGCTGGGCTGGACGACGGTGGAGGGGCGGCCGTTCCAGGTGCGGCAGTTCAGGAACCGCAAGGGCAGCGTAGACCCGGTGGCGCTGGCCGCCGATCAGGTCGACGACTACGGCCGGATGACCGGTGCGCTGCTGGCGCGTGCCCATGCGCACAGCGCGGATCCGAGGCTGGTCGCGGGCTACTGCGGCAAGAACGACGAGCTGGACGAGGCGGTGGCGTCCTTCGCGGTGACGTACGCGGATCGCACCGAGGCGGATCACGCAGAGTTGGTGCAGGCGATCGGGGCGGGGCGAATAGCCGCTGAGCTGGGGGTGTGACGCCTGCTTCCCAGACCGCGTGTCCCCGGCGGGCGGGCTGGGGCCATACGCTGGACGGGTGACCCACGAAGCCGCCGGGGTGCCGACCACCCGGAACGACGATGAACCGCAAGCCGACGCACGTGCGGAGAGGGACGCCCCGGGCGCTCCGGGTACTTCGGAAGCGCCCGGCGCTCCGGGAGAGGGTGCCGGGGACGCGGCTGCGGGGCCCAAGGCCGGTCCCGGGCGGGCTGCCGAATCCGGTGAGGTGCGGGGCGAGGACGGCCCGGTGCGGGGCGAGGACGGCCCGGTGCGGAATGAAGACGGTCCGGTGCGGAATGAAGACGGGCAAGCTCGGCCTGAGGCGCGGCTTGCGCGTGCTGTCCGGGTGGCCGAGCAGGCGCTGATCGAGTTCGAGATCGCGGTGGAGACGTTCCGGGTCGAGGTGGAGAACTTCTCCCGGCTGCACCACCAGCGGCTCGGCCCGATGTACGCGCGGCTCGACGAGCTCGATGCGCAGATCGCCGAGGCGCGGGCGGCCAGGACGGGCGATCCGGAGGATCTGCGCAAGGCGGAGGAGGCACGGTCGGTCGTGATGCCCATGCCGGGCGTGGACGAGCTGTTCCACGACTGGATGGACTCCGACGGCCTGTCTCCCGAGGCGTCGGCCATGCTCACCGAGCAGCCGGTGCGGCCGCCCAAGCGGGTCCGGCCCACCGAGGAGGCGCGCAAGCTGTACCGCGACCTGGTCCGTAAAGCCCACCCGGACCTGGCCCAGGACGAGGCGGAGCGGGCCAGGCGGGACGAGTTCATCGCGCGGGTCAACGCCGCCTACGGGCGCGGGGACGAGGCCCTGCTGAAGGAGTTGGCCCAGGAGTGGGCGGCCGGGCCGGTCGCGCCGCAGACGGAACTGAGCGAGGCCGACGAGCTCTACGCCCGGCTCAACTGGCTGACCCAGCGCAAGGAGCTGCTGACGGAGATGGCCCTGGAGCTGGAGGAGAGCGCGATCGGAGCCATGCTGCGGATGGCCCCGGACGACCCGGACCATCTGCTGGAGGAGGTCGCGGAACAGCTGCTGGGCGAGGTCTCGAAGCGCGAGGCGGAACTCGCGGCCCTGGTGCAGTAGCGTTTTCGGTGACTCCGGAGCGCATCGACGAGAGAAGGCATGACCCATGAATTTCGGCCCGCTTCCCACGGTCGATGTCGCAGCTGTGCCGGCGGACGGCCTCGTGCTGGACGTCCGGGAGAACGACGAGTGGGCGGCCGGGCACGTCGACGGCGCCCTGCACATTCCGATGAGCGACTTCGTGAGCCGCTTCGGTGAGGTGACCGAGGCGGTGGAGGACGGTCGGCGCGTGCATGTGATGTGCCGGGTCGGTGGCCGGTCCGCCCAGGTCACCCAGTATCTGGTGCAGCAGGGCATCGACGCCGTGAACGTCGAGGGCGGCATGCTCGCCTGGGACGGGGCGGGCCGCCCGATGGTCACTGACAACGGCACCCCGGCCTTCGTGGCCTGACACTCCCTGCGGGCGCCGAACCTGGGCCCGGCGCGCCGGTCGCGGGGGCCGAGTCCGGGGGCTCGGTAAGAGGGCTCTGCTCGGTGAGGGGCGCCTGGGCTCGGGCCCGGGGGTGCCTGGGTTCAGGCGCCGGGCCTCCAGCCTCGGGCAGGTGGGGGGCCGGCTCGGGCAGGTGGGGGGCCGCTCGGGCAGGTGGGGGGTCGGCTGGCAGGTGGGCGGCCGGCTCGGGCAGGTGGACGGCCGGCTCGGGCAGGTGGGGGACCGGCTCAGGTAGGTGGGTGGGCTGCCAGGAGGTCTGCCAGGGCCTCTTCGTGGGCTGCTGCGGAGCCGAGCGACAGCTCGATCTGCTTCGCCCAGGCGTGGAAGCGGTGCAGGGCGTACTCGGTGTCCGCGCCGAAGCCGCCGTGCAGATGCTGCGCCGTCTGCACGACCCGGCGGACCCCTTCCGACGCCCAGATCTTCGCCACCGCGACATCGCCCGCCACGGGTATCTCGCCCGCCCCTCCCGTGGTGATCCGCCAGGCCGCCTGCCAGAGGGTCACCTCCATGGCCCGGAGATCGATGTAGCGGTCGGCGGCCTGTACGGCGACGGACTGGAAGGTCGCCACCGGAAAGCCGAACTGCTCCCGCTTGCTCGTGTACTGGCTCGTCATGCTCAGCACGGTCTCGCCGAGCCCCAGCGCGAGGGCGCAGGTCCCCACCGTGAGCAGGTCGCGCAGCCACTCCCAGGCGCCGGCTGCCTCGATCAGCTCGCCGGGCCCGACCCGCACCCCGTCGAGCCGGACCTCGCCGAAGAGCTCGCCGTTGGTGGAGACCTGCTCGGCGACCGTGACGCCCTCCTGGTCGCGTCGGACGAGCGCCAGGACGGCTCGGTGCCCCTCGGCTGGGGCTTGTCCGGCTGGGACCGCCCCGGCTGGGGCCGCCCCGGCTGGGGCCGCCTCGATACGGCCCGCCCCGGCTCGGTCTTCGTCTGCTCGGCCCTCGCCGGCGCGGGCGGGGACGGTGTAGTGGGCGGGGATTGCGATCCAGTCCGCGGCCTGTGCCCACGGCACCGCCGACTGCACCCCGTCCAGCACCCATACGGCTCCGGCCGGGACCCCGCCCCGGGTGCTGTCCGGGGCCCTGCCTCCGGAGGCGTCCGACCGCTCCCGGCGCGCGGTGACGGCGAGTTCGGCCGGCTCGTGGCCGGTGCGCCCGTTGGCCCCGACGGTGAGCACCAACTCGCCCCGGACGACACGGGGTAGCAGCGCCGTGACCGGTGACCCGGGGGCCGGTGACCCGGGGGCCGGTGAGGCCGGCCTCGGCGGCCCCGTGTCCGGCCCTTGGCCCGCGTACCGCTGGAGCGTCATGGCCACCGCGCACGTCTCCAGCAACGGGACGCGTGCGAGGACCTTCGCGGACTCGCGCAGCACCAGGCAGAGCGCGATGAGGTCGAGCCCCGCCCCGCCGTGCTCCGGCGCCAGTGTCAGGCCCAGCAGGTCGGCGGCGGCGAGCCGGGACCACAGCGGCCGGTCGATGTCCTCGGCCACCGCGCCCGGTACGAGCGCGGGGCTGGGCACCGCATCGAGTGCGACGCCGGCCAGGACCGCGCGCGCCGCCTCGACGGCCGTCTGCTGCTCCTCGGTGAAGGTGAAGTCCACTGTCCCGGCCTCCCGCGAACGTGCATCCTTAGCCCGACTGACCCGATGTGACGGGGCGTCAAGATAGAACACGTTCTATGAGAAGGGAACAGGAGAGAGAGCGCCGACATGACTCGTGGTCAGCCGTCAGCCGTCAGCCGTCAGCCGTCAGCCGTCAGCCGTCAGCCGTCAGCCGTCAGCGGTCAGCCGTCAGCCGTCAGCGGTCGAAGTCGAGCTCCACCTCCTCGGTCACCGGGTGCGACTGGCAGGCCAGCACGTAGCCCGCGTCCGTCTCCTCCGGCTCCAGGGCGAAGTTGCGGTCCATCCGCACCTCGCCCGCGACCAGGAAGGCCCTGCACGTCCCGCACACCCCGCCCTTGCAGGCGTACGGCGCGTCCGAACGGCTGCGCAGCACCGTCTCCAGCAGTGATTCGCCCTCCTCCACCGGCCACTTGCCCGATCGCCCGTCAAGGGTCGCCGTCAGTGTGCTGCCGACGGGGGCCTCGACGCGGGGTCCGGCGGGGGCTGCCGGCCCCTCGTCGACGTGGAAGATCTCCTGATGTATACGGGAGCGGTCCACGCCCAGGCCGTGCAGCGCGCCCTCGGCGGACCGGACCAGGCCGAGCGGGCCGCACAGGTACCAGCCGTCGACCTCTGCCACCGGCAGCAGCGCGGGCAGCAGCCCGGAGAGCCGCTCGCCGTCCAGCCGGCCAGACGGCAGGCCGGCCTGCTGCTCCTCCCGGGACAGGGCGGTGACCAGCTGGAACCGGTCCGGGTAGCGGTCCTTCAGATCGGCGATCTCGTCCAGGAACATGGTCGAGGCGGCGGTCCGGTCGCTGCGGATCAGGCAGAACCTGGCGTCCGGCTCGCGGGCGAGCAGGGTGGCCGCTATGGACAGCACCGGGGTGATGCCGCTGCCGCCGACGATCGCCGCGAACTGACCGGCGCGGGGCTCCAGCACGAAGCGGCCCATCGGGGGCATCGCCTCGACCGTGTCACCGACCAGCAGTTCCTTGAGCGCGTACGTCGAGAACGCGCCACCGTCCACGAGCCGGATGCCCACGCGCAGTGCCGGAGAGGCCGGACGCTCGGTGGACGGGGCGCAGATCGAGTACGAGCGGCGGACCTCCTTGCCGTCGACGGTGTAGCGCACGTTGAGATGCTGGCCGGGCTTGTGCCGGAAGGTCTCGTGCAGGTCCGGCGGCACGGCGAAGGTGACGGCCACCGAATCGTCCGTCAGCCGCTCGATCCCGCTGACCCGGAGCGGATGGAACATCTACAACTCCTTGAAGTGGTCGAACGGTTCGTGACACGCCACGCACCGGCGGAGCGCCTTGCAGGCGGTGGAGGAGAACCGGCTCAGCAACTCCGTGTCGGTGGAGCCGCAGTGCGGGCAGCGCACGGACAGGGTGAGCGGCACCGGGCCGCCCGCGGCGGAAGCGGCGTCGTGGGGCCGGGGCGGCGCTATGCCGAACTCGGCCAGCTTGCGGCGCCCCTCCGCCGTGATGTCGTCCGTCGACCAGGCAGGGGACAGGACCGTCTCCACGGAGACCTCGGGCACGCCGTAGTCGTGCAGCACGCGCTCGATGTCCGTGGACATGGCCTCTATCGCCGGGCAACCGGTGTAGGTCGGTGTGAGCTTGACCGTGACCCGGCCCGGTTCGACCACTTCCACGCTCCGGACCACGCCCAGGTCCTCCAGCGTGAGCACGGGCAGCTCCGGGTCGGGGACCGAGCCCGCGAGACCGAGCAGCTCTTCCTCAAGAGGTGTCCAGGTCACCATGACGCCCCCGGGTGGCTGCGGTGCAGGTGCTGCATCTCGGCGATCATGCGCCCGAAGGGCTCGGTGTGGATGCCCTGCCGGCCGGCCCCCGCCGCCCAGGCGCCCGACTGCGGCCCCGACGGGACCGTCAGGGTCGCCCGCTCCAGAACGGTGGTGACGGACTCCAGCCACCGGTCGTGCAGCTCCTGCCAGTCCACGTCCACGCCTTCGACCGGCTGGAACAGCTCGCCGGTGAAGCGCCACAGCGCGTCCACCGCCCGCTGCATCCGCTCGTGGCTCTCGTCCGTCCCGTCGCCGAGGCGCAGCGTCCACTGCTCGGCGTGGTCCCGGTGGTAGGCGACCTCCTTCACCGCCTTGGCCGCTATCCCCGCGAACGCGCCGTCGCCTGCGGCCAGCTGCTCGTACAGCCCCTGCTGGTGGACGGAGAAGTAGAGCTGCCGGGCGATCGTGTGGGCGAAGTCGCCGTTGGGCTGCTCGACCAGCTGGACGTTGCGGAAGGCGCGCTCCTCCCGGAGGTAGGCAAGCTCGTCCTCGTCGCCCGCGAGTGAGAGCAGCAGTCGGGCCTGGCCCAGCAGGTCCAGGGCGATGTTGGCGAGGGCCACTTCCTCCTCCAGCACCGGGGCGTCGCCCGCCCACTCCCCCAGCCGGTGCGACAGCACCAGCGCGTCGTCGCCCAGGGCGAGGGCCGCGGTCACAGGTGCTTCACCCCGTCCGGGATCTCGTAGAACGTCGGGTGCCGGTACGGCTTGTCACCGGCCGGCTCGAAGAACGAGTCCTTCTCGTCCGGCGAGGACGCCGTGATCTGGGAGGAGGGCACCACCCACAGCGAGACCCCCTCGGACCGGCGGGTGTAGAGGTCGCGTGCGTTGCGCAGGGCCATCTCGGCGTCCGGCGCGTGCAGGCTGCCGGCGTGGGTGTGGGAGAGCCCGCGCCGCGAGCGGACGAACACCTCCCACAGCGGCCAGTCCGTCGAGCTGCTCATGCTGTCGCCTTTCCGTTCGGTACGACCGTGTCTTCACCGGGTGTGCCGGGCGCACCGGGCGCACCGGGTGCGCCCGGTGCGGTGGGAGCAGGAGGAGCGCTGCCGGGGCCGGTCGCGTGTTTGCGCGCGTGGGCGGCGGCGGCCTCGCGGACCCAGGCACCTTCCTCGTGGGCCCGGCGGCGCCGACCGAGGCGCTGCTCGTTGCACGGGCCGTTGCCCTTGAGGACCTCCTGGAACTCCGTCCAGTCGATTGCCCCGAAGTCGTGCTGACCGCGCTCCTCGTTCCACCGGATGTCCGGGTCGGGGAGGATGAGGCCGAGGGCCTCGGCCTGGGGGACGCAGATGTCGACGAAGCGCTGTCGCAGCTCGTCGTTGGAATGCCGCTTGATCTTCCAGGTCATCGACTGCGCCGAATGCGCCGAGGCGTCGTCCGGGGGGCCGAACATCATCAGGGACGGCCACCACCACCGGTTCACCGCGTCCTGGGCCATCTCGTGCTGTGCGGGGGTGCCGCTGCTCAGTGCGAGGAGCAGCTCGTAGCCCTGGCGCTGGTGGAACGACTCCTCCTTGCAGATGCGGACCATCGCGCGGGCGTAGGGACCGTAGGAGCAGCGGCACAGCGGCACCTGGTTGGTGATCGCGGCGCCGTCCACGAGCCAGCCGATGGCGCCGACGTCCGCCCAGGTCAGCGTGGGGTAGTTGAAGATCGAGGAATACCGCTGCCGGCCTGCGTGGAGCCTGTCGAGCAGTTCCTCGCGCCCGGTGCCCAGGGTTTCGGCGGCGCTGTACAGATACAGGCCGTGGCCCGCCTCGTCCTGCACCTTGGCCATGAGGATGGCCTTGCGGCGCAGCGAGGGGGCCCGGGTGATCCAATTGGCCTCGGGCTGCATGCCGATGATCTCGGAGTGGGCGTGCTGGGCCATTTGCCTGACCAGCGAGGCGCGATAGGCGTCGGGCATCCAGTCGCGCGGCTCGATGCGCTCGTCGGCCGCCACCGCGGCGTCGAAAGCCGCCTGCAAGGCCGCGTCCGCCCCTTTCGCACTGCCCTCTGTCGCCTGCGTTGTCTGGCCCGCAGTCACTGCCGCCATCCCGGACTCCCTACCGACCGATCGTTCGGTTCAACGTCTTCAATGGTGAGTCTGCGGCCCGTAGGGTGTCAACCCTGTGGATAACCGACTGACCAAGATCGGTGAGGATCGGGGCGGGATGGATTCGGACGACGACCGGGGCGCCGGCGGTACGGGCGGGACGGCCCCCGCTGTCGAGGCGTCCGCTGCTGCGGATTCCGCTGCCGAAATTCCCGCTGCCCGAGCTCACCCTGCCGGAGCTCCTGCTGCCGGAGGCCCTGTTCCTGGAGTTCCCGTTCCTGGAGTTCCTGCTGCTGAGGTTCCGGTTGCCGGGTCTCCCGTGGCGGTCGGTGGGATGGCCGGGCTCTCGTTTCCGTACCAGGTCGCCGCCGCTGTCGCGCTCGCGGTCTTCGGGGTGGTCGCCTGTGTCCAGCTGGCCATGGTCTTTCTGCACGTCGCACCCTCCAACACGCTGACCAAGCAGCACGGCGCGGCCGTCGACGAGTGGGTCTACCCCGAGTTCGAGCAGAACTGGAAGCTCTTCGCCCCCAACCCGTTGCAGCAGAACGTCGCCGTGCAGGTACGCACGGAGACAGCCGGCCCCGACGGCCCCCGCACCACCTCCTGGACGGATCTCTCCGCCGAGGACGGGCGGGCCATACGCGGCAACCTGCTGCCCAGCCACGTCCAGCAGAACGAACTCCGCCGCGCCTGGGACTTCTACGTCGGCTCGCACGACGACCGGAACCGGGCCAACGGCCTGCGCGGCACTCTCTCCGAGCAGTACGTCCGCCGTCTCGTGATGCTTCGTCTCACCGAGCACAACGGCGGCGAGACCATCCTGCGCATCCAGGTCAGGTCCGAGGTGCGGGCCGTCGCGGCGCCCGAGTGGAGCGACGAGAAGATCAGTACCAATCCGTCCTACCGCGTCCTGCCCTGGTGGAAGGTCAATGCGGCTGACGTACCCAAGGGCACGGCCGGCTACGAGGAGGCGGACCAGTGAGCACGCCCCGCCCCGGCAGCGGGCTCGCCCGCGGTATCCAGCGCGTCACCGCCTCGGCCCTCGGGCCGTACCAGAGCGCCGTCATCCGGATCGGTTTCTCCGCCACCTACTTGCTGTTCCTGCTCCGGGAGATCCCCCACCGGCACGAGATGTACGGGCCCGACGCGCCCTGGCGCTGGGACCTGGCGCAGCAGCTGATATCGGGGAACCAGGCATTCACCGCGCTCATGTGGTCGGACAGCGCCCTCTGGTTCGAGATCGTCTACGTGCTGACGCTGCTCTCGGCCGCGCTGCTGATGGTCGGCTGGCACACCCGGGCCACCTCCGTCCTCTTCATGGCCGGAGTCCTCTCGCTGCAGAACCGCAGCATCTTCATGGGCGACGGCGGCGACAACGTCATCCATCTGATGGTCATCTACCTCGTGCTGACCCGGTGCGGGCAGGTCTGGTCGCTCGACGCCCGCCGCGCGCGGCGGGCGCGCCGGGCGCGCCGGGCGGAGGCCGGCGTGACGGTCGAGGAGGGCGCCGGGGGCCGGCGGGTGCCCGGGGAGCCGGCCGGGATACTGCTGTGGGTGGCGCTCGGGGCCGCACTGCTCGGGGCGACGGTGGCGGGCGGCCTGGGCGGAACCGTATGGCTGCCGGTCCTCCTGTGGGCCCTGTGGATCGGCCAGGGCGCCTGGTGGGCCGTGAACCGGAAGGCGCCGCGCAGCGAGCTGCGTACCCTGCTCGACGTCATCGCCAACCTCGCCCACAACGCCACGCTCTTCGTGATCATGGCCGAGGTCTGTCTGATCTACGCGACGGCCGGCTGGTACAAGATCCAGGGCTCGCGCTGGCAGGACGGCACCGCGCTGTACTACCCGCTCAAGCTGGACTACTTCACGCCGTGGCCCGCTCTGTCGGACCTCCTCGCCTCCAGCGGCGTCATGGTGATGGTGCTGTCGTACGCCACCGTCATCGTGCAGGTGGCCTTCCCGTTCACCCTGTTCAACCGGCGGGTCAAGAACGTGCTGCTCTGCGCGATGATCTGTGAACATGCCGGGATCGCGCTCCTGCTGGGGCTGCCGTTCTTCTCGATGGCGATGATCGCCGCCGATGCCGTCTTCCTGCCGACCGTCTTCCTCGTGTGGCTGGGCGGCCGGGTCGCCCTGGGGCGGCGGCTGCTGTTCCGGCGGCGTGGGAAGGTCCCGGCCCAGCGGGGCGCCGCCGACGATCTGGAGGCCCCGCCGGGCGGGGTCGGCGGGAGCCATACCCTCGTCGGGTGAGCAGTGAGACCGGCAGCACCGGTGAGACGAGTGGCAGCGGAGGGCTCGTGGGCGCCGAGCCCGCGCAGTACGACGAGGGGTTCGGTACGCAGGTCGGCGTCGGGCCGCATCCGCTGCCCTGGCCCGAGGACGAGCGGTACGATCCCGAGCTGCTGGCCCAGGGCGACCGGCGCAACGTCGGCGACCAGTACCGCTACTGGACCCGGGAAGCGATCGTCGCCGACCTCGACCTGCGCCGGCACGACTTCCACGTCGCCGTGGAGAACTGGGGCCACGACTTCAACATCGGGTCCGTGGTCCGTACGGCCAACGCCTTCCTCGCCAAGGAAGTGCACATCGTGGGGCGCCGGCGCTGGAACCGGCGCGGGGCCATGGTCACCGACCGCTACCAGCACGTCCGCTACCACCCCGACACCGCGAGCCTGACCGCCTGGGCGGAGGCCGAGGGGCTGCCGATCATCGGGATCGACAATCTGCCCGGGGCGGTGCCGCTGGAGCGGACGGTGTTGCCTCGGCGGTGTGTGCTCCTGTTCGGGCAGGAGGGGCCCGGGCTGACGGAGGAGGCGCGTCGGCATGCGGCGATGGTGTGCTCGATCGCGCAGTTCGGGTCTACGCGGTCGATCAATGCGGGGGCGGCTGCGGCGATTGCGATGCACGCGTGGGTGGGGCGGTATGCGGTGATTTCTGGGGGGTGAGGGGTGGGGTGTCCGTGGTTGGGCGTTCCTGTGGTGGGTGGTGGGTGGTGGGTGGTGGGGGTGCCGGGGCTCGTCCGGCGCTCGGCGGGGGCGGGGCTGGGCGGGGGCGGGCGCCTGCGGCGGGCTGTTCCCCTACCCGCCCCTTCCCGTAACCGGGGGCTCCGCCCCCGGGCCCCCGGTCCTCAAGCGCCGGACGGGCTGGGTGGGGTGGGCGGGCTCTGCCCCCGGACTCCCGGTCCTCAAGCGCCGGACGGGCTGGGTGGGGCGGGCGGGCTCCGCCCCCGGGCCCCCGGGCCCCCGAGCCCCCGGTCCTCAAGCGCCGGACGGGCTGGAATTGCCGGACGGGCTGGAATTGCCGGCGGGCCCGTGTTCTAGCGTTGGCGGCGGACTTCCAGGGTGCGGAAGCGGTTGGAGACGAAGGCGCCGTCGCAGAGGGCGGCGTTGGCTGCGGGGTTGCCGCCTGAGCCGTGGTAGTCGGAGAAGGCTGCTGTCTGGTTGACGTAGACGCCGCCGGTGAGGTTCAGGGAGAGCTGGGCGGACTCGTCCAGGCAGACGTCCTCCACCGCGCGTTCCACCTCCTCGGACGTGGTGTACGCGCCGACTGTCATCGCGCCCTTCTCGCGGATCGTGCGGCGCAGGAGCTCCAGGGCGTCCGTCGTCGAGTCGACCGCGACGGCGAAGGAGACCGGACCGAAGCACTCCGAGAGGTAGGGAGGCTCGTCGTCCGTCTTGGCGGCGTCGAGCTTGACGATCACGGGGGTGCGGACGGTGGCGTCCGGGAAGTCGGGGTTGGTCACCTCGCGGGAGGGAAGCGCGACTTCGCCCAGCTGGGCCGCGGCGTCGAGGCGGGCCTTCACGTCCGGGTTGACCAGGGCGCCGAGCAGGCCGTTCGCGCGGGCGTCGTCGCCCAGGAGGCCGGTGACCGCGGCCGCGATGTCGCCGACGACGTCCTCGTACGTCTTGTCGCCGGCGTCCGTGGTGATGCCGGCCCGGGGGATGAGCAGATTCTGTGGGGTGGTGCACATCTGGCCGCTGTACAGGGAGAACGAGAAGGCGAGGTTGGCGAGCATGCCGCGGTAGTCGTCGGTGGAGTCCACGAGGACCGTGTTGACGCCGGCCTTCTCCGTGTAGACCTGGGCCTGGCGGGCGTTGGCCTCCAGCCAGTCGCCGAATTCCGTGGACCCCGTGTAGTCGATGATCTTGATCTCGGGGCGGACCGCCAGGGTCTTGGCGATGCCCTCGCCCGGGCGCTCGGCGGCCAGGGCGACGAGGTTGGGGTCGAAGCCCGCCTCGGTGAGCACTTCGCGTGCCAGCTGCACGGTGAGGGCGAGCGGGAGGACCGCGCGGGGGTGGGGCTTGACGAGGACCGGGTTGCCCGTGGCGAGGGAGGCGAAGAGGCCCGGGTAGCCGTTCCAGGTGGGGAAGGTGTTGCACCCGATCAGCAGTGAGATGCCGCGGCCCGCCGGGGTGAACGTCTTGTGCAGCGCGAGCGGGTCGCGCTTGCCCTGCGGCTTGGACCAGTCGGCGGTGCGGGGGGCGCGGAGCTGCTCCTCGTACGCGTACGCGACGGCTTCCAGGCCGCGGTCCTGGGCGTGCGGGCCGCCGGCCTGGAACGCCATCATGAATGCCTGGCCGCTCGTGTGCATCACGGCGTGGGCGAACTCATGGGTGCGTGCGCTGATCCGCGCCAGGATCTCCAGGCAGACCAGGGCCCTGGTCTCGGGGCCGGCCTCACGCCAGGCGGGCATGCCCGCGCGCATCGCCGGGAGCAGGACGTCCAGGTCCGCGTGCGGATACTCGACGGCGAGCTCGGGGCCGTACGGAGAGACCTCACCGCCCGTCCATCCGTCGGTGCCCGGCTGGCCGAGGTCGATACGGGTGTGCAGCACGGCGTCGAAAGCGGCCTTGCCCTCGGCGGCACCGAGGCTGCCGGGGGCGCCGCCCTCCCCGTACGCCTTCGGATGCTCGGGATGCGGGGACCAGTAGTCGCGGGTGCGGATCGCTTCGAGGGCCCGGTCCAGCGTGTGGCGGTGCTTCTCGGACAGCAGGTGCGGGGAGAGCTCGGCGGCCATGGCGGACCAACTCCTCATCGAGCTGGGCAGGGACGGGCGGACAGAGTTAGAGTAACCGAACGATCGGTCGGGACAAGGGGGCCCGCGAAACCTGTGGACAACTCGTAGGGGAGGATCGCGGACATGACCACGGCCAAGCGGGACACGTACACACCGGAGACTCTGCTGACCGTCGCCGTCCGTGTCTTCAACGAGCGCGGTTACGACGGCACGTCCATGGAGCACCTGTCGAAGGCGGCCGGCATCTCCAAGTCGTCCATCTACCACCACGTCGCGGGCAAGGAAGAGCTGCTGCGGCGGGCGGTCAGCCGCGCTCTCGACGGGCTGTTCGAGATCCTTGACGAGTCCGGCGCGACGCGGGGCCGCGCGATCGAGCGGGTCGAGTACGTCACTCGTCGTACCGTCGAGGTGCTGATAGCCGAACTGCCCTACGTCACGCTGCTGCTGCGGGTGCGGGGCAACACGAAGACCGAGCGGTGGGCCCTGGAGCGGCGGCGCGAGTTCGACCAGCGGGTCGCCGAACTGCTCAAGGCGGCCGTCGCGGACGGCGACCTCCGCTCCGACGTGGACATACGGCTCGCGACGCGGCTCCTGTTCGGCATGGTCAACTCCCTGGTGGAGTGGTACCGGCCGCTGCCCGACGGGGGTGCGGAAGGGGAACGGCTCGCGGACACCGTGGTTCAGCTGGCCTTCGACGGCATGAAGTCCGGGTCGGCCGGCCATTGAGCACCTGCCTGTTCCCCTGCGCGTGTCCGCTCAGGTGAGTTCTGTGGGGCGGTCCGGGCCGGGCGCCAGGTCCGTTTCCTCGAACACCAGCAGCGTGCGGGTGGACAGCACTTCCGGAATGGCTTGAATCCGGGTCAGCACCAGCTCGCGCAGCGTCCGGTTGTCCGGTGTGTGCACCAGGAGCAGGACGTCGAAATCGCCGCTGACGAGCGCGATGTGCGTGGCTCCCGGCAGTGCCTGGAGCTGTTCGCGGACGGTGCGCCAGGAGTTCTGGACGATCTTGAGCGTGATGTACGCGGAAGCGCCCTGCCCCGCCCGCTCATGGTTCACCCGCGCGCTGAACCCCCGGATCACGCCGTTTTCCACGAGCCGGTTGATCCGCGCGTAGGCGTTGGCGCGCGAGACGTGGACGCGGTCGGCCACCGACCGTATCGAGGCGCGGCCGTCCGTCTGGAGCAGTCGCAGGATGGCGTGGTCGACGGAGTCGAGGGGGCGGGCCGGGGGAATCCGGCTCGGCTCCCCGCCGCCCTCGGCCATTTGTTCAGCTGCCATGTTCGCTTGCCTCCCCGTCCTGGACGACCTGTCCCCATCCCAGGCTGTGGAGAACCGTTTGTCCACAGGCTGACGGCGCCTGTAGCCAAAATGCGCTCACGACCGAACAATCGGTAGGTGAGGCGCGCCACACTCGCGCCTTGTGTCGTTTTCGATATATCGCCATATTTTCGACACCCCTCGATGCTCGGAGGTGCCTGTCATGACGGTCCAAGAGCTGCCCGGCGCGGCCGCCTACCGGCCCACGCCGCCCCCGGCCTGGAAGCCGCTCACCGATCCCGCGCCGCTGCTCCCGGACCCCGAGCCGTACCGGGTGCTGGGTACGGACGCCGCGGCCGACGCGGACCCCGAGCTGCTGCGGCGGCTCTACGCCGAGCTCGTGCGCGGCCGGCGGTACAACGTCCAGGCCACGGCCCTCACCAAGCAGGGCAGGCTGGCGGTCTATCCGTCGAGCACGGGCCAGGAGGCGTGCGAGATCGCGGCGGCCCTGGTGCTGGAGGAGCGGGACTGGCTCTTCCCCAGCTACCGCGACACGCTCGCGGCCGTGGCGCGGGGCCTGGACCCGGTCGAGGCGCTGACGCTGCTGCGGGGCGACCGGCACACCGGCTACGACCCGCGCGAGCACCGCGTCGCCCCCCTCTGCACCCCGCTCGCCACCCAGTTGCCGCACGCGGTGGGCCTGGCCCACGCGGCGCGGCTCAAGGGCGACGACGTGGTCGCGCTCGCCATGGTCGGTGACGGCGGCACCAGCGAGGGCGATTTCCACGAGGCGCTGAATTTCGCGGCCGTCTGGCGGGCCCCGGTCGTCTTCCTCGTGCAGAACAACGGCTTCGCCATCTCCGTCCCCCTGGCCAAGCAGACCGCGGCCCCGTCGCTGGCGCACAAGGCCGTGGGATACGGCATGCCCGGCCGGCTGGTCGACGGCAACGACGCGGCGGCGGTGCACCAGGTGCTCTCCGAGGCGGTCGAGCGGGCCAGGAGCGGCGGCGGGCCCACGCTGGTCGAGGCGGTGACGTACCGCATGGACGCCCATACGAACGCCGACGACGCGACCCGCTACCGCGGTGACAGCGAGGTCGAGACGTGGCGGGCCCACGATCCGGTGCAGCTGCTGGAGCGCGAGCTGACCGGGCGCGGGCTGCTCGACGGCGACGGCATCGAGGAGGCGCGGGTGGCCGCGGAGCGGATGGCGGCGGAGCTGCGCGAGCGGATGAACGCGGACCCGGTGCTCGACCCGATGGACCTCTTCACCCATGTGTACGCGGAGCAGACGGC
This sequence comes from Streptomyces sp. A1277, assembly GCF_004795015.1. Taxonomy (GTDB): domain Bacteria; phylum Actinomycetota; class Actinomycetes; order Streptomycetales; family Streptomycetaceae; genus Streptomyces. The sequence continues at coordinate 46,640 of NZ_SSBI01000024.1, read as the reverse complement.
GCAGTTGCGCGAGCAGGCGGACCGCCTGCGCGGTGAGCTGGACGCGGAGCACGACCAGCACGGCACGGATGGGGGAGCAGCCCGATGACCACGGCAGCGGCGACGGCCGGGGAGCGGACCGCGAAGGCCAAGCCCGCCACGATGGCGCAGGCCCTGGGGCGCGCGCTGCGCGACTCGATGGCCGATGACCCCTCGGTGCACGTCCTCGGTGAGGACGTCGGGACGCTCGGCGGGGTCTTCCGGATCACCGACGGCCTGGCGAAGGAATTCGGCGACGAACGATGCACGGACACCCCGCTGGCCGAGGCGGGCATCCTCGGGGCGGCGGTCGGCATGGCGATGTACGGGCTGCGGCCCGTGGTCGAGATGCAGTTCGACGCCTTCGCCTATCCGGCGTTCGAGCAGCTCATCAGCCATGTCGCCAAGATGCGGAACCGGACCGGGGGCGCGATGCCGCTGCCGATCACCGTCCGGGTGCCCTACGGCGGCGGCATCGGGGGCGTCGAGCACCACAGCGACTCCTCGGAGGCGTACTACATGGCGACGCCCGGTCTCCACGTCGTCACGCCGGCCACCGTCGAGGACGCGTACGGGCTGCTGCGCGCCTCGATCGCCTCGGACGACCCGGTGGTCTTCCTGGAGCCGAAGCGGCTGTACTGGTCCAAGGCGGACTGGTCGCCGCAGGAGCCCGCCGCCGTGGAGCCCATCGGGCGGGCCGTCGTGCGCCGCCCCGGCCGCAGCGCCACGCTGATCACGTACGGGCCGTCCCTGCCGGTCTGCATGGAGGCCGCCGAGGCCGCCGTCGAGGAGGGCTGGGACCTCGAAGTCGTCGACCTTCGCTCGCTGGTGCCGTTCGACGACGAGACCGTCGCCGCCTCGGTGCGCCGCACCGGGCGCGCGGTCGTCGTCCACGAATCCACCGGCTTCGGGGGCCCCGGCGGCGAGATCGCGGCCCGGATCACCGAGCGGTGCTTCCACCACCTGGAGGCTCCGGTGCTGCGAGTCGCCGGATTCGACATCCCGTATCCGCCGCCGATGCAGGAGCGGCACCACCTCCCCGGTGTGGACCGGGTGCTCGACGCCGTCGCACGGCTGCAGTGGGAGGCGGAGAACTGATGGCTCAGGTGCTCGAGTTCAAACTGCCGGACCTCGGCGAGGGGCTGACCGAGGCCGAGATCGTCCGCTGGCTGGTGGAGGTCGGGGACGTCGTCTCCATCGACCAGCCCGTGGTCGAGGTCGAGACGGCCAAGGCGATGGTGGAGGTGCCCTGCCCTTACGGGGGTGTGGTGACCGCCCGGTTCGGCGACGAGGGTACGGAGCTTCCGGTCGGGGCGCCGCTGTTGACGGTGGCCGTCGGGTCGTCCGGCGAGGCCCCCGGAAGGAGCGATTCCGGGTCCGGGGCGGCCGACGCGGAGCCGGCTGCGGCGGATTCCGGGTCCGGGAACGTGCTCGTGGGTTACGGGACCGGGGCGCCGCCGGTGCGTCGGCGGCGGGTGCGGCCTGAGGGGCTGAAGGGGCTGAAGGCAGCCGTCGCGGCTCCGGCGGCTCCTGCGGATACCTCTTCCGGTGCGTCGTCCGGTGCGTCGTCCGGTGCCGTGTCCGGTGTGTCTTCCGGTGCCTCGCCCGCCCGGACCGACCGGGAATCGGGGCCGGTCGCGGTCGTATCGCCGTTGGTGCGCAGGCTTGCGCGGCAGCACGATCTGGATCTGCGCCGACTCGCCGGATCGGGTCCTGACGGGCTGATCCTGCGGGCCGACGTCGAGTCCGCCATCCGGTCCGCTGCCGAGGCACCGGCCGTGGCGCCCGCAGTGCCTGATGCGTCGTCCGTACCTTCACCGGACGGTGAGCGGACCCCGCTGCGCGGGGTACGCGGCGCGGTCGCCGACAAACTGAGCCGCAGCCGGCGGGAGATCCCCGACGCCACTTGCTGGGTCGACGCCGATGCGACCGAGCTGATGGCCGCGAGGGCAGCGATGAACAGCACGGGCGGGCCCGGCGCCGGCCCCAAGGTGTCGGTCCTCGCCCTGCTCGCCCGGATCTGCGCGGCCGCCCTGGCCCGCTACCCCGAGCTCAACTCCACGGTGGACCAGGAAGCGCGCGAGATCGTACGGCTGCCGCATGTGCACCTCGGGTTCGCCGCCCAGACCGAGCGGGGCCTGGTCGTCCCGGTCGTACGGGACGCCCAGGCGCGCAACACCGAGTCGATCGGCGCGGAGATCGCCCGGCTGACCGAGGCGGCCAGGACGGGGACGCTGAAGCCGGCTGAGCTGACCGGTGGCACGTTCACGCTCAACAACTACGGAGTGTTCGGCGTCGACGGATCGACACCGATCATCAACCACCCGGAGGCGGCGATGCTGGGCGTCGGCCGCATCGTGCCCAAACCGTGGGTGTACGAGGGACAGCTCGCGGTGCGTCAGGTCGTCCAGCTGTCCCTGACCTTCGACCACCGGGTCTGCGACGGCGGCACCGCCGGAGGCTTCCTGCGCTACGTGGCCGACTGCGTGGAGCAGCCCGCGTTGCTCCTGCGGAGTCTGTAGACGCGGGCCGGCGGGGCGGTTCGTGCGGTGAGACCGTGGTTCCGGCACCTGCCGGGGCTGCGGCGCGGCGGGCCCCGCATACTCGGGGCATGACCGCCTACGACGCCATCGTTCTCGCCGGAGGAGCCGCCAAGCGGCTGGGCGGTGCCGACAAGCCCGGGCTGCGGGTCGGTGGCCGGGCGCTGCTCGACCGCGTGCTCGCCGCCTGCGCCGACGCCGGGACCACCGTGGTGGTGGGCGACCGGCGGCCCACGGTGCGCGCGGTGACCTGGGCGCGCGAAGAACCGCACGGCGGCGGGCCGTTGGCGGCGCTCGGTGCCGGGGTGCGGCACACGTCGGCGGAGCAGGTGCTCGTGCTCTCCGCCGATCTGCCGTTCCTGGGCGCCGATACGGTACGCGCGCTGCGGGACGCCTCCGGCCCGGGGGCCGGGGTCGACGGCGCCCTCTGCACCGACGAGGACGGGCGCGACCAGCCGCTGGTCGCCGTCTACCGGGCGGAGCCGTTGCGCCGCGAACTGGCGCTGCTCGCCGCCGAGCACGGAGGTCTGGGCGGGCTGCCGCTGCGGTTGCTCACGCACGAGCTGACGCTTCGCCGGGTGTCCGCGGGGCCGCTCGCCTCGTTCGACTGCGACACCTGGGAGGACATTGCTTCGGCCCGGGCCCGGATCAGAGAACATGGGACCGTGCTGGATGAATGGATCACCGCAGTCAAGGATGAACTCGGCATCGACCTCGACGTCGACACCGGGCTCCTGCTCGACCTCGCCCGTGACGCCGCGCATGGCGTCGCCCGCCCCGCCGCGCCCCTGACGACCTTCCTCGTCGGATACGCGGCGGCGAAGGCGAGCGGCGACGGCGGCGGCCCCGAGGCGGTCGCGGAGGCCGCCCGCAAGGCGGCGGCGCTCGCCCTGCGGTGGGCGGACGAGGACGAGTCGCCGTGACGGGCCGCAGCGGCGGGACGGGCAGCGCGTATGGCGCCGGAGGCGCCGGGGTGGCCGGGGGCCCCGGTGGTGCCGGGAGCCCTGCCGGTTCCGGAGGCCCCGGGGCTGCTGGGGGCGAGCCTGCCGCCGACGGGCGTGGTGCCGCCGACGAGCGGCGCGCCGCTGCGGAGAGGCGTGCCGCCGCCGAGGCCGAGGCGCGGGCCGACGAGGAGCGGGCTGTTGCCCAGGCTCTGGCCCTCGTGGGCCGGCAGGCGCCTCGGGTGCCTCGGGAGGACGAGGCGGAGTCCGTCGCGCGCCCCGACCGGCTCGTTGGACGCCCGGGCGGCTCGTCCGATGACGGACTCGCCGTCGCGGTGAGCGACCGGCGGACCGACCGGCCGGCCGACGCGTCCTCCGGGCAATCCGGCAACCGGCCTGTTGACGGGCCGGACGACTGGCTTACCGGCTTGCAGAGGGACTGGCCGGGCGACCTGCCCGCCGGGCAGCCGAGCGATCGGGCCTCCGGCCTGTCGGACTCCTCGGCTGCCGGCCTGCCAGGTGATCGGGCCGCCGAGCAGTCGCGGGATCGGCCCACCGGGCAGTTCGGCGGCAAGCCCAGCGACGGGGCTGCCGCCTCGATGAGCGACCGGCCGATCGATCGGCCGACCGGCGCGTCCTCCGGGCGCCCCAGCAGCCGGTCTGCTGACGGGCCTACCGACCCGCTCTCCGACCCGCCCGGCAGTCGTTCCGGCGACGGGCCCACCGGCCGGTCGGACGAGCCGGCCACCAACCGGCCCACCGGCCGGTCGGACGAGCCGGCCACCAACCGGCCCACCGGCCGGTCGGACGAGTCGTCCACTGCCCAGCCCACCGGCCGGCCGGCCGAGTCGTCCACCGGCCGGCCCGTCGACTCCTTCACCGCCCAGCACGTCGACTCGTCCACCGGCCGGTCGAGCCGTCGGCCCGTTGCCTCCGCGCGGGACGTCATCTCCGACAGTCACTCCCCCCAGCACGCTCCGCGCGCCACCCCCCGCCCCCAGGAGGTCTCCTGGGATGAGGCGCGGGGTGTTGCGGGGCGGGTCGGGCGGGGGGTCCGGCCGCGCGTGGGGCGGCTGGTTCTCGATCGGGCTCTCGGGCATGTGCTTGCCGAGCCGCTGGTGGCGCTCACCGATTTGCCGTCGTTCGATACCTCGGCCATGGACGGGTGGGCCGTCGCCGGGCCGGGGCCGTGGAACATCCGGGAGGAGGACGGCATCCTCGCCGGGCACGCCGCGCCCGCACCGCTGCCGGACGGTGACGCCGTGCGCATCGCCACGGGTGCGCGTATCCCGGCGGAGGTGACCGCCGTCGTCCGCAGCGAGCACGCGCACGCCGACGAGGCAAAGGGGCTGCTGTACGCGCAGCGTGCCGTGAGCCAAGGACAGGACATCCGGCCGCGCGGCCAGGAGTGCCGGTCGGGGGAGCACCTGCTGCCCGCCGGGACGGTGGTGACCCCGGCCGTCCTCGGGCTGGCCGCGGCCGCCGGGTACGACGAGCTGCCCGTCCACCCCCGGCCGCGCGTCGACGTCCTCGTGCTCGGCGATGAACTGCTGGGCGAAGGGCTCCCCCATGACGGGCTCATCCGTGATGCGCTCGGGCCCATGATCGGCCCCTGGGTGCGCGCGCTGGGGGCCGAGGTCTCCGCACCGCGCCGCCTCGGCGACGACGCGGAGGCCCTGTGGCAGGCGCTCACCGGCTCCGACGCGGACCTGATCATCACCACCGGCGGCACCGCTGCCGGGCCCGTCGACCACGTCCACCGCGTCCTCGCGCGGATCGGTGCCGAGCTGCTGGTCGACGGGGTCGCCGTGCGCCCCGGCCACCCCATGCTGCTGGCCCGGCTCGCCGCCGGCGGGCCCTGCCTCGTCGGGTTGCCCGGCAACCCCCTGGCCGCCGTCTCCGGGCTGCTCACGCTCGCCGGGCCGCTCCTCACCGGACTGGCCGGCCGCACCCCCGACGAGCCCTACCGGGTGGCCGTGCGCGACGATGTGCACGGGCATCCGCACGACACGCGGCTGGTGCCCGTGTGCCATCGGGCGGCCGGAGAACCCGGAACCGCAGGCGGGCGGGAGTACGTCGTACCACTGCATTACAACGGTCCCGCCATGCTGCGCGGGATCGCCGCTGCGGACGGGTTGGCCGTCGTGGAGCCGGGCGGGGTACGGTCCGGCACCGAGGTGGAGATCCTCGATCTACCGTGGGCCTCGGCGACGCCGTGGACTGAAGGGTGTTTCACGTGAAACTTCCCGGCCATGACGCGATGGCCAGGCGGGCCGACGAACAAGTCGTCCCCACCCGGGTGATGCTGCCGCGCCGGGTCGTGGACGGGCCGGCGCGCCAGGTAGCCAAGCGGCTGATGATGGCTCTGGTGGTGCTCGCCGTCACCGTCTTCATCGTCTGGGTCGACCGCGGCGGCTACCACGACGCCGCCGACGGCAAGGTCGATCTGCTGGACGCGGTGTACTACGCCACGGTCACCCTCTCCACCACCGGGTACGGCGACATCACCCCGTACAGCGACGGTGCCCGGCTCACCAATGTGGTGCTCGTGACACCGCTGCGCGTGCTCTTCCTCATCATCCTGGTCGGCACCACCCTTGAGGTCCTCACGGAGCGGACCCGGGAAGACTTCCGGCTGAAGCGTTGGAGAACCAACTTGCGTGACCACACCGTCGTCGTCGGCTTCGGCACGAAGGGCCGCTCGGCCATCCAGACCCTGTGCGCCACCGGGCTGAGCAAGGAACAGATCGTCATCGTCGACCCGGCGTCCAAGGTGATAGAGATCGCCAACGCCGAGGGGTTCACCGGCGTCCTCGGGGACGCCACGCGCAGCGATGTGCTGCGGCGCGCCGAGCTGCAGAAGGCCCGTCAGATCATCATCGCCACCCAGCGCGACGACACCGCCGTCCTGGTCGCGCTGACCGCCCGCCAGCTCAACCGCGGCGCGAAGATCGTGGCCGCGGTGCGCGAGGAGGAGAACGCGCCGCTGCTGAGGCAGTCCGGTGCGGACGCCGTGATCACCAGTGCCAGTGCGGCCGGACGGCTGCTCGGTCTCTCGGTGCTCAGCCCCAGTGCGGGCACGGTGATGGAGGACCTCATCCAGCAGGGCAGCGGGCTCGACCTCGTGGAGCGCCCGGTCATAAAGTCCGAGGTCGGCAAGAACGTGCGGGAGACCGACGACCTCGTGGTCAACGTGCTGCGGGGGCACCGGCTGCTCGGTTACGACGATCCGGCGGCCAGTCCGCTGCAGTTGACGGACCGGCTGATCACCATCGTCCGCGCGTCGAACGAGCCGCCCCCCAGCCCGGTGCCCCAGAGCGTCCCCCGGCCTTAGGGCGTGTTGCGAAGGCCCGCCTGCCGGGCGGTGTCTGGCACGCACGCCCTAAGCCCGTCGCGCCACCCCGGGCGCGCGCGCACCGTCGTGCGCGGCGCCCCACGGAGTAGCCTCGCGGCCATGCATGCGATCACGATCCCTGAACCCGGTGGCCCCGAGGCGCTCGTGTGGGCCGAGGTGCCCGATCCCGTTCCCGGTGAGGGCGAAGTCCTCGTCGATGTCGTGTCCAGCGCGGTGAACCGGGCGGACGTGCTCCAGCGGCAGGGCTTCTACAACCCGCCGCCCGGGGCGTCCCCCTACCCGGGCCTGGAGTGCTCCGGGCGCGTCTCTGCCCTCGGGCCCGGCGTCACCGGCTGGGCCGTCGGTGACGAGGTGTGCGCGCTCCTGGCGGGGGGCGGTTACGCGGAGAAGGTCGCCGTCCCTGCCGGGCAGCTGCTCCCCGTACCGGCGGGGCTGGACCTCACCGCGGCGGCGGCGCTGCCCGAGGTGACGGCGACGGTCTGGTCCAACGTGTTCATGGTGGCCCATCTGCGGCCCGGCGAGACCCTGTTGGTGCACGGCGGCTCCAGCGGCATCGGCACGATGGCGATCCAGCTCGCCAAGGCCGTCGGCGCACGGGTCGCGGTGACGGCCGGCGGGCCCGACAAGCTGGCGCGCTGCGCGGAGCTCGGCGCGGACATCCTGATCGACTACCGCGAGCAGGACTTCGTCGAGGAGATCCGCAAGGCCACGGACGGGGCGGGCGCGGACGTCATCCTCGACATCATCGGCGCGAAGTACCTCGACCGGAACGTGCAGGCGCTCGCCGACAACGGCAGGCTGGCGATCATCGGGCTCCAGGGCGGCGCCAAGGGCGAACTGAACCTCGGCACGCTGCTGACCAAGCGGGCGGCCGTCACGGCGACCTCGCTGCGCGGGCGCCCGCTCGCCGAGAAGGCGGCGATCGTCGCGGCCGTGCGCGAGCACGTCTGGCCGCTCATCGCGGACGGCGTCGTGAAGCCGGTGGTCGACCGTACGGTGCCGATGCGGGACGCGGCGGAGGGGCACCGGGTCATGGAGTCCAGCGCCCACATCGGCAAGGTGCTGCTCCAGCCGCCCACCGCCGCCTGAGCGAGGACATCCCGGCCGCCCACCGCCGCCTGAGCCAGCACACCCCCGGCCGCCCACCGCCGCCTGAGCCAGCGCACCCCCGGCCGCCCACCGCCGCCTGAGCCAGGACAGCCCGGCCGGACAGGCCGCCTGAGCCAGCACACCCCCGGGCGGACAGACCGCCTGAGCGCAGTCCACCCCGACGTACAGAGGGGCCCGGCACACCGTTGTGTGCCGGGCCCCTCGGGCGTAGTCGATCGGGCAGTCCGGGCTACAGGTACGGCCCCGAGCGGACCGGGCCGTGCGGGTCGGTCCCGCCGTCCTCGTCGTCGTTCCCGCTGCCCGGCGGCAGAGCGCGGCGCATCTGCTCCAGCTGGGCGCGGGCCGCCATCTGCTGGGCGAACAGGGCGGTCTGGATGCCGTGGAACAGGCCCTCCAGCCAGCCCACCAGCTGGGCCTGCGCGATCCGCAGCTCCGCCTCGGAGGGGACCGAGTCCTCGGTGAACGGCAGGGAGAGCCGTTCCAGCTCCTCCACCAGTTCCGGCGCGAGGCCGTCCTCCAGCTCCTTGACCGAGCCGGCGTGGATCTCCTTGAGGCGCACCCGGCTCGCCTCGTCGAGAGGAGCCGCCCTGACCTCCTCCAGGAGCTGCTTGATCATGCTGCCGATGCGCATGACCTTCGCGGGCTGCTCGACCATCTCCGTCACCGGGACCTCCCGCGACTCGTCGTCAGTGCCACCGCCGCCGATCGCCATGCCGTCCTGGCCCACCACGAGGACCTGGGGGTGTTCCTGCGACCGTTCATTCCTCGGCATCTCCATACCGCCATTGTCGCGCACACACGGCGTTCACCACTGTGGTGCCCCCGGGAACGGATGATCCACCGCTCCCGGGGGCACCGAACAGCCCAGTGGCTCAGCCGGCCCGCCGCGCCAGGGTCAGCCGCGAGCGGGTGAACACCGCCGCGAGGATGCCCGCCAGCAGCGGGACCGCCACGGCCAGCAGCCCGATGGTCGCCCAGGGCAGCACGATCGGCGTGTAGGCCGACTCCATGGGCTGGAGCCGCATCTGCTCCATTGCCCGGCGCAGGTCGACCAGGCGCAGCGCCACGGCAGGCACCAGCCCCGCGGCCGTCCCGAGCAGGACCCCGGTCAGCGCCACCACCAGGCACTGGAAGCCGGAGAGGGTCCGGCGCACCCGAGGGGGCGCGCCCACCGCGCTGAGCGTGGTGAGGTCGGCCTCCGCGTCGGCCTTGGCCAGGCCGGTCGTGATCGCGGCCGCGCCCACGGTCACCACCCCGGCGAACAGGGTGAGGATCAGCAGGATGGTGCTGTCCCGGTCGTTGGGACCGGAGTTGGTCTGCACCCAGACTCCGCCGCCGGCCTGGTCGATGGCGGCCGAGACCCGCTGGTCCTCGACGTCCGTGGGTTGGTGGCTGACGGCGTAGACACTGCCCTGCGGCTGGGTGTGCAGGCCGAGGCGTTCGGCGGTCGGCTGCGGGAGGATCATGCGGATGCCGGGGGTGGCGGCGTACTCGGCCTTCGCCACGTACACCTTCAGCCGGTCCGTGGTTTTTCGGGCCGGGCCCGGGTGCAGCTTGCGGTTCTTCTTGTCCTTGTCGTTGTAGGTGTGGACGGCCTTGAGGGTGACCTCGCCGTTCTGCGCGTACGCCTGGTTGAGCAGGACGGGCGTGCCGGCCTTCAGGGCAGCGGCGGCGGCCGGGTCGTCGAGCTTCACGTACGTGGCGAGCAGGGCCGCGTCGCCCACGATGATGTTGTTGGAGTCCGAGCTGAAGGATCCCGTGGAGATGTGCTCGTCCACGCAGGCGGGGGACCGCATCATCGTGCGGTGCTCCTCGGCGGAGAGCCGTGCGGCGAGCTTTTTGGCGCCCTTGGTGTTGAGCGGGCAGGTGTGACCCTCGCCGGTGGGCTTGACCAGTTGCATGGTGCCGCAGCCGGCCCCGTCGTCGTCGTAGTAGACGTTGCAGTCGCTGCCCGCCCAGACCCGGGAGATGTCGGCGCGGCCACCGGTCACCGCCATGTTCTGCTCGACGGCGGCCCGGGCGACGGGCAGCCGTGCGGCGGACTCGTCGTCGTAGGACGAGAGGACGATCGTGCCCTCGGTCAGCATGGGCATGTAGTCGTAGTCGGACTCGGCCAGGGTGCTGGACATGTAGGTGGCGATGGCCACCGAGCCCGCGACGGCCGCCATCACTGCGGCGACCGCCGGAGCGGTGCGGCCGCGGTTGCGGGCCGCGTCGCGCATCGCCATCCGGGGCGAGAGCGGCAGCCTGCGGCCGAGCCGGCCCAGCAGGCCGACGATCACCGGGATGCAGGCCAGCAGGCCCAGTTCGGCGACGACCGAGCCGCCGGCGACCAGGGCGGAGCTGCCGCTGGTGCCCCCGTAGACGGCGATGACGATGCCGAGCGCGAGCACGCAGGCGCCCGTGATCGGCAGCACGCGCGAGCTGCGGCGCACCCCGCGCCGGCCGGTGAGCGATTCCAGTACGGACTGCCGGCCGGCCACGATCGCCGGGGCGAACGCCGCCAGCAGGCCGGTCACCAGGCCGAGCACGGCGATGACCAGGAGATCGGTGGGCCGCATCGACAGGGAGCCGAAGCGGTGCCCGGCCCAGTTCTCGATCACCGGCCGGAACGCCACCGTCAGCACCAGCCCGACCGCGACACCGGCGACCGCTCCGACACCGCCGAGGACGAGACCGCCGCCGAGGACGACCGCACGGACCTGGCTGCGGTCGCCGCCGCAGGTGCCGAGCAGGCCGAGCTGGCGCCGGGAGCGGCGCGCGCCGACGGCGAACGCAGGTCCGGCCAGCAGCACGATCTCCAGGATCGCCATCGCGACGACGGTGATGAGGGCGGCGCTGGTCTCGCCGGAGCCGGCGTTGCCGGAGTTGTAGTCCGGGTACGACCGCAGCAGCGGGATCTCGGAGTCCGGCGGCGGGTTCTCGAAGACCTGGCGCGAGGTGACGACAGCACCGGCCTTGTTGGCCGCCAGCACGTTTTTCCAGACGATCCCGGCCTGCCCCGCCCCTTCGACCATCCACTGCGTGGAACCCGGATGGGGCGCCGGAACCTTCTTGTCGCGGTCGGCCATGGCCTGCCAGGGGGCGATCACCGCGCCCGGGTCGGCGTACAGCTGCCGCGCCTCGAGATCGGTGGGCAGTTCGACCGCGCCGGTGATCGTGTACTTCTTGCCGGAGGTCGTCACCGTGATCTCGGAGCCGACGTGCAGCCCCGCCGACTTCAAAAACGGCTCGGTGGCCGCCATCTCGCCCGAGCCGCGCGGGAACGCGCCCTCGACGAGGTCGATCCTCCCCCGGACCATCGGGTCCGAGGTCTTCAACTCAACGATCTCGGTGCTGGCCAGCCCGTACGCGGTCCTGACGCTCCCGGGCACGGACTGCTCGCTGATCGCCCGAGCGCCCTTGGGGAACACGGCGTGCATGTCGATCGGCGGCACGTCCTCCTCGATCTCGCCCTCGTTCTCGCTGCGGTACATGTCGCCGTCGGGCATCTGCTGGATCGGCCCCATGCCCGCGTCGCTGTACAGCGCGTCGGCCGAGCCGATCTGCGCCGTCAGCTGCTCGGCCGGGGTCAGCTCCGCACTGCGGTACGTGATGTCGGCGGCCGTCACCCCGAGGACCGGCAGCGCGATCATCGCGACCACCAGGGCGCTGCGGCCCTTGGCCCGCAGGGCGTCGCGGCGGGCTATCCGGAGGGCGGCGCGCCACCCCGTGAAGACGCTCACTCGGCTCCCCCGGCGGCCAGCAGCGAGTCGGCCCCGGCCGTCAGCGTCTGGTCGACGATCGAACCGTCCCGGAGGAAGACGACCCGGTCGGCCCAGGCCGCGTAGCGCGGTTCGTGCGTGACCATCACACCGGCCGCGCCCTGGTCGCAGCGGTTGCGCAGGAGGGCGAGGACGGTCTCGCCGGTCTCGGAGTCGAGGGCGCCGGTCGGCTCGTCGGCGAGGACCAGGCGCCGGTCCCCCACCAGCGCGCGGGCGATGGCGACGCGCTGCTGCTGGCCGCCGGACATCTCGTCCGGGAAGCGGTCCGCGATCTCCAGGAGGTTCATCTCCTCCAGCGCGGCGCGGGCCTCCTTGCGGGCCTTGCGCACGGAGACCCCGTCGAGTTCGCGCGGCAGGGCGATGTTCTCGGCGGCGGTCAGGGCGGGGATCAGGTTGTAGTCCTGGAAGACGTAGCCGACGCTGCGGCGGCGCAGGGCCGCGATGCCCTTGCGGCCGAGCGTGGATATGTCCTGGCCCTCGATGATCACCTGGCCGGCGCTCGCGGTGTCGAGACCGCCGGCGAGGGTCAGCAGGGTGGACTTGCCGGAGCCGGACGGGCCCATCACGGCGACGAGTTCACCGGCGTGCACCGACAGGCTGATGCCGCGCAGCGCGTGCACCTCGGCGATGCCGGTGCCGTGCGTGCGGGTGAGGGCGCGGAGTTCGAGCACCGGTGTGTCCACCGTCAGGGGTGGTGTGGCGGGCGACGGAACGTGCAGGGACATGCGGGTGGTTCCCCCTTGGAACGGGTCTGTGTGCGGCGGGCTCAGCGGCGCGCGCGGGTCCGGCCGGCGGGCCGGGCGGTGGGGCGGGAGGCAGGGGCCGGGTTCTGCTCCGGCTCCGTGGCGGCGGCCTCGGCGAGGCGGACGAGCCGGGCCTCGCAGTGGTCCAGCCAGCGGGCCTCGGCCTCGGCCTGGAAGATCAGCTGTTCCACGACGAGCAGCCAGGCGACCTCGTCGCGGTTGGTGGGGGCCTGGGCGAGGGACTGCGCCTTGAGGCGGGTGTAGTCCTGCATGGCCTTCACCGTGTGGTGGCGCTGGGCCTGGATGACGGCCCTGATGTCGACGCCGGGCGCGCCGACCGCCATGGCGAGCTTGATGGCCAGCTCGTCACGGGGCGGGCTGCTGCGGTCGACCGGCGTCTCGAACCAGGAGCGCAGCTCGGTGCGCCCGGCGTCGCTGATCGAGTAGAGGGCGTGGCCCTGGTCGTCCTCGCCGTCCTGGACGACCAGGCCGTCGCGCTCCAGCCGGCTCAGCGTCGTGTACACCTGCCCGACGTTGAGCGGCCAGGTGGAGCCGGTGCGCGATTCGAACTCGGTGCGGAGCTGGGAGCCGTAGCGCGGCCCCCGCTCCAGGAGGGCGAGAAGCCCGTGACGGATCGACATACTGAGTATGTATACCGAGTATGTTGACCAACGCAAGTCTCTCCGGTGGCGCCGGCAGGGGACGCTCCGGCCCTCAGCGGGTGCGGCGCATACGGAGGGCGAGGAAGCCGATACCCAGCCCCACCAGGGCGATTCCCGCCCCGAGCGACACCTGCCGCACGTGATGGACGGTCGTCCCGTCGAGGGCCCTGCGCCCCGCCGGTTCGTCGTCGGGGAAGTCGCGCGGGTCCGGTGTGAAGGCCGGCACGGCGGAGGGTGGCGTCGCCGCGGACTGCTCGTCGCGCTCGGCCCGCTGATCGTCGAGCGCGTCCTGCCGGGCCAGCTCGGCGGGCGACCGCCCGGGCCGCTGCCGCCCCGCCCCGGCCGGCCACCCGGCGAGCGGCGACTGCATCTCGTCGGGGCGCGCCGGCCGGGCGCTGGGCGAGGGTGAAGGCGAAGCCGAGGAAGAGGGGGAAGGCGAAGCCGAGGAAGGGAGTGAAGGCGAAGCCGAGGAGGAGGGGGAAGGCGAAGGCGAAGCCGAGGAAGAGGGGGAAGGCGAGGGAGAAGACGCAGAAGACGGCGTCACGCCCCCCAGGGTCGCGGCCGCCGTCAACGCCAGGCAGGCCACGCCCCGCGAGGAGCGCGCGGAGAGCTGTCCCGAAGCCATGCGGCCACCGTCACACGCGCCGCCACGACCGGCACCCCAGGTGATACGTACGGATGACCGTCACACGCGCCGCCACGACCGGCACCCCAGGTGATACGTACGGATGACCCCCGGGCCCGATCCGCCCGAGAGGCCCTACGCCGGGTCGCCCGTGGCTATGCGCAGCTCGAAGTGGGCGCCCGTCTCCGACACCGCCGTCCCGGGCGTCGGGAACTGGTCGATGACCTGGTCCTCCGCGTACGCGTTGCCCGGGACCTTGATCTGCTTGATCGTCCAGCCCGCCGCGTCCGCGCAGGCACGCACCGAGAGGATGTCCTTGTAGAGGAAGCTCGGCGCGTCGACCTTGTTCGGGTCGTCCGTGTCCTCCAAGGCTGCCGTGCACTTCTCGGTCTTGATCGTCCGGTTGCGTTCCGGATCGCGGTGCTCGCCGGACGGGGACTCGCTCGCCGATGCCGAGGTGGTGCCCTTGTCGTCGTCGCCGTTGAGGGCGATGACGGTGATCAGGCCGCCGATGGCGACCAGCGCGACGACGATCGAGCCGACGATCACCGGCATGTTCCGCCTGGAGCCGCCGCCGGCCGCGCCGGTGGCCGTCGTCTGCGGGGAGATCGTGTACGGCGGGGGCGTCTGGTGGTGCTGCATCGGCGCCATGGGCGCGCCCTGGTAGGCGGGCGCCGCCGTCTGCGGGTAGCCGTACGACGGGTTCGTGGCGGGGGCCGGCGTCGCGGGACCGTACGGGCCGGGCTGCTGCTGGGACTGGTACGGGCCCGGCTGGTACGGCGTCTGGACGCTCTGCGGGGCGGGCGCGGACTGGTCGACCGGCGGGAAGACCGCCGAGCCGACGCCCGAGCCGCTGTTCGCCGGGACGCTGCCGTCCCCGACGATCACCGGGGCGGTGGTCTGCACGCCCGCGCCCAGCACACGCGCGATCTCGTCCTGCATGGCCGCCGCGCTAGGGAAGCGCTCGTTCGGGTTCTTCTTGAGCGCGCGGGCGACGAGGGCGTCCATCGCCGGGGTCAGCGAGCGGTTGACCGAGGACGGGGCGACGGGCACCTCCTGCACATGCGCGTACGCGATGGCGAGCGGGGAGTCCGCGTCGAAGGGGAGGCGGCCGGTCAGCAGCTGGAAGAGCATGATGCCGACCGAGTAGAGGTCGGAGCGGGCGTCCACCCCGCGGCCCAGGGCCTGTTCGGGGGAGAGGTACTGCGGGGTGCCGACGACCATGCCGGTCTGCGTCATCGACGTGACGCCCGACTGCATGGCGCGGGCGATGCCGAAGTCCATGACCTTCACGACACCGCGCTTGGTCACCATCACGTTGCCCGGCTTGATGTCGCGGTGGACCAGGCCCATTTCGTGGCTGGTGTCCAGCGCCGCCAGCACGTCCGAGGTGACCTTGAGCGCCTTGTCGGCCGGCATCGCGCCCTGGGCGCGGATGTCCTCCGCCAGGACCGAGCCGAGCGGCCGGCCCTCGACGTACTCCATGACGATGTACGGCATCAGCGCGCCGCCGAGCTCGTCCTCGCCGGTGTCGAACACCGAGACGATGTTGGTGTGCTGGAGCTTGGCGACGGCCTGGGCCTCGCGGCGGAAGCGCTCACGGAAGGACTGCTCGCGGCCCAGTTCCGTGTGGAGGGTCTTGATCGCGACCTGCCGGTCGAGCGCGGAGTCGTACGCCAGGTATACGGACGCCATTCCGCCTTCGCCGAGCAGATCGCGGAGCTGGTAGCGACCGCCGGCCACCGAACCGCCCGCGTAGCGACCCTGCGAACCGTGTGCGCCGTCCTGGCTCATGACTTGACTTCCCCCTCGGCGCGCGACTGACGCGAACTCGGCGCGCGACTCACGCGATGATCCGTATTACTGGCCAAGTCTGCCCGAGGGGTACGACACGTCAAGCCGGGTGCCCGTTCCGTGACCGTACGCACAAGAAGCGTCTCGGAAGCGTTACAGGAACCGCATGGAATTTGCGTCGGCGGCGCGCCAGCCGATTGGATGGCCGGTCCGGCTCGGAATCGGCGTGTCCGACGGAGGCTGTAGCGTGACGGGGCAATGCGGCCGGCAGCGCAGCCGGCAACGCAGCAAGGCACCGTGAGACCCCGCGGACGCGCGGACGGACGCGGACAGATACGACGGCGAGGACTGATGGCACCCGAACCCGAAGCAAACGGCGGCGGAGTTCCGGATGGCACCGAATCCTGGGGCATCGGAGGGGTCGTCGGCGACGGGCGCTACCGGCTGACCCACCGGCTCGGCCGGGGCGGCATGGCCGAGGTGTTCGCGGCGGAGGACGTCCGGCTCGGACGTACGGTCGCGGTGAAGCTGCTGCGCTCCGACCTCGCCGAGGACCCGGTCTCCAAGGCGCGGTTCACGCGCGAGGCGCAGTCGGTCGCCGGGCTCAACCACCATGCGGTCGTGGCGGTGTACGACTCCGGCGAGGACACGGTCAACGGCCAGACCGTCCCGTACATCGTGATGGAGCTGGTCGAGGGCCGCACGATCCGCGATCTGCTGCTCAACGCCGAGGCCCCGCCTCCGGAGCAGGCGCTGATCATCGTCTCCGGGGTGCTGGAGGCGCTCGCCTACTCGCACCAGCACGGGATCGTGCACCGCGACATCAAGCCGGCCAACGTGATCATCACTCACTCCGGCGCGGTCAAGGTGATGGACTTCGGCATCGCCCGCGCGCTGCACGGCGCGCAGTCCACGATGACGCAGACCGGCATGGTCATGGGCACGCCGCAGTACCTCTCCCCCGAGCAGGCGCTCGGCAAGGCCGTCGACCACCGCTCCGACCTGTACGCCACCGGTTGTCTGCTGTACGAACTGCTCGCGCTGCGGCCCCCGTTCACGGGTGAGACGCCGCTCTCCGTGGTGTACCAGCACGTCCAGGACACCCCGGTCCCGCCGTCGCAGATCTCCGACGTGGTGCCGCCGGAGCTCGACGGGCTCGTGATGCGCTCGCTGGCGAAGGACCCGGACGACCGGTTCCAGAGCGCCGAGGAGATGCGCGGACTCGTCCAGTACGGCCTGCAGATGCTCCAGGTGCAGGGCGGCCACACCGGCACGTGGAACACCGGCCCGGTCGCCCTCAACGAGGGCGCGGGCACCCCGCCCCGCGGCATGACCGGCGCCACCCGCCCCATGGGCGGCTACCCGCAGCACGGGGACACCTCGCAGGCCCCGATCCTGCCGCCGATGAACCCGGACGACGGCGGTTACGACGGCGGCAGCACCCGGCAGGGCGGCGGCGGGCGCGGCAAGGTGCTGCTGTTCGTCGTGCTCGCCCTGATCGCGATCGGCGCGGGCGTGGCCATCGCGCTGAACGCGGCGAACAGCGGCGGCGACAAGCACGAGAAGAAGCCCACCAAGACCTCCAGTTCGCCGAGCCCGACGGAGGAGTCCCCCACGCCGACCCCGGAACAGACCGAGGACACCGAGCTGCCGGGTACCAGCACCGGCAACACGTGGGACAACACGCGCCGGCCCTCGTACACGCCGAGCGAGACGGCCGACCCGCCCTCGTCGCCCCCGGCCGAGCCGGACACGGGCGGCACGGAGGACGGCGGCACGGACACCAGCAGCGGCGGTTCGGCGACGAACGGCGGCAGCGGCGGTTCCAGCAACGGCAGCAACGGGACCGGCAGCAGCAGCGGCAACGGTTCCGGCAACGGCAGTACGGGGACCGACGGCGGCGACACCGGTACCAGCGACGGGGGCTCCGACACCAGCGAAGGCGCGTCCGAGGGTTCGGAAGGCGCCCCCGGCGGCGCCGCGACAGGTGCCTCCGCCGGGACCCCGGCCGGAGCCGCCGGTTCGGCCACGGGCAACTGAGCGCGCCGCGCGGCCGTCACCCCGTGAAGGCCGCGCGCACCGCCTCGTACTCACGGGTCCACCAGACCGCCAGGGCCGACACCGCGGGGAACTGCGGGTCGGCCCTCCGGTCGTTCAGGCAGTAGCGCCAGCGCAGTATCCAGAAGTCGTTGAGCCGCTCCCACCACACCCGGTGCACCGCCGCGGCCAGTTCGGCGGCGTCGGCCCCGGCGGCCCGCCGGTAGGCCCGGGCGTAGACCCGTACCTTCGCCAGGTCCAGGGCGCCGGCCGGCTGGACGAAGAAGATCGCCGCCGCCCGGACCGCCTCCTCCGCGCGCGGCTGGACCGCGAGCCGGTCCCAGTCGAGGATCGCCACCGGATCGGCGCCCCGGTACAGGACGTTCAGTGGGTGGAAGTCGCCGTGCACCCAGCCGGTCGCCGGAACCCCGGGGTCGGGCGGGCGGCGGTCCGCGTGCCGTTCCAGCAGGACGCGCCGCTCCCGCAGCCGGTGCTCGGCCAGCTCGTCGAAGGAGTCCCGGGTCCCGCGCCCGCGTGCGGCGGCCAGCAGGTCGCCGATCAGCGCGAAGGTGTCGGCCGCCTCCGGACTCGCGTACCCGGCCGGATTCCCGCCGGCCCCACCCGTATCCGTACTCCTTTCGCCCCCCATCACCTGCTCAAGACCCGTGTGTACGGCTCCGAGGAGCGTCCCGAGACGCGTCGACTGGGCGAGGGTGAGCTCGGCGCCGCCCCGGTGCAGGCCGTCGACCCAGGGATGCAGGGCGTAGCAGCGGCCGGCGATCTCGGTGACCGTCTCGCCGTCGCCGGCCTCGATGGGCGGGGCGACGGGCACTCCGAGTGACTGGAGGCGCCGGGTGGCACGGTGCTGGCGGATGATGGTGGCGCGGTCGCGGGTGGCGTCGTCCAGGTGGTGCTTGAGGAAGTACGAGCCCCGGGTGGTGGACACCCGGTAACCGTGGTTGAGCAGGCCCTGGGAGAGCGGGGTGCAGGTGAGCGGCTCACCGGCGTGCGGGTAACGGCGAAGCACCTCACCGACCGGGGGAACAGGCGGCAGGGCGACAGATGAGCGCGACACGCGTCAGATGTTAGATCACGCTGCGTTGCGGATCTGCTGACTTGCGTCGAAGCCCAGAGTGTGCACGGTGACGAAGTGCGGTTCGAGCCGCAGATACGACGGTACGAACGGCTCGCCGTTGACCTCGACGGGGAGGGGGCCGAAGCGCTCGCGCTGCGCGCAGGTG
This sequence comes from Streptomyces sp. A1277, assembly GCF_004795015.1. GTDB lineage: Bacteria > Actinomycetota > Actinomycetes > Streptomycetales > Streptomycetaceae > Streptomyces. Next base: position 27,810 of record NZ_SSBI01000024.1, on the reverse strand, counting down.
GGCTCGATGATGCGCGCGGGGCCGGTGAACTGCACGGACCACAGGTCGTCGCCGCCGGCGGACGCGGCCGCGTTGAAGTTGTCCGCGCCGTAGGCCACGACCGTGCCGTCGCAGGCGTCGTGGCAGCCGAGGCCGCTGTGCAGGCGCAGCACGACGCGGCCGTCGATGACGATGTGCCGGGCCACCGTCAGGAACGGGAGGGCCCGCATGCTGGTCGCCAGCCGGCCGTAGGGGACCCGGCCGAGCAGGTCGATCGCGTGGAGTTCCTCAAGGGACATGCCCTCCACTGTCGGCCCTGCGTGTGGGCGCGATAAGAGGCCGGGGCCCCGGGTCCGCCGGGACCAAAGTCCCTCGGTCCGTCCTCAGCGCTTCTCGGCCTGGAGCCGTGCGACGTACGCGGCGGCCTGCGAGCGGCGCTCCATGCCCAGCTTGGACAGCAGGCTGGAGACGTAGTTCTTGATCGTCTTCTCGGCGAGGTGCAGCCGCTCGCCGATCACCCGGTTGGTCAGGCCCTCGCCGATCAGGTCGAGGATCTTGCGCTCCTGCTCGGTGAGGGTCGCGAGCTTCTCGTCGCCCTGCCCCTTCTTGCCGTCGCGCAGCCGCTCCAGGACGCGCGCGGTGGCGACCGGGTCCAGCAGCGACTTCCCGGCCGCCACGTCCCGTACGGCCGTCAGCAGCTCGTTGCCGCGGATCGCCTTGAGCACGTAACCGGAGGCGCCCGCCATGATCGCGTCGAACAGTGCCTCGTCGTCGGCGAACGAGGTGAGCATCAGGCAGTTGACGGAGTCGTCCTGGGAGCGGATCTCGCGGCAGACCTCCACCCCGCTGCCGTCCGGCAGCCGTACGTCGAGCACGGCCACATCGGGGCGGACCGCCGGAATCCGCACCAGCGCGTCGGCCGCCGTACCGGCCTCACCGACCACCTCGATGTCGTCCTCCATCGAGAGCAGCTCATGGACTCCGCGGCGGACCACTTCGTGGTCGTCGAGCAGAAAAACGGTGATTTTTCCTTCTTCGCTCACAATCGCAGTCTCACACACTCCCCCCTTCCCTGCCGGTGCCGGGCGGGATAACGTGCCGTTGTTCCGGCGGCCTGCGAGGCTGTGATCAGTGCTGTGACCAGCGAGCCTTCCCGAATTCCTCGATTTACTTGGATATCCAAGCAAAATCGCAGGTCAGGAAGGGTTTCGCAGTTACGGGACCCACTGGGTAACGTGCCTTGGACAGGGCGCTCGCCGGGGCACCTGTCACGCCTGTTCCCGGACCGAGCGGCACCCACCCCGTGCACGGGTACGGACACAGGCGAGCCGCACTGGTCTCCCGGCAGACCCCGGGGGCCGGACCGACGGAGGAGCACGCACGTGACCGTGGAGAGCACTGCTGCCGCGCGCAAACCGCGACGCAGCAGCAAGCGGACCAGCGCCGCGAAAACGCCCGCGAAGGGTTCCGCACCCGAACTCGTCCAGTTGCTGACGCCCGAGGGCGAGCGCGTCGAGCACCCGGACTACTCGATCGACCTGACCGCGGAAGAGCTGCGCGGCCTGTACCGGGACATGGTCCTCACCCGCCGCTTCGACGCCGAGGCCACCGCCCTCCAGCGTCAGGGCGAGCTGGGCCTGTGGGCCTCCCTGCTGGGCCAGGAGGCCGCCCAGATCGGCTCCGGCCGGGCCCTGCGCGACGACGACTACGTCTTCCCGACCTACCGCGAGCACGGTGTGGCCTGGTGCCGGGGCGTCGACCCGACCAACCTGCTCGGGATGTTCCGCGGTGTGAACCACGGCGGCTGGGACCCGAACACCAACAACTTCCACCTGTACACGATCGTCATCGGCTCGCAGACCCTGCACGCCACCGGTTACGCCATGGGCGTGGCCAAGGACGGCGCGGACTCGGCCGTGATCGCGTACTTCGGTGACGGCGCCTCCAGCCAGGGCGACGTCGCGGAGGCGTTCACCTTCTCCGCGGTGTACAACGCCCCGGTCGTCTTCTTCTGCCAGAACAACCAGTGGGCGATCTCCGAGCCCACCGAGAAGCAGACCCGCGTCCCGCTCTACCAGCGCGCCCAGGGCTTCGGCTTCCCCGGCGTCCGGGTCGACGGCAACGACGTCCTGGCCTGCCTGGCCGTCACCCGTTCCGCCCTGGAGCGGGCCCGGCGCGGCGAGGGCCCGACCCTGGTCGAGGCGTTCACGTACCGCATGGGCGCGCACACCACCTCCGACGACCCGACGAAGTACCGGGCCGACGAGGAGCGCGCCTCCTGGGAGGCGAAGGACCCGATCCTGCGCCTGCGCGCGTACCTGGAGAAGCAGGGCGCGGCCGACGAGGCGTTCTTCACCGCCCTCGAAGAGGAGAGCGAGACCCTGGGCAAGCGGGTCCGCGAGGCGGTACGGGCCATGCCCGACCCGGACCGGATGGCGCTGTTCGACCACGCCTACGCCGACGGCAGCCCCCTCGTGGACGAGGAGCGCGCCGAGTTCGCCGCCTACCAGGCATCGTTCGCCGAGGAGGGCAAGTAGCCATGGCCGTGGAAAAGATGTCCATCGCGAAGGCGCTCAACGAGTCGCTGCGCAAGGCCCTCGACACCGACCCCAAGGTCCTCATCATGGGCGAGGACGTCGGCAAGCTGGGCGGGGTCTTCCGGATCACCGACGGCCTCCAGAAGGACTTCGGCGAGGACCGGGTCATCGACACCCCGCTCGCCGAGTCCGGCATCGTCGGTACGGCGATCGGCCTGGCCCTGCGCGGCTACCGGCCCGTCGTGGAGATCCAGTTCGACGGCTTCGTCTTCCCCGCGTACGACCAGATCGTCACGCAGCTCGCGAAGATGCACGCCCGCGCGCTCGGCAAGATCAAGCTCCCGGTCGTCGTGCGGATTCCCTACGGCGGCGGCATCGGAGCCGTCGAGCACCACAGCGAGTCGCCCGAGGCGCTGTTCGCGCACGTCGCGGGCCTGAAGGTGGTCTCCCCGTCCAACGCGTCGGACGCGTACTGGATGATGCAGCAGGCCGTCCAGAGCGACGACCCGGTCATCTTCTTCGAGCCGAAGCGCCGCTACTGGGACAAGGGCGAGGTCGACACCGACTCCATCCCCGGCGCGCTGCACGCCGCGTCCGTCGCCCGCACCGGCACGGACCTCACGCTCGCCGCGTACGGCCCGATGGTGAAGGTCTGCCTGGAGGCCGCCGCGGCCGCCCAGGAGGAGGGCAAGTCGATCGAGGTCGTGGACCTGCGCTCGATGTCCCCGATCGACTTCGACACCATCCAGGCATCCGTCGAGAAGACCCGCCGCCTGGTCGTGGTCCACGAGGCGCCGGTCTTCTACGGCTCCGGGGCCGAGATCGCCGCCCGCATCACGGAGCGGTGCTTCTACCACCTGGAGGCGCCCGTGCTGAGGGTCGGCGGCTACCACGTCCCGTACCCGCCGGCGCGGCTGGAGGACGAGTACCTGCCGGGCCTCGACCGCGTGCTCGACGCCGTCGACCGCTCGCTGGCGTACTGAGGACAGGGGCGTGACTACGATGACCGACACTTCCAACGCTGCTCGCTTCCGTGAGTTCAAGATGCCCGACGTGGGCGAGGGACTGACCGAGGCCGAGATCCTCAAGTGGTTCGTCCAGCCCGGCGACACCGTCACCGACGGCCAGGTCGTCTGCGAGGTCGAGACGGCGAAGGCCGCCGTGGAGCTCCCGATCCCGTTCGACGGGGTCGTCCACGAACTGCGCTTCCCCGAGGGCACCACCGTCGACGTCGGCCAGGTGATCATCGCGGTGGACGTGGCGCCGGGTTCGGGTGACGCGGAGCCGGCTGCTGAGCCTGTTGCGCCTGCGGCTCCCGAGGCCGAAGAGGCGCCGAAGGGCCGCCAGCCGGTCCTGGTGGGTTACGGCGTGGCCGAGTCCTCCACGAAGCGGCGGGCCCGCAAGGGCGCCGAGACCGCACCCCCGGCTGCCGCGCCCGCCGCGGTCCAGGCCGAGCTGAACGGCCAGGGCACCGCCGCGATCCCGGAGGCCCGCCCGCTGGCCAAGCCGCCGGTGCGCAAGCTCGCGAAGGACCTGGGCATCGACCTGGCGACGGTCACCCCGACCGGCGCGGGCGGCGTCATCACCCGCGAGGACGTGCACGCGGCGGCGACGCCGGTGGCGCCTTCGGTTCCGGAGCCGTCCGTCGAGCCCACGGTGCCCGTCGAGGCTCCTGTCCCGGCCGGCGCCCGGGAGACCCGTATCCCGGTCAAGGGCGTGCGCAAGGCGATCGCGCAGGCGATGGTCGGCAGCGCGTTCACGGCTCCGCACGTCACCGAGTTCGTGACCGTCGATGTGACGCGCACGATGAAACTGGTGGCGGAGCTGAAGGAGGACAAGGACATGGCGGGGGTGCGGGTCAACCCGCTCCTCATCATCGCCAAGGCCCTCCTGGTCGCGATCAAGCGGAACCCCGGGGTCAACGCGGTCTGGGACGAGGCGAACCAGGAGATCGTCCAGAAGCACTACGTGAACCTGGGCATCGCCGCCGCCACTCCGCGCGGCCTGATCGTCCCGAACATCAAGGACGCCCACGACCGGACGCTCCCGCAGCTGGCCGCGTCCCTGGGCGAGCTGGTCGCCACGGCCCGCGAAGGCAAGACGTCTCCGGCCGCGATGGCGGGCGGCACGGTGACCATCACCAACGTGGGCGTCTTCGGCGTCGACACCGGTACGCCGATCCTCAACCCGGGCGAGTCCGCGATCCTCGCGGTCGGCGCGATCAAGCTCCAGCCCTGGGTCCACAAGGGCAAGGTGAAGCCGCGTCAGGTGACGACGCTGGCCCTGTCGTTCGACCACCGTCTGATCGACGGCGAGCTGGGCTCCAAGTTCCTGGCGGACATCGCCGCGATCCTGGAGCAGCCGAAGCGGCTGATCACCTGGGCGTAGGCGCCTTCGCGGTACGTGTGTGAGGGGCCCGCGTGAAGTCTGCGCGGGCCCTCTGCCATGCCCGGGGCGTGTGAGGTGGTCCGGATACAACTTTCGCGGACCCGCACCGCCGCCTCGTACGACGACTACTGTAAGGACGCGGCGCGCTACTGAACGCAGTCAACCGAGGGAGAAATGCCGTGACTTCGACTTGCGACCCCAAGCACGCTCCCGCCGGCGACGTGGACGCGGCGCTCCTGATGATCGACTCCCGGCTCAAGAGCGTCTACGAGGGCGGCACCGCGTCCGATCCCGAACACAAGGTGCTGATCGAGCAGTTCACCGCTTCCCTGGGCCCCGGCGGAATCGATGACGTACTCGACGGCACGTGCACGATCATCTACATGTTCATGACCTGGCTGCGGAAGGCTCACGAAGAGCACGACAAGGACGTCATCGAGTACGTGGTGCCCGGCTTCGTGACCTCGATGCGCAGGATGCCGAGGAGCGTTCCCCGGGAGGTCATTCCCACCATGACCGCCCTGGTCGTCGCCGCGGGCACCGGTCTGAGCCCCAACCTGTGGCGCAAGCAGTACGGAGACTGGACGATCGCGGAGATGACGCCTCTGGAGGCCACCGCGTTCCTGCTCGCGGAGCAGATCAACCGCATCGCCGACGACCGTGAGTTCGCCGTCCGCATGATCGCCGATGCCCTGAACCGTGCGGACGCGGACGAGGACTGACGCGGACCTCACCCCGCGTGCGGTGTGGAGCGCACCATCAGCAGGGCCGGGTGACGAAGAGCGAGTTCGGCGAACACGGTCTTCCCGACGGTGAGCGGTTCAACCCCCCACCGGTCGGCGATCGCGTCCACGATGAGGAGCCCGCGCCCGTAGCACTCGTCGCTGTCGGCCGAGCGAATGCCGGGCAGACGCTCGCCCCGGGGGTCGGTGACCTCGACACGGAGCGCGTCGGCGGTGAGGGTGAGATGCACCCGGAAGAGACGGCCGCGGAGGCTGCCGTGCAGCAGGGCGTTGGTGGCCAACTCGCTGACCAGGAGGGCTACTTCTCCGGCGCGCTGTGGGTGCCCCCAGGCGGTGACGAGTCGCGCGGCGCGCCGGCGGGCGAGGGAGACGCTGCGGGCGGTGGGCGTGTAGTCGAGGCGGTCCTCGTGGAGCGGGGGCTCGGGGACGGGCGTCTCTTCGGGGGCTGCGGTCATGGTCGCGCGCCTTTCTGGGGTCGGGTGCGGTGGGTGGTGGGCGGCGGTGGCAGTGCCGGGCCTGCGCGCGGTTGCGGTTGCGGTTGGGCAGGGCGGTGCGCTTCCGCCGGGCGGTGCCGGTGGGTGACCGGGGCGATGCTGAACGTAGCGGCTCGGACGCCGAGGACTCAAGAGTGCGGGACATATATTCCCCGTACGGGTTACATGTGTGTGAGCGAGGGCCAACTAGCTGCAACACTGGTGTCGTTCACTGGGAGGTCTGTATGCAGGAATCTGGCAGGAGAGCGAACGGCAACCGGGTCTCGACCGTGCTCGGTCGGCGCCTGGGCGGAGAGCTCCAGCGCCTGCGGGTAGCGGCAGGCAAGACGCAGCGCGAAGCGGCCGGGGTCCTGAGTGCCACCCAGACGAAGGTCGTGAAGATGGAGAGCGGATGGGTTCCCATGCGCGACCCGGATATTCGAGCCTTGTGTGACTTGTACGGCGTGGCGGACGACAAAGCCCTGGCGGGCCTGCTGGCACTTGCCAAAACGGATCGTGAACGGCGCAGGGTGAAGGGTTGGTGGAACGACACCCCGACGCTTGCCACGCAGGTGGAGTACATCGCCATGGAAGATGCTGCGGTCAGGATCAGGCAGTGGCAAGTCGCCCTCGTCCCCGGTCTGTTCCAGACTCCTGAGTACACGCGGGCACTGGGCATCGCCAGCCTGGCAGGCGAGGATCTCGACTGGATCGAAGACGTAGTTACGGGGCGTGCCAAGCGCCAACAGCGGCTCTACGACGACACGCCTCTGCGTATCCACGCGGTGATCTGGGAGGCCGCACTGCGCCAAATGGTCGGCGGTCCCGGAGTCATAGCGCGTCAGTTGGCGCATCTGTGCCACTTGGCCGAGCGGCCCAATGTCCACATCCAGGTCCTGCCCTTCCGGGTGGGCGCGAACGCAGGGATCGGTGGCCCTTTCACCGTCCTGTCCTTTGGGGAGGATGAGGCGGTGGACGTCGTGCACATGGACGCCCCTCGGTCGACGATCTGGGTCGAGAACGCGGAGGAGAGCGCTGAGTTCGCTACGGTGTTCAATCACCTGGTCAAGGTGAGCTTGTCGCCCCACGACTCGGCCCTGTTCATGCAAGACGTCGCCAAGGAAGTGAAGGAATGACAGTGTTCCAGTTTGCCAAGTCCAGCTACAGCACCCCAGAACGCGAGTGCGTCGAGGTCGCCTGTAACGTCCCTGACGCCGTCGCCGTCCGCGACTCCAAGCAGATGGACGGCCCTGTCATCGTCCTCGCCCCCACCGCGTGGGCGGCGTTTCAAAGCGCTCTCGCAGGCACCAGGATTCAAGGCTGAGCGCATGAAGAGCCTTTGCTTCCAGAAGTCCAGCTACAGCAGTGGAAACGGGGAGTGCGTCGAAGTTGCGCGCAACGTCCCCGGAGCGATCGCCGTGCGGGACTCCAAGCGGGCAACCGGTGGTGTACTGGTGGTCGCCCCTGCCTCGTGGGACGCTTTTCAGCGTGAGCTGAGTAGGCCGTCCGGCGTAGGAGCCGACGGCTGAGGGGGGTTGTATGAGTGAGTTCCAGTTCATCAAGTCCAGTTACAGCACCCTGGAGAAGGACTGCGTAGAGGTCTCCCGTAACGTCCCCGGGGCCGTAGCCGTCCGCGACTCCAAGCAGGCGGGCGGGCCCGTCATCGTCCTCGCCCCCAGCGCGTGGGACGCGTTCCAGGTGATCCTGCTCCAGCCGTAGGGGCGGTTACCGCCCCCCTGCACGGGTCACCTCGTAAAGGTCAGCGCACGCAGGTCCGTGTCCAGTGCGCGGACCAGCTCGCCGACGCGCCCGCCGCCGGTCGGCGCCGCCGGGAAGCGCTTGAGTACGTCGACGGCGGTCGGCGTCGCGCGTCGCACCACGTGCTCAAGGTGCCGGGAGCCCACGCTTCGATCGTCGTCGGCGACGAGTTCCGCCGCTCGGGCCGCATGCGCGCCGGCTCCGAGGATGTGCTTGACCTGGGTGGCCTTGGCCAACGGGTGCAGGTACGCGGCGGCTGCCGCCGACATCGCCGCCCAAGCCGCCTCACGGGCAGCCGTGGTGTTCGTACCCTTCGCCGCCTTGAGGGCCGCCGACGCCGTATCGCGCAGGGCCTTTCCTCGTTCGCCGCCCCGGGCGAACGCCCACGCGGCTTCGACGGCGTCGCGAGGCCGTGAATCGTCCGGCTGATCCGCCTCGAACGTCCCCAGCGCCGCTTCGGCGCACATCGCGGCGAACGCGGTGACCTCGCGTAGGTCCTGCTTGCTCAGAACGATCGCGCTCGCTTCACCCGTCATCGTTTCATTTTCCATGGCGCTGCGTCCTGGGTGCCTGGGCCCTTACGGTGGTGCGATGGTGCACGTACGAGAGATGGACGCGGGCGACATCGAGGCGGTTTCCGCGATTCGGGTCCGAGGCTGGCAAGCGGCGTACGACGGCATCGTTCCGCAGACGTATCTGGACGCCATGACGGTGGAGGGGGATGCCGAGCAACGGAGGCAGTGGTTCTCTCAGCCCGGACGACAGGCACGGGACCTCGTGGCACTCGGTGACCGTGGCCCGGTGGGGTGGATCTGCTTCGGGCCGTGTCGAAGCGACGTGCCCGATACGGGACGGGTCGGTGAGGTCTACGCCCTGTACGTCTCGCCGGACCTGATCGGCCGCGGTATCGGTCGGGCCCTCCTGGGTGAGGCTCACGCTCGGATGAAAGGCCAGGGCTTCGGGGTATCAGCCCTGTGGGTCCTGGGTGACAACCAACGCGCTCAGCGCTTCTACGAGCGGGCCGGCTATCAGCCTGACGGTGCCGTTCAGGACGACGACTACGACGGGACCACGCTCACGGAGCTCCGCTACCAGCGGGTGCTTCGGACACCGCGCCAGGGTGCTCCTTCAGGATGGTGAAGACGTTCTCGGCCCGATGCGTGCCCACCGGGCGCCAGCCAACCACACGCCCGACGAACGATCAGGTGATTCGAAGGCTAGTGCTCAATCCCCTTGGCGCTGCTGACGCTCCTGAAGCCGTCGCAGATGTCTGGCGTGCTGCCTGGCCCGCGATCTTTGAGCACGATATACGCGCGTCCAGGAGGTGTATGGACTATTCCGAATTAGATCCGGAGGATACAGCCTGGGTGCCCCCTTCGATGGAGGTCGGCCGTCGACGTTGAAGCTCATTTCGTTCCACGTCCGGGATCGACATCGATTCGCTGAGCACCGCGGCGAGGGCACCCACTTGAGCGCTGTCGATATCGGCGTGGAAAAGCCATCGGTTGTTCTCGTCGCGTGTGATGAGGTCGATCGCCATGCGCGCGTTCTTGTCGGGGGTGATGGTTGATCGGACGTACCGCACGTGGTCGGTCGGGATATCCTGGCGAATCTCAGCCTGCTCAAGGAACGAGCTCGCCTTGGCCGTGATGATGCGGCGATCCGTGACAAGGACCATCGTCTTCACTGCGGTTCTGTCCCGCGCTGCGGCGACCTTGTCCTTTGCTCCGCCCAGGATCGTAGAGATCGGGCCGAGGGCGTCGAGCTGCTCAGGAAACCCGAGAACCCGCAGGATCTCGCCGTCCTCCAGGAACCAGCGCAGGATGTTGAGGTAGGGCGCGAGGTCCAGCGGCTTGGGGGCGCAGACGACGTCCGGAGCCTCAAGTGCGGGGGGCGGCGGACGGAGGGCGTCGGAAAGCGGCTCCACCGCTTCGAGAAGCCGGGAAGAGATCTCCCGGGCCGCCCTTGCATCCCTGCGCCTCCCCGGCAGCGCCAACGTGTCCCGCCCAGGGAGCTCTGCGATGATGCGCAGTTCACGAGTCAACGAGCCGACGAGTCTCGTCGTCTCGGCGAGGGCGGAGACGAACTCGGTCCGGGTGTCGCGCACGATGACGTCAACGAACTTCGTCTCACCCGCGTCTTCACGGCCTGCGTCTCTGGCCCTACCCGCCTGGAGAGTCTTGTATCCGACCCAAGCCTTGAGCGAGTCCAGAAGTGCGAAGGCGTCGAAGACGATGGACTCGGCGTTCGTCTGAAGGTACTCGCGGTGACTCTGCGCTTCGGGCCGGTTGATCTGGCGAACGTGGTCGTTGACGTTCTGCCGGTACAGCTCAAGCTGCTTACGCAGCGCCGTTTCACTCCCCGCGAGGCTGAGCCATAGAGAGGTTGGCACCGATTCGACCTCTCGTGCCTGCCCGATCGCGCGGTCCACCGTGGCGACCAAGGCCGTGAGCTCGGCCCGTTGCTCCTTGCGAATGGACGCCAGCACCTGGCTTGTCAGCGCGATGCCGGTCCTGACAAGGCTGGTCACCTCGCTCAGCTGCATCTGCAGGGCAACCATGGCCAGTGCCGGCCCGATCGAGGCGGCGGTTTGTGCGGCGCTCACCGCGTTAACGGGAATGAAGCGGGACTGAGCAAGGACGCGGCCCCGATACATCACTGCTCCGAGGTTCGCGCCATCCTTGATGGCGAGCGTTCCACCGGCATTCAGCAGTGACTGTGTCGCGCTGCTGATTCTGTAGAGCCCCTGAGCGTTAAAGAGCGCGGCTCCGAGGTTTCCGGCCACGGTCGCCGCGTTGCCGATCGAGGCGAGGGCTGCGGAGATCTGCCTGCGATCGGTGGCCGACACCAGCCCGAAGTCCAGCAGACCAGGCTTCAGTTCCCCTGGTACCTCACCGTAGACGACGGCAATCCCTGGGAGTACCTCCGCCAGGACGGTCGACGGCGGGGATGACCCGCTGTCCGAATCGGGTATCGGTGCGCACGCAACAGGTGAGTCGGCGGCATTGTTCCGTCGGTTCCCTTCAGAGTCGGAGATCTTCAACGAATCCGATGCGTCCTGCATGTGATCTCCTCCGCGAGAGGTGCGCAAACGACCAGGCAACGGTGGCGCCCGCCGCTGAATTCTATGGTCAGCGTGTGTTGGATCCGTCCGAAACCCGTCAGCTTGACCGGGGTTGCCCGTTCCCCCCGGCATGGGTATGGGTGGAGGCGCTGGGCCGACACTTGGCGTGGAGCCCGCCGGCGGCGACGCTGCTGTTCGCCTTCGGAGCCGTGCCCCCGGCCGAGCGCAACTATGTACGCATGGTCTTCACCGACCCGGCGACGCGTGAGATCCACTCGTAGTGGCAGGACGTCGGGCGCATCGCGCATTCCGTGGCCAGCAATGTCATCTTTACCGGGACACTTCCGCCGCGCCGGAGCGCCCCGAGTCAGCGACCCGCCCAGGGCCCTGCCGCGGAGGGCGCATGTGTCAGATTCGGCTGAAATGCTCCACGCATGGAGATGACTGTGCAGCTGACGATCGACTGCGCCGACCCGCAGCGGATGGTGGCCTTCTGGGCCAAGGCCCTGGGCTATGTGCCCGAGCCCGCGCCGGACGGGTATGCCACGTGGCGGGCCTACTGGGCGGCGATGGGGGTGCCCGACGAGGAGTTGCCGGCCGGGGCCGGGGACGTACCGGAATCGATCATCGATCCGGCGGGGCGTGGGCCGAAGGTGTGGTTCCAGCAGGTTCCGGAGCAGAAGGCCGCTAAGAACCGGTGGCACTTCGACCTGAAGGTCGGCGGGGGCCGTGACGTTCCGCTGGACGTCCGCACGCAGCGGGTCGACGGTGCGGTGGAACGGCTGGTGACGGCGGGTGCGACCGTGCTGCGCATCAAGGACGAGCCGGCCACGGGGCTCTACGCCGCCGCCATGCAGGACCCCGAGGGCAACGAGTTCGACGTCGTGTGAGGGGCGTCGAGGCGGTGCCGTACTGGCGGTCGCGCCCGCCGCCTCGGGGGCGTTGCCCCTTACGCCGCGTCGGTCAGCCGTTTCTCGAACCAGTGGTGGGCGTACGGCTCGTCGTTGAAGGCCGGGATCTCGGTGTAGCCGTTGGTGCGGTAGAGGTGGATGGCGGCTGCCAGGGCCTTGTTGGTGTCGAGCCGGACCAGGTCCCGGCCGTGGCTGACGGCCTGCTGTTCGAGGGTGGTCAGGATCCGCTTGGCCAGGCCGAGACCCCGGGCGCGGGGCGAGACCCACAGGCGCTTGATCTCCGCCGGGGCGTCGGTCGGCAGCTTGAGCCCCGCGGCGCCGACCGGTTCGCCGTGCAGGCGGGCAACGAGGAAGAGGCCGCGTGGCGTGCGGAGTTCGCCCGGGTCGGGGAGCAGGCTGTTCGCGGGGTCGAAGCCGAAGAGGGCGCCCAGTTCGTCGGCGAAGCCGCGCAGGCAGTGGACCGCGTCCGGGTGGTCCGGGTCGAGGATGTCCAGGGAGACCGTGGAGGCGGTCAGCAGCCGCTCGACCTCCTCCATCGCCGCGAGGAGCCTGTCCCGCTGCTTGGCGTCGAGCGGGTCCAGCAGGGACGCGGCGAGCGCGTCGCTACGGGCGTCGAGCTGGGCCCGCTCCCGCCATCCGGCCTCGGTCAGCCGCACCGTACGTGCGCGCCGGTCCTCGGCGTGGGTCTCTACGGTGACGAGGCCGTCGCGTTCCAGGGCGCGCAGGAGCCGGCTCGCGTAGCCGGAGTCGAGCCCGAGCCGGGCCCGTACGCTCCGGACGTCATGCGTCTCGCCGTCCCCGATCTGCCAGAGCAGCCGCGCCTGCCCGTAGGGGCGCGTGCCGTCCAGGTAGTGATCCTGTAGTACGCCTACGCGCTCCGCGACCGTCCGGTTGAAGCGTCGCACTTGCTTGATCTGGTCCGCTGCCATTCTCTGACCTTAGTCAGGTAATTATGGCGGAGGCAACGCTTCGCGACGGGATGAGCCGCTTGCCCCCGCCCTGTAGCAGCCGGGTTGTCCCTCATCTGCCGGGACAGCAAGGCCATGGGGTTCCCGTTCCCCGGCGGCCGGGTCAAGCCGTTCGAGCCGACCCGGAACCTGTACCGGGGCCTCCCCGCCGAGTGCGGGGAGGCCATCGACAGCGGCCACCTGCGTACGTACCGGCCACGGCCTCCGTGCCGGGACGGCGGGCAGCGCGGCGGATCTCGCTGACGCCGGTGCCGTCCTTTGCGGTCTCGCGCCCGCCGAGCGCGAGGCGGTGCAGGCGCTCAGTGGGCCGGGCGAGGGCTACCGGCGACGCAGTGCCTGGGCCCCCGCGTACCGGGCGCCGGCGCCCAACTCCTCCTCGATGCGGATCAGCTGGTTGTACTTGGCCGTGCGGTCGGAGCGGGAGAGGGAGCCCGTCTTGATCTGGCCGCAGCCCGTGGCCACCGCCAGGTCCGCGATCGTGGTGTCCTCCGTCTCGCCCGAGCGGTGGGACATGACGACGGTGTAGCCCGCCCGGTGTGCGGTGCCGACCGTGGTCAGGGCCTCCGTCAGGGTGCCGATCTGGTTGACCTTCACGAGAACGGAGTTGGCGACCCCGGAGGCGATGCCCTCGCGCAGCAGGGTGTCGTTCGTGCAGAACACGTCGTCCCCGGTGAGCTGGCAGCGGTCGCCGACCCGGGCCGTGAGCTCGCGCCAGCCGTCGAGGTCGTCTTCGGCCATCGCGTCCTCGATCGACACGACCGGGTAGGCGTCGATCAGCTTGACCAGGTAGTCGGCGTGCTCGGCCGGGGTGCGGCGTACCCCTTCGCCGGCGTAGTCGTACACGCCGTCGCGGAAGAACTCCGACGTCGCGGGGTCCATGACCAGGCCGATGTCCCTGCCCGGCCGGTACCCCGTGCGTTCGATGGCCGCCACGACGAAGTCGAGGGCTTCCTCGGCGGTACGCAGGGAGGGCGCGAAGCCGCCCTCGTCGCCGACGCCGGTGGAGTGGCCGGCGGCGAGCAGGTCGCGGCGCAGGGTGTGGAAGATCTCCGAGCCCATCCGGACGGCCTCGGCGAACGTCCCTGCGCCGGTCGGGGCGATCATGAACTCCTGGAAGTCCAACGGATTGTCCGCGTGGGCGCCCCCGTTGACGATGTTCATCATCGGTACGGGCAGCAGCCGGGCGTCCGACCCGCCCAGGTACCGGTACAGCGGCAGGCGGTGCGCGGCCGCCGCGGCCTTGGCGGTCGCCAGGGAGACGCCCAGGATCGCGTTGGCGCCGAGCCGGGCCTTGGTGGCGGTGCCGTCCGCCGCGACGAGCGCCGCGTCCAGCCCGGCCTGGTCCTCCGCGTCCCGGCCGACGACGGCCTCGGTGAGCTCCGTGTTGACGTGGCGCACGGCCTGGTCGACGCCCTTGCCGTGCCAGCGGGCCGGGTCACCGTCGCGCAGTTCGACGGCCTCGCGGGCGCCGGTGGAGGCGCCGGAGGGGACCGCGGCCCGGCCGAGCGAGCCGTCCGACAGTTCCACGTCCACCTCGACGGTGGGGTTGCCCCGGCTGTCCAGGACGCGGCGGCCGGTGACGGTGGTGATGGCGGTCATGGGAGTGGTCCTTCCCGTTGTCGCGTGCCGCGGTCCGGCTGCGACGACGGTGGCGCTGGACCGGGCGAGCCACACCCTACAGCAATGCTGTGCAGCTGTGCTGTTTAGCTTAGCTGTGCAGGTGCGCTGTGCAGGTGCGCTGAGCAGGCTTGCTGTGCAGGTCAGCTGGGCATTGTGCTCCCGCGTTAAAGTTCGGTATGCCCCTCCCGGAATCCGCCGCCATCGCCGCCGAGCTGCGCACAGCGATGGGAAAGCTCACCCGGCGCGTGAAGCTAGAGGACCAGATGCCGCTCGGCCAGGTCGCCGTCCTCGGTGAGCTGGACCGCAACGGCGCCATGACCACCAGCGAGCTCGCCACCGGTCAGCGGGTGCGTCCGCAGTCCATGGCGCGGGCCGTCGGGCTGCTCATGGAACAGGGGCTCATCACCCGCCGTGCTCACCCGACCGACGGCCGCAAGAGCCTGGTCGAACTGTCGGACGCCGGGCGCGCGCTCCTGGAGGAGGAGCGGGAGCGCCGGGCGGACTGGCTCGCCCGGGCCATCGACGCGGAACTGAGCGACGGCGAACGGGAGTTGCTGGCGGCCGCGATCGGGCTCGTCGAGCGGGTCGCCGCGCACTGAATGACGTGTGAGCCGGCCGGGAGGCCGGGGCGCGCTTTTCGTACCCCGGCCCCCGGCCCCCGGCCCCTCCTCAGCGCTTCAGCAGGAAGCCGAAGTCGCCCGTGAGTCTGCCGGTCAGGCGGGCGGGGGAGACGAGTTTGCCCTCCGACAGCAGGCGTTTTGTCTCGGCCCGCGACAGTCCGCAGCCGTCCGCGATCAGGTGCAGCGGCCGTACCGGAATCCGGGCCCCGAAGGTGACCGATACGTCGACCACCTCGCGGCCCAGATGGTCCTGGCCGCCGGTGTCCAGGCGCCAGGCGCCGGTCCAGTCGAGGGCGACGCGGTTGCGCCGCTGCACGACTCCGTCCTGGAGCAACTCCGCCGCCAGGACGGAGTCGTTGTCGTGCATGCGGTCCAGCAGCTCAGGTCGTACGGAGCGCACGTGCACCCGCTCCAGGATCGTGAGCCGGGTGGTGTCGCCGCACCCCGTGCAGAGCGCGAGGAGCCAGGCGTCGAGCAGCTTGTGGTTCGCGTTGACCCGGAATTTGCCGTTCGCACGGAAGCTTCCGGACGCGCACGTGTGGCAGCGGCGAAGGACGACGGGCAGGCGTGTGGGCATGACGGCCCAATGGAAGAGCACTGAAGTACACCGGTTTCGTGTGAGAAATCCGCAGCAGGAAGCAGCGCGGCGCACAGCGGGCGCGACGCGCGACAGATCAGCAGTGGGGAGGTCTCACGCGATGTACAACGGAACGCCCTTTCCCGGACGGCAGAGGCGGCGGGCGTGCACGGACGGCATGGCCCGGCAGCAAGGTAGCCGGGGGCGTGGTGCGGTTCCACCGGTTTTCTCTGCCCCTCAAGGAGCCCAGCCGATGAGGTCGTTGTGATCGCAAAGACTGCGAAGAGGGCTGGGGTCAGGGGGAGCGGAACGATGGGTCGGAAGGGCAGGTTCCCAGAGCAGAGGGGGCCCCGCACGCCGTGGCGTGCGGGGCCCCCTCTTCGTACAACCGGACCGGCCGACGGGTTACTTCTTGAAGCCGTAGTCCATCAGCTTCTTGGCGTCCGCCGTGCGGGTCGCCTCCGAGGTGGACGTCAGGACCGTACCGATCACCGTCTTGCCCTTGCGGGTCGCGGCGAAGACCAGGCAGTACTTGGCCGCCGGGCCGGAGCCCGTCTTCACACCGATCGCGCCGCTGTACGTGCCGAGCAGCTTGTTGGTGTTGGTCCACGACATGTAGCGGTAGCCGCCGGTCTTCGTCGTGACCTTCTGCTTCGTCGACTTCGCCTTCACGACCGTGCGGAACGTGGAGTACTTCATCGCGCTGCTCGCGAGCTTCGTCAGGTCGCGCGGGGTCGAGTAGTTGGACCCGTTCCCTATGCCGTCGAACGAGTCGAAGTGCGTGTTCTTCAGGCCGAGCGTCTTGGCGGTGCTGTTCATCTTGCCGATGAACGACTTCACCCGCGCCGCGCGCGTCGAGCCGGAGCCGAACTTGTCGGCCAGCGCGTACGCGGCGTCGCAGCCCGAGGGCAGCATCAGGCCGTACAGGAGCTGCCGGACGGTGACCTTGTCACCGACGATCAGGCGGGCCGAGGAAGCGCCCTTGGAGACGATGTAGTCGCTGTACGCCTTCTGGATCGTGACCTTGGAGTCCAGGTTCAGACCCTTCTGGGCCAGCACCACCCGGGCGGTCATGATCTTCGTGGTGGAACCGGTGGAGCGGCGGGTGTCCGCGGCCTTGGTGAACAGCGTCTTTCCGGTGCCGTTGTTCATCACGAAGCCGCCCTTGGCGACGATCGAGGGCGCCTTCGGCGCGGCGGCCTGCGCCGTGGAGGCGAACGCGCCACCCGCGAGGAGGGCGCCCGTCGTGAGGGCCACCGTGGCGGTTGCGGAAGCGCGCCTTATGCCCTTAATGCCGAGTTTCAACTTAAACGCTCCAAATGCCCCTGGAATGCGGCCACATGAGGGTGCCGCTGCGCTGATAAGACGCATGACCCCGCCCGTTGGTTGTGGTCCACGAGGGGGTGATTTTTTACGACATCCGGGCGCCGGGGGCGGGGTCGCGGCGTGCGCGCGGCGATCGGGCGCGGTGGCCAGGGGCTACCATCGGCGTCACATCCGAGGCCCTGTGCGGGAGGTCCGGCACGGGGATCGGCGAGCCGGCCCGACGTACCGCAGCGACAGGTGCGCCGAGCGCCCCAGAGGCCGGAGGTAACCGTGGACGATGTCGTGCGTGCGCAGGAGTCCGTCAGGGCGTACGGCGAGCTTCTCGCCCTCGCCGAGCGCCTGGAGGTGCTGCGGCAGTTGGGCGAGGACGGGGTCGAGGCGCATACGACGGCAGCCCTGCACGCGGTCAGGTTCGCCGCGACGATCCTGTGGCGGACCGTGCCGGACGTGCCGCCGCCCGCCTACCGGCAGGACGACGAGCGCCTGCTCGAACTGGCCGCGCACTGGCGCGAGGCCGCGCTCGGCCTGGGCGAGTTCGCACCCCAGCGCCCCGTGCTGCGGCTGGTGGGGGACGACACCTCGCCGGCGTAGGTGTATTGACCCGCAGGGTTGTTGACTCGGTCGGGCGGGACTCGCTCCAGGCGTACTGACCGGGACCGGTTCGCCGGCCTGTCACCGCGCCCGCGGCGTCACCTCTTCCGCGGCTGGGGCTCGATCGGCGACGGTGCTCCGCGGGGCGGGCGGTCTCCGGTGAGGTGGGCCGTCAGGCGGGACAGCAGGGCGACGGACTCGCTCAGTCGCAGCTGTTCCTCGGGGGTGAAGGTCTCGCGGACGGCGGCGCCCAGGGCGCCGGTACGGCGCGTGCGTTCACGCCGGAGGCGGGAGAGGCCGGCGCCGGTGAGGTGCAGCAGGAGCTTGCGGCCGTCGTCGGGGTGCCGCTCGCCGCGGACCAGGCCGGCCGCGGAGAGATCTTTGACCGACTTGGCGGCCGACTGGTGTGTGACGCGGCGCAGGCGAGCGAGGTCGGCCGTGGTCAACGGGCCGTCGCGGTCGAGGTAACCGAGGATGGCGGCCTCGCCGGGAGGCATGGCGTCCACGGCTCGTACCGCCCGGACCAGCTCACCGAGCGACTGCCGCAGCTCCTCGGCCAGCGCGTCTTCGTCCATGGGGGCATCTTATCCGGAGTCGCAAAATCTAGTTGTACAGTTTGGATTATACAGTTTGGATTGTACAGTTTGGTTGTACAGTTCGGCTAAACAAATGAGTGTCAGCGGAGACGGAAGGACGTGCCGGTCGTGGAGCTCACCAAGTTCGGTCATGCGTGTGTGCGGCTTGAGAAGGACGGGCGCCGCCTGGTCATCGACCCGGGTGGTCTGAGTGACCCGGCGGCGCTGGAAGGCGCCGACGCGGTGCTCGTCACGCACGAGCACTTCGACCATTTCTCGGAGGAGACGCTGCGCCGGGCGGCCGCGGCGCGCCCGGGGCTGCGCATCTGGACCAACCCCGCGGTCGCCAAGCGACTGGACGGCCTTGGCACGCAGGTCACCGCTACGGGGGACGGGGATGCCTTCACCGTCGCCGGCTTCGACGTTCGCGTGCACGGCGCCTGGCATGCGGTCATCCACCCCGATGTTCCGCGCATACCCAACATCGGTTTCCTGGTGGACGACGCCCTCTTCCACCCCGGCGACGCCCTGACCGTCCCCGACGGTCCCGTCGACACGTTGCTGCTGCCCGTGCACGCCCCGTGGTCCACCGTCGGCGATCTGATCGACTATGTGCGCGAGGTCGCCCCGCGGGATGCCTACGCCGTGCACGACGGCGCCCTCAACGACATCGGCGCCACGATGGTCGAAGGCTTCCTCGGCGAGCGGGGTCCCGGCGTCCCGGCCCGCTATCACCGGCTGACCCCGGGCGCGAGCGTCCGGATCGGCTGAGGGCCGGACTCCGCCCCGACGAAGGCTCGGGCGGCCCCGTACCGGCCCACATCGTGGACGGGTGGACGCTTGCGTGCATGTTGTATCTATGCTGTGTGCATGCCTGCCCCCGCTCCCTCCGCGTCCCCCGCCCCCGCACACCCGCCCGTGAAGCGGCCCCCGGCCGCCGAGCGCGTCTACGCCCACGTCAAGGACGCGGTCCTCGACCGCCGTTACGAAGGCGGCACGCTGCTGACCGAAGGCGGCCTCGCGGAGGCCGTGGGGGTCTCGCGCACGCCGGTGCGCGAGGCGCTGCTGCGGCTTGAGGTCGAAGGGCTGATCAAGCTCTACCCCAAGAAGGGCGCCCTGGTCCTCGCCGTCTCCGCCCAGGAGATCGCGGACGTGGTGGAGACCCGGCTGCTGGTCGAGGAGTTCGCCGCGCGCAAGGCCGTGCCCGCCTCCCCGCAGCTCATCAGCCGTCTCGAAGGGCTCCTGGAGGAGCAGCGGCAGTGCTCCGAGGCGGGCGATCTGGCCGCCGTCTCCGTGAAGGACCGCTGCTTCCACGCCGAGATCGTCCGCCACGCGGGCAACGAGATCCTGTCCCGGCTCTACGACCAGCTGCGCGACCGCCAGTTGCGGATGGGGGTCGCCGTCATGGAGGCGCACCCCGGCAGGATCGCCGCCAACATCGCGGAGCACAGCGAGCTGCTGGAGGCGATCAGAGCCGGTGACGCGGAAGGCGCCGCGCAGGTCGTGCGCCGCCACGTCAGCCGGGTCAAGGTGCTGGTCCGGGGTGAGGACCGGTGAGTTCCGCCGCCGCACCCACCCTGCCCCTGCCCGGTGACCCGCCCGGCGGCCGGCGTGCCGCCCGGGTCTGGGGCATCGGCGTCGCCGTCTACTTCGTCGCCATCATCTTCCGCACCAGCCTCGGCGTCGCCGGACTCGACGCCGCCGACCGGTTCGACGTCAACGCCTCGGCGCTCTCCACCTTCTCCATCCTCCAGCTCCTGGTCTACGCGGGCATGCAGATACCCGTCGGCCTGATGGTCGACCGGCTCGGCACCAAGAAGGTCCTCGCCCTCGGGGCCGTCCTGTTCACCCTCGGCCAGCTCGGCTTCGCGCTCTCCCCCTCGTACGGCACCGCGCTCGCCTCCCGCGCGCTGCTGGGCTGCGGCGACGCGATGACGTTCATCAGCGTGCTGCGGCTGGGCACGCGCTGGTTCCCCGCCCGGCGCGGCCCGCTCATCGGGCAGGTCGCCGCCCTCTTCGGCATGGCGGGCAACCTCGTCTCGACGCTGGTCATCGCCCGCGCCCTGCACGGCTTCGGCTGGACCACCACGTTCGTCGGCAGCTCGCTGGCCGGGGTCGTGGTGCTGGTGCTGCTCCTGCTCTTCCTGAAGGACCACCCCGAGGGCCACGAGCCGCCGCCCGCCCAGCACGCCGGCGGGGCGTACGTACGCAAGCAGATCGCGGCCGCCTGGCGGGAGCCCGGCACCCGGCTCGGGATGTGGGTGCACTTCACGACGCAGTTCCCGGCCATGGTGTTCCTGCTGCTGTGGGGCATGCCGTTCCTGGTCGAGGACCAAGGGCTGAGCCGGGGCACCGCCGGAGAGTTGCTGACCCTGGTGGTGCTCTCCAACATGGCGGTCGGGCTCGTCTACGGGCAGGTCATCGCCCGCCACCACGCGGCCCGCGTCCCCCTCGCACTGGGCACGGTCGGCATGACGGCCGCGCTGTGGGCGTCGGCCATCTTCCACCCCGGGGACCACGCGCCGATGTGGCTGCTGATCGTCCTGTGCGTGGTGCTCGGCGCCTGCGGGCCCGCCTCGATGATCGGCTTCGACTTCTCCCGCCCGGCCAACCCGCCCGAGCGCCAGGGCACCGCGTCCGGCATCGTCAACATGGGCGGCTTCATCGCCTCGATGACCACGCTGCTGGCCGTCGGTGTGCTGCTGGACGCGACCGGCGACAACTACCGCGTCGCGTTCGCCTCCGTCTTCGTCCTGGAGGCGCTGGGGGTCGCCCAGATCCTGCGGCTGCGCGCGAAGGCCGCGCACCGGGAGCGGGAACACCACGTGATCAGCCGCGTGGAGGCCGTGCACGTCCCTGCCTGACCCGCCCGGATCACCCCCGAAACGGCGGCGCGCCCGTCCCCCTCCGCGGGGGCGGGCGCCGCTGTTGCCGCGTACGGCTCCGTTCTACGGGGTGACCGCGAAGTGCTGGAGGATGGCGGCCGCCAGGTCCTGGTCGCCCTCGGTCTTGACCCGGTCCGCGACCGCACCCGGCCGCACCCGCCCGCAGGCCAGCCGGACGTACGTCTCCCAGTCCATCGACAGCGTCGCGGCCGGGCCGAGCGACGGAGAGCCGTCCACCGAACCGCGGCCCTCGGCGTCCACCCGTACCGTGCGCAGGAACTCCACCGGGCCGTGCACATCCACCACCACCGCCGAGTTGGGCGGGGCGCCCGCACTCTTGGCCACCACCTTCGGCAGCCCCAGCAGCAGGCTGTCCCGGGCGACCACGGCGCCGGGGGAGTCCAGGTTGCCGGGCTTGCCCAGCGCCGTACGCAGGTCCTGCTCGTGGACCCAGACGTCGAATGCGCGCAACCGCAGCGCCGTCTCCAGGGTCTGTTCGGCACCCAGCGGGGCCCGCGTCATGGTCTCCGGGTCACGCGTCTCGTTGCGCAGCTGACGGGACCTGCGGATGATCGTGTACTCCAGCTCGGAGGTCATCTCCGGTCCGGTGTGGTGGCGCCTGACGTCGACCTGCATCTCCATGTAGCGGGCGAAGTCGCTCTGCACATGGAAGAGATCGCGCGGCAGCGTGTGGATCGGGCGCGGGTCGCCGAGCTGTTCGCACTCCATGCCGATGATGTGCGAGACGATGTCGCGCACCGACCAGTTGGGGCAGGGTGTACGGCCGTTCCACTCGCCCTCGGTGAGCGGGCTCACCAGCTCGGCTATCGACTCGATGGAGTGGGTCCAGGCATCGGCGTAGGTCTGGAGGCTGGGATGGACGGTCACGGGACCCCTCGTGCGGTTCTGCGGTGCATGGGCTGGAGAACTGGGCGCGGACGGTCGGGCTGCGGGCTGTGAGCGGCGATGGGCTTCGATGGCTAAGTTACGCTGCGAGCAGGCACCCCGGCAGTGCTTTCGTGTGACGATCGTAGGCCCGTGTTGACGGCTTGAATGCCAGGACGGTGGTAGTGTGCGCGCCTCCCTCATCCAGATCGCAGTAGACCCGGACGAACCCGTCGATTCCCGCAGGGAACGCGCCGCTTCCCTGGTCGTGGCGCAGCGGGGCGCGGATCTGGTGGTGCTCCCCGAGCTGTGGCCGGTCGGCGCCTTCGCGTACAAGTCGTTCGAGGACGAGGCCGAACCCCTGACGGGCCCGACGCACGCGGTCATGGCCGAGGCCGCCGCCGATGCCGGAGTCTGGCTGCACGCCGGCTCCTTCGTGGAACGGGCCGGTGACGGCACCCTCTACAACACCACGCTCGTCTTCACGCCCGAGGGCGAACGGGCCGCCGCCTACCGGAAGATCCACCGCTTCGGCTTCGACCGGGGCGAGGCGGTCATGATGGGTGCCGGTGAGGAACTGGTGACCGTCACCCTCCCGCAGACCACCCTCGGCCTCGCCACCTGCTACGACCTCCGCTTCCCTGAGCTGTTCCGGGGCCTGGTCGACGCGGGGGCCGAGACGCTGGTCGTCGCGGCCGGCTGGCCGGAGCGCCGGCGCGCCCACTGGAGCCTGCTCGCCCGCGCCCGGGCCGTCGAGAACCAGGCGTACGTCCTGGCCGTCGGCTCCGCCGGCACCCACGCCGGTATGCAACAGGCCGGGCACAGCGTCGTCGTGGACCCCTGGGGCGAGGTGCTCGCCGAGGCGGGCGCGGACGAGGAGGTGCTGACCGTGGAGTTCGACCCGGCCAAGGCCGCCGCGACCCGGGAGCAGTTCCCGGCCCTCAAGGACCGGCGGCTGGGGCTGGCCGCGCCGAAGATCTGAGAAGGACCTCGACGCGAAGGGTCTCTGTTTCACGTGAAACAGAGACCCTTCGGGCGTGCCCCGCGCGCTCAGTCCTCGTGCTCCTTCTCCGCCAGCACGATCACGCACACCGCCACCGCGATCAGGAGCGACGGATCGGCGTCCTCCCGCACGATGTCGATCCCGTAGGTGTCGCGGACGGTCAGCCAGCGGCGGGAGATCTGCGCCAGCAGCTCCCCCTCGTAGTCCACCGCGAACTCGCGGTCCAGGATCTTGCCGCTGACGTCCAGCTCGGTGCCGTCCGCCAGGGTCACTCGGTAGTGGTTGCGCAGCAGCGACAGCCGCTTCCGCTTGACCTTGGCGAGCTGCTCACCGTCCCGCTCGATCAGCATCGTGTCGCGCAGGCTGATCAGCTTCTGCCGGATCTCCACGACGACCCGGCCCTGTGCGTCCTTCAGCTCGAAGGTGTCGCGCACCCGCATGGCCTTGCCGTCGACCAGGAAGACCTTGCGGCCGTCCGCGTCCTCGATCCAGTAGTCGTCGCCGATGCCGAAAATCCGCTCACGCACGAGAAGTCTCATGTCCCACAGGTTCCCCGAGGGACCTGTGGAATGCGGGGACGCCACGGTGATGTTGACTGTTCCCATGGCAACACGTGCGCGCGTCAGGGCCCCCGAACTCATCGGCAAGGGCGGCTGGCTCAATACAGGCGACCGGCAGTACACCCTCGCTGACCTGCGAGGCCGCATCGTGATCCTGGACTTCTGGACCTTCTGCTGTGTGAACTGCCTGCATGTCCTGGACGAGCTGCGCGAGCTGGAGGAGAAGCACCGCGACACCGTCGTGATCATCGGCGTGCACTCGCCGAAGTTCGTCCACGAGGCGGAGCACCAGGCCGTCGTGGACGCCGTCGAGCGGTACGGGGTCCACCACCCGGTGCTCGACGACCCGGAGCTCGCCACCTGGAAGCAGTACGCCGTACGCGCCTGGCCCACGCTCGTCGTCATCGACCCCGAGGGCTATGTCGTCGCCCAGCACGCCGGTGAGGGGCACGCCCACGCCATCGAGAAGCTGGTCGAGGAGCTGGAGGCGGAGCACGCGGGCAAGGGCACCCTGCGGCGCGGGGACGGGCCGTACGTGGCGCCGGAGCCGGTGGCCACGCATCTGCGGTTCCCCGGCAAGGCCCTGCTCCTCGCGGACGGCGGCTTCCTGGTCTCCGACACCACCCGGCACCGGCTGGTCGAGCTGGACGCGGACGGCGAGAGCGTGCGCCGGCACTTCGGAACCGGCGAGCGCGGGTTCGCGGACGGCGGGCCCGACGAGGCCGCGTTCAGCGAACCGCAGGGGCTCGCGCCGCTGCCCGACGGGCGGATCGCCGTCGCCGACACCGTCAACCACGCCATCCGCGCGCTCGACCTGACGACCGGGGCGACCACCACCCTCGCCGGCACCGGCCGCCAGTGGTGGCAGGGGGCACCCGCCAGCGGCCCGGCCCGTGAGGTGGACCTCTCCTCGCCGTGGGACGTCGCCTGGTTCGACGGCCGGCTCTGGATCGCCATGGCCGGCGTCCACCAGCTGTGGACGTACGACCCCGAGGACGGCACCGTCCGGGTCGCGGCCGGGACCACCAACGAGGGCCTGGTCGACGGGCCGGGCGCGGAGGCGTGGTTCGCCCAGCCGTCCGGGCTGGCGGCGACCGATGAGCGGCTGTGGGTCGCCGACTCGGAGACGTCCGCCCTGCGCTATGTCGACCGCGAGGGCGCCGTGCACACCGCCGTCGGCAGCGGGCTCTTCGACTTCGGCCACCGCGACGGGGCCGCCGCGCAGGCCCTGCTCCAGCACCCGCTGGGCGTCACCGCGCTGCCCGACGGGTCGGTCGCCGTCTGCGACACCTACAACCACGCCCTGCGCCGCTACGACCCCGCGAGCGGCGAGGTCAGCACCCTGGCCACGGACCTGCGCGAGCCCAGCGACGCCGTGCTGGTGGACGGCGACCTCGTGGTCGTGGAGTCCGCACGGCACCGGCTGACCCGGCTGCGGCTGCCCGAGGAGGCGGTGCGCGTCGCCGAGCAGGCCCACCGCACCCAGCGGGCGGCCACCGAGGTCGCGCCCGGCGCCCTCCGGCTCGACGTCGTCTTCCAGGCACCGGCCGGTCAGAAGCTGGACACCCGCTACGGGCCCTCGACCCGGCTGCTGGTCTCCTCGACCCCGCCCGAGCTGCTGGCCGAGGGCGAAGGGGCGGGCACCGACCTCTTCCGCGACCTGGTCCTCGCCGACGGCGTCACCGAGGGCGTCCTGCACGTCTCCGCGATGGCCGCGTCCTGCGACGACGACCCGGCCAACGAGTACCCGGCCTGCCACGTCCACCAGCAGGACTGGGGCGTCCCCGTCCGCGTCGCACCCGGCGGGGCCACCCGGCTGCCGCTGGTCCTCGCAGGCATGGACGAGGACGCGGACACGCAGGGCTGAGAGGCCGCCAGGCGCGGGCGAAGAGCGGCCGGCGGGCTTCCCGCCCCCGCCCCGCCCGCCTCAGCCGTCGTCGGCGAGGCGGCGGACCGCCGCCTCGCGGCGCCGTACGTAGTCCGTGGCCGCCGTCACCCGCAGCAGTGCCTCCAGGGCCCGCACCGCGCCCTCGTCGTATCCGGCCTGCTCCGCCTCGGTGGCCGCCCGGTCCAGGAGCCGTATGCCCTCGTCCTCCGCGCCGAGGGCGAGGCGGGCCTCGCCGCTGACCGTCAGCAGCAGCACCCGGCGCGCCGCCTCCTCGTGCTCGGGGCCGAGGTCGAAGGCGGTGCGGGCGGAGTCCAGGGCGTCCTGCGGGCGGCCGGCCGCGAGCTGCATCCGGGCCAGGTGCTGGAGGGCGAGCATCTCGGTGTGGGCGTCGGCCTCCTCGCGGGCCAGGTCCAGGGCCTGTGCGCAGCCCTCCATCGCCAGGTCGAGGCCGCCCTGCTCGGCGTGCACGATGGCCAGGTTGATCAGCGCGGTCGCCTCGCCGAGCCGGTCCCCCGCCTGCCGGGCGAGCCCGGGCGACGGCTCCAGCAGGGCGATGGCCTCGTTGGTCCGGCCCTCCTCCGACAGCACCCAGCCCAGCAGGTTGCGGACCCGGGACTCGGCGTACGGGTCCTCGCGGGCGACGGCCGCCGCGAGGGCCAGTTCCAGCATCGGCGCCCAGCCGTCCCGCGCCCGCCACACCACGTGCGGCCACTGGAGCAGGATGATCCGCCACGCCCGGTCGTCGAAACCGGCGGCGCGGGCGGCCGCGGCGGCCAGGGCCAGGTCCTCGCGCTCGGCCGCCAGCCAGCTCATGGCCGCGGCCCGGTCGGTGAAGTCCCGCGTCGCGGCCGGTTTCCGGTAGTCCTCGGGCAGTACAAAGCAGGGCTCGCCGCCCGGTTCGGCCGTGTCGGCGGCGGCGAGCGCGGTGGCGATGTAGTGGTCGAGCACGCCGAGGAGCGCGTCCGGCCCGGCCGCCGGGTCCAGCCCGCGCGCGTACAGCCGCACCAGGTCGTGCAGCACCCAGCGCCCGGGGCCCGTCTCCGTGACCAGGTGGGCGGCGGCGAGCCGTTCCAGCGCGGCCCCCGCGGTGACCGGGTCGCTGCCGGCGAGCGCGGCGGCGGTGTACGGGTCGAAGTGGCTGCCCGGGTGATGGCCGAGCCGGGTGAAGTGGTGGACGGCGTCCGGCGGGAGCTGCTGCACGGTGAGCCGCAGGGCGGCGGATACCCCGGTGTCCTCCACGTCCAGGTAGGAGAGCCGGCTGCGCTCGTCGGCGAGTTCGCCGGCCATCCCGGCCAGCGTCCACTGCGGGCGGCCCGCGAGCCGGGCCGCCGTGACCCGCAGGGCGAGCGGCAGTCCGCCGCAGAGCTCGGCGAGCCGCCGGGCCGCCACCGGTTCGGCGAGGACCCGTTCCTCGCCGAGCACCCCGGCCAGCAGCGCGGTGCCGTCCGGCGGTTCCAGTATGTCCACCGGGACCGGGACGGCGGCGTCCGATGCGATGAGCCCTCCGAGCCGGTGCCTGCTGGTGATCAGCGTGACGCAGTCCGCGCCGCCCGGCAGCAGCGGCCTGACCTGGGCGGAGTCGCGGGCGTTGTCGAGGATGACGAGGAGGCTCAGCCGGTCGGTCAGCGAGCGGAACAGGGCGGCCGCCCCGGCCACGGTCTCCGGCACCCGGCGGGGCGCGACGCCGAGCGCGAGCAGGAACTCGCGCAGCACTTCGAGCGGGGTCGGCTCGGCGGTGTCGCCGAACCCGCGCAGATCGGCGAAGAGCCGCCCGTCCGGGAAGGCCGCGGGGGACCGGCGCGCCCAGTGCAGGGCCAGCGCGGTCTTGCCCACCCCGGCCGGACCCGTGACCAGGCAGACGGGGGCCTCACCGGCCGCCGCCCGGGAGAGCGCGGTCAGCTCGGCCCCGCGCCCGTGGAACCCGCGCGGGGCGCGGGGCAGCAGGTCGGCGGGGTGCGGTGCGCCGGCGGGGCAGGCGGAGAGCGGGGTGTGCGGGGGCCGGTGCGCGGGCGGCGGCGTGCCCGCCGCCTCGGCAGGGCCGATGCGGGCCGGGGCGGCGACGGCCTGTGTCCCGGTGGCCTGTGTCCCGGTGGCCTGCGGCCCGGCGGCCTGCGTCCCGGCGATCTGCGGCCCGGTGGCCTGCGGCCCGGTGGCCTGTGTCCCGGTGATCTGCGGCCCGGTGGCCTGCGGCCCGGTGGCCTGTGTCCCGGTGATCTGCGGCCCGGTGGCCTGCGGCCCGGTGGCCTGTGTCCCGGTGATCTGCGGCCCGGTGGCCTGTGTCCCGGTGATCTGCGGCCCGGTGGCCTGCATCCCGGCGATCTGCGGCCCGGTGGCCTGTGTCCCGGTGGCCTGCGGCCTTGCGGAGGCGTCGGCCGATGGTGCGCCGGGGTCGGCGGACGGCCGCGGCCGGCCGGGGGCGGGGGCGCCGGGCGCGTCGGCCACCGTGCCGGGCAGAGATC
>NZ_SSBI01000023.1 GCF_004795015.1 Streptomyces sp. A1277 | reverse complement strand
TGCCGGGCGTCTCGTTCTGAGTCCACCACTTGGCCTTCCAGGTGTGGCCGCCGTACGAGACGGTGTCGCCGCCGGTGTAGACGGCGCCGCTGTTCCACGCCCCCGTGGCGCAGCTGCCGCCGGTGGGGGGCGGGGTGGTCGGCGGGGTGGTGGTCGGCGGGGTGACGCCGGCGAACCTCACCGAGTACTTCGCGAAGTCCCAGTCCGACTGGGCCACGCTGCTGCACGTGCCGGAGGTCTTGCCGTTGTTGTCCGGCGGGGTGCACTGGCGGTCGCGGTTGAGCGACCAGAAGGTGAAGCGGTCCATGTGGTGGCTGGTGGCGAAGTCCAGCACGGTCTGGAAGTCGGCCTGGGTGAAGTACTCGCCGGTGTCGCTGCGGCCGTTCATGCCGGAGAAGCCTTCGTGCGCGTACGCGGTCGCCGCGTCCCAGCCGAAGGTGGACTGCAGGACGGTGTTGAAGTTCGTCAGGGCGCTCGTCTGGGCGGCCGCCCCGTTGAACCCGCCGTCGAAGGGCATGATGGAGAAGTTGTTCGGCGTGAAGCCCTGTGCCTTGGCCTCGTTGAGCATCTGCTTGCCGAACCAGCCGGTGCCGTCTGCGGTTCCGGCCGTGGTGACCGAGACGTAGAGGCCCGGGTTGTTCTGCTGGAGGATCTTGGCCGCGCCGATCTCGCGGGCGATGGCGGCGGTGTTCTCGTACTCCGGCTCCTCCAGGTCGAAGTCGATGGCCTTGAGCTGGTACTTGGTGATGACCTGCTGGTAGGCGGCCGCGGTGGAGGCGGCGTCGGAGCAGGTCTGGCCCAGCTTGGTGCCCCCGTACCCGCCGATGGAGACCGACACGTCGCCGCCCTTGGCGCGGATCGCGCTGATGACGGAGCCGACCGCGGTGTCCGACGAGACCGGCGACGTACCGTCCCAGGTCGGGCTGCACCCTCCCCCGTTGGGCGCGAGGATGAAGGCGAGCTGGAACGCCTTCAGGCCGGTGGCGTCCATGATGGCGCCCGCGTCCGGCGGGTTGTTGTCGTGCGGCATCAGATAGGGCGCTGCGGCGTACCACCGGTTGCTGAGCGCGGTGGCTGCGGCGGGCGCGCCAGAAGCCTGCTGCGCGGCGAACGCCGCGAGTCCCGCGGTGGCCAGGGCGGCGGTGGCCGCACCGCAGAGCAGAGCGCGAAAACGCTTCATGGAGACTCCTGTCGGGGAGAAGGTGCCGCCAAGAATCGAAGGGTGTCGCATTCACGTCAATGCGTTGGCCTAGACCATTGCATTCTCTTGAACGTTGCACCGCCGGCCCGCCCGCCCCGGACACGGTCCCGAACCACCCCGTTCAGCCCCGGGGGCGCAGCTCAGAGCCGGAACCAGCGCTCCTCCCCCGGCCGGACACCGAACCGGCGCCCGTCGGGCAGGACGACGGGGAGCGGGCCACCGTGTGAGGCCGGTACGCGGATGGCCAGGCGCCCCGGGAGCATGCGGACCCGGACTCCCCGGTGTTCGCGGAAGCAGACGGTGAAGGAGAACCGGGGGATCTGCGCCAGGGCCACCGGCTCCACGCGCAGGCCCTCCGGCACGGCCTCCAGGCCGGTGATCCCGCGCTCCACCAGGTCGACCGTGCCCGCCATCGCCCCGAGGTGGATGCCCTCGCCGGTCGTTCCGCCCTGGAGGTCGGACACGTCGCCGAGCAGCGCCTCCTCGCAGTAGCGCCAGGCGTCGGCGCCCTTTCCCCGGGCGGTCACCCAGCCGTGGACGAGACTGCTGAGCGTCGATCCGTGGCTGGTGCGGCGCAGGTGGTAGGCGACGGTGGCGCGCCATGTCTCGTCGTCCAGGGGGCAGCCGAGCCGGGCGAACAGCGCGCGCAGTTCCCTGGGCCGGAAGAGGTAGCCGAGCATGAGCGTGTCGGCCTGTTTGGATGCCTGGTAGCGGTTGACGGTGTCGCCTTCCGCCTCCAGGATCCGGTCGAGCCGGCGGATGTCGCCGTAGCGCGCCCGGTACCCCTCCCAGTCGAGTTCCGCCAGGTCGCCCCAGCCGTCGAACTGGCTGATCACGCCCTGGTGGTACGGGATGTGGAGGCGGCGGGAGACATCGTCCCAGCGGGCGATCTCGTCGTCGTCGAGCGACAGGTCCTCGCGCAGTTCCGCCCTGCGTGCGGTGGGCAGGTCGTCCAGGAGGTCGAGACCTCGGGCGAGGACCCAGGCGGCGGTCGCATTCGTGTACGCGTTGTCGTCGATGCCCGGCTCCGCGGCGCCGGGATAGCCGTCGTGGTACTCGTCGGGGCCGACGACCCCGCGAATCCGGTAGCGCCGCAGCCCCGGGTCGAAAGCTGCGGCCCCGGCCCAGAAACGGGCGACCTCCAGAAGGATTTCGGCCCCCTCCGCGTGCAGGAATCCGCGGTCCCCGGTGGTCTGCGCGTACCGCCACACGTTGAAGGCGACGGCCGATCCGACGTGGTGCTGGAGCCGTGAATGGTCCGGAAGCCAGCGCCCCGAGCGGGGGTTGAGGTGCAGTTCCTGTGTCTCCTCCCGGCCCGAACTCGCGCTCTGCCACGGGTACATGGCCCCTTGGCGCCCGGCGTCGCGGGCCGCCGCGCGTGCGGCCGGGAGGCGGCGGTGGCGGTACATGAGCAGGGCCCGCGCCACTTCGGGGAAGTGCAGGTTCAAGTGGGGCAGGACGAACAGCTCGTCCCAGAAGATGTGCCCCCGGTACGCCTCGCCGTGCAGCCCCCGGGCCGGGACGCCGACGTCCAGCTCCGCGGTGTGCGGCGAGAGCGTCTGCAGGAGGTGGAACAGGTGCAGGCGCAGGATGCGCCCCTCCTCGCCGGGGACGTCCAGTTCGCCCTGTTCCCACAGACGCCGCCAGGACGCCTCGTGCGTGGCCAGCAGCCGGGGGAAGTCCGGTGTCCGGGTGAGCGCGTCGCATGCCTCCGCGCGCGGGTCGCCGTCGGGCCGGTCCATCGAGGTGTGCAGGGCCAGGGTCTTCACCACGCTCACCGAGCGGCGGGGGACGACGGGGAGGCGGTAGGTCTGGACGGTGCGGGTCGGGGTGGCGGTCTCTCCGGCGGGCACCTCGGGGGTGGTGACGGTACGGACGGCCAGGCCGAGACGGACGCCGGGGTCATAAGTGCGGCAGGAGAGCCAGGCGGTGCCGCCGGGCTCGTATCCGCTCGTGAAGTCCGTGAGATGGTGCCCCTCCAGCTCCCGGTACCGCTCCACTCCGGCGTTGCCGACCTCGCCGTCGAGGACGGACTCCACCTCGACGGCGCCGCTCCATCCGTAGGCGCGGAACGTGCTGCGCTGGGCCGCGAGGTGCGGGTCGCTCATGTGCACGATCCGCGTGTGGCCGACGCGCAGGCCGCGTCCGTGCGCGTCCCGGAAGAACAGGTGCCGGGTGAGCGTCCCGGCGCGCAGGTCGAGCCGTACCTCGTAGTGCCGCAGGTCCGGGGAGCCGGGCGTCAGCCAGTCGCCGGGCGGCCCGTCGTCCGGCAGGCAGCGGTAGCGCAGGAGCGTCCAGTTGGGCAGGTTGACCATGTCCTCGTTCTCGACGCTCCGGCCGGCGACGGACGAGGTGCGCCGGTCGTAGCACCCGGCCAGGTAGGTGCCCGGGTAGTGGACGGGACCGGCGGGGCACTCGGGGGCCGAGCCCCGGGTGGCGAACCTGCCGTTGCCGAGCGTGCAGAGCGATTCGACGAGCCGCTCGCGCTCCGGCTCGTACCGCCCGTAACCCCACGTCCATCCGGTGGTCATCGCACCTCGCCCCCTACGTCTCGTACCAGCGTCATGAGATCGGGGACCACCAGGTCGGCGCCCTCCTGCCGCAGCGCGGCCGAACCGGTCCCGTCCGGGCTCCGGTCCACACCGACGACGCATCCGAAGCCTCCGCGCCGCCCGGCCTGTACGCCGGCGAGCGCGTCCTCCACCACGGCGGTGTCGCCTGGGGCGGTGCCGAGGCGGTCCGCCGCGTGCAGGAAGAGCGCCGGGTCCGGCTTTCCGGGGAGCGAGAGCCGGGCGGTGTCCTCACCGTCCACGACCGCCGCGAGGAACCGGTCGAGCCCGGTCTTGGCGAGCAGCGTCCGGGCGTGCCGGGACGCCGAGACGGCGACGCACGGGACGTCGCGCGCACGCAGGACCTCCAGCGCCTCTTCGGCGTCCGGGAACGCGACGACGGCGCCGGCGGCCAGGGCCTCCCGGAACGCCGCTTCCTTGCGGGCGGCGACGGCCCGGACAGTGCCGCAGCCGGGCGGGTCGTCGGGGCGCCCGGCCGGAAGGTGGATGCCCCGGGAGGTCAGGAACGCCTCGGCTCCGTCGTAGCGCGATTTGCCGTCCACGAAGCGGCGGTACTCGGCGTCCGAGTCAAAGGGGGCCCCGGCCCCCGTCTCGTCGTCCGCCCGCTCGGCAAGGCAGGCGTCGAACGCGGTCTTCCATGCGGCTGCGTGGACGACGGCCGAGTCGAGGAGCACCCCGTCGGTGTCGAGGACGACTGCGCGCGGCGGCCCGCACCGGTCACGGCCCCCGTTCACGCGACGACCGGAGGGCCGGGATTGTGCGGGCCCGTGCCCAACGGGGTGACGGCATCGGCCCGCGCGATCGCATCACCCGCGTCCCCGGTGCCCGGACCGGGCAGGTCGCGCCGGGCGGTACCGCCCGGCCTCTGCAAGACGACAGCCTGCATGCTGCCCACCCACTTCCTGTCCGGCGTTCGGGTGCCCTTCCTCCCCGCTTTCAGCTCGTATCCGCCCGCCGGTGCGGCGTACATGCTCATCGGCGCACGGCGGACACGGCTCCCTCCAGGGTCGCGCGACCCCGCGGAGCCGCAACCGGGAGCGCCCGCGCCGGTCCTCGTCCCGGGGGAAGCGGCCGGACCCGGGGCCCTTCGTTCGGACCGGGCCGGCAGAGCGCCGAGCACCGGAGCGCGGCCCGGGGTGCCGAGGAGCGGCGCTCCGGAGCACCGGCGCCCACCGCCGCCTCGGCGCGAAGGAACGTTCCCTCACCCACCGCTCCCGCGCGGCCCGCGCCTCAGGACGCGTCCGGCACGCCGACCGCCGCTCGGTCGCCCTCCGGCCTCGCGGCCCTCACCAGCTCCGCCGAACGGATGACGCGGGTGCCCCGCGAGACGCGCAGCCGCACCTGGGCGCCCGTCGCGATGGCCCGCGAGGCCGCGGGCAGCGCCCAGGCGGTGGTCAGGTCCGTGTCCCCCTCGTCGAGGGCCAGGAACCGGGCCGCCTCCTTGCCCTTGCGCGACTCCATCCGCAGCACCTCGCCGGTGATCGTGTCCGGCTCCCGCCGCTCCAGGCAGGCGAGGACCACGAAGTACACGGCCAGCGCGCCGAAGACCGCGACGGCCACCAGCTCGCCCGGCAGCGGCCCTTCGTGCGCCGAGGCGTCCTTGAACCAGCCGTGTGTCGCGCTCGCGAAGTTGCCGGGCATCATCGCCAGGAACGCCACGAGCAGGGTCCAGCGACTGAACTTGCCCGCCACCACCAGGCCGAGCAGCGCGCTGCCCACCCACCCGGCGCTCAGGATGAGCCCCGGCCTGCGCAGCGAGCCGCCGCTGTGCGCGTCGACCACCCAGCCGGGCTCCCGCATCACCGCGAACGCGCAGAGGCACACCGCGACCACGCCCGCCGCGGCCGCCAACTGCAGCAGGCGGCGGGGCGAACAGCCGAAACCCGGGCGCAGCCGGGGGTAGCGGATGCGCACGGCACGCCAGGACCCTCCGTACGAGGACCAGACGCGTCGCCGGTCTCCGGAGTCGAAGCCGAGGAGCCGACCGGTCAGGCTGGTGACGCCGAGCGCGGTCCCGTACGCGAGGTAGCGGTCCCACACCGTGACGGATGCGGGCGGCAGCCGGGCGAAGTCCTCGTGCGCCGACAGCCAGGCGCGCAGCCCGGCCCAGTGGCCGGCCCGCTCAAGGCCCTTCGCTGTCGCGCGCTCCCCCAGCGACTTGCTGAGCAGGAAGGACAGCACGGTGCCCGGGGCCACACCGAGGCCGAGCGCCGCCCGCACATTGTGCCCGCCCATGATCACGGCCACGGCGAACAGCACACCGGGCAGGAACGCGGTGACGAGCAGGGCGCTGACGAGCAGGGACGCGAACCGGAACCGGGACAGGCCGCGCAGCCGTGCCTCGGCGATGATCTCCCGGCGCAGCGCCGTGTTCCAGGAGGCGGCGCGCTTCTCGTCGCGGAACGCGATCGCCCCGATGGGTGCGCCGCCGTTCGTCGCCGCGGCCGTCACCCGTTCCAGTACGCGCAGCTCGTACGGCATCAGTCCCTGCGCGTCCCGGCCGGCCCCGGTGACGTGGACGGTGCTGCGGAGCGGATCGTCGCCGTGCTGCCGCAACTCGACCAGCCCGCGGGCGGCGAGATCCAGCAGGGTGGCCGCGGCGGCGTGTTCGACACCCCGCCACCGGTTGCCGAGCAGGCTGACCACGGCCGGCGGTTCGGGGTCGTCCCCGAACTCCTGGGTCGCGGGCCCCGGCGTGACCACGCCGTTTCGGGTGGCGACCAGCACGAGTCCGAAGACGACGAGCCAGAGCACGATCAGGGCGGCGCCGCCCCAGTAGAGCTGTTCGATGTGTGTCACGCGAATCTCACCTGGACGGCGTCCTGCGCCACCTCGGGGGCTTCGAAGTACTCCCGCCGGGCGTGAGCGCCGCCCAGACCCGACACGATGTTGCCCGGGAAGCTCTCCAGCGCCGTGTGGTAGCTCTGCACGGCGCTGTTGTAGAACTGCCGCGCGTACGCGATCTTGTCCTCGGCCGTCGTCAACTCGGCCTGCACCTCACAAAAGTGCTGGTCCGCCTTGAGTTCCGGGTAGTCCTCCCCGAGCGCGAACAGCTTGCCCAGGGTCGCGGTGAGCGTCGTCTCGGCAGCCGCCTGGCCCTTGACACCGAGCCCGTCGTTCACGGCAGCCCCACGCGCGGCGGTGACCGCCTCGAAGGTGGAGCGCTCGTGAGCGGCGTAGCCGCGCGCGGTCTCGACCAGGTTCGGGATCAGCTCGTGCCGCCGCTTCAGCTGCACGTCGATCTGCGCCCACGATGCCTGCGCCTGGTTCCGCAGCCGGATGAGCCGGTTGTAGGTCCGGACGACCCACCACCCGCCCACCACGACACAAACCGCAACGATCGCACCCACAATGACACCCACGGCGTCGCCCCCCAGAGGCCCCTAAAGACTCGACCCCCCTGGCCGATCGACGTGATCATATTTGCGGCTGTCAAGGGCCGCACGACGGGGGGACGTTTCCGTGGGGCCGACACTCCCCCGCCCCGCCGGGCGGCCGGGCGTCAGCAGCCCACCGGCGAGGAGCCGACGACCACGTCGTCGAACCACAGGGTGTCGTCGCCGGTCCCGTAGCTCTCCCAGCCCAGCCGCAGAGCGGTGGGCCTGGGCGCGGTGGTCCGGGAGAGCCACTGCGCGTCGATGTCCTGCGTCGGCACTTCGTCGGCGTGCAGCCCCGGCACCTGCTCGTCGTTCAGCCAGGTGTCGAGCCCCGGCGCCGAGGTGTCGACCGAGAACCGCAGGCACTGCCAACCGTCCGTCGGCAGGGGCCTGCTCAGCCCCACCCCGACCGGACTCTGCGCCGGGAGCGTGGCGTCGTCGCTCTCCCGGTTCCACTGCAGGGCGCCGTTCTGTCCGCCTATCCGCAGCGCCCGGCCGTCCTGGGAGCTGTCGGGCATCGATACGAAGGTGACGTGCGCGGCCGGGAGCACGGTGGTGTGCCGCACCCACATGCGGACGTGCAGCACCGGGCCGACCGACGACAGGTCCGCGGTGGAGGCGACGAAGGCGTGGTTGCAGTAGCCGGCCCGCCCGTCCAGCCGCAGCGAGCGCGTGCCGCTGTGCGCGACCTCCGTATCGACGGCGGCCGTGCCCGTGCCCTGGCAGTCGGGCGCGGTGACCTGCCAGTCACCGGCGGGCACCGGACCGGCCTGCCCCTCGAAGTCCTCGCAGACCGCGGCGTCACCGCACTCGGCGGAGGGCGGTGCGGTGGGCGGCGGTGACGTCGGGGGCGGCGTGGTCGGCGGCGAGGTGGTGTCACCGCCGCAGGACACGTCGTTGAGCGCGAAGTCGGCGGGCGCCGAGCCTGGGGCCCGCCAGGTGCCCTGCACACCGAAGTCGACGGTTGCGCCGCCCGCCAGGGCCCCGTTCCAGGCGGCATTGACGGCCGTCACCGCGTTGCCGTCCTGCGTGACGGTCACACCCCAGGCGGAGGTGACCCGCCGGTCGCCGTCGTACGTCCAGGTCAGGCGCCAACCATCGAGAGCGGGGCCGGTGTTGGTGACGTGGACCTCGGCGGTGTAGCCGCCGGTCCACTCGTTGACGGTGTAGTCGACCCGGCATCCGGCCGCCAGGTCCGAGCCGCTGGCGGGCACCGCGACGAAGAGGGACAGGGCCAGCGCGACAGCGGCCCCGGCCGCCGTCCAGGGTCTGCGCAGTAATCGTGGGGGAGGGATCGACATGTGTGCCTCCTCGGGGTGGCGGACCGTAGGCCGGTGCGGAAGTGGGAGCGCTCCCATCGCCATGACACCGCGCTTGACGGTGCACTGTCAATACGTAGCCGCGCCGCAGAGAGCGCCCCGAGAGTTTCGACATCGGAACACGCGGCATCAGACGGCACCGCCACCACACATCGACCCCCAAGGGGTGCCACATGGCATCGCACACGCCCTGAGCTGGAGCAAAGGACAGAAGAGGTGCACGCTGCCGCGACCGAAGTTTTCGCAAAGGTCGGCATCGCGGACGGCCGGGTGCAGACCCTCGTCCCGGGCCCGGCCAAAGGCGGCAAGGGCCGCAGCCTCCGCGCGGGCCTGGACATCCCCGCCGGTGAGACGGCCCAGAACCGCTCCGACATCGAGGTGCTCCGGAGCGGCCTGCCCGCACCGATCGACCTCCACCTGGACGGCGACCGCCTGTACTGGACCGCCGCCGGGTGGGAGCCTCGCGAGATCGCCGCACTGGAACACCCGTCGACCGGACTCTGCCTCCTGCCCGGGAGTCTCTGACGGCAGGACCCGGGCACGCGCAGTTGCGGGGCCCCCCTTCGCTGCTGGTTGCTATCGTTCCCTGGCACATCAGGAGCGGGGCGCAGCAGAACGGGGGAGGTTCCATGGGGCTGTTCGACAGCATCCGCGGGGAATTCATCGACATCATCGAGTGGACCGACAGCAGCCGGGACACCATCGTGTGGCGGTTCCCGCGCCACGACAACGAGATCAAGATGGGCGCCAAGCTCGTCGTACGCGAGTCGCAGACGGCGGTCTTCGTCAACGAGGGCCGGATAGCGGACGTCTTCCAGCCGGGCACCTACACCCTGCAGACCCAGAACATGCCGCTGCTGTCCACGCTGAAGGGCTGGAAGTACGGCTTCGACTCGCCGTTCAAGGCCGAGGTGTACTTCGTCACCACCCGCCGGTTCACCGACATGAAGTGGGGCACGCAGAACCCCGTCGTCGTCCGCGACCCCGAGTTCGGAATGGTGCGGTTGCGGGCCTTCGGTGCCTACGCGGCCCAGGTGGTCGACCCGGCGGCACTCCTGCGCGAACTGGCGGGCACCGACCCGCAGTTCCGCACCGAGGAGGTGCAGGAGTACCTGCGCCGGCTGATCGTCGGCAAACTGGGCGGCGCACTCGCCACCGCAGGGGTACCGATGCTGGACCTGGCGACCCGGCAGGAGGCCATCGGCACCCGGCTCGCGGGGGTGCTCTCCCAGGAGCTGAAGCCGGTCGGTATCGCCGTCCCCACGTTCATCATCGAGAACATCTCGCTGCCGCCGGAGGTCGAGGAGGCCATCGACACCCGTTCCCGGATGGGGATCGCGGGCAATCTCGACCAGTACACCCAGTTGAAGGCGGCCGATGCGCTCGCCACGGCCGCGGGCACGCCCGGCAGCGGCGCCGGCGAAGGCATGGGGCTGGGGCTCGGCATGGCCGCGGGCCAGCGGATGGCTGCCGCCCTCACCCCGCAGCCCCAGCCGCAACCGCAACCTGCCTCCCCCGCGCCTTCGGCCGGTCCGCCGCCGCTGCCCGTGCAGGAGCAGTGGTTCATCGGCGTCAACGGCACCCAGCAGGGGCCGTACGACCGGCCCGCGCTGACCGGTCTGGTGACCGCGGGCACCTTGACCCGCACGTCGCTCATCTGGAAGGACGGCATGCCCGGTTGGCTGCCCGCCGACCAGGTGCCCGACATCGGCCGGCTCTTCGCGGCCGTTCCTCCGCCGCTGCCGCCGCAGGACTGAGAGGGACGACGTTGCACACCGAAGAGAGAAACGCCGGGGATCCCGGCACGGGTTCCCGGTCGTACCCCTGCCAGGCGTGCGGCGCGACGGTGGAGTTCGCGCCGGGCTCCGAGGCCATGCGCTGTCCGTACTGCGGTCACGAGCAGGCGGTGACCGCGGCATCGCGGGAGGTCCGCGAGCACAGCTTCGACGAGCTGACCCCGCTGCCCGTAAAGCCGCGCAGCTCCGTCCCCGGCGGCATGCGCACCTACGTCTGCCCGGGCTGCGGCGCCCAGACCGAGAGTGACGACCTCTCCGTCAGCTGCCAGTTCTGCGCCACCCCGCTGGTCGCCGACCCCGAAGCCACCGAGCGGGTGCGGCCGGAGGCCGTGGTCCCCTTCGGCCTGGACCGGGATGCGGCCCGCGACGCGCTGCGGGCCTGGACATCGTCCCGCTGGTTCGCGCCGTCCCGTCTGAAGACGGTCGGCGAGGCGGAGACGTTCAAGGGCAGCTACCTGCCGCACTGGACCTACGACGCGCAAACGGTCACCCACTACCGGGGTCAGCGCGGCGTCCACTACTACGTCACCGAGACGTACACCACGACGGAGAACGGCGAGAGCGTCACCAAGACCCGCCAGGTCCGCCACACCCGCTGGTCCCCCGTCTCCGGAACGGTCAGCCGCGCATTCGACGACGTCCTCGTCGCCGGCACCAGCCACGTCGGCCACGAACAGCTGGACAAGCTCACACCGTGGCCCCTGGAGGAGGCCAAGCCGTTCCAGCCGGAGTACCTGGCCGGCTTCCGGACCGTACGGTACGACGTGGAGCCCGAGGACGGTCTGGTGACGGCCAAGGAACGGATGGCCACCGTCATCACGTCCGACTGCCGGTCCGACATCGGCGGTGACGAGCAACGGGTCACCACCCTGGACACCCAGTACTCGGCGCTCACGTTCAAGCTGATGCTGCTGCCCGTATGGTTCCTGACCTACCTGTACGCGGGCACCAGCTGGCAGGTCATGGTGAACGCCCGCACCGCCGAGGTCATCGGCGAACGCCCGTACAGCAAGGCCAAGATCGCCGCGGCGGTGGTGAGCGGCCTGATCCTCGCCGCGCTGATCGTCTTCCTGGTGATGCGGAAGTAGGGAGCGCCGGTTCGGGAGCCCCCGCCGGCGCGGTCCGACGGGGGCTCACCACTGCGAACGCGGACTGCTCAGCGCAGGCCGGCGAAGAGATCGTTCTCGGGGACGGCCGCGCCGGTGGTGTCCTTGACCCGTACGAAGGTCTCCATGCCCATGAACGCGCCGAACCTCTCCTTGCCCATCTTGAGGAAGAAGATGTTCTCGCCCTGACTGGCGTGCGCGGCCAACGCATCGAACTTCTGACCGCTGAACGCGGTGGTGTCCACCCACGTGGTGATCTCGTCGTCGGGGAGCCCGATCTCGGCCATCGCGGCGGCCTCGGCCGGATCCGGCTCGGGCATGTCCGCGCCGAACTCGCGCATGGTCTCCCCGAAGCGCTGCATCATCGAGCGCGGCGCCGTCGTCCAGTACACCTTCGGTGTCAGCTCGGTCATCTCCAACGCCGCCATCGTGATGCGGTGGGCCTGAATGTGGTCGGGGTGACCGTAGAAGCCGTTCTCGTCGTAGGTGACGACCACATCGGGCCGGTAGTGCCGCATGAGCTGCGCAAGTCGTGCGGCGCCCTCCGCCACGGGGGTCCGCCAGAAGGAACCGGGGGCGTCATTGCTCGGCCACCCCGTCATCCCGGAGTCGGCATAGTCCAGCATCTCCAGGTCACTGACCTTCAGGACCTCACAACTCGCCTCCAGTTCACGGCGTCGCATCAGGGCGACGGCCGCCGGGTCGTGCCCGGGTTCGCCGGGCTTGACTCCTCCCGGTCCGTCACCGCAGCCACCGTCGGTACACGTCACAAGAACCGTGCGCATGCCTTCCGCCGCATACCGCGCGAGGACCCCTCCCGTTCCGGTGGCCTCGTCGTCGGGGTGGGCGTGCACTGCCATGAGCGTCAACGGCCGGTCAGTCATGACACTGTCCTCCTGCATGAGTACGTCCTGGTCCGAGTACGCGGCGGGCGTACCGCGCTCGTGGGGCCGGTCCCCGGCGGGGCGAACGACCTTGCGGTCTCCGTCTCCCCCGCCGTGCGGCGCCGGCCCCTCGGTCGATGCAACCGTTCCGGCAGGACCGGCTGTTCCCGGCTCAGCCGATCGACCTTCCGGATGTCGGAATTTCAACGCGAACGAGGTACAGGCGGGACACCCACGTCTCGGCGCCACCGGCGGCCTCCGCGGAGCGGCATCCCGCGCTGCACGTCGCGGCGGGGGAGCAGCGCATGCCGTCGGGCTCGCCGATCACGCTCCCCGACCGCGCTCCTGGAGGCCGCCCGGCCGAACCGGCTACCGCGGTGCCTGCAAGAGCGCTGCCCGCAGGGCCTCCGGGTTGGCGGCCAGGAAGTCGTCGAACGCGCGCGGCGGCCGGCCCGTGATGTCCTGGACCGCCGTGGTGGTCACGGCCTGGGATCCGGCGGCGACCTCCTTCACCAGCACGGCGAGATCCTCGCCGAACCGGCGCGGCAGCCCCTGGGCCGCCATGGCGTCGGCAAGGGTCTCGGCGGGAAGTTCCGCGCGGCCCACGACCCGGCCAACGCCGACGCGATCTTGTCGGCGACGTCCGCGCCGGTGAGCGCCTCGGGGCCCTGAGGACGGAGGTCTCCCCCTCGCCGCGCGCCCCGGTCAGCAGGACGGCCGCGCAGGCGTCGATGTCGTGGCAGTCGATGTGGGCGACGGGAGTGCTGCCGTGGGAGGCGATCAGGTCTCCGTCCGGGGTGTAGGCCCCCGGGGGCGAGGAAATTCTGCATGAAACCGGCCGGCTGGAGCACCGACCAGGCGAGGCCGGATACCTTGAGGTGTTCCTCGATCTCCCAGTGCGCTCCCTGGGAGAGCTTCGCCCCTGCCGGGCGTGCCAGACCGACACCTTCACCACGTGGGCGACGCCGGCCGCACGCACCGCGTCGATCACGGTCTTCTGCCGGCGAATCATCGACTGCTCCCCGTCCACCGGCTCGGCGCCGGAGCCGTTGAAGAACAGCCGGTCCACCCCCTTGAGCGCCCCGGCGACCGAGCCCGGGTCGTCGAAGTCGCCGACGACGAAACCGCAGCCGAGCGCCCTCCCCTTGCTCTCGTCGCGCACCAGCGCCGTGAACGGCGCACCGTCCTGACGCAGCCGGCGCACCAGAGACCTGCCGATGGAACCGGTGGCTCCCGTCACCAAG
The DNA here is from genome assembly GCF_004795015.1 of Streptomyces sp. A1277. GTDB lineage: Bacteria > Actinomycetota > Actinomycetes > Streptomycetales > Streptomycetaceae > Streptomyces. The sequence goes on along the minus strand of NZ_SSBI01000023.1, from coordinate 97,255 downwards.
ATCATGCGTGTCCCCTCCGCGGATGCGGTGGGCCCGTGACGGCTAACCTGAGGGGCCCTCGGGAAAACTGACGTGAGGGTGCCTCGAATCAGCGCCGGACGCGGAGAGAAGATGGCCCTGCCCCGGCAGCGCCGCCTCCGGGCCGATGCGCGGCGCAACAGGGACCGCCTGCTGGCGGAAGCCGACGCGGTCTTCCGGCAGGAGGGCACGGGTGCTCCCCTGGTGAGCGTCGCCCGGCGGGCCGGTGTCGCGATCGGCACGCTGTACGGCCATTTCCCGAACCGCCGTGCCCTCATCGGCTCACTGCTGCGTGAACGCAACGAGGCCCTCTTCGAGTACGGGCAGGTACTGCGCACCAGTTCCGCGCCCAGGCAGGCGCTGACTCGGTGGGTGCACGCGGTGGTCGAGCACGGGGCCGCGTACCAGGGCCTGGCCGCCGTGTTCGCCGACGGGCTGGACGACCCGGATTCGGAACTCCACTCCCCCTGCGTCCGGATGAACGACATCAGTGACGCATTGATCGTCAACGCCCGAGCGGACGGCACCCTCCGCGGGGACGTGACCGGCGTCGACGTCTTCGCCCTGATGAACGCCGCGGCCCGGACCCGCGAGCACCTGCCCCCCGAGCAGGCCGACCGCCTCGTGGCACTGACCCTCGACGGCATGCTGACCCAGGCGCCGTGCAGCGACGGAACGGCGGAGCCGGAGCGCAGCCGGAACCCGTGACCGCCGGCACCGGGCACCGGGCACGAAGGGGACCGTACGGATCCATGCCGGGAGGCTTCACGCCCGGGGCGAGCACGGGTCCCGTCGAGCAGGCGGCGGCTCGCATTCCTGCCGTTAGGGTTCGGTCTGTACGCCTGCCCGACCCGAGGAGATCACCGAGTGTCCGATCTGGACTTCTACGCACACGTCGCCACACGCTGCGAAGTCCTCGGAACCGGTCTCGGATCCAGTCCCGACGCGTGGGAGGCCGCAGTAGGACCGGACTACCTCGACGATCCGGGCAAGGGGCTGCTGCGCCGGGACTACGGGCTGGTCGAACTCTTCTTCTCGGATGCCGAGGGGCCTCTGTCCTGCTTCGGATTCAGTGTGCAGATCCACCGACTGATCCACGGCCTCTCCGTGCCGGCCTCTCTCACACAGCCGTACGGCGAGTTCGCGCCCCGCGTCCGGTTTGCGGAATTGCGAGCCGCGATCCTGTCTCTCGGGCGTACCGTCGAGCCGGACGACGTCTCGGGGGACGTCCATCGCTATCGCGTGGCCGAGTCCGGTGCTCGCATCTTCGTCATCAGTGACCTCGATCCGTACGGGGGCGGTGACCACGACGTCGATGATCAGGAGGCTCACCAGGCAGGCGACGTGTGGCGAGTGAGCGTGGCGCGAGCCCGGTGAGAAGGGCGCGGGGGCGAAGTCCGTTACGGGGTGCCGAAGCTCGACTCGCCCCGATGCGCGGCTCCTTCACCGCCTACCCGGCCACCGCCTCCTTCAGGGCCCTCCCTGTCAGGGAGTTCGCCCGGGAGACCAGTGCGGCCGGCGGCCCGGTGAAGACCAAGCGGCCGCCATCGGTGCCGGCACCCGGTCCGATGTCGATCACGTGGTCTGCCTGGGCAACGACGCGGAGGTCGTGCTCGACCACGACCAAGGTCGCACCCCGGTCCACCAGGTCGGCGAAGAGTACGACCAGTCGGTCCACGTCGCCGGGGTGCAGACCGGTCGTCGGCTCGTCCAGGACGATGTGCTCCTCGGCGAAGCCGGAGGACGCGCTGAGGTGCCTGGCGAGGAGCAGGCGTTGCTTCTCGCCGCCGGAGAGGGTGTCGAGCGACTGTCCGACGGCGGTGTAGCCGAGCCCCACGCGCTCCAGCCACATCATCGGCTCCGCGATGTCCGCTCGGTCGGAGAAGAGTTCGGCCACCGGGCCGGCCGTCATCCGAAGGACGTCCGCGATCGTGTGGCCGTCGAGCGTGGTTCCCAGGGCTGTGGGGTTGAAGCGCGCACCACCGCACGCCTCGCAGGGGGTGGCAACGTCGTCCAGGAACGCGAGCTCGGTGGTGATGTAACCCTTGCCCCGGCAAGCAGGGCAGGCGCCTTTCGAGTTGAAGCTGAACCAAGCCGGTGCGAGGCCGGACACGGCACCGAACGCCTCGCGCACGCCATCGGCGACGCCGAGGACGCTCAGCGCCATCGACCGTACGCCGCCGCCGAGCGGTTCCTGTCCGACCACCGTGAAATCACGTTGCTGCCTGGCAAGTTCGTCAGTGGCGAAGGAGGTCTTTCCGGAGCCGGCGACACCTGTGACGGCGGTGAGTACGCCGAGCGGGATGTCGACGTCGAAGCCGCCGAGGTTGTGCGCCGAGGCGCGCACGACCCGTACGTGGCCGCGCGGCTTGCGGGCCGTGCGCCGTAGCTCCAGCGGTGTGGAGAGCAGCCGGCCCGTGACGGTGCCGCTCTTGAGCAGTTTCTCCGGTGTCCCTTCGAACTGGACGAGGCCACCGTCCGATCCCGCGCCCGGGCCCATGTCGACCACATGGTCGGCGATGCGGATGACCTGGGGGTGGTGCTCCACGACCAGAACGGTGTTGCCCGCGTCTCGCAGCTTCAGCAGGAGTTGGTTGAGTCGCTGCACATCAGCGGCGTGGAGGCCGGTCGAGGGTTCGTCGAATACATAGGTGATGTCGGTCAGGGCACTGCCGAGGTGCCGCACGATCTTCACTCGCTGGGCCTCGCCACCCGACAGGGTCGACGACTCCCGGTCGAGCGAGAGGTAGCCGAGCCCGACCGAGAGCAGTGCGTCCAGCGTGTGGCGGATGCCTGCGAGCGCGGGTTCCACGCGCGGATCGTCCACCGTGTCCAGGAGTTCGCGGAGTTCGGCCACCGACATCGCCGACCAGTCCACGATCGAGCGTCCTTCGACGAGGCTGGTGCGTGCAGCGACATTCAGCCGAGCCCCGTCGCACGCCGGGCAGACCCCGTGAGCGGTGACACGCTCCAATTCCCGGTGCACCTGCTGGGAGATCTTGGCCGGACGGTTCTTTACGTACACGTCGCGCAACCGGGTGACGACGCCGTCGAACCGAGCGGTTTTCGGAAAGCGCGGATCTGGCTTCGGCGGTTTGTGCTGCTCGGCGTAGAGGAAGAGCCCCATCTCCTCGTTCGTGTAATTCTTCAGCGGTTTCGCCCGGTCGAACAGTCCGGAGTAGGCGAAGCGCTTCCACCGGTAGGTGCCCGGGCGGAACTGACTGAACCGAACGGGCCCTTCATCGATGCTCTTCTCCGGATCGATCAGCTCATCGACGTCGATGTCGACGACGGAGCCGAGCCCTTCGCACTCGGGACACATGCCCGCCGGGTCGTTGAAGGAGTACGCGGGCGAGTATCCGGCGGAGGGCTCGCCGATCCGGGAGAACACGAGCCTGAGCAGCGGGGCGATGTCGGAGGCGGTGGCGACGGTCGACCGGGCGTTCCCGGTGAAGCGACGCTGATCGATGATGGCGGTGAAGGTGAGGCCGCTCATCGACTGCACCTCGGGCGCCGGCATGTGGGGCAGCCGATTGCGCACGAAAGAGGGGTACGTGTCGTTCACGAGGCGCTGTGCCTCGGCGGCGACGGTGTCGAGCACGAGCGACGACTTACCGGATCCGGAAATCCCTGTGACAACCGTCAGCGATTTTTTAGGAAACTCCAGGCTGACATTCCTGAGATTATTGGCGGCCGCCCCCACGACACAGATTACGGATTCGAGTGCGAAATTCCGACGAGCCATGCCCGGCATCTTAGATCATCCGACACAGAAACGGACGGCACTCACGAGACGGGCCGGCGAGCGCCAGGAGAACACCTCATCGCGTCAAGGACGTTGCCGACATCCGCCCGGGTCGCTTCGCCGATGCCGTGGCGGGAACCGCTTGGGCAAGCGCGCGAGCCGCTACTTGATCGACATAGATGATGACCGGAGATCCTGCCTTGGGAGGTCATGGTTCTTGGCAGAATCCCCGGTCACTTTCCCGGGTGCCCTGCGTGGCAGTGCTCATGCCGTCCTCGTCTCGGCTCATGGACCGTCGACACGTTGCTGGCGTGCGGGTGGGCCACGACGAAGATTCGTCGTGGCCCACCCGCACGCCATGGAAGCTCCGGTCAACCGGCAGGTGTCACCATCGGTACCAGCGACCTCGCTTACCGCCACCTGACGTCGGCCGGATCACAAATCCGAGCAGCCACACAATGAGCACGATGATGGCGATCCACCAAAGCGCCTTCAGTGCAAAGCCTGCACCGAAGAGAATAAGTGCGAGCAGAAGAACAAGAATGATAGGAACCATGATTATCAACCTCCAAGACCTCCTGTGCCCCAAAATTCCGACCTCACTCCAAGGGGCTCTACGAAAGTCTCACGGACGTGAACGCCCCGCAGAACCGGATGCTCTCGCATCCGGGCATTGCAACGGGACCGGAAGGTCTTCCGGGATTCCGCGCGCAGCGTCTCTCCGGGCGGCGCCCGGTGCTCAGCTGACGTCCCCGCCGTGCCGGGGCTTCGGAACGCCCGGTGGCACGAAGCAGGCAGTGACGGTCTTGCCCGAGTCCTGCAGATGCGTGGTCCAGTCGTCGGCGAGCGCGTCGACGATGGCCAGTCCTCGCCCTCCGGTCGTCGTCAGGTCTTCGGACTGCTTGGCCGGGGGCAGGGGGTCGGAGTCGTGGACGCTCACGTGCAGGCAGTGGCTGTCCCAGGTGAGAACCAGCTGCGCATCGCTGTGCGCGTGCACGTGCGCGTTGGTGATCAGCTCGGAGACGCTGAGCAGTATCGCGTCCACCGTCTCGGAGGCGCCTTCGGTCCACTCCAGGGAGGCCAGGTGCTCCCGCGTCCACCGACGCCCGGCCCGGGCCCCCTGCGACACCGGAAACGACTGCGCCCATCCCATCGCGCGCAACGACGTGTCCTTCGTCATCGGCCCTCCCTCACTCGGCTCTCCTCCCCCCTACCCCCGCCTTCGAGGCCCACCCCCGCAGCCCCGGCAGGAGGCGGTCGAGGACGAGCAGCGGTCAGATGCGTAAGGCACATCCGCTTCTCGTACGCACTGTTCCGTACTGTCCCCTGCTGCCCCCGGGGCCCGCGGGTGCGACGGATTCCTGCTGGCGAGGCATCGAGGCACGCTTCGTGTGGAAGGTGGTACTCACGACGCAGAAGAGGAGAAAAGTGGTGGACTGGACACTGGACGAAGGATTCGAGACGCCCGGAGGGGTGGTGCGGTGGGGGACGATGGGCAGCGGAGACCCGCTCGTACTGGTGCACGGCACGCCGTATTCCTCATTCCTCTGGCGGGACATCGCTCCCGCGCTCGCCCGTACCCGCAAGGTCTTCTTCTTCGACCATCTCGGCTTCGGCCAGTCGGAGCAGCGAGAGGGCCAGGATCTGAGCCTGGCGGCTCACTCAATGAACTTCGCCCGCCTCCTCGACCACTGGGGGCTCTCGCGCCCCAGCGTTGTGGCTCACGACATCGGCGGGGCGGTGGCGCTGCGGACCTTGCTGTTGGAGGAGAGGAGCTACCGGGACCTGACTCTGTTCGACGCGGTGAGCGGCGGCGAGTGGGAGCGCGGGCTCTTCCGGCTTTTCCTGGAGCACGAGGAGGTCTTCCGCGAGCTGCCGGGTTACGCGCACGAAGCGCTGGTCGCCGGCCACCTGCGGCACGCCACGCACGCCGGCTTCCGGCCAGGGGTCCTCGACGCCTTCCTCACACCGTGGCGGCGGGAGGCAGGGCAGGCGGCGTTCTACCGTCAGTACACCCAGATCAGGCAGGCGGACACCGCCGCGTACGAGCACCTGCTGGGCGACATCTCGATCCCGGTACGGCTCGTCTGGGGTCGCGAGGACCGCATCCTCCCTCCCGAGTACGCCGAGTGGCTGCACGAACGCGTCCCGCACGCGGAGCTGCACTGGATCGAGGGCGCCGGCCACCTCCTCCAGGAAGACGCGCCGGGCCAGCTGCTGGCCTGCCTGACAGCCGGGTTCCGTCCGGCCTGAGCCGGGGGTGCGCGGCGGTGACCGGCTGAGCGGGCAGGCCCAGCCGTGCTTTCAGGCCGAGCCGGTCAAGCCGGGCCTCGCTCCGCCCACCACCGTGAGCAGGTCCACGACGAAAATCAGGGTCGAGTCCGCCGGGATCAACGGAGAGGGTGACTGCCTGCCGTAACCGAGACGCGGGGGGACGATGATCTCGCGCCGGCCGCCGGCCTTCATTCCCCTTACCCCCCGGTCCAAGCCCTTGATGGCCCTGCCGCCGCCCACGGCGAACTTGAACGGCCGGTCCTCCTCCCAGGAGGAGTCGAACTCCCTCCCGGACGCGAACGTGACCCCCACATAGTGAACCTGGACCACCCTGCCCGGCTGCGCCTCGGGTCCATCCCCGACCACGAGGTCCCGGGTCGCCAACTCAGTGGTCGCGACTCCCTCCGGAACCACGATTGCGGGCTTCGTCAGTTCGTTCATCACGGTCCCCTCGCTCGCCACCGGAATCCCCCGCACGGGCCGGCCGGACACATGGACGTTCCATGCGGCAGGCGATCACGCTACCGGCCCGTGCGCACCGCTCGGTCGGGCGCGACCGGATCTCCCTCCGCGGTCCCGTCCAGGCGACGCATCAGCCGAAGAAGCTCAACCGCACCTGACGGTCGTGATTCGAGACGTTGGTGTCCACCAGGCACACCGACTGCCACGTTCCCAGCTCCAGGCGCCCCGCGATCACCGGCAGCGTCGCGTGTGGCGGGACCAGGGCCGGGACCACGTGGTCGCGGCCGTGGCCGGGGGCGCCGTGGCGGTGTTGCCAGCGGTCATCGGCGGGGAGCAAGGCGTGCAGGGCCGACAGGAGGTCGTCGTCGCTGCCCGCGCCGGTCTCCAGGACGGCGATTCCGGCGGTGGCGTGGGGGACGAAGATGTTGAGCAGGCCGTCGCGGCCGGCGGCGGCGCCGTTGAGGAACTGCTCGCAGTCCGATGTCAGGTCGGTGACGGTCTCCGTCGAGCCGGTGGTGAGGTGCAGGACAGTGGTGGTGAAGGGAGAAGACATGCTCCCATCCTGCCGCTCTCCGGACCCGATCCCGAGGATGGCGCGTCCGCGTCCGGCACCTCGGCCGCGACCGGAAGCGTCGCGGGAAGTTCCACCGGTCCCCCGGAGTTGGTAGAAGCGTGAACGGTATCGGGATGCGATCGGTGGACGTCGTGGTGATCGGGGCCGGGCAGGCGGGCCTGTCCGGCGCTTATCACCTGCGTCGCAGCGGCCTGGAGCCGGACCGTGACTTCGTGGTCCTCGACCACGCCCCGGCTCCCGGCGGCGCCTGGCAGTTCCGGTGGCCGTCGCTCACCTACGGCAAGGTGCACGGCATGCACGCGCTCCCGGGGATGGAGCTGACCGGTGCGGACGACGAGCGGCCCTCGTCCGAGGTGATCGGCGAGTACTTCGAACGGTACGAGAGCACCTTCGGCCTGAGGGTGCACCGGCCCGTCGAGGTGAGCGCCGTACGTGAGGGCGACGGTGGGCGGCTGCTCGTGGAGACCTCCGAGGGTACGTACGCGGCGCGCGCCCTGATCAACGCGACCGGGACGTGGGACCGGCCGTTCTGGCCGCGCTACCCGGGGCAGGAGACGTTCCGTGGCCGGCAACTGCATACGGCCGACTACCCCGGGCCCGCCGCATTCGCCGGGCAGCGGGTGATCGTCGTCGGCGGCGGGGCCTCCGGTACGCAGCACCTGATGGAGATCGCCGAGGTGGCGGCCGGGACCTACTGGGTGACCCGGCGACCGCCCGTCTTCCGGGACGGGCCGTTCGGGGCGGAGCAGGGGCGGGCCGCCGTGGCGATGGTGGAGGAGCGGGTACGACGCGGGCTGCCGCCGCAGAGCGTGGTGAGCGTGACCGGGCTGCCCGTCACCGACGCCGTCCGGCGCGCCCGCGAGTCCGGGGTGCTCGACCGGCTCCCGATGTTCGACCGGATCACGCCGGACGGCGTCGCCTGGGACGACGGCCGCACCGTCGAGGCCGACGTCATCCTCTGGGCGACCGGTTTCCGTGCGGCCGTCGACCATCTCGCCCCGCTGCGGCTTCGTGAGCGCGGCGGCGGCATCCGGGTCGAGGGCACCCAGGCCGTGCGGGACGAGCGCATCCATCTCGTCGGGTACGGGCCGTCCGCCAGCACCATCGGGGCCAACCGCGCCGGACGGGCCGCCGTCAGGGCCATCGGAGAACTGCTGCGGCGGGAAGAGGAACGGGAAGGCGAGGGGGCGGCGGCTGGGATGCGGACCTCCGTCGGGGCGGCCTCGGCCGCGTGAATCGGTCGGTCGGCCCCCACGGGGACGCTTCGGTCGCCCGGCACTGCCTGGTCGGTGCGGCTCGTTTTCACGTCGCGTCCGGCCACCCCTGGCGCTGCTCCCCGTCAGCGCTCCCTGTCACCCCCTGCGGTTGCGGTTGAACTCCGCCACGTTGCGCTGCTGCTCCGCGTAGTCGTCGGTGAAGCGGGTGTCGCCCGGGGCCACCGTCACGAAGTACAGCCAGGGGCCCGGGGTCGGGCTGATCGCCGCTGTCATCGCCTGCTCCCCCGGGTTGCCGATGGGGGTGGGCGGGAGCCCCTTGTGTTCGTAGCTGTTGTACGGGCTGTCGATCTTGGTGTCACCCGTGGTGGTGTCCAGCGTGCTGCGGTTCATCGCGTAGTTGAGGGTGGAGTCCATCTGGAGCGGCATTTCGCGGTCGAGGCGGTTGTGGATGACCCGGGCCACCTTGCCCATGTCCGCCTCGGTGTCCGCCTCGGCCTGGACGATGGCGGCGATGGTCACCGTCTGGTAGACGGTCACATCGTTGCGTCGGGCACCGGCCGTGATGTGGTCCGCGCCGAAATGTTCGACCGCCGTGTCGACCATGTAGCGCAGCAGACTCTTCGGGGTCGTCGTGGAGGTGACGGGGTACGTCGCCGGGAAGAGGTAGCCCTCGGGGTTCCCCTTCGCTTCGGCCGGGAGCGGGAGGTCCGCCGCCTTGGCGGCCTTCGCGGTGGTGCCGGCGGGCTGGTCGAGGGCCTTGTCGTCGGCCGCGTAGACCTGCGTGGCCCGCCACCCCTCAGGGATCACCAGGGTGGTGCGAGGCTGCTCGGTACCGGACTCCCTGGTCAGCAGGGGAACGAGTACGGCGGCGGCCACGGCGAGAACGAGCACGGCGCCGATGAACAGCACCAGACGGCCACGCCGGGTCGGACGGAGTCTGCGGTGAGGCCGGGAATCCGGGGTCTCGTGCGCCATGCGGGCACGCTAACCCGCGTCGGCCCCGGGACCCGGGACCCCGATCCCCACGGCACGCCCCGGCACGCCCCGGCACCGCGTGGCACGAACACGCGAACAGGGGCGCGGACGTTCGCTGGAACGCGTGATCGTTTCGGGAGGTCCCCGCTCCACCCGGCACCGTCGTCCCCGTCCCCACGGAAGCGGTGGCGCCGTCGCGTGGGAGGGCACCGTCGACCGCCGAGGCGGGCGGCGGTCACCCTGCCGCCACCGGGGCGAGCTCCGTGTCCCTGCGGACCAGGGCGGCGTACCGCCCGCCCTGCTGAAGCAGTTCCTCGTGGGTGCCGCGCTCCGCTGTGCGGCCGCTGTCGAGGACGACGATCTGGTCGGCGTCGCGGACGGTGGAGAGCCGGTGCGCGATGGTGATCGTGGTACGTCCGGCGGAGAGGGCATCGATCGCCTCCTGCACGGCGAATTCGGTACGGGTGTCCAACGCGCTCGTCGCCTCGTCGAGGATCAGCACCGGGGGGTCGCGCAGGATCGTGCGCGCGATGGCCAGGCGCTGCTTCTCGCCTCCCGAGAAGCGGTAGCCGCGTTCACCGACGAGGGTGTCGTATCCATCGGGGAGCGAGGCGATGTGGTCGTGGATCTGTGCCGCGCGGGCCGCCGCCTCTATCTCCTCGTCGGTCGCGTCGGGCTTCGCGAAGCGCAGGTTCTCGGCGACCGAGGCATGGAAGAGGTACGTCTCCTGCGAGACCACGCCGACCGCCCGGGCAAGGGTGTCGAAGTCCAGCTCGCGCACATCGATCCCGTCGAGCGTCACCCGGCCGCCGGTCACGTCGTAGAGCCGGGGCACGAGGTAGCTGAGGGTGGACTTGCCGGAACCGGTGGGGCCGACGACGGCCAGGCCGGCGCCTGCGGGCACGGTGATGTCGACGCCGCTGAGGGTCGGGCCGCTCGTCTCGTCGTAGCTGAAGTCCACGTTCTCGAAGCGGACCTCGCCGCGGATCTTCTCCAGGCGCACCGGGTTCTCCGGCTCGGTGATGTCCACGGTGAGGTCGAGGTATTCGAAGATCCGCTGGAAGAGCGCGAGCGACGTCTGCATCTGCACCCCGGTGGAGAGCAGGCTCACGGCGGGGCGGAACAGTCCCTGCTGGAGCGAGACGAAGGCGACGAGCGTGCCGATCGAGACGGCGGGCCCGCCGGACTGCAGGGCTATGCCCGCGGCCCAGTAGATGACGGCCGGCATGGCGGCCATGACGATGCCGATCGTCGACATCCGCCAGCGCCCGGCCATGCTGGAGCGCACTTCGAGGTCGACCAGCCGCTCGGACTCCTCGGCGAAGCCCTGGGTCAGCGAGTCGGAACGGCCCATCGTGCGGCCGAGCAGGATGCCGCTGACGGAGAGCGACTCGGTGACGGTGGCCGCCATGGCGGCCATCTGCTTCTGGCGCTGGGTGGTGATCTTCTTGCGCTCGCGGCCCACCCGGCGGCTGATCCAGACGAAGACCGGCAGCAGGAGGAGCGAGACGACGGTGAGCCGCCAGTCGAGCGCGAGCATGGCGACGACGGTGGCGATCACGGCGGTGAGGTTGGAGACGAGCGAGGTGGCCGTCGAGGTGACGGTCGCCTGCATGCCGCCGATGTCGTTGGCGATCCGGGACTGGACCTCACCCGTGCGGGTCCTGGTGAAGAAGGCGAGCGGCATCCGCTGCAGCTGGGTGTAGACGGCGGTGCGCAGGTCGTGCATGACGCGCTGGCCGACAGTGGTCGAGATGAGGGTCTGCAGTACGCCGAAGACGCTGTTCATCACGGCGGTCAGGATCATGCCGAGAGCGAGCAGCGAGAGCAGCCCGGTCCGCCCCTGCGGGATGGCGGTGTCCAGGATCTCGCGCAGCAGGAACGGCGAGGCGACCGAGACCAGTGACGAGGCGCCGACGAGCACTCCGACGACGGCGAGGCGGCCGCGGTACGGCCGGAAGAGGCGGAGGATGCGGCGCAGCTCGGCGGGTGGCCGGTCGGCATCCCTGGGCGGGGGTGTCCACGTGGGTTCGTCGGGTTTCATGGGCTCCTTCGTCGGGCGTGCGGCTACGGGGCGGGACGTGTGCGGCCGTCCCTGGCGGCCGCACACGCCCGCGGTGTGCGGGGCAGGGCCGTCCGGGCGCGGAATCGCGACTCTGACGGCCGAGCCGAAAGAGAGCATAGCTCATTGTTACCCCTACTCACAATGAACCAAATCCTGATAGTGTTCCTCCCATGGATTCCCCCGACCCCGACGGCCTGCTCGCCGAACAGCTGCTGCGGCTGACGCGCAGGCTCCAGCGCATTCAGAGCCGCCAGCTGGAGCCGATCGGCATCACGCCCGCGCAGTTCCGGCTGCTGCGCACCGTGGCGCACTACGACGGGCCGCCCCGGATGGCGGACCTCGCGCAGCGCCTCGACGTCGTCCCCCGTGCCGTGACCACGTTGGTGGACGGCCTGGAGGCCGGGGGCCGGGTGCGGCGTGTCCCCGATCCTGACAGCCGCAGAGTGGTCCGGATCGAGATCACGGACGAGGGCATCGACACGCTCCGCTCACTGCGCGACGCGCGTCGGGCGGCCGCAGAGGAGATCCTGGCTCCATTGACCGGCGATCAGCGCGAGGTGCTCGGCGGTCTGCTGACCGCTCTCGTCAACGGAATGCCGGAGCGCCGCTGCTGACCGGACCGGGGAGTGTCGCAGCGCCGAGCCGCCGCATCGCCAAGCCGCCGAGGAGACCTCACCATGCCGCTGCTTGAGCCGAATCCCGACACGTTGCGCCCCGCGGCGGCGCGCCCGCCCTCCCCCGACCGCGTGCCCGACGGCCGGGCGCAGGGCACCCCCGAACCGCTGCGCGAGGAGCTGACCGCCCTGCGCTCTCCGGTCGCTGGAAGGCCCGCAAGGCGTTCGTCACCGCGGTCGGCGGCTCCCGCCCCTCGGGCACGACGCTGACCACGGAGGACTTCGCCGTCCCGCCCTCGCGGCTGGCCGACGCCTGCGAGGCGCTGCTCGCGCTCCAGGCCGAGGGCGACCCGCCCCGGCCCCGCCTCCCGCCCCGGCCCCGACTCCCGCTCCGGCTCCGGCTCCCGCCCCGGCCCCGACTCCCGCTCCGGCTCCGGCTCCCGCCCCGGCTCCGACTCCCGCTCCGGCTCCGGCTCCGGCTGAGGCTGAGGCGTGCGCCGACGGCCGGTCAGGCGCGCAGGCTCGCCCGGTCGCCCATCACCACGACCGGATGCTGCTTCGGGTCCAGGGTGCGCAGCAGCTTCTCCATGGCCGGCTTCGACACACTCACACAGGCCGAAGTGCCGCTGCCGTGGTCCATGTGCAGCCAGATGCTGCCGCCCTTCGACTGGCCCTGCGGGCGCGTCGGGTCGTTCGGCGGGGTGCCCTTGACCCGGTTGTAGTCGATGGCGATGACGTAGTCGAAGTCGTGCCAGTGGGACTTGGCCCAGTAGTGCGGAGCCTGGATGGACGCCGACTGCGTGTACGGGAGGAGCGCGCCGGGGTCGGCCAGCACGCCGCCCGCGTCGCTGAGGGTGAAGACGCCGACCGGGCTGCGCTTGTCGTCCTCGTGGTGGTTGGCCGCCCAGCCCTTCTTGCCGTTGTGCGCCTTCCAGTCGGCGACCTCGTCCCAGGTGGAGCCGGACTTGGTGTAGAGCACGACGGTGGAGTCCGCGGAGTCCTTGCCCGCGCCGTAGACGGCGACGACCTGACGGGACTCGGCCGGGATCTGCGACTGGAGCCGGTCGCCCACATCGGGGATGCGCTTTAGGCCGGTGGTCTGCTCCTTCTGCTCGCCCTTCTCGGCGGCGGCCGACCGCTCGGCGCCGCTCTTCTTCGTGTCCTGTCCGTCGCCGCAGGACGTCAGGGTCGTGAGCAGGACACCACAGGCGGCCGCCGAGACCACCACTCGTACCGCACCGGCTATATGCATCTGCCCATGCTCGCACTTGGTGACGTGCGCCTTCGCCCGCCCCAGGGGGGCCCGGCGAAAGCGTGCCGAATCTTTACCCGCCCCCGGCTGCCCGGTCGCACCGGCCGACCCCGCCCGACCCCGCCCGTCCGCGGCCGACCCCGGCCGGACCGTACAGCCCACCACCGGCCCCGATAAAAGCGTTTGCCGCGTCCCCGGTGATACGCGAGGCTTGCACGGTTTGGTTCCCCGCCTGCGAACCCCCGCAGGCGGCCCGGTGTTTCTCCCGACGTGTTCCCGGGGCCCCTCGCGGGTCCCGGCCTCTTCCGATTCCTTTGGGACGTCATGCACATTCGCGATCTTCCGTACCCGGATCCCGGCGATCCCGATGTCCGCTCAGGCCCGCGCTTTCTGTACTGGCTGGGCCGCAATCAGCTCCGCGGGCAGCTCAAGTCCCTGTTCTGGGGCCTTCTGCACCAGTGCTCCATCGCGGGCTATCCGCTCACCGTCGGACTGGCCGTCCAGGCGATCATCGACCGCTCCGGTGGGCGGATCGCGCTGGCGGGCGGCCTGACCGGGCTGCTCGGTGTGCTGACCGCGGTGAGCGACACCATGCTCCACCGCAGCGCGATCACCAACTGGATCACCGCCGCGGCCCGGGTGCAGCAACTGCTGTCCCGCAAGACCGCCGAGTTGGGCTCGGCGCTGACCCGCAGGGTCGCCGCGGGCGAGGTGGTGGCGGTCTCCACCGGTGACGTGGAGAAGATCGGCTGGTTCGTCGAGTCGCTCTCCCGCTTCCTGGCCGCCGCGGCGGTCCTGGTCGTCGTCAGCGTCGGTCTCCTTCTCTACCTCCCCTCCCTGGGCATCCTCGTGGCGATCGCCATGCCCTTCCTGGCGCTGTCCGTACTGCCGTTGCTGCCGCGCGCCACCCGGCGTGCCGACGCCCAGCGCGAGAAGGCGGGCAAGGCCACCGAACTGGCCTCGGACACCGTGGCCGGGCTGCGCGTACTGCGGGGCATCGGCGGCGAGGACCTGTTCCTGGACCGCTACCGGCGCGCTTCCCAGGAGGTCCGCAAGGCCGCCGTGCACAACGCCCGCATGTGGTCGCTCATCTCCGCGGTCCAGGTCCTGCTGCCGGGCGTACTGCTGCTCGCCCTGGTCGTCTACGGGGCCTCCCTGGCGCGGGACGGGAAGATCGAGGTCGGCCAGCTGGTGACGGTGTACAGCGCGGCGACCCTGACACTGTTCCCTCTGCGCCACTTCGAGGAGATCGCCATGGCGTACTCCTTCTCCCGGCCCTCCGCGCAGCGCGCCGTGCGGGTGCTGTCGCTGAGCCGGACCACCCGTGCGGCCACGGCCGGCACCGTCCCCACCGGCGACCTGTACGACCCGGTCACCGGGCTGCTCGCACCCCAGGGCCTGTTCACCGCCGTGGTCTGCGGCGACCCCGACGAGGCGGGCCGGCTGGCGGAACGGCTCGGCGGGCACGCCCAGCCCGAGGTGCGCGAAGAGGAGGCCGACGCCCCGGACGCCCCCGGGCAGCCGTCGGTCCTGCTGGGCGGCGTCCCCCTGGACGAGTTGGAGCTGGACGCGGCGCGGACCGCCGTCCTGGTCCAGGACAAGGACCCGGTCCTGCTCTCGGGCACGCTGCGTGAACTGCTGGATGTGCCGTCGTCCGGCCGGGTGACGGCCGGTGCCGCCCTGTCGGCCGCCCAGTGCGACGACGTCCTGGCCGCGCTGGCGCAGGCGTCCCCCGGACCGGGCGGTGAACCGCTGGACACCCGGATCACCGAACGCGGCCGGTCGCTCTCCGGCGGCCAGCGTCAGCGGCTCGCGCTGGCCCGGTCGCTGATCACCGACCCGGACACGCTCGTCCTGGACGAGCCCACTTCCGCCGTCGACTCGCACACCGAGGCCCGCGTCGCCGCGGGCGTGAAGGCGCTGCGCACGAGCCGTACGACCGTCGCCTTCTCCTCGTCGCCGCTGCTGCTGGACCTGGCCGACCGGGTGGCGCTGGTCCACGGGGGCACGGTGGTGGCGGCCGGTACGCACCGCGAGCTGCTGCGCACCGAGGAGCGGTACCGGGACGTCGTCACCCGCGACACGGGCGACGAGACGGTGGCCGCACCCGGGCGGAACGAAGAGATCGGCACGAACGAGGAAATCGAGGAGAGGGCATGATCGGCATCGCCCCACCGGCCTACGACCCGGCGGCCCCGGAGTCGGCCACGACCCTGCCGGTCGGCAGCCCCGCGACCGTACGCGCCTACGTGCGGGGGCTGATCCGGCGCCACCGGCGCCCGTTCATCGTGGTGACCGTGCTCAACACGCTCGCGGTGACCGCCTCGATCGTGGGCCCGTACCTGCTGGGCGGGCTCGTCGAGGATCTGTCCGACGGCGTCACCGACCTGCATCTGGAGCGCGCGGCCGTCGTGTTCGCGGTCGCGCTGGTCGTGCAGACGGTGGCCACCCGGATGATGCGGCTGCGCAGCGCGATGCTGGGCGAGGAGATGCTCGCCGATCTGCGCGAGGACTTCCTGGTGCGCTCGGTGCGGCTGCCCCCGGGCGTGCTGGAGCGGGCCGGCACGGGTGACCTGCTGTCCCGGATCACGACGGACGTCGACCGGCTCGCCAACGCGATGCGCGAGGCGGTGCCGCAGCTGACCATCGGCGTGGTGTGGGCGGGCCTGCTCGTCGCCGCCCTCACGATCACCGCTCCCCCGCTGGGCCTGGCGGTGCTCGTGGCGCTGCCGGTGCTGTTGATCGGCTGCCGCTGGTACTTCCGCCGGGCGCCCTCGGCGTACCGCTCGGAGGCCGCCGGTTACGCGGCGGTCGCGGCGGCGCTCGCGGAGACGGTGGACGCCGGGCGGACCGTGGAGGCGCACCGGCTGGGTGCGCGCCGGGTCGCCCTGTCGGACCGGCGCATCAAGGAGTGGACCGCTTGGGAGCGGTACACGATGTTCCTGCGCTCGGTGCTCTTTCCCGTCATCAACGCGACGTACGCGACGATCGTCGGCGCGGTCCTGCTGCTGGGCGGCTGGTTCGTCATCGAGGGGTACCTCACCGTCGGCCAGGTCACGACCTGCGCGCTGCTCGGCCAGATGATGGTGGACCCGATCGGTCTGATCCTGCGCTGGTACGACGAGTTGCAGGTCGCCCAGGTGTCGCTGGCGCGCCTGGTGGGCGTCCGGGAGATCGAGCCGGAGGCGGGCGACGCCGCGGTGGTCCCGGACGGCCGGAACGTGTGCGCCGACGAGGTGCGCTTCGGGTACGTGGACGGGGTCGACGTGCTGCACCGGGTGTCGCTGGACGTCGCGCCGGGTACGCGGCTGGCGCTGGTCGGCCCGTCGGGCGCGGGCAAGTCGACGCTGGGCCGGCTGCTGGCGGGGATCTACGCGCCGCGGACCGGTGAGGTCACGCTCGGGGGCGCACAGCTGTCGCGGATGCCTACGGAGCGGGTCCGTTCCCATGTGGCGCTGGTCAACCAGGAGCACCATGTGTTCGTCGGTTCGCTGCGGGACAACCTGCTGCTGGCCCGTACGGACGCCGAGGACGCGGAGCTGTGGGCGTCGCTCGCGGCGGTCGACGCGGACGGCTGGGCGAGGGCGCTCGACGCGGGTCTCGACTCCGAGGTCGGCTCGGGCGGTCTGGTGATCACACCGGCGCAGGCGCAGCAGATCGCGCTGGCCCGGCTGGTCCTGGCCGACCCGCACACACTGGTCCTGGACGAGGCGACCTCGCTGCTCGACCCGCGCGCGGCCCGGCACCTGGAGCGGTCGCTGGCCCGGGTGCTGGACGGCCGTACGGTCGTGGCCATCGCCCATCGGCTGCACACCGCGCACGACGCGGATCTGATCGCGGTGGTGGAGCAGGGCAGGATCAGTGAGCTCGGCAGCCATGACGAGCTGGTGGCGGCGGACGGCGCGTACGCGGCGCTGTGGCGGTCCTGGCACGGCGTCAGATGACGTTCATCGCGGCTGCCGCGCCCACTCCCCCGAGCACCATGAACACCGGCATCAGCACCTTGATCTCCACCCAGCTGCCGGCTCTGAAGCGCATGGCCTTCGGCGGGCCGATGGGGTACCAGCGTTTGCGGCCGACCGGAATCGGCCACAGGATCGGGCAGCCGGACACGGTCAGCGCGTCCCCGATGTCGTGGACGAGGGCGCCGAGCACGATGGGCAGCCCGAGCCAGAGGTATTCCTGGCCGGGATCGGTGAAGAGCCAGTCGGAGCCGTTGCCCGGCTGGTCGAGGATGCCGGCGAGGATCCACGCGCTGGTCGCCCCCAGCAGCCACACCAGGACGTCGCTGGAGACCCGGGCGGCCCGCCACAGCAGGCCCTCGACGGCGAGGACCAGGTGGACGAAGAGGATGCCCAGCACGGCCCAGCGGCCGCCGGTGATCGCCGCGGCCGAGGCGCCCGCGCCGATCAGGACCGCCCAGACCCAGGTGTGGGTCAGGGTGCGGTGGCCGCCGTTGCGCGTGGAGTCGCCGCGCATCCGGGTGGCCTTGTAGACGGCGTGCGAGAGCTTGTCGACGACCTCGCACACTCCGCGTGAGACCGGTCCGAAGGCGCGCGAGATGGTCGCCGACTTGTGGTCGAGGTCGGGGGCCAGCGCCGCTCCCGCGCTGATCAGCGCGCCGACGACGAGGACGGGCCACGGCATGGTGTGACCGGCGGCAGCCGCGGCGGCACCCACCCCCAGCCAGGCCGCTGCCCCGGACAGTGAGTGCGCCGGTCCCATCATGACTGCTGAGCCCCCCGTGGATGTCGCCGAGAGCGCCAGGCGGTGCCTGTGCGCGGGATCCGGCCACCGCCGTTGCGGCGTGGCCGAGTTGAGAGGGCAGCGTATCGTCCGTGATCTTCCTGCCGTCGTCCGGTTCCCTCATCGGGACCGAAGGCAGGCAAGATGGGGGCGTGACCCTTATCGATCAGCTGCCCCCGACCGACGACCCCGACGCCCTCTTCGAGGCATTCTCGTCCTGGACCGAGACGCAGGGGATCACCCTCTATCCCGCTCAGGAGGAGGCGCTGATCGAGGTGGTCTCCGGGGCCAACGTGATCCTTTCCACGCCCACCGGGTCCGGGAAGAGCCTGGTCGCGGCGGGTGCGCACTTCACCGCCCTGGCCCAGGACAAGGTCACCTTCTACACCGCCCCGATCAAGGCGCTGGTCTCGGAGAAGTTCTTCGACCTGTGCAAGCTGTTCGGCACGGAGAACGTCGGCATGCTGACCGGGGACGCCTCGGTCAACGCCGACGCCCCGGTGATCTGCTGCACCGCCGAGGTGCTGGCCTCCATCGCTCTGCGTGACGGGAAGTACGCGGACATCGGCCAGGTCGTCATGGACGAGTTCCACTTCTACGCGGAGCCGGACCGGGGCTGGGCCTGGCAGATCCCGCTGCTGGAGCTTCCGCAGGCCCAGTTCGTCCTGATGTCGGCGACGCTCGGTGACGTCCGGATGTTCGAGGAGGACCTGACGCGGCGCACCGGCCGCCCGACCTCCGTGGTCCGCTCGGCGACCCGGCCGGTGCCGCTGAGCTACGAGTACCGGCTGACGCCGATCACCGAGACGATCACCGAGCTCCTGGAGACCCGGCAGTCGCCGGTGTACATCGTGCACTTCACCCAGGCGGCGGCGGTGGAGCGGGCGCAGTCGCTGATGAGCATCAACATGTGCACCAAGGAGGAGAAGGAGAAGATCGCCGATCTGATCGGCAACTTCCGCTTCACCACCAAGTTCGGCCAGAACCTCTCGCGTTATGTGCGGCACGGCATCGGCGTGCACCACGCCGGCATGCTCCCGAAGTACCGCCGGCTGGTGGAGAAGCTGGCGCAGGCCGGTCTGCTGAAGGTGATCTGCGGTACGGACACGCTCGGCGTCGGCGTCAACGTACCGATCCGGACGGTGCTGTTCACCGCCCTCACCAAGTACGACGGCACCCGGGTGCGGACGCTGCGGGCCCGCGAGTTCCACCAGATCGCCGGCCGGGCCGGGCGGGCGGGCTTCGACACGGCCGGCCTCGTCGTCGCCCAGGCGCCCGAGCACGTCATCGAGAACGAGAAGGCGGTCAAGAAGGCCGGTGACGACCCGAAGAAGAAGCGCAAGGTCGTCCGCAAGAAGGCTCCCGAGGGCTTCGTGGCCTGGTCGGAGACCACGTTCGACAAGCTGATCCAGTCCGATCCGGAGCCGCTGACCTCCCGTTTCCGGGTCACGCACACCATGTTGCTGTCCGTGATCGCCCGCCCGGGCAACGCCTTCGAGGCGATGCGGCATCTGCTGGAGGACAACCACGAGCCGCGCCGGGCGCAGCTGCGGCACATCCGCCGGGCCATCGCGATCTACCGTTCGCTGCTGGACGGCGGCGTGGTGGAGCAGCTGGACGAGCCGGACGCGGAGGGCCGTATCGTGCGGCTGACCGTCGACCTCCAGCAGGACTTCGCGCTGAACCAGCCGCTGTCCACGTTCGCGCTCGCCGCGTTCGAGCTGCTGGACCCGGACTCGCCGTCGTACGCGCTGGACATGGTGTCGGTGGTGGAGTCGACGCTGGACGACCCGCGCCAGATCCTGGCCGCGCAGCAGAACAAGGCGCGCGGCGAGGCGGTCGGGCAGATGAAGGCCGACGGGATCGAGTACGAGGAGCGGATGGAGCTGCTCCAGGAGGTGACGTACCCGAAGCCTCTGAGCGACCTGCTGTGGCACGCGTACGACGTCTACCGGCGCAGCCACCCGTGGGTGGGCGACCACCCGGTGTCGCCGAAGTCGGTGATCCGCGACATGTACGAACGGGCCATGACCTTCACGGAGTTCACCTCGAACTACGAGCTGGCGCGTACCGAGGGGATCGTGCTGCGCTATCTGGCGAGCGCGTACAAGGCGCTGGAGCACACCATCCCGGACGACATCAAGTCCGAGGACCTGGAGGATCTGATCGCCTGGCTCGGGGAGATGGTCCGTCAGGTCGACTCCAGCCTTCTCGACGAGTGGGAGCAGCTGGCCAATCCGGAGGTGGAGACGGCCGAGCAGGCGCAGGAGCGGGCCGACGAGGTCAAGCCGGTCACGGCGAACGCCCGTGCCTTCCGGGTGCTGGTGCGCAACGCGATGTTCCGCCGGGTGGAGCTGGCCGCGCTGGACCGGGTCCGCGACCTCGGCGGCCTGGACGCGGACGCGGGCTGGGACGAGGACGCGTGGGGCGAGGCGATGGACGCGTACTGGGACGAGTACGAGGAGCTGGGCACCGGTCCCGACGCGCGCGGCCCGAAGCTGCTGAAGATCGACGAGGACGCCGCGCACGGTGTGTGGCGGGTCCGTCAGACGTTCGCCGACCCGAACGGCGACCATGACTGGGGCATCAGCGCCGAGGTCGATCTCGCGGCGTCGGACGAGGAGGGCCGGGCGGTCGTGCGGGTCACCTCCGTGGGCCAGCTGTGAGCGGGCGCGCGTTGTCACCGCGAGAGTGGAGAGGAACGGCATGACGAACCCCGCCGAGCGCCTGGTCGACCTGCTCGACCTGGAGCGGATCGAGGTCAACATCTTCCGCGGCCGCAGCCCCGACGAGTCCCTGCAACGGGTCTTCGGCGGGCAGGTGGCGGGGCAGGCGCTGGTGGCCGCCGGCCGCACCACGGACGGGGACCGGCCGGTGCACTCGCTGCACGCCTACTTCCTGCGGCCGGGCCGGCCGGGCGTGCCGATCGTCTACGACGTCGAGCGGGTCAGGGACGGCAGGTCGTTCACCACCCGCCGGGTGACGGCCGTGCAGCAGGGTCGGACGATCTTCAACCTGACGGCGTCGTTCCACCGCCCGGAGGAGGCGGGCTTCGAGCACCAGCTGCCGCCCGCCCGCGTCGTGCCCGGTCCCGAGGAGCTGCCGACGGTCGCCGAGGAGGTGCGCGAGCATCTGGGCGGGCTGCCGGAGGCCCTGGAGCGGATGGCGCGGCGGCAGCCGTTCGACATCCGCTACGTCGACCGGCTTCGCTGGACGCGGGAGGAGGTCGAGGGCGCCGACCCGCGCAGCGCGGTGTGGATGCGTGCGGTGGGCCCGCTGGGCGACGACCCGCTGGTGCACACGTGCGCGCTGACGTACGCGAGCGACATGACGCTGCTGGACGCGGTCCGCATCCCGGTGGAGCCGCTGTGGGGACCGCGCGGCTTCGACATGGCGTCGCTGGACCATGCCATGTGGTTCCACCGGCCGTTCCGGGCGGACGAGTGGTTCCTGTACGACCAGGAGTCGCCGATCGCCACGAGCGGGCGGGGGCTGGCGCGCGGCCGGATCTACGACCGTGCGGGCAATCTGCTGGTGTCGGTGGTGCAGGAGGGGCTGTTCCGGCGGCTGGGCGACGGCCCGTCGGCGTAACGGCTCAGATGCCGGGCAGCGCGTCCTGCTCGACCTCGTGCCGCCGGTGGCGGACGGCCGGCGGCGCGGGGTGCAGTTTGGCGTCGCAGGAGGGGCCGAGGCCGGTGCGGCAGGACGCGGTGCCGGTGAGCGGCCGTCCGCACAGGCGGCAGCGCACGGTACGGGGGCCGGCGGCTGCGGCGGCGCCGGGCAGCGGCTCCGTCCCGGGGGCGGCTTCGGGTGACTCCACGCGGTGATCCTCTCAGGTGCCGGGGCTGCTGTTCGACGTCCCGGTCACTACAACGGAGGAGCACGCACGCGGCCGGCGTCCTGAACGTGCTGCCCGTCCCCGCGGGGAAGAAGGCGCGGGAGGGGCGAGGCGGCCACGGGTCCCGCCGCGTCGTTCAGCCATGTCGTCACCGTCAGGGACGGGCCCGCCGGTGAGTCGCGGGTGCTCGCCCATCTGGAGCGCGAACTGCCGCCGGGCGGCGTACCGGCCTGCTTCGGCGCGCGCGGGGGCGGCGCCCGCTCCTTCGTCCTGTGGGCCGATCCGGAGCGCCGCTCCCGGCTGACGGGCCGGTGAGGTGGCGTCAGACCCGTGCGCGGCCGTCGGTACCCGAGCACAGGGCCCAGATGATGAAGACGTCGATGGCGATGAGCACGATGGACCACAGCGGGTAGTACGGCAGCCAGAGGAAGTTGGCCAGGGCGCCGAACCCGGCGAGCACCACACCCACGGCCCGCGCCCACAGGGCCCCGGTGAACAGAGCGAAGCCGGCGAGCACGATGACGATGCCGAGGATGAGGTGGATCCAGCCCCAGCCCGTCAGGTTGAACTCGAAGACGTAGTTGCGGGTGGCGACGAAGACGTCGTCCTTGGCGATGGCGGAGATCCCCTGGAGGATCGCCATGGCGCCGCCGAAGACCATCAGGACCGCGGCGAATGCGGTCCAGCCCGTTCTGAAGGGATGGTGTGAGCCGTCGGTGCCGTGTGTCGTCTGTGCTGCGCTTCCGGTGCCGGCCATCTCGGGCCTCCTTCTGCTGGCACGGTCGCCCGGCGGAAACGGTGTGCCGCACCGGGCATTCCGGTTCCAGCGTGGCACGGGCGGGAGGGTCCGGCAGAACGGCGGGCAGTTGCCGTGCGGTGCCACTCGCACCTCCGCCGACCTGGGGTTATGATCGCGCGGCCGCATGCCGGTCCGCGCGGAGGGACGGCCGGGGCGTCGTCGGGGCCGCGGCCCGTCGTCACCGTGAAAGGACCTGCCCATGACCGAGATCGTCCCCGTGTCCGGACCCGAACTGGTCACGTACGCCGATGAGCTGGCCGCCCTGCTGGTGGAGACCGTCGACGGCGGATCGTCGGTGGGGTTCCTCGCGCCCCTGGACCGGGGCGCCGCCGCCGCGTGGTGGCGGGAGCGGGCCGCCACCGTGGACGCCGGGCGCCAGCAGGTGTGGCTCGCCCGGGACGGGGAACGCATCGCGGGAACGATCGGCCTGGCCCGGGCGCCCCTGCCCAACGCCCGCCACCGCGCGGAGGTGGCCAAACTGATGGTCCGCCCGTCCGCGCGCGGCCGCGGTCTCGGCCGGGCGCTGCTGGACGCGGTCGAGCGCGCGGCGGGCGAGGACGGCATCACGCTGCTGATCCTGGACACGGAGAGCGGCAGCCCGGCGGAGCGGCTGTACCGGTCGGCCGGCTGGACGGAGTGCGGGTCGGTCCCGGACTACGCCGGCGACCCGTCCGGGGTCCTGAAGCCGACGACCTTCTACTACAAGGCGGCCGGGTGCGTACCCCGGGAGCCCCGGGCGTAAGAATGGGCGGGAAGACACCGACGAGGAGACCTTCATGACGCTGTACGACATCCCGCTGCGCACCCTCACCGGCGAGCCGACCACGCTGGGCGCCTACCGCGGCCGGGCGGTGCTACTGGTGAACGTCGCATCGCAGTGCGGCCTGACCCCGCAGTACGCCGGGCTGGAACGGCTCCAGAAGGAGTACGGGGACCGCGGTCTCACCGTGCTCGGCGTGCCGTGCAACCAGTTCGCCGGCCAGGAGCCGGGGAGCGCGGAGGAGATCCAGGCATTCTGCTCGACGACGTACGGGGTGACCTTCCCGCTGCTGGAGAAGACCGACGTCAACGGTGCCGGCCGGCACCCTCTGTACGCGGAGCTGACCCGGCTCGCGGACGCGGACGGCGAGGCCGGGGACGTCCAGTGGAACTTCGAGAAGTTCCTGATCTCGCCGGCCGGTGAGCCGGTCGCCCGTATCCGTCCGCGCACGGAGCCGGAGGCCCCGGAGCTCGTGGCCGCCATCGAGGCCCAGCTCCCGGCCGCCTAGGTTCGGCCGTCAGGCGTGGCTCAGCAGCAGGGAGCCCTTGGGGTAGGTGACACCGCCGTCCACGTTCGCCACCTGGACGCGGACCGGGGTGCCCTCCTTGATGTTGCCGGTCTTCCACGGGGTGCAGTAGGGGGAGGTGTGGCCGCGGGTGGTGGCGGTGCGGTCCCAGGTGCCGTCCCGGCCGATGTCGAGCTTCACCTCGATGCTCCAGCCGTCCGACGAGGTGTCGCAGGCGCGGATCGAATCGCCGGGGGCGCCGCCGTAGGGGTCGGCGTTCCACTCCCCGTACCCGCCGAAGGTCGCGTCGACCGTCCGGGGCTCGGCGGACGCCGTTGCCTGTGCGGCGATGACGAGCCCGAACGCCGCGGCGGCGGCCGCCGCGACCCGTATCCCACCGGACCCCACCATGCCCTGCCCCCTTCGTCACCCGGTCACGATCTGCACGGGGAATCTACAGGTACATGGCAGACACACACCATCGTGAGCGGTACACGCGATCCGGCCCCCGCCTCCTGACGTGGTGACAGGAAGCGGGGGCCGGGGCGTGCTCCGGGCCGCGGAGGGCCGTCAGCGGATCGGCATGCCGGAGAGCGTGCGGGCGATGACCAGGCGCTGGATCTCGCTCGTCCCCTCGAAGATCGTGTAGATCGCGGCGTCCCGGTGCATGCGCTCCACCGGGTATTCGCGGGTGAAGCCGTTGCCGCCGAGGATCTGGATCGCCTGGGCGGTGACCTTCTTGGCGGTCTCGCTCGCGTACAGCTTGGACATGGAGCCCTCGGCGGACTCGAACGGCTTGCCGGTGGTGGCCATCCAGGAGGCGCGCCAGACCAGCAGGCGGGCCGCGTCGATCTGGGTCCGCATGTCGGCGAGCTGGAAGGCGACGCCCTGGTTGTCGATGATCGGGCGGCCGAACTGGGTCCGGGTCCTGGCGTAGTCGAGCGCCACCTCGTACGCGGCACGGGCGGTGCCGACGGCCATGGCGCCGACGGCCGGGCGGGACGCCTCGAACGTGGCCATCGCCGCGTTCTTCACACGCTCGCCACCGGAGGCGGCACGCTCGCGGGCGCGGGCCAGGCGCTGGTCGAGCTTCTCCTTGCCGCCGAGCAGGCAGTGGCCCGGCACGCGCACGTCCTCCAGGACGACCTCGGCGGTGTGCGAGGCGCGGATGCCGTGCTTCTTGAACTTCTGGCCCTGCGACAGACCGGGGGTGTTCGGCGGCACGATGAAGGAGGCGTGCCCCTTGGAGCCGAGTTCGGGGTCGACGACCGCGACCACCACGTGGACGTTGGCGATGCCGCCGTTGGTCGCCCAGGTCTTGGTGCCGTTGAGCACCCACTCGTCCTTGGCCTGGTCGTAGACCGCGCGGGTGCGCATCGACGCGACGTCGGAACCGGCGTCGGGCTCGGACGAGCAGAAGGCCGCGACCTTCACGTCGTCGGCGTCCCCGTACATCTGCGGGATCCAGGTGCCGATCTGCTCCTCGGTGCCGTTGGCGAGGACGCCGACTGCCGCCAGGCCCGTACCCACGATCGACAGGGCGATGCCGGCGTCGCCCCAGAACAGCTCCTCCATGGCCATCGGGATGCCGAGCCCCGTAGGATCGAAGAACTGCTGGGCGTAGAAGTCGAGGGAGTAGATCCCGACCTTCGCCGCCTCCTGGATGACGGGCCAGGGCGTTTCCTCACGCTCGTCCCACTCCGAGGCGGCCGGACGGATCACGTCCGCGGCGAAGCCGTGAAGCCAGTCACGGACCTGCTTCTGGTCGTCATTGAGCTCGAGCGTGAACTCGGCCATGTTCCCCTCCACGTGCTGCCTCGAAACGCCTCGTTACTTGCGGTAACAACAGTGTGTTACCGGCAAGTAGCCTCTGTCAACCGCGTGAGACGCCATCCGCACCGCGCCCGACAGGGTGTTACGTTGCGCAGGCAGGACGGACAGGCACGTCAGGGGTGGGAGAAACGACATGGAGACCACACGACAGGCCGGGGGCCAGCGGACCGCGGCCGAGCGCCGTCGTCGCGAGCTGCTCGAGGCCGCCGACCGCGTGGTGCTCAGGGACGGCCCCGGAGCCTCGATGAACGCCATCGCGGCCGAAGCGGGAATCACCAAGCCCATCCTCTACCGGCACTTCGGCGACAAGGGCGGCCTCTACCGCGCCCTCGCCAAGCGGCACACCGACGCCCTGCTGAGCGCCCTGCGCGCCGCCCTCGACGCACCCGCCGACCGCCGCCGGCGGGTCGAGGCGACGCTCGACACCTACCTCGCGGCCATCGAGGCGCGCCCGCAGGTCTACCGCTTCCTGATGCACCCGTCCGACGACGCCACCCCCTCCCCCGAGCAGGGTTTCGACGTCGGCCGGCACTCCGCCCCGCTGCTGCGCCGCCTGGGCGAGGAACTCGCCACCGTCATCGCCGAGCGGGTCGACCTCGGCCCGGACAGCCAGGCGATGGCCCGCATCTGGGGCCACGGCATCGTCGGCATGATGCACGCGGCGGGCGACTGGTGGCTGGGCGAACGCCCGTGCTCCCGCGAGCAGTTGGTACAGAGCCTGGCCGACCTCCTGTGGGGCAGGCTGGCCGCCGCCGGTGACCGCCCGGGCGGCCCCGGCTTCTGACGGGCCGCCGGTCAGCCGGTGCGGCCCCAGGGGGCCCGGCGGGCCGCGCGCAACACCCGCGCCCGACGCAGACCGGTCAGCCGGTCGGTGTAGACCCGGCCGTCGAGGTGGTCGCACTCGTGCTGGAGGCAGCGCGCGAAGAAACCGGTCCCGGCGATCCGCACCGGCTCGCCCTCCACCGTCACCCCCTCCACCACGGCGTGGTCGAAGCGCGGCGTACCGGCCTCCAGACCCGGCAGCGAGAGGCAGCCCTCAGGGCCGCGCACGGTGACGCCGTCCGCCTCGACCAGCGTGGGGTTGACCACGTGGCCCAGGTGGCGCACGTCCTCGTCGTCGGGGCAGTCGAAGACGAACACCCTTGACGGCACGCCGATCTGGTTGGCGGCGAGCCCGACACCGCGCGCCTCGTACATCGTGGCGTACATGTCCTCGACGAGCCGGGCGAGCGCGGGACCGAAGTCCGTGACCGGCTCGCACGCCGCGTGCAGGACCGGGTCACCGAGCAGGCTCATGGTCCGGACGATTCCGGAACTGCCGGGGATCGGGCGGTTTCGCATGGCGGTCATCGTACGTTCCGCACGGCTGCCCCGGACACGTCGACCGCCCCGCATCCGGCCTCGTCAACTCCCGCGCTCCGGTCACCCGGCCGGGCCGGGAGGAAGCGGTTCGGGCTGTTTGCCGGCCCACCTAGTTCACATGGCTGACCAACACACACATGCATGACCGTTGACGTGCCCATGGCGTCACTCTACGGTCGATGGAAAGCGCTTGCTCCGGGCCGGACGCAAGTCCGTTCCGTCGTTCCGTACCCTCCCCCCACCTGGAGTCGAACGATGCAGATCAAACCCGTTCTCGCATGTGCCGGCCTGCTGGCCGGTTCGCTCGCCGCCCTGGGCGCCACCGCTCAGGCCGCTCCCGCGCACGAAACCGCTTCCGTGCGACTGGCCGCCGCGGCGCTGTACGTGGCGCCGGACGGCACCGCCGACGCGGCGGGCACGGAGTCGGACCCCACCACACTGTCCTCGGCGGTCAGCCGGGTCGGCTCCGGCGGGACGATCTATCTGCGCGGCGGCAGGTACCACTACGGGCAGACGGTCACCATCCCGCCGGGCAACGACGGCACGTCCGGCGCGCGCACCACGATGGCCGCCTACCCGGGCGAGCAACCGGTGCTGAACTTCTCGGAGATGAGCGAGGACCCGGCCAACCGCGGGCTCGCGGTGAACGGCGCCTACTGGCACATCGACGGCATCACGGTCGAGCGTGCCGGTGACAACGGCATCTTCGTCGGCGGCAGCAACAACGTCATCGAGCACGTCGTGACGCGCTTCAACCACGACTCGGGCCTGCAGATCTCACGGATCTCCTCCAGTACCCCCCACGACGAGTGGCCCGCCGACAACCTCGTCCTGAGCTCGGAGTCGCACGACAACGCCGACTCGGACGGCGAGGACGCCGACGGCTTCGCCGCCAAGCTCACCTCGGGCCCCGGCAACGTCTTCCGCTACACGGTCTCCCACAACAACATCGACGACGGCTGGGACCTCTACACCAAGAAGGTCACCGGCCCCATCGGCCCGGTGACCATCGAGGACTCCCTCTCGTACGACAACGGCACCCTCTCGGACGGGACGGTGAACGACGACGGCGACCGCAACGGGTTCAAGCTCGGCGGCGACGGCATCGAGGTCGGCCACATCGTGCGGCGCAACATCGCCTACGGCAACGGGCACCACGGGTTCACGTACAACAGCAACCCCGGCTCCATGACGGTGTCGGACAACATCGGCATCGACAACGAGGAGCGCAACTTCTCCTTCGACAAGGGGACTTCGGTGTTCCGCGGCAACACCTCCTGCCGCAGCGGCAGCGGCTCCAACGACAAGGCCATCGGGGACGCGGACAGCTCCAACCAGTTCTGGTCGGGCTCGAACGGCTCCCGGTGCTCCGCGTACGAAGGCGCCCTGCAGTGGTCGTTCGCCTCGGACGGCCGCCTCGTGGTGTCCTTCGGCGGGACCGTGGTGACGCCGTAACGCATCTTCGCGGTGCCGGGGGGCGGCCCCCCGGCACCGTTCGCCTCATTCCTCCCGCAGGCTCGTGATCAGGTCGCGCGGCAGGCCGTGCGTGTCGTGGAGGTAGTGGAAGTCCTCGTCGGTCAGCGGCCCCCGGAACCGGGGCCGGGCGAGCACCTGGCGGCCCCGCTCCAGGAGCCCGGTGAACCGGGTCTCCTCCTCGGCCAGCACCCGCAGCACCACGCCGGGGTCCAGGTCCTGCCGGAAGTGGTCCAGGGTGTGCCGGACCAGTTCGGGCGGCAGGTCGCCGAGGGTGCGCGACGGGTCCTCGCGCCGGAGCACGGTCAGCACCCGTCGCAGCAGGCGCCGCAGCACGTACCCCCGCCCGGTGGCGGACGGGCGCACCCCGTCCCCGAGGACGACGGCGGCGGACCGCAGGTGGTCGCAGACCAGCCGCAGCGACGGCTCGTCCAGCGGCCACAGCCCCGGTACGAGGCGGCGCCAGGGGTCGAAGACGTCGCATTCGAAGACCGACCGCCTGCCCTGGAGCAGCGTGGCCAGCCGTTCAAGACCGAGCCCCGTGTCGACATTGCGCCGGGGAAGCGGCACGAGGGAGCCGTCGTCGAGCCGGCGGTGGCTCATCGTGACGTGGTTCCACACCTCCACCCAGCGCTCGTCCCGGGTGGGGGTGGAGGTGGGCGGGCCCTCACCGCTCCACAGGAAGATCTCCGAATCGGGGCCGCACGGTCCGACCGGGCCGTTGGACCACCAGTTGTCCTCCACGGTGAGTTCGACGGGGACGCCGAGCTCCTGCCACAGCCGCAGGGAGGCCGTGTCCTGCTCGGTCCGCTCGTCACCGGCGTACACGGTGGCGTACAGCAGGCCGGGGTCGACGCCGAGCCCCTCGGTGAGCAGCCCGTATCCCCAGTCGAGGCTGCGCGGGCCGCCGTAGTCGCCCAGCGACCAGGTGCCGAGCATCTCGAAGACGGTCAGGTGGGTGGCGTCCCCGACTTCGTCCAGGTCGGTGGTGCGCAGACAGCGCTGTACGTTGACGAGCCGGCTGCCCAGCGGGTGGGGGCGGCCCTCCAGGTACGGGATGAGCGGGTGCATGCCGGACGTGGTGAAGAGCACCGGGTCTCCGGGCGGCGGCAGCAGCGTGGAGCCGACGACGCGGCGGTGGCCGCGCTCCTCGAAGTACTCGACGAATGTGCGGGTCAGCTGTTCTGTATCCATGGGGATGACTCCTTCGCGTCACAGCGGGGGAGGCACCGGAGAACGGGACCCGTTCAGTCACCCGGCCGGGGCAGGAACACCGCGGCACCACCGACGGACCGTTTCCGGTCGCCGGGGGGAGGGAAGGTCAGACGGCGGCAACCGGCGAGCTGGTCGCTCGCGCGGTCGCGGTGATGGTCAGGCCGTTGACGTCCATACGGCGACGTTAACGCGCCCCGGGCCGTCCGCGCACCCGGATTCGCCCGCCGGCAAGGGCGTCGGGAACGCGGCGGCACTCCCCCGCGTCCTCCATTCCACGGGAACTCCACGTGCCGGACGGTGCCGCCGTGCCGTCACCGCGCCGGACATCGATAGGCTGGGCGGCGGACCGATGCAAGGAGGATCTAGGACGATGGCAGGCAACACGGAGCCGTTGTCGCCGCGGGCCAAGCTGGCCGTGACGGCGGGCAAGGCCGCTGCGGCGGTGTCGCGGGCGGCCGGGCGTGGCAGCGGATCGGTGATCGGCGGCCGGGTGGCGCTCAAGCTCGACCCCGACCTGCTCGGGCGGCTGGCGCAGCACCTGGACGTGATCCTCGTGTCGGCGACGAACGGCAAGACGACCACCACACGGCTGATCGCCGAGGCGCTGCGGGCCGCGGGCCCGGTCGTCTCGAACGCGCTCGGGGCCAACATGCCCGCGGGCATCACCTCGGCCCTGGCCGGCGGCTCCGACGCGCAGTACGGCGTGATCGAGGTCGACGAGAAGTACCTCGCGGGGGTCGCCCGCGACACGACGCCCAAGGTGATCGCGCTGCTCAACCTCTCGCGCGACCAGCTGGACCGGGCCGCGGAAACGCGGATGCTGGCCGAGAAGTGGCGGGAGGGGCTGTCCGGCTCCAAGGCCGTGATCGTCGCCAACGCCGACGACCCGCTGATCGTCTGGGCGGCCTCCTCCTCGCCCAACGTGGTGTGGGTCGCGGCCGGCCAGGCGTGGAAGGACGACGCCTGGTCCTGCCCGTCCTGCGGCGGTGTCATGCAGCGCCCCGGCGACGACTGGTTCTGCGGCGAGTGCGGTTTCCGGCGCCCGCCGCCGAGCTGGGTCCTGCACGGGGACTACGTGCTCGACCCGCACGGCTCGGCCTGGCCGATCCACCTCCAGCTCCCCGGCCGCGCCAACAAGGCCAACGCGACGAGTTCGGCGGCCGTCGCCGCCGTCTTCGGGGTGCCGCCCCAGGTGGCCCTGGAGCGCATGTACCAGGTGCAGGCCGTCGCCGGCCGCTACGACGTGGTGAGCTTCCTCGGCCGTGAGCTGCGGCTCCTGCTGGCGAAGAACCCGGCGGGCTGGCTGGAGACGTTCTCCCTGATCGACCCGCCGCCCACTCCGGTGATCCTGTCGGTCAACGCGCGCGGCGCGGACGGCACGGACACCTCGTGGCTGTGGGACGTGGACTACACCCAGCTCGCGGGCCACCCGATCTTCGTGCTCGGCGACCGCAAGCTGGACCTCGCGGTCCGGCTCGAAGTGGCCGGACTCGACTTCCGGGTCTGCGAGAACCTCGACGAGGCCGTGCAGCAGGCACCGCCGGGACGCATCGAGGTCATCGCCAACTACACCGCCTTCCAGGATCTGCGCCGCCGTGTCGGCAACTGACCCCGGCCCCGGCCCCCTCCGGAGAGGACGAAGCATGAGCAACAACAGCCTGCGGCTGGTGTGGGTCTACCCGGACCTGCTGAGCACCTACGGCGACCAGGGCAATGCCCTGGTGGTGGAGCGCCGGGCCCGTCAGCGCGGTCTCGACGTCGCGCGCGTCGACGTACGCAGCGACCAGCCGGTGCCCACGTCCGGTGACATCTATCTGATCGGCGGCGGTGAGGACCGGCCGCAGCGGCTCGCGGCGGAGCGGCTGCGCCGTGACGGCGGGCTGAGCCGGGCCGCGTCCAACGGCGCGATCATCTTCTCGGTCTGCGCCGGCTACCAGATCCTCGGCCACGAGTTCGTCAACGACCTCGGTGAGCGCGAGCAGGGTCTCGGCCTCCTGGACGTGGTCTCGACCCGCGGCGAGGGCGCGCGGTGCGTCGGCGACGTGCTGGCGGACATCGACCCCCATCTCGGTCTTCCGCCGCTGACCGGCTTCGAGAACCACCAGGGCGTCACGCATCTCGGCCCCACCGCGCGCCCGTTCGCGCGGGTGCGGTTCGGCCGGGGCAACGGCACGGGCGACGGCACGGAGGGCGCGTACAACGACACCGTCTTCGGCACGTACATGCACGGTCCCGTGATGGCGCGGAACCCCCTCATCGCGGACCTGCTGCTGAAGCTGGCCCTCGATGTGAACGCGCTCCCGCCCACCGACGACCGGTGGTACGAGGCGCTGCGCGCGGAGCGCATCGCGGCCGCCACACAGCCCGCCTGACCAGGCCGTTTCGACGCGGTCCGATGAGGCCGATTCGGCTCAGTTGAGCGGAGTCCAGCAGGCGGACGCCCGGTTCGGTCCCGCCACCCTGCGCCGGTAGGGTGGCGGGGATCCAACCGGACGACGTGGTCCGGTCGTCGGCCCACGTTGCAAAGGTTTCCCGGGCAATGCGAATTGGTGTGCTCACCTCCGGCGGCGACTGCCCCGGCCTCAATGCGGTCATCCGGTCCGTCGTCCACCGCGCTGTGGTCGACCACGGCGACGAGGTCATCGGCTTCCACGACGGCTGGCGGGGCCTCCTGGAGTGCGACTACCGCAAGCTCGACCTGGACGCGGTCGGCGGCATCCTCGCCCGCGGCGGCACGATCCTCGGTTCCTCCCGGGTCCAGCCCGCACACCTGCGCGGCGGCATCGAGCAGGCCAGGGGCCATGTCGGGGATCTGGGTCTCGACGCGATCATTCCGATCGGCGGCGAGGGCACGCTCAAGGCGGCGAACCTGCTGTCCGAGGCGGGGCTGCCGATCGTGGGCGTGCCGAAGACCATCGACAACGACATCGCCTCCACCGACGTCACCTTCGGCTTCGACACCGCGGTCGGCGTCGCCACCGAGGCGCTCGACCGGCTGAAGACCACCGCCGAGTCGCACCAGCGCGTCATGATCGTCGAGGTCATGGGCCGGCACACCGGCTGGATCGCCCTGCACTCGGGCATGGCGGCCGGTGCGCACGCCATCGTCGTCCCCGAGCGCCCCTTCGACATCGACGAGCTGACGGAGCTGGTGGGCCGCCGCTTCTCGGCCGGCAAGAAGTTCGCGATCGTCGTGGTCGCCGAGGGCGCGAAGCCGCGCGAGGGCTCCATGGATTTCGAGTCGGGCGTCAAGGACGTCTACGGTCACGAGCGCTTCACGGGCGTGGCGACCCAGCTCTCCATCGAGCTGGAACAGCGCCTCGGCAAGGAGGCCCGCCCGGTGATCCTCGGCCATGTGCAGCGCGGCGGCACCCCGACCGCGTACGACAGGGTCCTCGCGACCCGCTTCGGCTGGCACGCGGTGGAGGCGGCGCACCGCGGCGAGTTCGGCATGATGACGGCGCTGCGCGGCACGGACATCACCATGGTGCCGCTCGCGCACGCCGTGGAGACGCTGAAGACGGTCCCGGCCGAGCGGTACTCCGAGGCGGAGTGCGTGCTCTGAGCGACACCACGACCCGAGACTGCCCCCGGCCGCATCCGCGGCCGGGGGCGGTTCTACTCTGGTCGGGACAACCAGCACGAAACAGGGACGTCCCGGCGTTCCCCTCGGGAGTGAACAGATGGATCACAGCGGGCACGGCATGAACATGGACCTGCCGCCGTTCACGCTGGGACGCGGGCTCCAGTTCTCCGCGGACCCGTTCTTCCTGACCGGCTGCGTCCTCGCCGTGCTGCTGTACGGGTACGGGGTGCTGCGGCTGCGCAGGCGCGGGGACGAGTGGCCGGTGGGCCGCACGGTCGTGTTCGTCGTCGGTGTGCTGACCATCGCCCTGGTGATGTGCACCCGGCTCAACGACTACGGCATGGTCATGTTCAGCGTGCACATGGTGCAGCACATGGTGATCAGCATGCTGTCGCCGATCCTGTTGCTGCTGGGGGCGCCCGTGACGCTCGCGCTGCGCGCGCTGCCGGTCGCGCGGCGTGGTTCGAAGGGGCCGCGCGAGCTGCTCCTGATGCTGCTGCACAGCCGGTACATGAAGGTCGTCACGCATCCCGCCTTCACGATCCCGCTGTTCATCGCCAGCCTGTACGCCTTGTACTTCACTCCGCTCTTCGACTATCTGATGGGCTCGACGACCGGGCACCTGGCGATGATGGTCCACTTCCTCGCGGTCGGCCTGTTCTTCTTCTGGCCGATCATGGGCGTGGACCCCGGGCCGCACCGCCCCGGTTATGTGATGCGGATGCTGGAGCTGTTCGCCGGGATGCCGTTCCACGCGTTCTTCGGGATCGCGCTGATGATGGCGTCCCAGCCGATGGTGGAGGTGTACGAGAACCCTCCGGTCTCGCTCGGCATCGACGCCCTGTCCGACCAGAGCGCGGCGGGCGGCATCGCCTGGGCGTTCAGCGAGATCCCCTCGGTGCTGGTACTGGTGGCCCTGGTGTTCCAGTGGTACCGCTCGGAGCAGCGGACGGCGAAGCGCTCGGACCGGGCCGCGGACCGGGACGGGGACCAGGAGCTGCTTGCGTACAACGCGTATCTCGCGTCGTTGCAGGCGCGCGGACAGTAGCGGCGGACCCCCCTTCCGGGTGACGATGGCCTTTACGGCCGCGCGGCCGACGAGGAGGGTGCGCGCATGTCCGGATCCACGAAGACGATGGGAATGCTCACCGCAGGCGCTCTGGTGGCGGTGACCGCCTACACGGTGGCCCTGGGGAGCAACGGCTGGCTCTGGTTCGGCTGGGTGCTGCTGGGGCTGATCACCATAGGGATGGCCGCGACCCGGGAGACCTGAGCCGGGGCAGCGGCTCCGACACCTCGTTTCGCTGCATGGCGTCCGGGCGGTGTGGGCGCCGACCACCCCGGCAAGGTTGATGGGCGGGTGTGCCGGTGGCCGGGTGCGCCGGTGGCCGGGCGCGCCGGCCGCCGGGTGTGGCCGGGTGCGCCGACTGCCCGCGACGGCGTCCGCGGTGGCCTCGCCTCGCCCCGTGCGACGTGACGCCGGGGTGAACGGGCGTATACGGCGGCCGGCCGGCGGGCTCATATCCGTCCGCCCCCGCTCCGCGCCCAAACCCCGGAGCGCCCGTTCGCGATCGGGCGGCCGAGGCTCGCGCAGCGCCTCGCCGGACTCCTCCAAGGACCTGCGCGGCAGCACCGGGCGTACACCTTCGCGCACGGCGGCAAGGGCTTCCGGACGCCGCGAACGGCTCGCTCGCACCTCGCATATCACGGCCGCCTTCCGTCACTCTTCGTCAGCATGCGCACACGGACGACCGCCCACTTCCCACGTGCGCGCGGCCCCCGGGTGCAGCGCTCGACCACGCTTATCACGTCGCTGCGCCGCCTCTTCACTCCAGGCCCGGGACAGCGGACCGCCTTGCGTCGGCGGCCTCACAGCGAAGGGCCGATTTCACCATCGGTCACCGCCCGTGTACTCCGACGCACCACGACGGCGGCCACCCGAGCACCCACGCACGGCCCGCACGCGTGCGATCGCGAATGCTTCGGGCAGGCTCAGGGTGCTCCTCCCGCAGGCGTCCGCGACCGCCGGCGCGAAGGGGCGGCGACGCGCTCTTCGGCGGGAGCCGGCCGCTGCTCGTCCGGGCGTCAACAATGCTGCGCGACGGGCCCGTTCGGCGCATGGCCGCGTTCACACACCCGTAAGCCAGTTGCGATTTGACTCTTGACAGGTGCCTGTCGCCACGCCACCTTGGGAGCGCTCCCACAATCAAGACTTGCACACTCCACCCCCTCCCTTCTCCCCCAACGCCGTTCGGCGGCAAGGGCGTTGCGGGGCGCAGCCGCGCTCCCCGTGACGTGCCACGCTGCCCGGCAGAGGAAGGCGTTCGTCATGAGCTTGGTGAAGCGCTGTAGGCCCCGTCGCCCCGGGGGACTCCCGGCCCTCCTGGTCGGCGCCCTCGCCCTTGCCAGCGGCCTGGCGGGCGGGCCGGCGTCAGCGGCCCCGCAGAGCACACTGCACGACCTCGCCGCCGCCCGGGGCAGGTATTTCGGTTCCGCCACCGACAACCCCGAGCTGTCCGACGCCGCCTATGCGGCGATCCTCGGCTCCGAGTTCGGGCAGATCACCCCGGGCAACTCCATGAAGTGGGACACCACCGAGCCCGTACGGGGCCGGTTCAACTTCGCCAAGGGCGACGTGATCACCGACTTCGCCCAGCAGCACGGCCAGACCGTGCGCGGCCACACCCTGGTCTGGCACAGCCAGCTGCCCGGCTGGGTCGACTCGCTGCCGGCCGCGCAGGTGGAGACGGCCATGACCGACCACATCACTGCGGAGGCCACCCACTTCCGCGGTGAGGTCGCCGCCTGGGACGTGGTGAACGAGCCGTTCAACGAGGACGGCACCTTCCGCACCAGCCCGTTCTACACGTCGATGGGCAGCGACTACATCGCCACCGCCCTGCGCGCGGCCCACGCCGCAGACCCGGACGCCAAGCTCTACATCAACGACTACAACATCGAGGGCAAGGGCGCGAAGAGCGACGCCATGTACAACCTGGTGAGCGAGCTGCTCGCCGAAGGCGTACCGCTCGACGGGGTCGGGATGCAGGCGCACCTGGCGATCCAGTACGGCTTCCCGTACCAGATGCGGGCGAACATGCAGCGGTTCGCCGATCTCGGCCTCGATGTGGCCGTCACTGAACTTGACGTGCGCATGCAACTTCCG
This sequence comes from Streptomyces sp. A1277, assembly GCF_004795015.1. Taxonomy (GTDB): domain Bacteria; phylum Actinomycetota; class Actinomycetes; order Streptomycetales; family Streptomycetaceae; genus Streptomyces. The sequence continues at coordinate 60,776 of NZ_SSBI01000023.1, read as the reverse complement.
GCCGATACCGCCAAGCTCGCCACCCAGTCCTCGTACTACGCACAGGCGGTCGACGCCTGCCTCGCCGTCGAGCGCTGCGTCGGCATCACCATCTGGGACTACACCGACAAGTACTCCTGGGTGTCGAGCACCTTCCCGGGCGAGGGCGCCGCCAACCTGTACGACGACAACCTGACCCCGAAGCCCGCCTACGACGCCGTGCGCGTCGCGCTGGGCGGCGAGGCGGACGGGGGCGACGACGGCTCCACCCCGGGCGCGCTGAAGGTGCAGTACCGCAGCAACGACACCTCGGCCGGTGACAACCAGATCAAGCCCGGCCTCCAACTCGTGAACACCGGCACCAGCGCGGTGAGCCTGCCTTCGGTGACCGTCCGCTACTGGTTCTCCGGCGACAACGGCGCCACTGCATACGGCAGTTGGTGCGACTGGTCGCCCCTCGGCTGCTCCACGGTCACCCACCGGGTGGTCACGGCGAGCACACCCAAGGCCGGGGCCGACCACTACCTCGAAGTGGGCTTCGCGAGCGGCACCCTGGCCCCGGGGGCGTCGACCGGCGAGATCCAGCTGCGCCTGAGCAAGACGGACTGGTCGAACTTCGACGAGTCGGACGACTACAGCCACGGCACCGGCACCTCGTACGCGGACGCCTCGAAGATCACCGTGTACGCCGCCGGCGACCTGATCTGGGGCATCGAGCCCTGACCCGGGGCCGCGCCCCCGGCCCCCTGTCTTCCCTCCCCGCGCCCCCGTCCCCACCGCATCACCTTCTCCCCTCCCCCCGACGACACCCGCCACTGGAGGATTTGTGTCGATATCACGGAGAACGTTCAGCAGCGCTCTGGGCGGCAGCGTGCTGGCCCTGGGCCTGGCGCAGGGCACCGCCGTCGCCGAGCCCGCCTCGGCGAAGGCCGGCAACGGCGCCCGGGCCACCGCCGCGGCCGACGACCCGTACACGCAGGCATTCCTCACCCAGTACGGCAAGATCAAGGCGGCGGCCAACGGCTACTTCAGCCCCGACGGTCTCCCGTACCACTCGGTCGAGACCCTGATGGTCGAGGCACCCGACCACGGCCACCAGACCACGTCCGAGGCCGTCAGCTTCTGGATGTGGCTGGAGGCGGCGTACGGCCGGGTGACGGGTGACTGGGCACCCTTCAACGCGGCCTGGGCGGTGGCGGAGAAGACCATCATCCCGCAGCACGCCGACCAGTCCACCAGCGATTCGTACAACCCCTCGGCGCCCGCGACCTACGCGCCGGAGCACCCGCTGCCCGATGGCTACCCCTCCGCCCTGGACGGCACGGTCCCGGTGGGCACCGACCCCCTTTCGTCCGAACTCGCTTCGTCCTACGGGACGATGGACGTCTACGGCATGCACTGGCTGATGGACCTGGACAACGTCTACGGCTACGGCAACAAGCCGGGCACCGGCGGCGAGTCCGGGCCGGGCGCCGGCGCCTCCTTCCTCAACACCTACCAGCGCGGTGCGCAGGAGTCGGTGTGGGAGACCGTCCCGCAGCCGACCACCGACCTCTTCGAGTACGGCGGCCCCAACGGGTATCTCGACCTGTTCGTCGGGGACTCCAGCTACGCCAAGCAGTGGAAGTACACCAACGCGCCGGACGCCGACGCCCGCGCGGTGCAGGCTGCCTACTGGGCGTACCGCTGGGCCTCGGAGCAGGGCAAGGAGAGCCAGGTCGCGGCCTCGGTGGCGAAGGCCGCCAAGATGGGCGACTACCTGCGGTACGCCATGTTCGACAAGTACTTCAAGCGGATCGGCGGCTGCACCGACCCGAACTCCTGCCCCGCCGCATCGGGCCGGGACTCCCAGCACTACCTGCTGTCCTGGTACTACGCCTGGGGCGGGGCCGCGGCGGGCAGCGGTGGCGGCTGGGCGTGGCGCATCGGTGACGGTGCCTCGCACCAGGGCTACCAGAACCCACTGGCCGCGTGGGCGCTGTCCAACGTGCCCTCGCTCACCCCGAAGTCCGCGACCGCCAAGTCGGACTGGTCCAAGAGCCTGACCCGGCAGCTGGAGTTCCTGACCTGGCTCCAGTCCAGCGAGGGCGCACTCGCGGGCGGCTGCACCAACAGCTGGGAGGGCAGCTACAGTCAGCCGCCGGCCGGGACGCCGACCTTCTACGGAATGGCGTACGACTGGCAGCCGGTCTACCACGACCCGGCGAGCAACAACTGGTTCGGCTTCCAGGCATGGGGCATGGAGCGGGTCGCCGCGTACTACTACGTCACCGGCAACGCGACCGCCGAGGCGGTGCTGTCCAAGTGGGTCGCCTGGGCGTCGAGCGAGACGACGGTGGGCGCCGACGGCAGCTTCCGCTTCCCCTCCACCCTGAACTGGACGGGCCGGCCGGACACCTGGAACGCGGCCTCGCCCGGTGACAACGCCGGTCTGCACGTCTCGGTCGTGGACTACGCCAACGACGTCGGTGTGGGAGCCGCGTACGTCAAGACGCTCACCTACTACGCCGCCAAGTCGGGTGACGAGGACGCGGCGGCGCTGGCGAAGGCGCTGCTGGACGCGATGGCGCTGAACACCACGGACAAGGGCATCTCGGTGCCCGAGACCCGCAAGGACTACAACCGGTTCGACGACGAGGTGTACATCCCGTCCGGCTGGTCGGGCACCATGCCCAACGGCGACCCGATCCGGCCCGGTTCGACCTTCATCGGCATCCGCAGCTGGTACAAGGACGACCCGGACTGGCCGAAGGTGCAGGCGTACCTCGACGGCGGTGACGCCCCCACGTTCACCTACCACCGGTTCTGGGCGCAGGCCGCGCTCGCGCTCGCCTTCGCGATCTACGCGGAGCTGCTGGTGGAGGGCGGCGGCGGTGAGCCGGGCGGCGACACCGAGCCCCCGACCTCCCCTGCGGGCCTCACGGTGACCGCGACCACCAAGGACAGCGTCTCGCTCTCCTGGTCGGCCTCCACCGACAACGTCGCGGTGACCGGGTACGACGTGTACCGCAACGGTGTGCTGGCGGGCAACGCGACCGGGCGGACGTTCACCGACACCGGGCTCGCCGCGGGCACCGAGTACACCTACGCGGTCGCGGCGCGGGACGCCGGCGGCAACACCTCGGCGCTGTCGGACGCGGTCCTCGCCACCACGAAGACGGGCGGCTCGACGGGGACCGGCGCGGTGAAGGTCCAGTACAAGAACGCCGACTCCGCCACCGGCGACAACCAGATCCGGCTGGGCCTGCAAGTGGTGAACACCGGCAGCGCGCCGATCGACCTGACGACGGTGAAGGTGCGGTACTGGTTCACCGCCGACGGCGGCCCGAGCACGTTCGGCACTTACTGCGACTACGCCGCGCTCGGCTCGTCCAACATCACGCACACGGTGGTCGCCGTCCCCAGTCCGAAGACCGGCGCCGACCGCTACCTGGAAGTCGGCTTCACCGGCGGGGCGGGCACCCTGGCCGCCGGCGCGTCCACGGGCGAGCTCCAACTGCGCCTGAACAAGAGCGACTGGTCCAACTTCGACGAGAGCGACGACTACAGCCGGGCCGGCAACACCGCGTACGCGGACTCCACCAAGGTGGGCGCCTACGTCGCCGGAACCCTGGCCTGGGGAGTCGAGCCCTGACCGGCTGACCCACCGCCGGCCACCCCACCACTCCCGATGGCGGGTCAATCACTCACCCCGCTGTGCCCGCCATCGGGCAGCACCCCCATGAACCCGTCTGCGGGGAGTTTCCGCAGACGTACGAGAGGAGCACGGAGCCGCAATGAGTACCAGAGGCACCATCATGCACGGGCTACGCAAGAGGCTGGCAGCAGTCTCCGCCCTGGCCATGGGCGCGGCCCTGGCGGTGGCCATTCCCACCACCGCCGACGCGGCGGCCCGGGTCGACAACCCCTACGTGGGCGCCAAGGCATACGTGAACCCCGACTGGTCCGCCAAGGCGGCCGCCGAACCGGGCGGCGCCGCCATCGCCGACACGCCGGCCTTCGTCTGGATGGACCGCATCGCGGCCATCGACGGGACGCCCGGGGCGATGAGCCTGCGCGAGCACCTGGACACCGCCCTCGACCAGGGCGCCAACCTCTTCCAGGTCGTCATCTACGACCTGCCGGGGCGCGACTGCGCCGCGCTGGCGTCCAACGGTGAGCTCGGCCCCACGGAGCTCGACCGGTACAAGAACGAGTACATCGACCCGATCTCCGAGATCCTCGCCGACCCGGCGTACGCCGGCCTGCGCATCGTCACCATCATCGAGCCCGACTCGCTGCCCAACATCGTCACCAACGCGGGCGGCACGGCCGGTTCGACCGACGCCTGCGCGACGATGAAGGCGAACGGCAACTACGAGAAGGGTGTCGGCTACGCCCTGCACACCCTCGGTGCCATTCCCAACGTCTACAACTACGTCGACGCCGCCCACCACGGCTGGCTGGGCTGGGACACCAACATGGGCCCGGCCGCGACCGAGTTCAAGAAGGCGGCCACCTCCGAGGGCGCCACGGTGAACGACGTCACCGGATTTATCGTGAACACGGCCAACTACTCGGCCCTCAAGGAGCCGAACTTCAAGATCACCGACTCGGTGAACGGCACCACAGTGCGCCAGTCCAAGTGGGTCGACTGGAACTACTACGCCGATGAGCTGTCGTTCGCCCAGGCGCTGCGCACCATGCTGGTGAGCGAGGGCTTCAACTCCAACATCGGCATGCTGATCGACACGGCCCGCAACGGCTGGGGCGGCTCCGAACGGCCGACCTCCGCGGGCCCGCTGACCAGCGTGGACGCCTATGTGAACGGCGGCCGGGTCGACCGGCGCATCCACGCCGGCAACTGGTGCAACCAGAGCGGTGCCGGCATCGGTGAGCGGCCCACCACCGCCCCCGAGGCCGGGATCGACGCCTACGTGTGGGCCAAGCCCCCGGGGGAGTCGGACGGCAGCAGCCAGGCCGAGGACAACGACGAGGGCAAGGGCTTCGACCGGATGTGCGACCCCACGTACACCGGTAACGGCCGCAACGGCAACAGCATGACCGGCGCGCTGCCGAACTCCCCGGTCGCGGGTCACTGGTTCTCCGCGCAGTTCCAGGAGCTGGTGCGCAACGCCTACCCGCCGCTCGGCAACAACGGTGGCGGCGACGACGGCGGAAACAACGGCGGCAACGACGACACCCAGGCGCCGACCGCGCCGGCCGGCCTGACGGCGACGGCGAAGACCAGCAGCAGCGTCTCGCTGTCCTGGTCCGCGTCGAGCGACAACACCGGTGTGACCGGCTACGACGTGTACCGCAACGGCACCAAGGTGGGCTCGACCGCCACCACCTCGTACACGGACACGGGTCTGTCGGCCTCGACCGCCTACAGCTACACCGTCAAGGCGAAGGACGCGGCCGGTAACGTCTCGGCGGCCTCCTCGGCCCTCTCGGCCACCACCTCAGCGGGTGGCGGTACCGGAACGGGAGCCCTGAAGGTCCAGTACAAGAACAACGACTCCTCCGCGACCGACAACCAGATCCGGATGGGTCTCCAGCTGGTCAACACCGGCAGCACCGCCGTGGACCTGTCCACGGTGAAGCTGCGCTACTGGTTCACCCCGGAGGCCGGTTCCTCCACCTTCGGCACCGCGTGCGACTACGCGGTCATCGGCTGCGGCAACCTGTCGCTCGCCGTGAAGTCGGGCGGTTCGCAGGCCGGTGCCAGCCACTACCTGGAGGTCTCCTTCGGCAGCGGCAGCCTCGCGGCCGGCGCCTCCACCGGTGAGATGCAGCTGCGGCTGAACAAGAGCGACTGGTCCAACTTCAACGAGGCGGACGACTACAGCCGCTCGACCGCCACCAGCTTCACCGACGCGACGAAGGTCGGCGTGTACGTGGCCGGAGCGCTCTCCTGGGGCACCGCGCCCTGAACACCTGCCGGATGATCCGGTGACCTCGTCCGGCCCCGCCACCCACGTGGCGGGGCCGGACCTCGTTGCGCACAAGTGATCGACCGGTTTTTGTTATGGTCCCCGCCGGGCCGCATCTCCCAGGTGTGCGTGAAGCCGGAACAGGACTCGGGAAGAGTGAGCACAGCATGGGCAAGGACCGCGAGAGGGCGTTGATCAAGGCGGCGCAGGCCGGGGACGCCGGCGCCAAGGACCAACTCGTCGCGTCCTATCTGCCGCTGCTGTACAACATCGTCGGGCGTGCGCTGAACGGCCACGCGGACGTGGACGACGTCGTGCAGGAGACCGTCCTGCGCATGCTGCGTGCGCTGCCCGGCCTGCGGACGCCGGAACGGTTCCGCTCGTGGCTGGTGGCCATCGCGATGAACGAGATACGCGGGCACTGGCGGGAGCGGCAGACGGCGCCGATACCCGCCGAGCCGCTGGGCACCGGCCCCGATGCCGCCGACCCCGGCGCCGACTTCGTCGACGTGACGATATTGCGGCTCGGTCTGTCCGGACAGCGCCGGCAGGTCGCCGAGGCTACGCGCTGGGTGGACGAGGACGACCGGGCACTGCTCTCGTTGTGGTGGCTGGAGGCGGCCGGGGAACTGTCCCGGGCCGAGGTGGCGGCGGCGCTGAACCTCTCCCCCGAGCACACCGCCGTGCGGGTGCAGCGGATGAAGGCGCAGCTGGACACCGCGCGGGTGGTGGTGGGCGCGCTGGCCGCGCAGCCCCGGTGTGTGCTGCTGGAGGACATGCTCGCCGGGTGGGACGGGGCGCCCTCTGCGCTGTGGCGCAAACGCATCGCGCGGCACGCTCGCGGTTGCACGGTCTGCTCGGGGTTCGGCTCGGGCCTCGTTCCGGCCGAAGGGCTGCTGGTCGGGCTGGCGCTGGTGCCGCTCGCGGTGGCGGGCGCCGGCCACACGGCGCGGCCGGCCGAGGTGGCGTCCGCCGCGCCGCTGTCGGGGCCGGGCCGGGCCCAGCTGCGACGCGACCAGACGCGGCGGCGGCGGCGCAACGCGGTGGTGGCCTCGGTGATCGCGGTGGCCGCTCTGGGCACCGGGGGCGCGGCCGTCCATCTGACGACGGGCGACAGCGACGAGGCGACGCGCGTGGCCTCCGCCCCTTCGGCCGACGCCCCCGCCACGACGGCCTCGTCCGACCCGTCGCCCTCCCTCTCGCCGTCGGCCTCCGCCTCGTCGTCGCCCAGCAGGAGCGCGAGCCCCACCGCCACCAAGACGAAGGCGAAGCCGAAGCCGAAGAAGACGGCCACCGCGAGCGGACGCCCCTCGGCGGTCCCGTCCTCGCACACCGCCCGGCCGGCCCCGGCCCCGCCCGCACCGAGCCCGGCCTCGGACTCGCAGCAGGTCCTGGCACTGGTCAACAGCGAACGCGCCAAGGAAGGCTGTGCGCCGGTGAGCGCCAACGCGCAGCTGACGACCGCCGCGCAGCGGCATTCCGAGGACATGGCCGCGCACGACTACTTCTCGCACACCTCGCAGGACGGCTCGGGCCCCGGCGACCGGATCACCGCCACCGGCTACCGGTGGAGCACGTACGGCGAGAACATCGCCAAGGGACAGCGCACGCCCGCCGACGTGATGAACTCCTGGATGAACAGCCCCGGCCACCGCGCGAACATCCTCAACTGCGCGTTCAAGGAGCTGGGTGTGGGCATACAGGACAACTCCGGCGGCATCGTCTGGACCCAGGACTTCGGCACGGGGCTGTAGGGGCTGCGGCTTCCGGGCATGAGCGCGGGGTACACGTCTCATCGGGCTACGATCGGCCGTCGCGAGGCGGCCGGTCGTCCGGATGTCGCTTCGCTGACCCGCTGATCCAGCAGACCGGGGAGAGACCGTGTTCTACTACGTCCTCAAGTACGTCGTCCTCGGGCCGGTGCTGCGGCTGCTGTTCCGGCCGGTCATCGAGGGTGCGGAGCACATTCCGGACGACGGCGCCGCGATCGTCGCCGGCAATCACCTGTCGTTCTCCGACCACTTCCTGATGCCCGCGATCATCAAGCGGCGCATCACCTTCCTCGCCAAGGCGGAGTACTTCACCGGTCCCGGGGTGAAGGGCCGGCTGACCGCAGCGTTCTTCCGCAGCGCCGGGCAGATCCCGGTGGACCGGTCGGGCAAGGAGGCGGGGCAGGCGGCGATCCGCGAAGGGCTCGGGGTGCTGGGCCGGGGCGAGTTGCTGGGCATCTATCCGGAGGGGACGCGCTCGCACGACGGCCGGCTGTACAAGGGCAAGGTCGGGGTGGCGGTCATGGCCATCCGGGCCCAGGTGCCGGTGGTGCCGTGCGCCATGGTCGGCACGTTCGAGATCCAGCCCCCCGGCAAGGTCCTCCCCCGCATCAAGCAGGTCACCATCCGCTTCGGCGAACCGCTGGACTTCTCGCGCTACGCCGGTCTGGAGAACGAGAAGGCGGCGATCCGGGCGGTGACCGACGAGATCATGTACGCGATCCTCGGCCTCTCCGGCCAGGAGTACGTCGACGAGTACGCGGTCAAGGTGAAGGAGTCAGCGCAGGCGCAGCAGCCGGGCAGGTTCCCGAAGCTGCGACGCTGAGGGCGGATTCGCGATCGGGGAACCTCGCTGCTCGGGGCCTCGGACGCGCTCGGGCTGCGGCGCGGCCGAGCTGATCCGGCCGGCCGCCCCGGGGCCCTGCTCCCGGGCGCTGGAGGAGCGCGTCCGGGCGGCCTGAGCCGCGCTCCGGGCGCGCGGCACCGCGCCGGCGGTCAGGCGTCGGGGCCGTGGTGCCCGCGGTGTTCGGCGGCGATGCCGAAGCGGTGCCGTTCGCCGGGAGCGGACGCGGTGGAGCCGATCGAGGAGACCGAGCTGATCACCTGCTCCTGCTCCGCCGCCTCGTCCTTCTCGAGTCGTTCCAGGTCAGCGGCCGATACGAGGGCGACGAGCGGTTTTCCGTGCCGCGTCACGACCACGCGCTCGCCGCCGTAGACGACTCGGTTGATCAGTTCGGCGAGTTCAGCACGGGCTTGCGTCACCGGAATCTCGTAGGCCATGCTCCCATCATAACCTTCTGTACGTCCTGTACATTTTTTACGGAAGCGTGCGCGGGCACCCCATGGGGTCCGCGCAGCCGGAGGAAAGGCCCCGCCTTGCACCGTCCCGCCGCCCGTCATGTCCTGCCCGAGTTCACCGAGCGCACCTCCCAGGGGTCCCGGACCCTCGACCCGTACTCCAAGCTGCTGGCCGAGCGCGTCGTCTTCCTCGGCACGGCGCTGGACGACACGGCGGCCAACGACCTGGTCGCGCAGCTGATGTACCTGGAGCACGACGCGCCCGGCCGGCCCGTCTCGCTGTACATCAACTCGCCGGGCGGCTCGTTCGGCGCGATGACCACGCTCTACGACACGATGGCCTTCCTGAACTGCGAGGTGGAGACCTTCTGCCTCGGCCGGGCGAGCGCCGGCGCGGCCGTGCTGCTCGCCGCGGGCGCCCCGGGGCGGCGGCACATGCTGCCCGGCGCCCGGGTGGTGGTGAGCCAGCCGGGGCTGGCCGAGCCCGTCCAGGGGCAGCCGTCCGACCTGGAGATCGAGGCGCGGGAACTGGCCCGGATGCGCGAGACGATGGCCGGCATGCTGGCCCGTCACACGGGGCACACCGCCGAAGAGGTCGCCCGGGACACCGAGCGCGACCTCATCCTCGACGCGGAGGGCGCCCTGACCTACGGCCTGGTCGACCACATCGTACGCAGCCGCGTCCCCGCGCCCCGCACCGGTTGGTGAACGGGAGATGCCGCCACCGGAGTTCTCCCCGCTGCCCGCCCTGACGCGGGCCGAGTGCGAGTTCATCGACCGCTATCTGCACGTGGTCGACCAGGTGGGCCGGATCAACCCGGCCCGCGGCGACGACACCTACGCGGCCCTGCGCGCCGCACAGGCGCTGGCCTCGCACGCGGCGGCCCTGCGGGACGCGCTCGCGCTGATGCACCGGCGCGGCGAAACCCGCATCCACGCCACGACGTTGACGCGGGCACTGCGGGCACTGGACGGGGAGCGGCGGGCGGCGCGGGTCACCCTGCCGCCTGATCCGCCGAGTTGACCCCGCCGCGCCGACACGCCCGACGAGCGAACCGATTTTCCTCGCTCGTTCGGCGTAGGCATTCCCTCGCACGAGCGACCGCTCGACTTGCGTTTTTACGATGCGTGAGGGGCGGGATCTTTCGCGACGCCGCTGGTACGGCCATGGCCGGGAGAGCCCCGCAGACCGGCCGAAACACAACTGTCCACCTGAACGGTCCATCCGTGAGGATCTTCACATATGGCTGTTTCGCCTCGGAAATCCGGCACTCGGTGAGTCAAGATCCCTGGGACGACAAGCCCCCGCCACCGCGGCGGGGCGGTCCGGGCGGACGCCGAGTCCTGCCGCCGTCCGGATGCCTGGTCGACAGGAGTGGATCGGCAGGAGTGGAGGACCCGAGCACTACGGGACGGCCGGAATTCCGGAAGTCCCTCGGGGTGAAGCCGCCGTGTGCGGCCGGGCGACTTCGCCAGCCCGAACCCGACAGGTCATCCTTCACAGGCGGCTGACGAAGGGTTGCGCATGAGTGCGCAGGTTCATGTCCCGTCTCTGCTCGCCCGGGCCACGACGGCCTCGGTCATGACTCTCGCCGCCGTCAGCGGCACGTTGTTCGTCCCCGGTGCCGCCCCCGAGGCGCAGGCCGCCGGGCATTCGATGAAGGCCCTGAACATCGCCGCGTCGAAGAAGGGGGCGCCCTACCGGTGGGGCGCCACCGGCCCCAACCGCTTCGACTGTTCGGGGCTGACGCTCTACTCGTTCAAGAAGGCCGGCAAGCAGCTCCCCCGCACGGCCCAGCAGCAGTACAACAAGACCCGCCACATCTCAGCCTCCAAGCGGCAGCGCGGCGATCTGGTCTTCTTCCACTCCGGCAGCAGCGTCTACCACGTGGGGATCTACGCCGGCAGCGGGAAGATCTGGCACTCGCCGAAGACCGGCGCCGTGGTCCGCCTGGAGAAGATCTGGACCAAGAGCGTCTACTACGGCCGGGTCAGCTGACGCACGCCGCCGGGACGCGCACGGGCGCCTCGGACTCAGGGCTGGGCGGGGACGGGCCACGGGAGCGCGACCCAGACGGTCTTGCCGCCGCCGGGCGCGGGCGTGACGGTCAGCCGGCCGCCGTACTCCTTGGCCAGGGAGCGGATGATGACCAGGCCGCGCCCGTTGTCCTGCTGGACCGCGGCGGGCAGCCGCTGGGGCCGGCGCGGGTGGCTGTCCGTCACGCCGACGCGCAGCTGCTCCTCGCGCTCCAGCCGCAGGTCCACGGTGAACGTGGGTGAAAGCCCGAACGTGTGCAGCACGGCGTTGGTGGCGAGCTCCGAGACGATGAGCCGTACGGTCTCGGCCGTCTCCGTGCCGTCGGGCAGGCCCCATTCGGCCAGGACCCGGGCCACGTACCTGCGGGCCTCGGCGACCGAGACCGGCTCGCTCGGCAGAGTGACACGTGCTTCTTGATGGTCTGCCATGGCGAGCCGTCCCTTTCCCACCCGGTACCGGGCCGGCGGGCGGTCCGGTTGTGCTTCGCGCCAGATTGCCACTGATGCTGCCCGCCGCGACGGCGATCGACCAAGATATGCATATATCTGTCGCTCGAACCGGTGAACTCTGCCCACCCGGGCCCGCGCGGGGACCACACTGTCCCCTCGGCAGGCAGCGGGAGGGAGCCATCAGATGCAGCACGGTCCTGCGGTGCGGCGCCGCAAGCTCGGGGAGGAGCTGCGGAGTATGCGCCATGCGTCGGGTCTCACGAGCCGGGAGGCCGCGGGACTGCTCGGCTGGCACCAGTCGAAGGTGAGCCGGATCGAGACGGGTGTCAGCGGGGTGCGGCCGGAGGACGTGAACCGGCTGCTGGACGCGTACGGCGTGGACGATCCGAAGCTGCGCGAGGTCCTGGGCGCGCTCGCCGGTTCGGCGGGCGGGGGCGGCGCCGGCTGGTGGCACGCGTACCGCGGCCTCATCCCGCCCCAGTACCGCGACTTCATCAGCCTGGAGTCGCAGGCGCGCACCGCCCGCACGCTGGAGACCTCGGTGGTGCCCGGCCTGTTGCAGACGGCCGACTACGCCCGCGCGGTGACCCGGGACTCCCTGGACGGGCTTCCGGCCGGCCAGGTGGACTCGCTGGTCGAGGTGCGGCTGACCCGGCAGGGGGTGCTGCGCAGCGATCCGCCGCTGCGGCTGAGCGCGGTGCTCGACGAGGCGGTGCTGCGGCGGGAGGTGGGTGGCCGGCGGGTGATGCGCGAGCAGTTGCGGCATCTCGCACGGGTGGCACAACTTCCCCACGTGCGACTTCAGATACTGCCGTTCTCGGTCGGCGGCTATGTGAGCCTCACCAGCCCTTTCGTTATCTTTTCCTTTCCGACTGCTTCTGACCTTGACGTGGTCGTTCTTGACCACTTGACGAGTAGCCTCTATCTGGAACGGAAAGAAGACCTTGCGGCGTACAGCTCGGCCTTCCGAACCCTTCAGACGCACGCGCTGTCGCCGGAGCACTCGCTGGACCTGATCGCCGCGATCGATCGCGGCGATCGTTGACCCCCACGGCCCGAGGGAGCGCGTCATGTCGGATTGCCCCGCACAGCGACCGTTACGGTGGCGGCGCAGCAGCCGCAGCACGGGTATGAACAACTGCGTGGAGACGGCCCCGTTCGGCAGACGGCTGGCCGTGCGCGACTCCAAGGACGTGTCCAGGCCGCCCCTGGAGTTCTCCGACACGGCCTGGACGTCCTTCGTCGCCGGCCTGAAGAACTGAGGCGGGCGACGCCTCAGGCCCGGGGAGCGGTCCGCCGTACGATCGCCACCGCCCGCGCGATCTGCTCGTCCGTCAGGTCGGCGCGGGCGGTCAGCCGCAGCCGGGAGATGCCGTCGGGGACGGACGGCGGCCGGAAGCAGCCGACCGCCATTCCGGCCTTCCGGCAGTCGGCGGCCCAGCGGACGGCGGCGTCGGGCGAGGGCGCGCGTACCGAGACCACGGCCGCGTCGGGGCGCACGGCGGTCAGACCGGCCGAGGTCAGTTCCTCGTACAGCGCGGTGGCGACCGTACGCGCCCGAAGCGCGCGTTCCGGTTCGCGGCGCAGCAGGCGCAGTCCGCCGAGGGCCGCGCCGGCTGCGGCGGGGGCGAGCCCGGTGTCGAAGATGAACGTGCGAGCGGTGTTGACGAGGTGGTCGATGACCCGGGCGGGGCCGAGGACCGCGCCGCCCTGGCTGCCCAGGGACTTGGAGAGGGTGAGCGTGGCGACGATGTCCTCGCCGCCCGCCAGCCCGGCGGCGGCGAGCGCGCCGCGCCCGCCCTCCCCGAGGACTCCCAGGCCGTGCGCGTCGTCCGCGAGGAGTGCGGCGTGCTCCGCGCGGCAGACCCGGGCCAGTTCGGCCAGCGGCGCGGCGTCGCCGTCGACGGAGAAGACCGAGTCGGTGACGGCGAGCTTGCGGCCCGGGTGGCCGTGCAGCGTCTTGCGGACGGCCTCGGGGTCGGCGTGCGGGACGACGGTCGTCTCGGCCCGGGAGAGCCGGCAGCCGTCGACGATGGAGGCGTGGTTGCCCGCGTCCGAGGCGATGAGCGCGCCGCGCCCGGTGAGCGCGGTGAGCGCCGCGAGGTTGGCGGCGTAACCGGAGGAGAGCACGAGAGCCGCCTCGAAACCGCAGAAGTCGGCGAGTTCGCGTTCCAGTTCCGCGTGGAGCGCGGTCGAACCCGTGACCAGGCGGGAGCCCGTGGCGCCCCCGCCCCAGCGGCGCGCCGCGTCGGCCGCGGCGTCGGTGACCTCGGGGTGCCGCGTCAGGCCGAGGTAGTCGTTGCTCGCGAGGTCCAGCAGCTCCGCGTCGGCGTCCCGGGGCCGCAGCCTGCGGACGAGGCCGGCGGCCGCGCGCCGGCGCGCCTCGTCGTCTATCCAGTCGAACGGGGTGGCGGGCATGAGCGGTCCTCTTGTAGGCAGCCCACAGACACTAACCGCGACCGCGCCGAGCCACGGTGTGGCAATGCACACACCCTCGGTGAGCTCTGTTGTCCGGATCATCCTTGGCTCGGGGCGGTGCCGTGCGTCAGGATCGTCGCCATGGACCTCCTGAACACGCTGGTGGACAAGGGGCTGCGGCGCGAGCTGCCGACCCGTGAAGAAGCGCTCGCCGTACTGGCGACCCCGGACGACGAACTGCTCGACGTGGTGGCCGCGGCCGGCAAGGTGCGCCGTCAGTGGTTCGGGCGGCGGGTGAAGCTGAACTATCTGGTCAATCTGAAGTCCGGGCTGTGCCCCGAGGACTGCTCGTACTGTTCGCAGCGGCTCGGCTCCAAAGCCGAGATCCTCAAGTACACCTGGCTGAAGCCCGACGAGGCGTCCAAGGCGGCCGCAGCCGGGGTGGCCGGCGGCGCCAAGCGCGTCTGCCTGGTGGCCAGCGGCCGGGGCCCGACGGACCGGGACGTCGACCGGGTGTCGCAGACGATCGAGGCCATCAAGGAGCAGAACGAGGGCGTCGAGGTGTGCGCCTGCCTCGGGCTGCTCTCCGAGGGCCAGGCCGACCGGCTGCGATCGGCGGGCGCCGACGCGTACAACCACAACCTCAACACGTCCGAGGGGACGTACGGGGAGATCACGACCACCCACACCTATGCCGACCGGGTGGACACGGTGCACCAGGCGCAGGCCGCCGGTCTCTCCGCGTGCTCCGGCCTGATCGCGGGCATGGGCGAGAGCGACGCCGATCTGGTCGACGTCGTCTTCTCCCTGCGCGAGCTGGACCCGGACTCGGTTCCGGTCAACTTCCTGATCCCGTTCGAGGGGACCCCGCTCGCCAAGGAGTGGAACCTGACGCCGCAGCGCTGTCTGCGCATCCTGGCGATGGTGCGGTTCGTCTGCCCGGACGTGGAGGTACGGCTCGCGGGCGGGCGCGAGGTGCATCTGCGCTCGATGCAGCCGCTCGCCCTGCACCTGGTGAACTCGATCTTCCTGGGTGACTATCTGACCAGTGAGGGCCAGGCCGGCCAGGCCGACCTGGACATGATCGCGGACGCCGGTTTCGAGGTCGAGGGCGCGGGTACGACGACGCTCCCCCGCCACCGTGCGGACGCGGCCGCCGGCTGCGGCTCCCACTCGGGCGGGTGCGCTTCGGAGGCGGAGGGCTGCGGTTCGCACTCCGGCGGCTGCGCGCCCTGCGGCGAGGCCCCGGAAGCGCAGTCCGCGCCCGCCGCCGCACAGGAGACGCAGGACGCGCAGGTGCCGGGCGCCCGCACGGACCTGGTGGCGGTCCGCCGCCGCGGCGCGGGTACGGACCTCGCTCCCAATGCCTGAGCCGCTCTCCCCCGCCACGCTCCGGGACCTGGACCGGGCGCACGTCTGGCATCCGTACGGCCCGATGCCGGGCCGGCAGGAGCCGCTGGTCGTGGAGTCCGCGTCCGGGGTCCGGCTCCGCCTCGCCGAACCGGCGCACGGGCACCACGAGTTGGTCGACGGGATGTCGTCATGGTGGTCCGCGGTGCACGGGTACAACCACCCTGTGCTGAACGAGGCGGCGCGCGGCCAGCTGGACCGGATGAGCCATGTGATGTTCGGCGGGCTCACGCACGAGCCCGCCGTCCGGCTGGCGGCCCGGCTGGTGGAGATCACCCCGGAGCCGCTACGCCACGTCTTCCTCGCCGACTCGGGCTCCGTTTCGGTCGAGGTCGCCGTGAAGATGTGCCTGCAGTACTGGCGCTCGGCCGGGCGGCCGGCCAAGAAGCGGCTGCTGACCTGGCGCGGCGGCTACCACGGGGACACCTGGCAGCCGATGTCGGTGTGCGACCCCGAGGGCGGGATGCACGAGCTGTGGTCGGGGGCGCTGCCCCGCCAGGTCTTCGCCGACGAGCCGCCGGCCGGCTACGACGCGGCGCCCGATCCGGCGTACGCGGCGCACCTGCGCGAGCTGATCGAGCGGCACGCCGACGAGCTGGCCGCGGTGATCGTGGAGCCGGTGGTCCAGGGGGCGGGCGGTATGCGCTTCCACTCCCCCGCGTATCTGCGCGTGCTGCGCGAGGCGTGCGACGCGTACGGCGTCCTGCTGGTGTTCGACGAGATCGCGACGGGCTTCGGCCGTACGGGGAAGCTGTTCGCCGCCGGCCATGCCGGGGTCTCGCCCGATGTGATGTGCGTGGGCAAGGCGCTGACCGGCGGCTATCTGACGATGGCGGCGACGCTGTGCACCGGTGGGGTGGCCGAGGGGATCTCGCGCGGCGAGGTGCCGGTACTCGCCCACGGTCCGACGTTCATGGGCAATCCGCTCGCCGCCGCGGTGGCCTGCGCCTCCATCGACCTGCTGCTCGGCCAGGACTGGGAGCAGGAGGTCAAGCGCATCGAGGCCGGGCTGCACGAGGGGCTGGTGGCGGCCCGTGAGCTGCCATCGGTCCGCGATGTGCGGGTGCTCGGCGCCATCGGTGTCGTCCAGCTCGACCACGAGGTGGACATGGAGGCGGCGACGCGGGCGGCGGTGCGCGAAGGGGTGTGGCTGCGGCCGTTCCGCGACCTCGTGTACACCATGCCGCCGTATGTGACCGGTGACGACGATCTGGCACGGATCTGCCGCGCCGTGTGCGCGGCTGCGCGGGAGGGCTGACGTGAGCGTTCTGGTGGTGACGGGCACGGGCACGGAGATCGGCAAGACGATCGTGACGGCGGCCGTCGCGGCGGCGGCCGCGGACCGAAGGGTGGCGGTGCTCAAGCCGGCCCAGACGGGTCTGGAGCCGGGTGAGCCGGGCGATGCCGCGGAGGTGGCACGGCTGGCGGGCGGTCATGTGACGGCGGTCGAACTGGCCCGCTTTCCCGAACCGTTGGCGCCCGCGACAGCCGCCCGGCGGGCCGGGATGACGCCGGTACGGCCCTACGAGATCGCCGAGGCGGCCGAGAAGCTGGCCGCCGACCACGACCTGGTGCTGGTCGAGGGGGCGGGCGGGCTGCTCGTACGGTTCGACGACGAGGGCGCCACCCTGGCGGACGCGGCCCGGCTGCTGGCGGCGCCGGTCCTGGTGGTGGCCCCGGCCGGGCTGGGCACGCTGAACTCCACGGCCCTGACCTCGGAGGCGCTGCGGGCGCGCGGGCTCGACTGCCTCGGGGTGGTGATCGGCAGCATGCCGGCCGACCCTGATCTGGCGGCGCGCTGCAATGTGGCGGACCTGCCGGTGGCCGCGGGCGCGCCGCTGCTGGGCGCCGTACCCGAGGGGGCGGGGTCGCTCGCGCCTGCGGACTTCCGCGCGAGGGCGGCGAGTTGGCTGGCGGAGCCGCTGGGCGGCCACCGGCCGCGGGGCTGAGCGCCGGGAGTGAGCGGTCATGGCCCGGCCGTGCGGTGGGGAACGGGCAGAATCGAAGGAGCCGAACGTTTCCCCGCCGTGCGGGCCGAGCGGGGCGCACGCCGCCGCCGACACGGGCGAGCCGGACCGTCGAGGAGGTCCGCCATGCGGCTGCGGAGCGCGAAAAGCCCCGGGACGCGGTGCACCACCCCGTCTTCGCGCGCTGCTAGGCCGTGTCCGGATGAGCGTGGCCGCCGAGTCCGCCGCGGGTCTGGCCGCGATCCGGGCGGAACTGCTCGCCGGACTGTCGGGGCGGGTCATCGAGGTCGGTGCCGGAAACGGCCTGAACTCCGCCCGCACCCGCCGACGGTGCCGGAGGTGGTGGCGATCGAACCCGCGCGCACGCTGCGGCGGTCGGCGGTGCACTCGGCGCAGCGGGCCGGTATCCCGGTGGATGTGGTGCCGGGGATCGCGGAGGCGCTGCCGGTGAGGGGCGAGGCGTTCGACGGGGCGGCCGGGGGCTGTCACACCTCTCGCGATGAGCTGGGCGCGATCGAGGCGGCCGGGTTCACGGTGGAGACGTACCGGCGGGTCGATCTGCCCGAGCATGGCGTCCGGCTCCCCACGGCGCCGTGTGTGCTGGGCGTGGCGGGGCGGTAGTGCGCGGTGGGGGCGGCCGGAGAAGGGGGCACCGGCGAGTCCCGGGGGCCCGTACAGCCCGGCCGCACCGAAGCATTGAGGACGTATTCCGCACCCCGGCACTCCCTTGCTCGAACAAGTGGTCATAATTCCTGGTCAGGTAGCCGAAGTCACCGCAGTCGGCCACGTCCTGGCGCCTGAGGCGCCAACCGACCAGATCTCGCGACGACTCATGGAGTGACATTGAGTACGACGACGTTCCGCTCCCGCCTCACCGCCCGGCTCGGACGCCGCTACCTGGCCAGGATCCAGAAGCACGGACTCGGGTCCTCCACGATGAAGCTGCTTCCCGAGCAATTGCTGATGCCGCTGCGCAGGGACGGCCTCGATCCGGTGCGCGGGCTGGCCGCCGCACGGGCGAGCGCGCCGGTGTCCAGAGTGGCGCTGCCGTTCGGCATGGACGCCTGGGTGGTCACCGGCTACGAGGAGTCGAAGGCCGTGCTCGGCTCGGCGGAGGGCTTCAGCACCGACTTCGCCCACCTGGCGGGCAACGCGGGCATAGTCGCCGAACACAGCCCCGGCGGCCTGGGTTTCAGCGATCCGCCGGTGCACACGCGGCTGCGCCGCATCCTGACCCCCGAGTTCACGATGCGCCGGCTGCGCCGCCTGGCGCCCCGGATCGACGCCATCGTCGAGGAACGCCTGGACGCGATGGCGGCCGAGCCGGGGCCGATCGACCTGGTGCACGCGTTCGCGCTGCCGGTGCCGTCGCTGACCATCTGCGAACTGCTCGGCGTGCCCTACGAGGACCGGGACGACTTCCAGCAGTTGGCGATGGACCGCTTCGACCTGTTCGCGGGGACGACGGCGCCCTTCGGCGCGATGTCCGCGTCGCTCGACTACTTCCGCGGCGTGGTCAGGGCGCAGCGCCGCAGCCCCGGTGACGGCCTGCTCGGCATGATCGTGCGGGAGCACGGGGACAGCGTGGACGACGAGGAGCTCGCGGGCCTCGCCGACGGCGTGCTCACGGGCGGGTTCGAGACGACGGCGAGCACGATCGCCCTCGGCTCCCTCGTACTGCTGCGGAACCCGGATGTCCTGGCCCGGCTGCGTGCGGACGACGGGGTGACGGCGCCGTTCGTGGAGGAGGTGCTGCGCTACGTCTCCGCCGTACAGATCGCCTTTCCCCGCTTCGCCCGCGAGGACATCGAGATCGCCGGGGTGGTCATTCCGCGCGGTGACATGGTGCTCTGCTCGCTGAGCGGCGCCAACCGGGACCCCGCCTACGTCACGGACGACGGGGGATTCGACTTGGACCGGGTCACTCCGGCCGGGCATCTCGCCTTCGGGCACGGCATCCACCGCTGCATAGGCGCCGAACTGGCCCGGATGGAGCTGCGCTCGGTCTATCCGGCTCTGGCCAGGCGCTTTCCCGCCATGCGGCTCGCCGTACCACCGCAGGACCTCACCTTCCGCAAGCTGTCGATCGTCTACGGCATCGACTCGCTGCCGGTGCGTCTGCGCTGAACGCCCCGCGAGAGTTCCCCCGGAGAGCGGCGGGGAAACCGCTCGCACGGAGGAACGGCCCTCTGATTGGCTCGCCCCATGAGTGATCTCCACATCCGCTACGCCGCCCGGCCGGACATCGATGCCGTTCTGCGGTTCTGGCGCGCGGCGGCCGAAGGTACGAGCATCAGCGACGACCACGAGGGGGTGGCCCGCCTCATTTGCCGCGACCCCGAGGCGCTGCTGCTCGCGGAGCGGGACAGCACACTGGTGGGGACGGTGATCGCCGAGTTCGACGGCTGGCGGTGCTCCGCCTACCGGCTGGCCGTGCATCCGGACCACCGCCGGCAGGGCATCGCCACCGCTCTGCTGGACGCGGCGGAGCAGCGGTTCGCCGCGCTGGGCGGCCGACGGGTGGACGCCATGGTGCTGGAGGAGAACATACGCGCGCACCTCGCCTGGCAGGCGGCCGGCTACCACCGCGAGGACCGCTGGCGGCGCTGGGTGAAGCCGTTGTAGGCGACGGGCACGCACCCCGCACTTTGCTGATCCTTTACCATGAGGACTCAGCATTGCCGATCCTGACGAAAGGTGTGAGCCTCCGCCCATGGGCGAGCCTCCCAGTAGCCGAACCCGCCGACACCGCGCGGTCAGCCAGTCCCTGCCCGATCATGGGACGGAGGTGAACCGATGACCGAAGTGCTCCTGCTGTTCGTTGCGGTACTGCTCTCCCTCGCCTGCGGCGCCTTCGTCGCGGCGGAATTCTCCCTGACCACGGTCGAGCGCGGCCAGCTGGAGAGAGCGGTCGAACAGGGCGAACGCGGTGCCGCGAGCGCCATGAAGGCCGCCCGCAGCCTCACCTTCCAGCTGTCCGGGGCCCAGCTCGGCATCACGGTCACCAACCTGGTCGTCGGCATGCTCTCCGAACCGTCCATCGCGAAACTGATCCGGGGACCGGTCGAGGCCGTCGGCCTGTCGCCGGGTGTCGCGTCGTCCGTGGCGCTCGTCATCGGTACGGGCCTGTCCACCGTGTTCCTGATGGTGGTCGGCGAGCTGGTCCCCAAGAACTGGGCCATCTCCTCACCGCTCGCGGTGGCGAAGACCATCGCCACCCCGCAACGGGCCTTTACGGCGGTGTTCCGGCCCTTCATCAGCCATCTCAACAACACGGCCAACCGGATCGTGCGCCGTTTCGGGCTCGAACCCGCCGAGGAGCTGGCGACCGCGCGCAGTCCCCAGGAGCTGGTGGCGCTGGCCCGGCACTCCGCCAAGGAGGGCGCCCTGGAGGCGGACACCGCCGAGCTGTTCGTCCGTACGCTCAACCTGCCGGAACTGACCGCGGAGAACGTGATGACCCCCCGGGTGCAGGTCACCGCGCTGGAGGTCAACGCGACCGCCGAGGACGTCGCCAACGCGACACGGGCCACCGGGCTTTCCCGCTTCCCCGTGTACCGGGGCAGCCTCGACACCGTGGTGGGCGTCGCCCACATCAAGGACGTCCTGGCGATCCCATCCGATCAGCGGCCCCGCAAGCGGGTCTCCGAGATGCTGCGCGAACCGGTGCTCGTACCGGAGACGCTGACCGTGGACCGGCTGCTCGACCGGCTGTCCGGCAAGCTCGCCATGGCGGTCGTGATCGACGAGTACGGCGGCACGGCGGGCGTCGTGACGCTGGAGGACATCGTCGAGGAGGTCGTCGGGGAGGTGCGGGACGAGCACGACCCGCACGAGACGCCGGACCTGGCACCGGCCGGTGAGGACGCCGACGGACGCGTCCTGTGGTCGGCCGACGGCGCCGCCCGCACCGACCAGCTGCAGAGGATCGGACTGAGAGTGCCCGACGGCCCCTACGAAACGCTGGCCGGCCTGATCGCGACGGAGGTGGGCCGCATCCCCACCGTGGGCGACTCCATCGAGCTGGCCGGCTGGCGGCTCGACGTGGTGGACGCTTCCGGGCGCCGCGCCGCGCGGGCACTGCTGCACGCACCGCTGACCGGTTCCCACGAGTCGTCGGAGGGCGAGCGATGACCGTCGTACAGCTCTTCATCGGCCTGCTGACCCTCGTGGTGAACGCCTTCTTCGTCGGCGCGGAATTCGCCCTCATCTCGGTGCGCCGCAGCCAGATCGAGCCGCAGGCCGAGGAGGGGAACCGGCGGGCGCGCAGCGTCATCTGGGGCCTGGAACACGTATCGGCGCTGCTCGCGGCGGCGCAGCTCGGCATCACGCTGTGCACCCTGGTGCTCGGTATCGTCGCCGAGCCCGCCATCGCGCATCTGCTGGAGCCGGTTTTCGACACCGTGGGTGTGCCGCACGGGCTGGTCCATCCGATCTCGTTCGTGATCGCGCTGTCGGTGGCGACCTATCTGCACATGCTGCTCGGCGAGATGGTCCCGAAGAACATCGCGCTGGCCGAGCCGGTACGGACCGCGCTGCTGCTCGGGCCGCCGCTGGTGGCGCTGGCCCGGGCGCTGCGTCCGGTGATCTTCGCGATCAACGCCTTCGCCAACGCGCTGCTGAAGCTTCTGCGGGTGGAGACGAAGGACGAGGTGTCGGCCACCTTCTCGGACGACGAGCTGGCCCGTCTGGTGAAGGACGCGGGCGATGCGGGTCTGGTCGACGACCGGGCTGCGGAGCGGCTGCACCATGCGCTGGAGCTCGGCCGGCGGCCGGTACGGGACGTGGTACTGGCGGTGGACCGGGTGATGTACATCCGGGTCGGGGCGACGCCGGAGGAGCTGGAGCGGCTCTCGTACGAGACGGGCTTCTCGCGCTTCCCCGTGATGGACGCCGAACGGCGCATCCTCGGGTACCTCCATGTGAAGGACGCCCTCGACGTCACCCCGCGCGACATGCCGTTCCCGGTCAGCTCGATGCGGCCGATCGCCCGGGTCCGCGCGGCCACACCGCTCGACGACGCGCTCACCGCCATGCGGCGCAGCCGTACGCACCTGGCTGCGGTGCTCGACGAGGACGGCCGGCTGGCCGGCATGGTGACGATGGAGGACGTGCTGCGGGAGCTGGTGGGCCGCCCCCAGACCCGCTGATCCCCGGTGGTTCCGGGCCCCGCGCCCGGAGCCGCCGTTCCCCCGGCAGGGCCGAACGGCACCGCGATACGATCGCATCGCCATGGAATTCAATGCCACATACACCAGTCTTGTCGCGGTCGGCGACTCGTTCACCGAGGGCATGTCGGATCTGCTGCCCGACGGTTCCTACCGGGGCTGGGCCGATGTCCTCGCCTCCCGGCTCGCCGCGCGCACGCCTGGGTTCCGGTACGCCAATCTCGCGGTACGCGGCAAGCTCATCGGCCAGATCGTGGACGAGCAGGTGGACGTGGCGGCGGCCATGCGGGCCGACGTGGTGACGCTGGTCGGCGGCCTCAACGACACCCTGCGCCCCAAGTGCGACATGGGCATGGTCCGCGGGCGGCTGGAGGAGGCGGTGGAGCGCCTGGCGCCGTCGTGCAAGAAGCTGGTGCTGATGCGCAGCCCCGGCCGCAACGGACCGGTGATGGAGCGGTTCCGGCCGCGTATGGAGGAGCTTTTCGCCCTGGTCGACGAGCTGGCCGCCCGGCACGACGCGGCAGTGGTCGATCTCTACGGCGCGCCGTCGCTGGGTGACCCCCGCCTGTGGGACGTCGACCGGCTGCATCTGACCGCCGAGGGGCACCGCAGGGTGGCCGAGGCGGTCTGGCAGGCGCTGGGGCTGCCGCCGGAGAGCGACTGGCAGGCCGTGCTGCCCACCGCCGTCCCGCCGCGCTGGGCCACCCGGCGCGTGGACGATGTGCGCTTCGCCCGTCGGCACCTGCTGCCGTGGATCGGGCGGCGTCTGACGGGGCGCTCGTCGGGCGACGGCCGGGCGGGAGCCCAGTTCAGCGCGGAGCTGGGCCGGGCGTTCTGGGTCACTCCCGAGGAGGACGGCGCCTCGGCTCCGGTGGCTTCCTGGCGCCGCGTGGACACCGGCGAGCAGTAGGCGTCGCCCCCGCCGCGTTCGTAGTAATCCACAAACCGGACCGCGGCGCTGAGCTGCACGAACCGCCAGTAGAATCAGGACACGTGACTGCTGTGTCTGCGAAGCCTCGCATCCCCAATGTCCTGGCCGGCCGCTACGCCTCCACGGAGCTGGCCGTCCTCTGGTCCCCCGAGCAGAAGGTGAAGCTGGAACGTCAGCTGTGGCTGGCGGTGCTGCGCGCCCAGAAGGACCTCGGGATCGAGGTGCCCGACGCCGCCCTCGCCGATTACGAGCGCGTCCTCGACCAGGTCGACCTGGCCTCGATCGCCGAGCGCGAGAAGGTCACCCGGCACGACGTGAAGGCCCGGATCGAGGAGTTCAACGCCCTCGCCGGTCATGAGCACGTCCACAAGGGCATGACCTCCCGCGACCTCACCGAGAACGTCGAGCAGCTCCAGATCCGGCTCTCCCTGGAGCTGATGCGCGACCGTACGGTGGCCGTCCTGGCCCGGCTCGGCAAGCTGGCGGCCGAGTACCGCGAGCTGGTCGTGGCCGGACGCTCCCACAACGTCGCCGCCCAGGCCACGACCCTCGGCAAGCGCTTCGCGACCGCGGCCGACGAGCTGCTGGTCGCCTACGGCCGACTCGACGACCTGCTGGGGCGCTACCCGCTGCGCGGTATCAAGGGCCCCGTCGGCACGGCGCAGGACATGCTCGACCTCCTGGGCGGCGACGCCGGGAAGCTGGCCGAGCTCGAACAGCGCATTGCCGGGCACCTCGGCTTCGCGCAGGCGTTCACCTCGGTCGGTCAGGTCTACCCCCGCTCGCTCGACTACGACGTGGTGACCGCCCTGGTCCAGCTGGCGGCGGCGCCCTCCTCGGTGGCGAAGACCATCCGGCTGATGGCCGGCCACGAGCTGGTGACCGAGGGCTTCAAGCCGGGCCAGGTCGGCTCGTCCGCGATGCCCCACAAGATGAACACCCGCTCCTGCGAGCGCGTCAACGGCCTCATGGTGATCCTGCGCGGCTACGCGTCGATGACCGGAGAGCTGGCGGGCGACCAGTGGAACGAGGGCGACGTCTCCTGCTCGGTGGTCCGCCGGGTGGCCCTGCCGGACGCGTTCTTCGCGTTCGACGGGCTGGTCGAGACGTTCCTGACGGTGCTCGACGAATTCGGCGCCTTTCCCGCCGTCGTGGCCCGCGAGCTCGACCGCTACCTCCCCTTCCTCGCCACGACCAAGGTCCTGATGGGCGCGGTGCGTGCGGGCGTCGGCCGCGAGGTCGCCCACGAGGCCATCAAGGAGAACGCCGTCGCCTCCGCCCTCGCCATGCGTGAGCAGGGCACGGAGCGCAACGAGCTGCTGGACAAGCTCGCGGCCGACGAGCGCATCCCGCTGGACCGCTCCCAGCTGGACGAGCTGATGGCGGACAAGCTCTCCTTCACCGGCGCGGCGGGCGACCAGGTGACCGCGCTCGTCTCCCGGATCGAGGAGATCACCAAGCAGCACCCGGAGGCCGCCGGATACACCCCTGGCTCGATCCTCTGACCGCGGCTATCCTGCCTTCCGGCCGATGACGCCCGAGGAGCTTCAGGCCGCCCGTGACCGCGTTGTTCCCGACGTGGTCGCGGGCGGTCTGCGCGTGCTGTTCTGCGGGATCAACCCGAGCCTGACGACAGGCGCCACGGGCCACCACTTCGCCTTCCCCGGCAACCGCTTCTGGCCCGTGCTCCACCTCTCGGGTTTCACACCCCGGCAGTTGCGCCCCGCCGACCAGGCCGAGCTGCTCCAGTACGGGCTGGGCATCACCAACGTCGTCGCCAGGGCCACGGCCCGGGCCGACGAACTGTCCGCCGAGGAATTCCGGGCCGGAGGACAGATCCTCACCGCGAAGGTCGAGCGCCTGCGGCCCCAGTGGCTGGCCGTGGTCGGCATCACCGCCTACCGCACGGCATTCGGCGACCGCCGGGCCCTCATCGGCCCCCAGGAGCGGACGATCGGCGGGGCCCGCGTATGGGCACTGCCCAACCCCAGCGGCCTGAACGCCCACTGGACCGCTCGGACGATGGCCGAGGAGTACGGACGCCTGCGCACGGCCGTCGAGGCCGGCAGCGCATAGCTCCCTGCGGTCAGGGCGGGTCGATCTCCGTCACGACCACGCTCAGCTCGCAGCCGGAGCCCTCATCCTCCGCGTAGAGCGCCAGCGCGACCCAGCGTTCCTCCTCCGTGCGCCACAGCCGCAGGTACTCGCACCCCGCCACGGTGTCGGCCCACGGGTCGGGTATCTCCTCGCCGGACATCATCCGCTCCTGCGCACTCCACAGGCTGATCACCTGCGGCTCACCCCAGCGGCTGCCGAGCAGCGTGACCAGCGCCTCGTGCTCCGCGAGACACTGTGCGCGGCGTTCCAACCGGCCGGCTTCGTCGTCTTCCCAGGCGCCGTCGTCCGCGTGCAGGAACGCCGTGTGGTAGCCGGGCCCGCTGACTCCCGAACCCGACCGGACTCGTTCCGCCGGAAACTCTCGGGTGCGCATCCCGTCGATGAGGCGGAGGTGATGTGCGGTGGTCATGCCGTCAGTAAACCCCTCCCCACTGACAATCGGAGCTTCACTCCGTACTTTGAGACGATTTCAGCCACCTCGTTCCCTGGCGTGAGGGGTGCAAGAGCCCGTCAAGAAGTGACGGGACCGTCAATGAGAGATGGGGCCGTCAACGAGAGACGGGGCCGTCAAGCGGCTTCTGCCACACGGAAACGTGCGATCTGCTGGACGCGGTAAAGGGCGCCTCCTTCCAGCCGGCCCACCGCTCGGACAGGTGCAGGCCGGCGAGCTGTGCCATCAAGTCCAGTTCGGATGGCCAGACATAACGGTGAGAGGAGTGGAAGGTGGATCCTCGGTCGTCAACGATCGTGTAGTGGTGCGAGACCAACTGCTGATTCACCAGGTCGTACGTGTCGAAACCTACGTGCTGGTCCCCGATATGGAAGGGCCGCGCGGTCTCGCCCGGCGGCAGACGCTGCAGTTCGGGTACGAACACCTCGATGACGAAGCGGCCCCCGGGTCCGAGGTGCGTGGCCGCGTTGCGGAAGCAGGCGACCTGTTCCTCCTGCGAGAGCAGGCAGGTGATGGAGTTGTAGACCAGGTAGACAAGGCCGAACGTGCCAGGCGCCCGAGCGGTCGTCATGTCCCCGATGGTCACGGCCACGCTGTCACCACCAGGCTTGTCGCCCAGCTCCCGCACCATGGGCTCCGACTTCTCGATGCCCGCGACGCGGATGCCTCGCGCACTCAGAGGCAGAGCGACCCGTCCCGTTCCGACCGCGAACTCCAGAGCCGGGTTCCGCCCGGCTCTGGACTCGAGGAACGAAACCGTGGGGCCCAGTACTTCGGGCGCGTACATGTGCGCGGATGACTCGTCGTAGCCCTTGGCCACCTGTTCGTTCCACACGTCCGCATCGATGTCCATGACGGCGAAGGCTGCCACGCCACCCGCCGGGCAGGCCACTGCGTTTCGACCGCCGTCGCCCCCCTCTCCGACGGATCACTGATCACTGATCACTGATTGCTGATTACTGATTACTGATTACTGATCCATGATCGCGGATCGCTGGGCAGGGCTCGCGGACCGCGGATCACGGATCGCTGGGCAGGGTGATCCGAACGAGACTGTCTAGACGTCCCGACGCCTCAGCGCCCACCAGCCGGCGAGCAGGGTGGCGGCGGCCCAGGCCGCGGTCACGGCCAGGCCCGTCCACGGACCGAGGCTGCCCTCAGGATGCTGGTGCAGTACCAACTGCCCAGCCCGGTCCGGCAGGTAGTCCGCAACGCTGCCGGCAACATCCCCGACCACGAAAGAGACGATGAGGATGAAGGGTATGAGCACGCTGAGAACAGCGACCGCGCTCCGCAACAGGAACGTCAGCCCGGCTGCGAACAGGGCCATCAGCGCCAGGTAGATCCCGCCTCCGAACGCCGCACGCAGTGCGCCCGGTTCGCTCAGCCCGATCGCGTCGTCCCCCATGAACAACTGGCCCGCGAGGAACGCACCGAAGCTGGTGACGAGCCCGACCGCCAGCGCCGCCGTCCCGACGAGACACATCTTGGCCACGTAAAAAAGGGTGCGACGTGGGACCGCGGCGAGCGACATGCGCAACGCGCCATTGGCGTACTCGGCCGATACCGCCGTCGTACCGAAGCTGATTGCGGCGATCTGGCCGAAGTTCAAGGCGTAGAAAGCGCCGAAGAGCAGCTCGGCGTCGTCCGCCTCCGCCCGGCCTACGGTGGCGGCGGTGAGCACCGTGACCGCCATTGTCACGAGAAGGACGGCTGCCAGCGATCCGAACACGGACCTCACTGACCTGATCTTGATCCATTCCGAGCGCAGAACAGCGGATGCCGACATGGTCAGACCTCCTGAGGAGCGGCGGACGCGAACTCCGTCGATTCGGCGGTGAGGTCCAGATATGCCTGCTCCAACGTGGTTTGCTCATCGCTGAGCTCCACGATCGGGATGCCTTCTCTCGCGATCATCGCACCTATCTCCTCGGCCCTGACGTCCTCGACGGTCCAACGGCCGCCCTCGTCCTGCACGGCCCGGTAGCCCTCGCGGCCCAGTGCCTCACCGAGCCGGGCGGGTTCGGTCGTGCGCATGCGCACCCGAGGCCGGCTGCGGGAGTCCAGGAATTCCCGCATCGAGAGATCGGCGATCAGCCGTCCCCTTCCCAGAACGATCAGATGGTCGGCGAACGAGGACGTCTCGTTCATCAGATGGCTGGAGACCAGCACCGTGCGACCCTCACGGGCGAGTCGCTTCATCAGCTCGCGGATCCAGACGGTGCCTTCGGGATCCAGCCCGTTCGACGGTTCGTCGAGCATGACGACTGCCGGGTCCCCGAGCAGTGCGGCCGCTATGCCGAGGCGCTGGCGCATGCCGAGGGAGAACGTCTTGATCCGGCGCCCGCCCACCTGGTCGAGACCTGTCTCCTCCAATACTTCTTCGACCCTGGGGGCGCCCAGGCCGTTGCTCGCGGCAAGGGCCAGCAGGTGATTGCGCGCCGTCCGCGCCCCGTGAGCAGCTTGCGGATCGAGCAAGGCTCCGACATGCCGCAGCGGGTCGGCCAGAGCCGCGTACGGCTGCCCGCCGATCGACGCGGTGCCGCTCGTGGGGCGGTCCAGGCCGAGCACCAGGCGCATGGTGGTGGACTTCCCGGCGCCGTTCGGGCCGAGGAAGCCGGTCACACGGCCGGGCCCCACACTGAAGGTGACGCGGTCCACGGCACGGGTCGCGCCGTAGTCCTTGGTGAGCTCCTGAACATCGATGCTGGTCATGTCCTCAGCCTCGTCCCCCAGGCCGGCCCGGCTCCTCCCCCGCGCGTGTGGATCACCTCCCTCGCTCGGGGGAGTTGCCGTGCCCGTCCCACTGGCACGATGGCGGCATGTACCGCTTCCTTCGCCCGTTGACCGCCTCGGTCACCTACACCCGCTGGCTGCACCTGCTCATGCCCGCTGCCGTCGTGAGCGTGTGGCTGTTCATCTCGATGGACACGCCTTGGGTGCCGCTGGTTCTCGCGGCGATGGTCGGCCTGATACCGGGCATGCGCCTCGCGGAGGGCATCCAGGCGCAGCTGCTGCTCACACCCGCGGAGCGCGGTGCCCCGGACACCACCATCTCGGTGGCGCCGTCGGCTTCGTGGTCGGAGCGCTGGAGGACCGCTCTCTGGCTGGAGATACGGCTGCTCGGTGCGGGCCTGGCCGGGCTGGCCACGGTGTCGCTCT
Organism: Streptomyces sp. A1277; assembly: GCF_004795015.1. Taxonomy (GTDB): domain Bacteria; phylum Actinomycetota; class Actinomycetes; order Streptomycetales; family Streptomycetaceae; genus Streptomyces. The sequence goes on along the minus strand of NZ_SSBI01000023.1, from coordinate 31,702 downwards.
CCACGACGGCTGTCGACCTCGTCCGGTCCTCCTTCGGTTCGGCGCCGACCGAGCAGGGGCTCGCCACCGGGCTGGGGACGCACTGGTGGGCTGCCGCCCTGTCACCCGTTCCCGTCGTGATGCTGTTCGCCGTGGTGGTGAGCTGCGGCGAGATGATCACCGCGGCAGCGCGGTGGCTGCTGGGTCCGACACCGGTGCAGCGGCTGACCGCGCTGGAGGAGCGCACCGAACAGCTCCTCGAACGCAATCGGATCGCACGCGAGCTGCACGACTCGATCGGGCACGCCCTGACCGTGGCCGTGGTGCAGGCGGGCGCGGCGCGGGCGACGCGCGACCCGGACTTCACCGCCCGGGCCCTGGCGGCGATCGAGGAGACGGGACGGGACGCACTGGAGGATCTGGAGAGGGTTCTGAGAGTGCTGCGCGAGTCGGACGCACCGCCGGGGCAGCGGCCGTCGCTGACCGAGGCCGACCGTCTGCTGGATTCCGCGCGGGGGTCCGGTGCGAAGGTCGACGCAGAGGTGACCGGGCCGCTGGAGCTGGTGCCGGGACCGGTGTCCCGGGAGGGGTACCGCATCCTTCAGGAGTCCCTCACCAACGTCCTGCGGCACTCGGGCGCCGTCCCGGTTCGCGTCCGCATCCGTGTCGCGGGCGGCCGGCTGGAGCTGGAGGTGAGCAACCCGCTCTCGGGCTCGGCCGGTGCGCCGGGAAGTGGAAGCGGGCTGCGGGGCATCCGGGAGCGGGCCGCTCTGCTGGGCGGAAAGGCAAGGACAGGGCCGTCCGGCGGCGAATGGACGGTGCACGCGAGCCTCCCGCTGCACGGAATAGGCTGACGCGATGCCGGTAACCGTTCTTCTGGTCGACGACGAGCCCCTGGTCCGGGCAGGGCTGCGGGCGGTCCTGGAGGCCCAGCCCGATATCGAGGTGGTGGGTGAGGCGGGCGACGGCGCCGCGGTCATCCCCCTGGTGCGGCAATTGCGCCCCGATGTGGTGGCGATGGACGTCCGCATGCCGCTCATGGACGGCATAGAGGCCACCCGCGTGGTGCTGCGTACTGTGCCCGAACCTCCGAAGATCCTGGTGGTGACGACATTCGAGAACGACGAGTACGTCTACGAGGCACTGCGCGCGGGGGCGGACGGTTTCCTCCTCAAGCGGGCCCGGCCGGCCGAGATCGTCCACGCGGTCCGGCTGGTGGCGGAGGGAGAGTCCCTGCTGTTCCCGGCGGCGGTCCGGCAGCTGGCCGCCGAATACGGCACGAACAAGGCGCGCGAGGTGTTGAAGCGGGCCTCGCTCACCGAGCGTGAGGCCGCGGTCCTTCGACTGATGGCGCGAGGCCTGACCAATGCCGAGATCGCCGACAAGCTGGTGGTGGGGGTGGAGACGGTGAAGACTCATGTCAGCGCTGTGCTGGCGAAGTTGGGCGCGCGTGACCGCACGCAGGCGGTGATCGCCGCCTACGAGTCCGGGTTCGTCGCTCCCGGCTGAGCGCGGTCTTTCCGAAAGGCATCGCCGCCCACGGTCGCCCTACCCCTGAGCACCGAGTACGATCCGCCTGACATGCGCACGAGCTGGGAGGACACACCGTGGGCCGGCTGACCGGTGGGGACCCGTCGCTGCTGCGTCGGATCAATTCCGCGGTGGTACTGCATGCCCTCCGGGGCGCGTCCTCCTCGACCCTCACGGACCTGACCCGCATCACGGGGCTGTCCCGGCCGACGGTCGAGGGTGTTGTGGAAGGGCTCTTCGAGGCGGGGCTGGTGGTCGAGTCCGCGCCCGACGGGGCCGAGGCGCGCCGCCAGGGACGTCCGGCCCGGCGGTTCCGGTTCCGGGCCGAGGCCGGGCACCTGCTGGGCATCGAGATCGGTCCGCACCGTGTGTCCGCCCTGCTGTCGGGGCTGGACGGCCGCATCATCGGCGCCGGTTCCCGGGGGGTGTTGGAGACCGCCAGCGCCGACGACCGCCTCGACCGGGTACGGACAGTGGTCGCCGACGTTCTGCGACGCACCGGTGTGGCCCGCAGCAGCCTGCGGGCGGTGGGGGTGGGCAGTCCGGGCATCGTGGAGGCCGACGGGACCGTCAGACTGGGCACCGCGCTGCCGGACTGGACGGGCCTGGCCCTGGGCGAGCGGCTGAGGCGTTCCTTCCGCTGCCCCGTACTCGTGGAGAACGACGCCAACGCGGCCGCCGTCGCCGAGCACTGGAAGGGCGCGGCCACGGAGTCCGACGACATCGTGTTCGTGCTGGCGGGGCTCAGCCCCGGAGCGGGCTCCCTGATCGGTGGGCGGCTGCACCGGGGGTTCGGCGGCGCGGCCGGGGAGATCGGTGCGCTGCACCTGCTCGGCCGTGACGTGACGCCGGAGCACCTGCTGTCGACTACGGACACCCCGTTGGACCCGCTGGACGAGCACGCCGTCGCCGCGGTGTTCGCGAAGGCGCGGCACGGGGACGAGCAGGCGCAGGCCGCGGTGGAGCGGTTCATTCAGCGCCTGGTCCACGACGTGGCGGCGCTGGTGCTGGCGCTCGATCCCGAGCTGGTGGTGGTCGGGGGCTGGGCCGCCGGTCTGGACGGGGTCCTGGACCCCCTCCGCGGTGAGCTGGCGCGCTACTGTTTGCGGCCCCCTCGGGTGGCCCTCTCACTCCTGGGCGAGGCGGCGGTGGCGACCGGTGCGTTGCGGCTCGCGCTGGACCACGTCGAGGAGCAGCTCTTCGCCGTGGAGGGAACGGTGACGGCCCGCCGCTGAGTGCGACGGGCCGGGTGGCGCGTGCTGCGGGGCGCGTGCTCGGGGCCGGCAGACACGTGGACCGGCGGACAGTCCAATGTCGCGCCGGCCAGCCCCGTGACAGTTCATTCGTGCCGGCCGGCCCGGTGACCGTCCATTCGTGCCGATCGGCCCGGTGACAGTCCATTCATGGCGACCGGCCCGACGACCGTCCAGTCGTGCCGGTCGGCCGGCGGCGGTCTCGTCAGGAGGCCACGCGCTCCTCTGCGGGGTGGCTGATCTCCAGGTCGCCGGAGTCGCCGAAGGTGAGCCGGCAGGTGTCCGCCCGGTACGTGGCGACCGAGACGGCCGCAGTGCCGCCTGCGGCGAGGTAGCGAGTGGTGACCACGAGGACGGGTGCCCCCGGGAGCCGGTCGAGCTCCTTGGCGTCGTCGGCACGAGCGGAACCCAACTCGACGGAGCGGTCCTGGCCGTCGAGGCCGAGCCGGTGCAGTTCGCGTACGACGTTGCGGGCCCTGGCCGCGCCGGACGGGGCGTCTATGCCGGACAGCTCCGGCACGGAGGACGCAGGCACGTACAGCAGCTCCGCCGCCACGACCTGGCCGTGGCTCAGCCGGATGCGGCGCACGATGTGCAGGGGCTCTTCGCCGCCCACGTTCAGCGTCGCGGCGACCGCGGCCGGGGCGGGAGCGCTGTCGCAGTCCACCGACCGCCATGCCTCGCCGGCCTCGCCGCCGGTCCAGTCGTGCCGGCCGGTCGAGACCGCGACGCCCACACGCGGCGGGGCGACCGTGGTGCCGACGCCGCGGCGGCGGTGCAGTCTGCCTTCGAGTTCGAGTTGCTCCAGGGCCTGCCGGAGCGTGGCCCGGGCGACGCCGAACCGGGCGGCGAGCTCGCGCTCGTTGGGAAGGATCTCCCCCACCGCAAAGTCCGAGTCGAGTGCCTCACTGAGCACGGTCTTGAGGTGCCAGTACTTCGGCTCCTGCACCGTTTCCAGCTGCGTGGTCCCCACCCTGTCCTCCGCAATCGCCCAGCGGCTTTTCCGCGACGTTATTTATTAAAGGTTCCTGTCTTAACGTTGAGACCTTAGGACGGCACACCCCCTTGGTCAAGACCAATCCTGCGTCCGTGACCCTGTGAATAGGGGGTCCGCCGCAGAGCGTTCACAGGACGTTCGCGGAACGGCGCACCGCACGTAGCGCAAAGCCCCACGTCAGGGCGGGTGCGGGGGGTTACCGAGCAGTTCCGTCACGACTGGCCGGAATCGACTGAATCGGCCGAAACAGGTCAGCCCCCCCGATAGCCGGTCGGCGCCCCCAGATGGCCGGTCGGTGTCCCAGATAGCCGACTGGCGCCCCGGATGGCTGGCCGGCGTCGCAGGTGGTCGGCCGGCGGCGAAACCAGGGGGGTGCACGGGCCGGCGGGCGGACAGCCGGCGGGGCCCGGTGCGGCAGGTGCTCCACGGCTGGGGTTTCGCGGCGCGCTGCCTCTTGAACTGGAAGCTACCTGGCGGTAATTGTTGTTGACACGATGTCTAATCCGCTCGCAGGCACGGTCCCCCGTGTCGCGACCGCAACCCCCGGGAGCACCGCCATGGCCAGCACGGTCTCGTTCAGTGTCGAATCACCCCACGGGCCCCGGACCGTGTCCGTGGCGTACGAACGGACCGGCTCCGGGGAGCCGTTGCTGCTGCTCCACGGCATCGGCCACCACCACCAGGCATGGGACCCGGTGGTGTCGATCCTCGCCGTGGAGCGGGACGTGATAGCCGTCGACCTGCCCGGTTTCGGCGCGTCCCCGGCGCTTCCCGAGGGTCTTTCGTACGATCTCGCGACCGTGGCGCCGCTGCTCGGGATCTTCTGCGCGACGCTCGGTGTGGACCGCCCGCACGTGGCGGGCAATTCGCTCGGCGGGCTGCTGGCGCTGGAGATGGGGCGCTCGAAGCTCGCCCGCTCGGTGACCGCGCTCTCGCCGGCCGGGTTCTGGAGCGAGCGCGAGCGGATCTACGCATTCGGGACGCTGCGCGCCATGCGGCTGGCCGCGGAGTCGATGCCGCTGCCCCTGATCGAGCGGCTGTCCCGCACGGCGGCCGGTCGCACGGCGCTGACCAGCACCATCTACGCCCGCCCCGGCCGCCGTTCACCTCAGGCGGCGGTCTCCGAGACCCTGGCGCTGCGCGAGGCGACCGGCTTCCACCAGACCCTGGCCGTCGGCCGCGACGCGCTGTTCACCGACGACGTACCCGGCCTACCGGTGACCATCGCCTGGGGCGGCCGCGACCGGCTCCTCCTGCGACGCCAGGGAATCAGGGCGAAGCACAGCATTCCCGGTGCCCGGCTCGTCCGTCTGCCCGGCTGCGGCCACGTCCCGATGAACGACGACCCCGCTCTCGTGGCCAGGGTGATTCTCGACACCAGCCGCTGAAGCCGGCACCCGCTCCCCGCCGCGCCGCGCCAGCATTCCCGAACCGGTGGCCACGCCGAGCCCGACCAGGCAGGAGCCTGCGGCCTGGGCGACACCGTACGAACCGGTTCCCACCAGCGGGGCTGTGAGCGCGGCGGAGACCGGGATGAGGCCGGAGAAGAGCGTGGCGCGCTCGGCGCCGATCCGCTGCATGCCCACGTACCAGCAGACGAAGCCGACGACCGTCACCACGGCCGCCTGCCAGATCAGCGCCGCGGCCTCGGCCCCGGTCGGCACCCGCAGGAAGCCGCCGCCGTCCAGCACCAGCCCCAGGGCCGCCGACTCGGCCGCGGCGATGGCGCAGACGGTCGCGGACAGCAGCTTCGGGCCCAGTGGGCGCAGCACCGGCACCGCCAGGACGGCGAAGCCCACCTCACCGGCGAGCGCGCCGACGGAACACAGGATGCCGGTCAGATCGGTTCGCCCCCAGCCCTGGACCGTGAAGGCGCCCGCAGCGACCAGTGCGGCCGCGTACAGCACGGCCCGGGTGGGGCGGCGCCCGTCGAGCAGGGGCACGAGCACGGCCACGAGGATCGGGGCGCAGCCGACGAAGACCCCCGGAACGGCAGGCTCCGCGGAGCGTTCGGCGGCCAGCACTGCGAGGTTGAAGCCGACCATGCCGACGGCCGCGAGCAGTGCGAGCCGTCTCCACTGGCCGCCGGAGAGCCTGCGCAGCGTGGCGGCGGGCCTCGGCTCCCCCTCGCGGTGGAGCAAGGGCAGCAGGAGCAGCGCCGCGAGGCCGTAGCGGAGCGCCTGGCCGCCCGCGTACGGGTAGTCGCCGAGGACGCTGTTGGCGGTGAAGGAGGCGCCGACGAGGATGCAGGCGACGGCGGCCAGCAGGGCCCCGCGCACATAGGTCACGTTCATGGCACCGACGCTAAGGAGCCGGGCGGCCCGGTTTAAGGTCCACTTTCATGACACCTTCGGGGACCAATCCACGCCCGGGCGTGGGCGAAGGGGACCGGGAATCGATCTCCGCGGCCTGGGAGCTGCTGTTGCCGGTGGCGTCGGCTCCGGCCCGCGGCCGTGGCCGGGCGCTCCAGTCGGCCCTGCGCGAGGCGGTCCGTTCCGGCCGTCTGGCACCCGGGACGCGGCTGCCGTCCAGCCGTGAGCTGGCCGCCGATCTGGGGGTCTCGCGCGGCCTGGTGACCGAGGCGTACGAACAGCTGACCGCCGAGAGCTATCTGCGCAGCGGCCGCGGGGCGGGGACCTGGGTGAGCGGGGCCGTGCGCGCGGCGGCGGGGGGCGCGCGGGATCTCGCCCCGCGCGCCCGTGGCGTGCGCGTCGACTTCCGGCCGGGCACGCCGGATCTCTCGCTCTTCCCGCGCAGCGCCTGGGCGGCCGCTCACCGCTCGGTGCTGGGCCGGCTGCCGCACCACGCTCTCGGCTATCCGGACCCGCGCGGTCTGCCGGAGCTGCGCAACGCGCTCGCCGCGCTGCTGACGCGGCGGCGCGGGGTGGTCGCCGATCCCGAACGGCTGCTGGTCTGTTCCGGAGTGGCGCAGGCGACGACGTTGCTCGGGTTCGTCCTGCACGGGCGCGGTGTGCGCACGGTCGGTGTGGAGGACCCCGGGAGCCCCGAGCACACGGCGCTCTTCGCCTCCGCCGGTGTGGCGACGGCCCCGGTCCCGCTCGACGACGAGGGCCTGGCCCTGGAGCCATTGGTGCGCTCCGGCGTGCGCGCCGTGGTCACGACTCCCGCCCACCAGTTCCCGACCGGAGTGGCGTACTCCGCCGCCCGTCGCAGCCGGCTCCTGGAGTGGGCGCGCGAGGTGGACGGGCTGGTGGTTGAGGACGACTACGACGGCGACTTCCGCTACGACCGCGCCCCCGTCGGAGCCCTTCAGGGGCTCGACCCCGAACACGTCGCCTACACGGGCTCGGTGAGCAAGTCGCTGGCACCCGGGCTGCGGCTGGGGTGGCTGGTCGCGCCCGCCTCGATGACCGACGAGCTCGTCGACCGGAAGCGGACGATGGACCTCGGCAACCCGGCCCTCGATCAGGCGGTACTCGCCGATTTCGTGACCGGCGGGGGCTACGACCGCCAGCTGAGACGCTGTCAGCGCGCCTACCGCGAGCGGCGCGACGCGCTGACACGGGCGCTTGCCGAGCACTTCCCCGGCACCGAGGTGAGCGGCATCGCGGCAGGGCTCCACATCATCGCCAGGCTCCCCGAACGCTGGGGCCCGGAGAAGGAGTTCGCCGCCCGCGCGGCCGATGCCGGGATCGCCGTGCGCCTGCTGCGCGACCACGGCACGCAGCGGCCCACCGATGGCTGCGTGCGTCTCGTGCTCGGCTACGCCCACCTGGCACCGGCGGACATCGCCCGTGGGGTGCGTGCACTGGCCGGTTCCCGGCCGAACACCGGTTGACCTGCGGCAGAGGTCCATTGTCAGTGGCGGGTCCTACCGTTTTCTCATGACCCGAACCGTGCAGGCTTTGGCCTACTCACGTCCGTCCGCCCTGGCGTCCTCGCAGGCCGGGCAGTTGCTCGGCCTGGAGACCGCGGGCGGCTCCACGCCGCGTGGCTTCGAGCCGCATCCCCGGTTCTTCGAGGGCTTCCTCGCCTCGCCGCAGATCGCGGCGCGCGGGCTCCTCTGTGTGGCGGATGTCGCCGCCGCGCGTTACTACCAGCGGACCCTGCTGTCCTCGCTGGACCCGGTGGTGACGGGCAACGGCGACCGGCTGCGCTTCGAGTCGTTCTCCGGATGCTGCGGGGTGTACGCACGGCTCGACGTGCTGAGCAAGGGCCTGGAGGGCGTCGAGACGGGTCATGGCACCACCAATGTCGATGTGAACAATCCGCTTCGGGAGGCACTTTCGCGGATAGCGGGCGACGATCCGCTGCATCTGCGGGTGGGCCCGCAGGAGATGGCGGTCACCACGATGGACGGGCCCGTCGTGGAGAAGAAGGTCCCGCTGCCGGACCGGTGGCTGCGGGGCTTCGCCGAGGCCCAGGTGGCCTCCGCCGCCTTCGATCTGCGGGCGGAGCTCCCGGCGGCGGAGGCCGTACGGTTCCTGCGGTCGCTGCCCCGGTCGTCCGGCCCTGCCTCGCGGGGCGCGCAGTGGGTGGTGCCCGTCGGTCAGACGCTGCGCCCCACCACACGGCCGGTGGCCGGAGCGGTCTGCCTCCCGGGGCCCCAACGGCTGGCGACCTTGCAACGGGTCCTCAGGTACGCGTCGGCGCTGCGCGTGTACGGGCCGGTGGCCGACGGCGCGGCCACCGCGAGCGCCTGGGAGGTGGTGCTGCCGGGCATGCGGCTGACCCTGACGCTGTCGCCCGACGCCTCGCGCGGGTTCTCCGGTGAGGGCGGAGTGCTGGAGGCGCTGGCCACGGACGACGCCGCCGACGCCGAACTGGTCTCCGTGCTGCTGGCCTGGGAACCCCGCATCGAACCGGACCGGCTGGCGGAACAGGCGGGCCTGCCGGTGGAGCGGGTGCGGGCGGCGCTCGTCCGGCTGGGCACGGCCGGCCGGGTGGGGTACGACCTCGCGGACGCGTCGTACTTCCACCGCGAACTGCCCTACGACGCGGACCGTGCCGAGCGGCACAATCCGCGGCTGGTGGCCGCGCGGCAGCTGGCCCGGGAGGGCGCGGTGGTCCTGGACGGTGAGGTGGCGGCGGTGCGCTCGGGCGACCAGCGCTACCAGGTGCGTGAGCAGTCCGGTGCGCTGAGCTGCACCTGCCAGTGGTGGGCGGACTACCGGGGCCGCCGCGGCCCGTGCAAGCACGCGTTGGCCGTCCGGATGGTCCGCCGTGGCGCCGCGGTCGTCGGAGGTGCGCGATGAACATGCTGCTGAACGCGGTACGGGAAGGCCACCTGGATGACATCCGTGCGCTGCTGGCCCGGCTCGACCGGAGCGAACGCAAGGCGGGGCTGGATGAGTTGAAGGCCCTGCGCAAGGAGGCACGGGGCTGGGCTTGGGGCGAGCGCACCAGGGTCCGTAAGGCTCTGCTGGTGGCCGGCGCGGGCTGCCACACCGGGGCGGCGGGCTGCGCGGCCTGGCTCGGCGCCAGGGACATGCGTGACTGGGCGCATTCGCCGTATCCGTGGGTGCTGGAAGTGCTCGGCGACCGCGATCCGGCCTGGCTCGCCGATCTCGCCCGGCGGCTGGCCGCCCGCGCCGTCGAGTCGGACGCGGAATACCGGCTCGTCGTGGAGCTGTCCCGCCGGGCGCACTGCCCGCTGCCCGCCTCCGACGGCATGGTCCGGGCGTGGGCCGAGCGGGTCAGCGGTACGCGGTGGCAGTCGAAACCCCAGGTGCCGCTCCTCGACGTCCTGCGGGCGGACGCCCATCTCGACGTCCTGATTCCGCACCTCCTGACCATGCCGGAGCTGCCGCCGGTGGTGGCCTGGGTCGACAGCCGTTCCCCCGCCGAGTACTGGCCGGCCGCGCTGACCGCCCTCGCCGCGGAGGGCATGCTCCGCCGCGACGCCCTCCTCGACGGCTGCGTCACGCGTCTGCTGCGGGGCGGGAAACCCACCGACCTGCGCTTCTGCCTGCTGGTGCTCCGCGGTCTCGAACCCACCGCCCAGGAGGAGGCGGATCGGGTCGCCGACTGGATGGCGATGGCGGCCGACGGCCCGTCCACGGTCGCGGGACAGGCGCAGGAGGTGCTCGCCCGCCTCGACGCGCAGGGGATGCTCACCCTCCGGCAGCTGGCCGAGGTCTCCGGCGCGGTGCTGTTCCGCACCGAGAAGAAGCTCGTGCGCGCCCAGTTGGTGCAGCTGGGGAAGGTGCTGCGCCGGGACCCCTCGACCGCCGACGAACTGCTGCCGGTGATCGCCGAGGCATTCGGACACCCGGACACCGATACGCAGGAGCGGGCGCTCAAGCTGGCCGCCCGCGCCGTTCCGGCCGCGGCGCCGGCCATACGGCAGGACGCCGCCCGGATGGCCGCGCAACTGGGCCCGGTGCACCGCACCGCGGCGCTCGCCGTGTTCGGCGAGTTGCTGGAGGACGAGCCGGCGGCCGACGCCTACGAGGAGATCCTGCCGCCGCCCCCGGTCCCCCGCCGTCTCGGGCCGGCCCCGGCCTCCCTCGCCGAGCTGACCGAGGAGGTGGTGGCCCTGCTCCGGTCGGCGCCGGACGACGTCACCGCGTTCGAACGCGCGCTGGACGGCCTGATCCGGTACGCCCACACCGGGCGCAAGGAGCTGACCGAAGCCCTGGAGGTGGCGCTCGCCGACCAGTGGTGGGCCTCCCTTCCCCACGGCGAGGCCGACCGGCGGATGGCCCGTAACCACGACGGACTGCACATCGTCGCGGCCTCATTGCTCGGGCGGATATCGCAACGGACCGTGCACGACGGGCTGACACGCTGGACGGCGACGGGTACCTGCTGTCACGCGGCGCTCGACGGGATCCTGTACGCACGCCTGTGGGAGGCCGCCGCCGCGATACGGACCGGGCGCCTGCCCCATCTGCTGGCCACGCCCACCTGGCACACGGGGAGCATCGACGCGCTGGAGCTGGTCGAGCGGCTGCGCGGATACCAGGCACTGGGCGTCCTGGCCGGGCCCGTCGACTTCGCCCAGGCACTGCTGCGGGTCCGGCGGACCGGAGAGGAGGAGGCCGCGAGACAGGCCGCCGCGCTGGGCACCAAGGAGGGCGACCGCCTGGCGGCCTGGCTGCGGGCGGACGAGCCGGTGGCAGCCGTGGTCCCCCGCCATGTGGAGACCGATGTGCCGGTCGCCAGGGACTGGCTGCGGCAGACGGTGACCGAGGTGCGACGCCTGCTGCTGGCCACCAGGGAGAACCAGGCCGTCCAGCAAAAGTTTCCCCGCGCCTTCCACTGGCTCGGGCGCCCGCACTCCCCCCGCGATCAGCACTGCTACCACTGGGACAACAGGTCCCCGCACTGGATCGCCACCCTGCCCGAGGACGGGGAGACGCTCGCGGCCTGGCTGCTCCCTTCCCTCACCACGTGCGTGGAGGAGCAGCGGGGAGCAGCCTGGCTGCTGCCCGCGCTCGCCGAGACCGGTGGGCGTTCCGCCGGGGCGGTGCACCTCGCGCTGGGATATGGGCTGGCGGCGCGGCACGCGGAGGACCGGCTGGCGGCGGTGGACGCCCTGCTGGTCCTCGCCGCCCGGGGCCGCCTCGATGCCGAACTCCTCGGCGGCGAACTGGCCTCGCTTCTCGCAGGGGAGGCGGTGAAGCCGGGGCGGTTGGCGGACTCGGCACGTACGGCGGCCGACACCGGTGCGTACCGGACCGTGCTGTCCGTGCTGGTGCCGGTGCTGCCCGCGCTGCTGGCCCGCGAACGGGTGCCCCGGGGCCTGAGCGATCTGCTCGCCGTGGCGGCGGAGTGCGTGGAACGTTCCGGTCCGCCGACGACCGGCCCGATCCCGGGCCTTGCCGCGACCGCCGCACGCGGCGGGACGACGCAGGTGGTGCGCCAGGCGATACGTCTGCAGGCCGCCGGTGCGCCGCAGGCCGCCCGCGCACCGGGGGCCGCCCGCGCACCGCAGGCCGCCCGCGCACCGGGGGCCGCCTGACGACGGCCGACTGCCGGGGTCGGCGACCGGCCCCGGCCCTGCCCTGCCCTGCCCTGCCCCCTGCCCTCGTCCCCCACCCACGACCTTCCCCTCCGCCCCATCCCATCCCCTCCCACCCCATCCCTCCGCTCCCCTCCTTCGAATGACCTGACCAACTCGCCCTAAACCGACGATAGGCAGCTGAACGGCCACTTAACCCATCGGTCACAAAGCGTTCGTGAACAGGCAACACGGTGCGGTCACAGTGGATGCCATGACTGATGTGACATCCGCGAAGAGGGCCCGCCGCCCGCACCACTGGCGGCGGGACCTGATCGAACTAGCCGCTCTCTTCACCGCGGTGGCCGTTGCCGACGCGATCGCCAACCTGATCGGGCACCAGCCGGACGGGCCGTATCTGCTCATCGCCTCCGCCGTGGCGCTGACCGCGACCGCCGCGTTCCACACCTGGTGGGCGCGGCGTCACAGCCACGCGCCCCCGCCCGAGGCCGCCATCACGGACCCGGATACGGAAGCCGCCACTACGGACATCGGCCCCACCACCCGCACAACGCCCGCCCCCGCCTCCGGCCCCTCCCCCGGCTCCGCCCCCGCCCAGACCGTGCTGTGGCGGATGCGGACCACCGTGCTGGACGCACCGGGCAGCCTGGCCGCGCTGTGCACCGTGCTGGCCCGGCACGGGATCGACATCCTGACGCTCCAGACGCATCCGCTGGCGCAGGGCACCGTCGACGAGTTCCTGCTGCGGGTGCCCGCCTCGCTGCCGGCCCAGCAGCTGAGCCGGGCTATCTCCGCCGCAGGGGGCCGTTCGACCTGGACCGAACGGGCCGACGCCCACGATCTGGTCGATGCCCCCACGCGGGTGCTCGGCCTCGCTACGCGTACCGCCCTGGACGCCGCCGAACTGCCTCTCGCCCTGCGGCAGCTGCTCGGCCGGTGCTCCATCCACTCGTTGCCCGCCGTGTCCATCACCGGACGCGCCACGGGTGAGACCGCCCCGGTGGAAGGCGTGCTGGAGGAGACGACGATGCGGCTGCGCGATCCGTCCGGCGGTGTCATCACGGTCGAGCGGCCCTATCTCCCGTTCACACCCACGGAGTTCGCGCGGGCGCGGGCGCTGGTGGAGCTCGACGCCCGGCTCGGCCCCCGCGTCCCGCGCGGTGAGCAGGTGCTCACCCTGCCCGAGGGCAACGAGATCACCGTGCGACGAGCGGACCGGACCGACCTCGAAGCGGCCGTGGCCATGCACGGGCGCTGCTCCGAGCAGACCCTGCGGCTGCGCTACCACGGCCCGGTCCGCGACGCCGACCGCTATCTCGACCACCTGCTGAGCCCGCGCTTCGGCCGCACCCTGGCCGTGCAGACGGCCTCCGGCCGGCTGGTCGCCCTCGGCCATCTGCTCTGGGACGGCGACGAGACCGAGGTCGCCCTGCTCGTCGAGGACGAGTGGCAGCGCCGGGGCATCGGCTCCGAACTGCTCGCCCGGCTCGTGGCGCTCGCCGTCGAGGCCGGCTGCGAGAGCGTCTACGCCGTCACCCAGGCGTCGAACACCGGCATGGTCGCCGCCATGCGCGCGCTCTCGCTGCCGCTCGACTACCAGATCGAGGAAGGCACCCTCGTCATCACCGCACGCCTTGGCGTGACCCCGGCACGCTCCCTGCCACCGTACGAACAGGCCGAGCGCTCACAGACCCAGAGCTCACAGACTTAGAGCTCACAGACCCAGAGCTCACAGACCCAGCGCTGACAGACCCAGCGCTGGCAGGCCCCGCCGGCTCGTCGCCGCTCAGCGCCTGACACAGGTCGGCCCACAGGTCCTCGATGTCCTCCAGACCGACCGACATGCGCAGCAGCCGGTCGCCGACGCCGGCGGCCTGCCGGTCTCCCTCGTCCACGATGCGGTGGCTGATGGAGGCCGGGTGCTGGATGAGGGTGTCGACACTGCCGAGGCTGACGGCGGGCGTGATCAGCCGCACCCCCGCGATCACCTGGTGCGGGTCCCCGTAGACCTCGAACGAGACCATCGCACCGCCCACTTCGGGGTAGTGCACGCGGGCGATCCGCGGGTCGGCGGAGAGCCTGCGGGCGAGTTCGGCGGCGCTCGCGGAGGCTGCCCGGACCCGCACGGGCAGGGTGGACAGGCCGCGCAGCAGCAGGTAGCCGGCCATGGGGTGCAGGACGCCGCCGGTGGCGAAGCGCACCTGGCGCAGCACGGCGGCGAACTCCTCGTCGCAGGCGACGACCCCGCCCATCACATCGCCGTGGCCACCGAGGTACTTGGTCGCGCTGTGCAGGACGATCCGCGCGCCGTGTTCGACGGGGCGTTGCAGGACCGGGGTGGCGAAGGTGTTGTCGACCAGCAGCGGCACCGAGCCGCAGGAGTGCGCGACGGCCCTGAGGTCCACCTCGGCGAGGGTCGGGTTGGCGGGCGTCTCCACGATCACCAGGCCCGTGTCGGGCCGGAGGGCATCGGCGATGCCCGCCGGGTCGGTCCACGTCACCTCGGTGCCGAGGAGCCCGGCCCCCAGGAGGTGATCGCTGCACCCGTACAGGGGCCGGACCGCCACCACATGGCGCAGACCCGCGCTCGCGCGGGCCAGCAGCACGGCGGTCAGCGCGGCCATGCCGCTGGCGAAGGACACCGCGCTCGCCGTCCCTTCGAGCCGGGCCAGTGCCGTCTCGAACCGTGCGGTCGTCGGGTTGTCGAGCCGTGCGTAGACGGGCGGCCCGTCGAGGCGCGCCCCGGTGGTGGCGAAGGTGTCGATCCGCTCCGCCTCCGCCCTGGAGTCGTACGAGGGATAGGTGGTCGACAGGTCGATCGGCGCGGCGTGCAGGCCGAGGGCCGCGAGATCGTCGCGTCCGGCGTGCACGGCTTCGGTGGCGAGCGCCCGGGACGAGGTTGTCGTCGAGGACGGCAGCGCGGATTCGGTGTCCATGCCGGTACTCTGAACACCCGCCGGGATCGGCAGGCCAAAGCCCGTGCTACGTTCGGCGAATGACCGAATCCGTCGCTCTGGACACGGTGGATCTGCATATTCTGCGGCTGTTGCAGAACGACGCCCGGACCACGTACCGGGAGCTGGCCGCCGAGGTCGGTGTCGCTCCCTCGACCTGTCTGGACCGGGTGGCCCGGCTGCGCCGCACGGGCGTGATCCTCGGGCACCAGCTGCGTCTGGACCCGGCCCGGCTCGGCCGCGGTCTCGAAGCGCTGCTCTCCGTGCAGGTGCGTCCGCACCGCCGCGAGCTCATCGGACCGTTCGTCGAACGGATCAGGTCCCTGCCCGAGTCACGTGCCCTGTTCCATCTGACGGGCCCCGACGACTACCTGGTGCATGTGGCCGTGGCGGACACCGCGGATCTGCAGCGGCTGGTGCTGGACGAGTTCACCTCGCGGCGCGAGGTCGCCCGTGTGGAGACCCGGCTGATCTTCCAGCACTGGGACTGCGGCCCCCTGCTCCCGCCGGCCGGTCAGGTCCGTCCCGCCGATTGATGGTGACGGGAGGCCCCTCGCCGTACGAGGATGTCCACATGTCAGACTCTTCCAGCAGCGCACTGCCCCGCCAGGTCGCCGACGCCTACGTCGACGCATTCATCGAACTCGACCCGATCTCCGGCACCTACCTCGGTGTCGCGGCAAGCTCGCGCCGCCTTCCCGATTTCTCCCCCGCCGGCCAGGAACAGCTGGCCGCACTGGCCCGCGACACCCTCGCGCGGCTCGACCGCGCGGAGCAGCTGCCCGGTGCCGCCGAGGACGCCGAGCGCCGCTGCGGCCGTCTGCTGCGCGAACGCCTGACGGCCGAACTCGCCGTCCACGAGGCCGACGAGGCGCTGCGGGCCGTTTCCAATCTGCACTCCCCGGCCCACTCGCTCCGTGAGGTGTTCACGGTGACGCCGACGGAGACGGACGAGGACTGGGCGGCTGTCGTGGACCGCCTGCGGGCGGTTCCGGCCGCGCTGTCCGGTTATCAGGAGTCCCTGGCGCTCGGTCTGGAGCGCAAGCTGTACGGCGGTCCGCGCGCCACCGCCACCTTCATCGGCCAGCTCGACGAGTGGGTCGGGGACGGCGCGAAGGGCTTCTTCCAGGACTTCGCCGCCGCCGGCCCGGACGCCCTGCGCACCGAGCTGGACGAAGCCGCCGCCCAGGCGGCCGGGGCCCTGGACGAGCTGCGGCAGTGGATGCGCGACGTGTACGCTCCCGCGATCGAGGGCGAGCCGGACACGGTGGGCCGTGAGCGGTATGCCCGCTGGTCGCGCTACTTCAACGGTACCGACCTGGACCTGGACGAGGCTTACGCGTACGGCTGGTCCGAATACCACCGGCTGCTCGCGGAGATGAAGACCGAGGCCGGGAAGGTGCTGCCGGGCGCCGGTCCCTGGGAGGCGCTGGCCCATCTCGATGTGCACGGCAAGCACATCGAGGGGGTGGACGAGGTCCAGGCGTGGCTGCAGGGGCTGATGGACGAGGCGATCGACGCCCTGGACGGCACGCACTTCGAGCTGGCCGAGCGGGTCCGCCGGGTGGAGAGCCGGATCGCCCCGCCCGGCGGCGCCGCAGCCCCGTACTACACGGGCCCCTCCGAGGACTTCTCCCGGCCGGGGCGCACCTGGCTGCCGACCATGGGCGAGACCCGCTTCCCGGTGTACGACCTGGTGTCCACCTGGTACCACGAGGGCGTGCCCGGTCATCACCTCCAGCTCGCCCAGTGGGCGCACGTGGCGGAGAGTCTGTCGCGCTACCAGGCGTCCATCGGCATCGTCAGCGCCAACGCCGAGGGCTGGGCGCTGTACGCGGAGCGGCTGATGGACGAGCTGGGCTTCCTGCCGGACGCGGAGCGCCGGCTCGGCTACCTGGACGCGCAGATGATGCGCGCCTGCCGGGTCATCGTGGACATCGGCATGCACCTGGGCCTGGAGATCCCGGCCGATTCGCCGTTCCACCCCGGTGAGCGGTGGACGCCGGAGCTGGCCCAGGAGTTCTTCGGCAACCACAGCGGCCGGCCCGCCGACTTCGTGGAGAGCGAGCTGACCCGCTACCTGTCGATGCCGGGCCAGGCCATCGGCTACAAGCTGGGCGAGCGCGCCTGGCTGCTGGGCCGGGAGAACGCCCGGGCCGCGCACGGCGACGCCTTCGACCTCAAGGCGTGGCACATGGCGGCCCTGTCGCAGGGCCCGCTGGGTCTGGACGACCTGGTGGACGAGCTGTCGAAGCTCTGATCCGCCGGCGGCCGGTTCCCGGGCGGTGCCCGGGGCCGGCCGTCGTCAGCAGCCGCAGGCGTCCGCGCCGGCCGGTGCGGTGAGCGGATCGGCCGCGCGCCGCGCGCCGCCCTGCCGGGTCTCGTACGGGAAGCCCTCGCGCACCCAGTACTCGAAGCCGCCGAGCATCTCCTTGACCCGGTAGCCGAGCCCGGCCAGGGCGAGTGCGGCGCGGGCGGCGCCGTTGCAGCCGGGTCCCCAGCAGTAGGTGACCACCGGTACGGCCGGGTCGAGGAGGTGCGGCGCCCGCTCCGCGACGAGCGCCGTCGGCAGGTGCACCGCTCGGGGGATGTGCCCCTGGTCCCAGGACTCTGTGGAGCGGGAGTCGAGCAGCACGAAGCCGGGGTCCGTGCCGGCGTCGAGGGCCGCCGCGACGTCCGAGACGTCGGTGTGGAAGGCGAGCGAGGCCCCGAAATGGGCGACGGCCTCGGCCGGGGCGGCGGGCGGTACCCGCAGGACGGGGTGGGTGGCGGTGGCACCTTGCTGGTGGGTCATGCCGGGAAATCTACGGCCGGCCAACCCCGCCCGGAAGGTGCGATCCCCGGCACCTGCCTTGATCCGCCGGGGATTTCACGGTTCTCTGTGCGCATGAGCGACTATTCCCCGGACGCCACCGACTGGCGCATCCTCGATGTGCTCCAGCGCGAGGGCCGGGCCTCGTTCGCGGAGCTGGCACGGGCGGTGGCCATGTCGCCGAGCGCCGTGACGGAGCGGGTCCGCCGGCTGGAGGAGGCCGGGATCATCAGCGGGTACGCGGCCGTGGTCGACCCGGAGCGGCTCGGGCTGCCGATCCTCGCCTTCGTACGGCTGCGGTACCCGAACGGCAACTACAAGCCGTTCCACGACCTCCTGGAGGCCACGCCGGAGATCGTGGAGGCCCATCACGTCACCGGCGACGACTGCTTCGTACTGAAGGTGACGGCCCGTTCCATGCGGCATCTGGAGGCCGTGTCCGGGAAGATCGGCGCGCTCGGCTCCGTCACCACCAGCGTCGTCTACTCCTCGCCCCTGCCGGGGCGCCCGATCAGTCGCTGAACCCGCCCGCCGCCCGGAGCCGTACGGCCGATCCGTGCCGCTCCTTGACCACTTCGAGCTGGGCGGGGATGCGGCGGCGCAGGTCCGCGACATGGCTGACGATGCCGACGCTGCGGTCCCGTTCGCGCAGCGAGTCGAGCACGTCGAGCACTTCGTCGAGGGTCTGGTCGTCGAGGCTGCCGAACCCCTCGTCGATGAAGAGGGTGTCCAGCCGTACGCCGCCCGCCTCGTCGGTGACCACGTCGGCGAGGCCCAGCGCCAGGGCCAGCGAGGCGAAGAAGGTCTCGCCGCCCGAGAGGGTGGCCGTGTCGCGCTCGCGGCCGGTCCAGGCGTCGATGACGTGCAGCCCGAGCCCCGCCCTGCGGCCTCCGGTACAGGCGTCGGAGTGGACCAGCTGGTAGCGGCCGGAGGACATGCGCTGCAACCGGGCGGTGGCCGCCGCCGCGACCTGCTCCAGCCGGGCCGCCAGCACGTACGACTCCAGGCGCATCTTGCGCGCGTTGTCCGCCGACGTGCCCGCCGTGAGACCGGCGAGCCGGGCGACCCGCTCGTACTCCTCGCGTACGGGCCCCAGCGCGCGCACCTCCTGCGCCGCGCGGCGCGAGAGCCTGTCGAGTTCGGCGCAGCGTTCCCGGGCCGCGTCGAGGCCGGCCGCGGCCTCCCGCAGTGCGCGCTCGGCCCGGTCGCAGACCTCCTGGGCCGCGTGCGGAGCGGCCGGCGGCCGGTCGGCGGCGGCGCGGGCACCGGTCTCGGCGAGCCGGTCGGCGACCGCGGCCGACTCGGCCTGCCAGGCGTCGATCCGGTGCTGGAGCGTGCGCTGCGCGGCGTCGTCCAGGAGGGTCTGGGCGGCGGCCCGGGGGGTGTCGAAACCGGCCCGGAACGCGGCGTCCGCGAGCCGGTCGTCGGCCTCCTTGAGCCGCGCCGCCGCGGTCTCCTCCTCGCGCACGGTGCCGACCGCGTCCACGAGGAGGGCGACGCGTTCCTGGAGGACCGCGGCGTGCTCTCCGACGCTCGCGTACCCGGCGCGGGCCCGGTCGACGACCTCGTTCAGGGCGGCCTGTTCGCGGTCCAGCCCCTCGCGCCGGGAGATACGGGCGGCGGCGCGGCGCTCGGCCTGCTGCCGGTCGTCGGCGCGCCGGCGCTGCTCCCGGTCGGCCGCCGTCAGGGCCTCGCGCGCGGCGTGCGTCCCGGCGGCGGTTCGGTACGCCTCGGCGTGCTCGCCGGTCAGCGTGTCCACGAGGGAGGCGAGCGCGGCGACCGTGGGTCCGGTGGCGTCCGCGTCCGTCGCGGTCTCGGCGCCGGCCGGCTCGGCGGCCTCGGCGCGGGCCGCCTCGTGCCGCTCCCGGACGACCGCGAGTGCCTGCTCCGCGTCGGCCCTGGCCCGCTCGGCGCTGCGGTACGCGGCCTCGGCCGCTTCCTCCGCCGCCTGGTCGACGTGTCCGGTGCCGGTGCGGGCCGGAGCGGGGTGGTCCGCCGAACCGCAGACCGTGCAGGGTTCGCCCGCGACCAGTTGCCCGGCGAGTTCGGCGGCGATGCCACGCAGCCTGCGTTCGCGCAGATCGAGCCAGTGCTCGCGGGTGCCGAACGCGTGTTCGCGTGCCTCGGCGAGCCGCTTCTCCGCGGCGGTCAGCTGCGCCGCGAGGGCGTCGCGGCGGCGGGCCGCGTCCAGGCGGCGGCGGGCCGGGTCGAGCCGGCGGGCCAGCAGTTCGGTACGGGTCGCGGCCTCCAGGGCCGCGTCGAGGCGGGCCTGAAGGTCCTGCCGGGTGGTCTCCCATCCGGCGAGCCAGTCCTCGGTGTCGCGGACCAGGTCGTCGTCGGCCGCGGCCTGCCGCTCCAGGGCGGAGCGTTCGCTGTCGATCTCGGCGCCGCGCCTTTCGGCGCGACGTGCGGATTCCAGGCCGCCCAGCTCCTCTCGGAGCCTGCGCTCCAGGGCCGCCAGCTGTTCGGCGCCCGCGTCGGCCAGGGTGTCGGGCAGCCGCCCCCGGGAATGCTCCCGGGCCTCGTGCGCCCGCCGGTACGCGCGCTCCGCCTCCGTGCGCAGCTCCAGCGCCGGTGCGACGAGGTCCGCCTTGCGGGCGCGCCCCAGCCGCTCCCGCGCCTCCTCGTGCGCGGCGCGGCCGGCCTCCACCGCGGCGGCGCGGCGGCGGGTCTCGGCGTACCGCTCCTGGAGCGCGGCCAGTTCCCGCTGGGCGTCCAGGGCGTCGCGGGCCGCGGTGTGCCGGCTCTCCGCCGTGGCCAGCACCGATGCGGCGATGCCGAGGCGTTCGCGGGCGCTGGCACGGGCGGCGGCGGCCCAGCCCAGGACGGCGTCCGCGAGCCCGGGCTCGCCCGGCCGGGCGTCGGGCAGCGGGCACTCGTGCGCGGCGGGCCCGGCCGCCTGGGCGATGCGCTGGGCGAGGGCGAGGATCTGGTCGTCACCGGCCCTGACCTGGGCCTCGGCCACCCGGCGCAGCTCGGCCAGGCGCTCCTCGACGGCCGCGAAGCGCCGGGTGTCGAAGAGCCTGCCGAGGAGCCGGCCGCGGGCCTCGGCGTCGGCGCGCAGGAAGCGGGCGAAGTCTCCCTGGGGCAGCAGTACCACCTGGCAGAACTGCTCGCGGCTCATGCCGATGAGCTGGGTGATCTCCTCCCCGATCTCCTGGTGCGAGCGGCTGAGCGCCTGCCACCCGTCCTCGGGGTCGTACGCGCGCAGCAGGCTCTGCGCCTTCTCCATGGTGTGGCCGCCACCGCGCTTCTTGGGGCGGGGCTGGGCGGGGCGCCGGGTGATCTCCAGGCGGCGTCCGCCGACGGTGAGTTCGAGCCGGACCTCGGTCGGCAGGTCCGCCGGGGCGTGGTCGCTGCGCAGCGAGGTGCCGGGGCTCTGCCGGGCGCCGGGGACCGCGCCGTACAGGGCGTAGCAGACGGCGTCCAGGACGGAGGTCTTGCCGGCGCCGGTCGGACCGTGCAGCAGGAAGAGGCCGGCGGCGGCGAGCGTGTCGAAATCGACCTCCTGGGTCGTGCCGAACGGGCCGAACGCGGTGATCCGGAGCGTGTGGAGCCTCACCGGTTCACCTCGCGGACGCCGTCCTCGACCCGTACGTGGTCGAAGGCGCCGCGCAGCACCGCCCGTTCCCGTTCGTCGGTCCCGTATCCGCCGCGGACGTGGGCCACGAAGTCCTCCGCGATGCTCTGGTCGTCGCGTCCGCGCAGCCGGCCGGCGTACGAGGTGTGCGGGTCGTCGGGTGCCTGCTCCGGTTCGAAGAGGAGGCTGAGGGTGTGCGGGAAGCGTTCGGTGAGCCGGGCCATCGGGTCGGCCGGGCGGACGGAGTCGGTGAGCGTCGCCTCCACCCACGCGTCCTCGTGCCGGTCCAGCGCCGGGTCGTCCAGGAGGTCGTCGAGCCGGCCGCGGAGACGGGCGAGGGAGCGGGGCACCGGGCAGTCGATCCGTTCGCCGGTGACCGCTCCCTCGGCGTCCAGGTCGATGAGCCACATGGTCTTGCGGTGGCTGGTCTCGGAGAAGGAGTAGGCGAGCGGGGAGCCGGAGTAGCGGACCCGGTCCGTGACGGCCTGGCAGCCGTGCAGGTGGCCGAGCGCGGCGTAGTCCACGCCGTCGAAGACCCCCGCGGGCACCGCGGCGACCCCGCCGACGGTGATGTCGCGTTCGCTGTCGCTGGGCTCGCCGCCGGCGACGAAGGCGTGGGCGAGGACTACGGACCGGGTGGAGTCCGGGCGCTCGGCGAGGTCGGCGCGCACCCGGTCCATGGCAGCGCCCAGCACGGCCTCGTGCCCGGCGCGCTCCGCCTTGAACACGTCCTTTACCAGGGCGGGTTCCAGGTACGGGAGCCCGTAGAACGCCACGTCGCCGTGCGCGTCCGGGAGCAGGACGGGGGTGGCGCAGTGCGCGGGGTCGGTCCGCAGGTGGATGCCGGCCCGGCCGATGAGACCGGCGCCGACGCCGAGCCGGCGGGCCGAGTCGTGGTTGCCGGAGATCATCACCGTCGGTACTCCGGCGGCGGCGAGCCGGTGCAGCGCGTCGTCGAAGAGCTGGACGGCGCTGAGCGGGGGCACCGCCCTGTCGTACACATCACCCGCCACGAGCAGGACGTCGACCTCGTGCTCGTGCACGGTGGCCACCAGGTGGTCGAGGTAGGCGGCCTGTGCGTCGAGCAGGGAGACCCGGTGGAACGACCGGCCCAGATGCCAGTCCGATGTGTGCAAAATCCTCAAGACCCGGCTCCGACCCGCATGGTTCGCTTCCTCCGCCCCTGTGCCCTCACGCCCCACAGTCTCCCATCACCCGGGAGGCGGCCGGGCGGGCAGCCGGGTCAGGCGTCGCCGTACGCCTCGCCGCCCAGTTCCACGTGCGCCTCGCCCGCCGTCGCGTCGGCCAGCCAGCGGCGGAAGTCCTCGACCTCGGCGTCCGGCAGCCCGATCTCGATGGTCACCTCGGCCCCGTACCGGACCTCGCGCACGGTCCTTCCGGTGGCCCGCAGTTCGTTCTCCAGCCGGCCGGCCCGCTGGTGGCCGACCGTGACGGAGGCGAGGCGGTAACGCCGGCGGGTGCGGGTGCCGAGCGCGTCGAGTGCTTCGCCGACCACTCCCCCGTACGCCCGGATCAGCCCGCCGGCGCCCAGCTTCACCCCGCCGTAGTAGCGGGTGACGACGGCGACGACGTAGCAGACCTCGCGGCGGGTGAGCATCTGGAGCATGGGGACGCCGGCCGTGCCTCCGGGCTCGCCGTCGTCACTGGCCTTCTGTACGGAGGCGTCGGCACCGATCACGTACGCGTAGCAGTTGTGCGTGGCGGTCGGGTGTTCCCTGCGGACGCGGGCGACGAACTCCTGCGCCTCCGCCTCGGTGGCGGCGGGAGCGAGCGCGCACAGGAAGCGGGAGCGGTTGATCTCGCTCTCGTGCACGCCCGCGCGGGCGACGGTCCGGTACTGCTCCTGCATCCCGCCACCCTATGCGTACCTGCGGGAATGCCCCGGACGGGCTGCCGGTTGTCGGGTTCATGTACGCAGACACGGAGACGATCCGCAGGATTCTGGAAGACACCGGCGACACCTGGGCCGTGGTGGGGCTCTCCGACAACCGTGCGCGGGCCGCCTACGGGGTGGCCGAGGTCCTTCAGCGCTTCGGCAAGCGGGTGGTGCCGGTGCACCCCAAGGCGGAGCGGGTGCACGGCGAGGAGGGGTTCGCCTCACTGGCCGACATCCCGTTCCCGGTGGATGTGGTGGACGTCTTCGTCAACAGCGACCTGGCCGGCGCGGTGGCGGACGAGGCGGTCGCCGCCGGTGCCCGGGCCGTCTGGTTCCAGCTCGGTGTGGTCGACGAGGACGCCTTCGCCCGCACCCGGGCGGCGGGGCTCGACATGGTCATGGACCGCTGCCCGGCCATCGAGATCCCGAAGCTGAAGGGTTAGGGCCGCCCTAGGCCCTCAGGCACGGATGCCGAGCCCTTCGACCACCATCGCGCCCGGCAGCGCGGCGAGCGCCTTGCCCGGCACGATGAGCTTGCCGCGGCGCGAGCCGCTGCCGATCAGCACCCATTCCTCGTCCACGACCGCGGGGTCGATGAGCAGCGGCCAGGCGGCCGGGAGCCCGATGGGTGTGATGCCGCCGTACTCCATGCCGGTCTCGCCGACCGCCGTGTCCATCGGGGCGAAGCGCGCCTTGCGGGCGCCGAGCTGCTTGCGGGCGGCGCCGTTCACGTCGACGCGGGAGTGCGACAGGACGACGCAGGCGGCGAGCGTGACCTCGCTGCCGCGCTTGGCCGCGAGGACGACGCAGTTCGCCGAGTGGTCCAGCAGGCCGGCCCCGTGATGCTCGACGAAGACCGCGGTGTCGGCGATCTCCGGGTCGGTGTCCACGTGGATGATCTGCTCGGCGGGGATGCCTCCCCAGCCCGTGCTCACCGCCTTCGCCACCGGGGCGGTGAGCAGGTCCAGACGGTCGACGGCGGGGCAGGCGTTCTCGAAGGAACCGATGGGTGCGCGCATGCGCGTCACGCTAACAGCGCCGTCCGCGCGGTTGGACCGTGTCTCATCTGACGGGCGGAATGCTGACGGTCATGGTGAGTTCGACCGGTTCGGCGCCCTCGTTGCGGTAGGCGTGCGGGTGGTGGGCCTCGAAGGTGGCGGAGGTGCCGGCGGGCACGCTGTACGGGGTGTCGGCGACGACGAGGGTCAGGGTGCCCGTGGTGACGTGGAGCAGTTCGACCGTGCCTTCGGGGTGCGGGTCGGACCGGCTGCCGTCGCCGGGCATCAGCCGCCAGGACCAGAGTTCGAGGGGGCCCCGGGCCTCCGTGCCGACCAGCAGGGTGGTGGCGCTGCCCGCCTCGGTGGACCACAGGCGTACGGCCTGGTCGGCGGGGACGAGGCGGACCGGGGAGCCCTGTTCGTGGTCGAGCAGCGTGGTGATGCTGACGCCGAGCGCGTCGGCGAGCTTGACCGTGGTGCCGACGCTCGGGTTGGTGCGGGCCTGCTCGATCTGGATGATCATGCCGCGGCTGACTCCCGCGCGGGCGGCCAGCGCGTCCAGGGTGAAGCCGCGCTCACCGCGCCAGCGCTTGAGGTTGCGCGCGAGGGACTGGGTCAGCCGATCGAGGTCAGTCACATTCCGTCCAATATTTTGAATGACGTAGTCGAGCATTCTGAACTACGGTGCGGTGTACCCAAACGTTCGCCGCACTGTACTGCGAGGCTCCTGATGACAGCGTTGTTCGCCCTGGCCACCAGCCTCCTGTGGGGGCTGGCCGACTTCGGGGGCGGCCTGCTCACCCGGCGCACGCCCGCGCTCACCGTGGTCGTGGTCTCGCAGATCATGGCGGCGGCGGTGCTGGGCGTGATCGTGCTCGCCACGGGCGGCTGGAGCGAGGCGGGCCCGCAGCTCTGGTTCGCGGTCGCGGCGGGTGTCGTGGGGCCGGTGGCGATGCTGTGCTTCTACAAGGCGCTCGCCCTCGGTCCGATGGGCGTGGTCTCCCCGCTCGGTTCGCTCGGCGTCGCCGTCCCGGTGAGCGTGGGGCTGATCGCCGGGGAGCGCCCGGGGCTCGTCCAGTTCGCCGGGGTCTCGGTCGCCGTCGCGGGCATCGTGATGGCGGGCGGCCCGCAGCTGCGCGGGGCGCCGGTGCAGCGGCGCGCGATCCTGCTGACGCTGGTGGCGGCGTTCGGCTTCGGAGCCGTGATGTCGCTGATCGCCGAGGCGTCGACCACGGTGACCGGGCTGTTCCTGGCGCTGTTCGTGCAGCGGGTCACCAACACCGTGGTGGGCGGCGGGGCGCTGTACGTCTCGGTGCGGCGCGGAGGCCGCGCGCTGCCCGAGGAAGGCGCGTCGGCGGTCCGGGCGGCGCTGCCCGCGCTGGCGTTCGTGGGCCTCGCGGACGTCGCGGCCAACGGCACCTACTCGATGGCCGCCCACCACGGCCCGGTCACCGTGGCCGCCGTACTGGCCTCGCTCTACCTGGTGGTCACGGCCCTGGCCGCACGCGGCTTCCTCGGGGAACGGCTGCGCGGGGTGCAGGCGGCGGGGGCCGGGCTCGCCCTGGTGGGTTCGGTGCTGCTCGCGACCGGGTGAGCGCGGGGCGGGCGGTCAGCCCTCTTCGAGCTCCGCGACGGCCAGCAGCTGTTCCGGGGTGACGCCCGCGGGGATCGGCACCGGGGCCGGTGTCCGCAGGGGCGGCTCCCATCCCTTCTCGGGGTGCCAGCTCCGTACGACCCGGGCGGGTGCTCCGGCCACCACCGCGCGGTCCGGCACCTCGCCGCGGACCACCGCGCCGGCCGCCACGACCACGTTGCGCCCGAGCCGCGCGCCCGGCAGGATCACGGCCCCGGTCCCGATCCAGCAGCCCGGTCCGATGGACACCGGCTCCATCCGGGGCCACTGCTTGCCGACCGGCTCGTGCGGGTCGTCGTAGCTGTGGTTGGTCGAGGTGATGTAGACGTACGGCCCGCAGTACGTGTCCGAGCCGATGCTCACCGTCGTATCGGCGACGATGTGGCTGCCGCGCCCCAGCACCACGCCGTCGCCCAGGGTCAGGATCGGCTCGGGGCCCAGGTCCAGGTCGGGCATGAGGCCCGCGGTCAGCGTGACCTGCTCGCCGATGACGCAGTGGTCGCCCAGCTCGATCCACGGTTCGCCGAAGACGGTGCCCTGCGGGAAGGCCAGCCGGGTGCCCTCGCCGATCCGGGCGAACCGCAGTGCGCCGGGGTGCTCGGCAGTGACCGCGCCCGCCTCCCTCGCCCAGCGCCAGCAGCGGTGGACGGCCCCGGACAGGGCGCGCCGCCGCCAGGCGGTCAGCGAGGAGAACGCGTTTCTGTTCTTGGGCACGCGCACACGGTAGTCCGCGCCCATCGGACGGTCGGCTCCGCCGGCCTGTGATCTTCACCCCAACAGGCCGGTGCTCCGCCCGTACGTCGCATACCGTTTCCCCGGCGGACGGCCGGTTCCCACCGGATCGCCGCGACCCACGGCACCGGAGCACGGAGGAACGCGCGATGGCTCAGCAGGCGTTGATCATGGGCATGGGCGGCAAGGAGCCGTCCATCGACGCGGACGCGTTCACCGCGCCGACCTCGGTGGCGATCGGTGACGTCACCATGGCGGCGGGCTCCAGCCTCTGGTACCAGGCGGTGCTGCGCGCGGACTGCGGCCCCATCGTCATCGGTGCGGACTCCAACATCCAGGACAACTGCAGCGTCCACGTCGATCCCGGTTTCGCCGTGACGGTCGGCGAGCGGGTCTCGGTCGGGCACAACGCCGTCCTGCACGGCTGCACCATCGAGGACGACGTCCTGGTCGGCATGGGGGCCACCGTCCTCAACGGCGCCCACATCGGCGCGGGCTCGCTGGTCGCGGCGCAGGCCCTCGTCCCGCAGGGGATGCGCGTCCCGCCGGGCTCCCTGGTCGCGGGCGTACCGGCGAAGGTCAAGCGGCAGCTGACCGAGGAGGAGCTGGAGGGCGTCCGCTTCAACGCGGTCGGTTACGTGGAGCTGGCCAAGGCGCACCGCGAGGCATGCGGCGGCTGAGGGCCGCCCGCCGGGTCAGTCGGCGACCGGCACCGTTCCCGCTTCCGGTTCGGTGGCCGCCGCGGAGTGCGCGGCGGCGGCCTTCTTGGCGCGGTTCTTGAGGACCAGCATCGAGGCGAGCCCGATCAGGACCGCGATGGCCAGGCCCAGGTAGGAGAACCGCTTGAGCCATGCCTCGGCGACGACGCCCACGGAGTAGATGACGGCCGTGGTGCCGCCCGCCCAGGCGATCCCGCCCAGCACGTTGGCGATCAGGAACTTCCAGTACGGCATGTGCAGCACACCGGCCAGCGGGCCGGCGAAGATGCGCAGCAGGGCGACGAAGCGGCCGAAGAACACCGCCCACATGCCCCACTTCTGGAACGAGCGCTCCGCCAGGGCGATCTGGCTCTCGCCGAAGTGCCGGGGGAACTTCCCGCCGAGCCAGGCCAGCAGCGGCCGTCCGCCCTTGCGTCCGATGGCGTAGCCGATCGAGTCGCCGAGCACGGCCCCGGCCGTGGCGCAGGCGCCCAGGATCCACGGGTTGACGCCATCGTGGCTGGCGGCCAGCAGCGCCGCGCTGATCAGGACGATTTCGCCGGGGAGCGGGATGCCCAGGCTCTCCAGTCCGATGACGACGCCCACCAGGACGTACACGCTGATCGCGGGAACGGTCTCCAGCCACTCCTGGATGTGCAACGCCGGTTCCTCCGTAGTGATGTGCTTCGCCCGCCGGACAGCTCATCGGCGCACCGCGGGAAGCCTACCCGGCGCGCAGCCGGGCCGGACAGCGCGAAGGGCCGCCTCGCCCCTGCCGGGTGCGCGGCGGCCCTTCGGCCGTACGGGGTCAGGAGTTCGGGCGCAGCGTCCAGACGACGGTCATCTCACCGGTGACGGCGCCGTCCGCGCGCTGGATCTGCACGGACACCGGGAACTCGGGGCGCTCCCCCGCGTCGAGTTCGGCGACGACCTCGGCGGCGGGGCGGCCGAGCGTGGCGGTCGCGGTGACCTCGCCCATGGCCAGCTTCTTGTAGCCGATCTCGGCGCTCACCGCGAGCGGCACGGCCCGGCTGAGCTGGTCGCCGAACGCGGCGATGACGATGGCGCCGCTCGCCGACTCCGCCAGCGTGAACATGGCTCCGGCGTGCGGCCCGCCGACGTGGTTGTGGTAGTCGGCCTGGTCCGGCATGCGGACCACCGCGCGGTCCGCGGTGGACTCCAGGAATTCGAGGTTGAGGGTCCGGACCATGGGGACCGTGGCGGCGAGCATCTCGCCCGCGGTCATCTGTTCAGCGCTCATGCGCGAGATGTTACTCATGAGTAGAACGCTTTGGCCATGCCTCGGCGGCGCACGCCCCGCGCCGGTCGCCCCCGCCTTCACCGTTCGCACACGGGGGCGGGCGTAGCCGCGTCGGCGGGGCACCTCTATCGTTACTCGCCATGTGGCCAGGACAGCAGCCGCCCGGGGGCGAGCAGAACCCGCAGGACCAGAACCAGAACCCGTACCAGCAGCCGGGGTACCAGCAGCCGAATCCCTACCAGCAGCCGGGGCATCAGCAGCCGGGGCATCAGCAGCAGGGCCAGCAGCCCGGTTACGGCTACCCGCAGCAGGGCGGGCCGGGGGGCTACGGCCAGCCCAACCCGTACCAGCAGCCGACGGTTCCGCAGTACGCGGTGCCCGGGCCTCCCGGCGCGCCGCAGCCCGGCAACGACAAGAAGAAGACGACCGTCGTGGCCATCGTCGCGGCGACCGCGGTCGTGGTGGCCGCCGCGGTCACCGGAGTCGTCGTGCTGAACAAGGACGGCGACGACAAGGACGGCAAGAACGTCGCCGACGGCACGAAGTCGTCCGCGCCGGTCAAGCCGTCCACCTCCGCCTCCTCGCCCGAGGCGAACCCGCGCGGCGACGACGCGGACGCCAAGCCGCTCATCGCGGGCTGGAAGGTCGTGACGAACCCCAAGTGGGGCACCCAGTTCGACGTGCCCGGCGACTGGGAGGTCTCGTCCCCGACGACGTTCTCGTACTTCGAGGACGAATCGAAGGAGGACAAGCCGCCGCTCATCGGGTTCTCCGCGCCGGCGGACCTGAAGAGCAAGTGGTGCGTCGAGGACTCCGACAAGGACGGCACCGACGAGAACTACAGCCTGGCCGGCACCGGCACGCGTGGCGCCCAGGGCGCCACGGACGCGGATGTGAACGCCCGGAACGAGGCGGGTACCTGGGCGTGGGCCGCGTACGCGCAGCACATGCCGAAGAAGACCATCAAGATCAGCAAGGCCAAGCAGTACACCACCAAGTCGGGGCTGACGGGAAGCCTGGTCACCGCCACCGCGCCCCACGTCACCAAGAAGACGAAGTGCAGCAGCGACGGCAAGACGTACGCCTTCACCTTCAAGAACAGCTCCGGCGCGTTCTCCTCGTGGGTGCTGTACGCCGCTGCCGGGGTCAAGGACGAGCTGCCGGACGCGACGGTCCAGAAGATCCTCAGCACGGTGCGCCTGGTGGAGATCACCGACCCCGATTCCTGACCGCGCGGGAACACATTTGCACAACCGGGCCGCGGCCGCGATAGTCCCTGGGTGACCGACGCAGCCGCCCCCGTACCCCCCTCCGCCCGCCCCGCCCCGGCGGGCCGCAACTACCGGCTGCTGACCGCCGCCTCGATCGTCACGGGCCTGGGTACCCACGGCGCGCTGATCGCGGCGGCGTTCGCGGTTCTCCAGGCGGGTGGCGACGGCGGCGACGTCGGTCTCGTGGCGGCGGCCCGGACGGTGCCGCTGGTGCTCTTCCTGCTGATCGGCGGGGCGATCGCGGACCGGATTCCGCGCCACCGCGTGATGGTCGCGGCCAACGCCCTGAACTGCGTCTCGCAGGGCCTCTTCGCCCTGCTGGTCCTGGCCGGCGACCCGCAGCTGTGGCAGATGATGGTGCTCACCGCGCTGTGCGGCACCGGGCAGGCGTTCTTCGGCCCGGCGGCCGAGGGCATGCTGATGTCGAGCGTCAGCGGCGAGCAGGCGAGCCGCGCCTTCGCCCTGTTCCGGATGTCCACCCAGAGCGCCGCCATCGGCGGTGCGGCGCTCGGCGGCGCCATGATCGCGGCGATGGACCCGGGCTGGGTGCTCGCCGTGGACGCCGCCGCCTTCGCGGGCGCCGGGGCCCTGCGCGCCTTCCTGGACGTCAGCCACATCCCGTCCCGCGCACCGGGGGGCGGGCTGCTCGCGGACCTGCGGGACGGCTGGAAGGAGTTCACCGGCCGCCCGTGGCTCTGGGCCATCGTGGCCCAGTTCTCCGTGGTGGTCGCCGCGGTCGGGGCCGCCGAAGCGGTCTACGGGCCGCTGGTCGCCCGCGACTCGCTGGGCGGCGCCCGGCCCTGGGGCTTCGCGCTGGCCGCGTTCGGCGTCGGCAACCTGGCCGGGGCGCTGCTGATGACGCGGTGGAAGCCGCGCCGGCTACTGCTGGCCGGAACCCTCTGCGTCTTCCCGCTGGCCCTGCCCTCCGCCGGGCTCGCCGTCCCGCTGTCCGCCGCCGGGCTGTGCGTGGTGATGTTCGTCAGCGGCACGGCCATCGAGGTGTTCGGCGTCTCCTGGATGACGGCCATGCACCAGGAGATCCCGGAGGAGAAGCTCTCCCGCGTCTCGGCCTACGACTGGTTCGGCTCGGTGGCCATGGTCCCGGTCGCCACCGCGCTCGCCGGCCCCGTCGAGTCCCTGGTCGGGCGCGGCCAGGCGCTGTGGGGGTGCGCGGGGCTGATCGTGCTGGTCACCGGAGCGGTGCTGTTCGTACCGGACGTACGGAACCTGACCCGGCGCACCGGGTCCGTCGAGGTGGCCGCCCAGGTCGTGGTGGCGCCCGCGTCAGCCGAGGCTGAAGGCGCCGTCGGGCGGCTCGGGTGAGGCGACCGCCTCCTCGTCGCCGACCGGCCGGGCGCCCCTGACGAACGCGGCCAGCGCCTCGCCGTGCTCCACCCGCGCCGCGAAGGCGTCGGCCGCGCAGCGACGGGTCAGGGCCGCCGTGTCGAACGGGGCGCGGGAGGCGACGAGCACCACGTTGCCGAAGCGCCGGCCGCGCAGTACGCCCGGCTCCGCGATCAGCGCCAGCTCGTCGAAGACGGTCGCGAAGGTGGCCAGCTGCGAGCGCAGGAAGCCGAACGGCGGCCCGTCGGCGAGGTTGGCCGCGTAGATCCCGTCCGGGCGCAGCGCCCGCGCCGCCGCCTCGGCGTACGGGACGGAGGTGAGGTGGGCCGGCACCCGGGAGCCGCCGAAGACGTCCGCGATCAGGAGGTCCACCGAGCCGGGGGCGGTCTCCTCCAGCTTCGCGCGGGCGTCCGCCGGGTGGACGGTGATGCCGCTGCGGGCGGGCAGCGGCAGGTGCTCGGCGACGAGGTCGAGCAGCCCGCCGTCCGCGTCCGCGACCTCCTGCCGGGAGCCGGGGCGGGTGGCCGCGACGTAGCGGGGCAGCGTGAGGCCGCCGCCGCCCAGGTGCAGGACGTCCAGCGGCTCGCCCGGCTCCGCCGCGCAGTCCACGACGTGGCCGAGGCGCCGCGCGTACTCGAACTCCAGGTGCTCGGGCGCGTCGAGGTCGACGTACGACTGCGGCGCCCCGTCGACCGTGAGCAGCCAGGCCCGCTCCCGGTCCACGTCCGGGAGCAGTCGGGCGGTGCCGTGGTCCACGTCGCGGAGGACGGGTATCGACTCGTTCACTCCCCCATTGTGCGGCGTGCGGTCAGCCGTTCCGTACGGCGAGGGGCCCG
>NZ_SSBI01000022.1 GCF_004795015.1 Streptomyces sp. A1277 | reverse complement strand
GCATCGCCACCCGCTACGACAAGTCCCCCGAGAGCTACGACGCCGGACTCCACCTCCGGGCCTCCCTGATCTGGATCAACGACCTCTTACCGACGACCGAATGATCACGACCTCACACAGGCCCTAGCCGCGGACACACAGCCAAGCGGTGACCTCGCGACGTCCGCGCACGACGTCATCCGGATCCTGTCGCGGCACGGGCGGCCGGCCCCGCTGGGGGACGCGATCGCCCACTACGGGCGGACCGCCAAGTTTCTGCACATCCTTGCGTCTGGCCGACAAGCCCGGCTGCCGGCGCCAGATCTAGGCGCAGGCCAAGCTCCGGCGGGGCCCACGCGCTCGCCCGGAAAATTGTGGAAGACCAGGTCGGCGCGCTCGGACTCGTACTCAGCGTGGTGCTGTTCAACACACAGTGTTTGGACGCTGCAGTGAACCGGCTGCGCGCTGACGGCTTCAATACCCGCGACGAAGACGTCGCCCGCCTCCCACCGTTCGTACGGCACCACATCAACATCTCGGCCGGTATTCGTTCCAGCTCCCCGAGCGCCGGGCGGCCTGCGCCCGCTGCGCGCCAAGGACGCCACCCAAGACGAGTGATGTGGCAATGCCGTACGGCTCGTCTGCTCGTCGTGGTCGTAGACCAACTAGACCAATGCCTACCTGCTGGTCAGCGACCCAGAAAGGATTCCGAGAGCCGCCTCGCCCGCCGGGGCCGTGACGGCTTCGCGGACCCCCCGTCCCGTGGGCGGCCCGGGGCGCCTTCTGCCGACGCAAAGGCCGACAGCACACGGAGTCACGGTGGCGCCCGTGGGCGACGGCCGGGTGGGGGCCGGCGGTCAGGCTGCGTGTCGCGGCGGTGGAAGGCGAGGGCGGGTCATAGCCGTGTAGCCGTGCGGATCAGCCCGGCGAGGGCGAGGGAGCGGCTGTGCGCGGGCCAGGCGATGTGGGTGACGACGGGGGGCGCGTCGGTCAGGGGGACTGCGGTGTGATCCGCCCACAGCCAGGCGCGGGCTGAGTCGGGGAAGACGGCCACGGTGCGTCCGAGAGCGATCAGCTGCGCCAGCTGCGTCTGGTCGTGGATCTCGGGGCCCGGGCCGGGTGGGTATGTGCCGTGGCGGGACCAGCGGGCGAGCGGAAGATCGGGGATGTCGCTGACGTCGGCCAGGGACAAAGTCCGGCGCGCGGCAAGAGGGTGCCCGGCGGGCAGGACAGCGACCTGCCCCTCGGTCATCAGTTCCTCGCTGTCGAACCCGGCAAGGGAGTTGAACGGGGCGTGCATGAGCGCCACATCAGCGCGGCCATCGCGCAGCATCCCTTCCTGCTCACACGTGCCGCTCGGCAGCACCTCGATCTTGGCGGCGTCAGGCTCGGCCGCATAGGTGTCGAGGAGCTTGTGCAGCAACTCGTGAGACGCGCCGGCTTTCACCACCAGCACCAGGCGGTTGCGGGGGCCGCCCGGACTGTCGGCGCCACCGGCGCGGCGGGTGCGGCGAGCGGCGGCGGTGGTCGCGTCGATGGCCGCGCGGCCTTCGTGCAGCAGCATCTCTCCGGCACCGGTCAGGGAGACGCCGCGGCGGTCGCGTTTCAGCAGGCAGACGCCGAGGCGTCGCTCGAGTTGCTGAATCGCCCGGGACAGCGGCGGCTGGGCCATGCCGAGGCGTTCGGCGGCGCGACCGAAGTGCAGTTCCTCGGCGACGGCCAGGAAGTACCTCAGCTCGCGGATCTCCAAGGCGTCCACGGCCACAGCATAACCCGGTGATACCTACCGGGTATGACAGGGCGCTGTATCGGTATTGGATGCGCCGGTTGTCCGCGAGCGAGTATCGACGGCATGAGCGAAACCATCAACACCCCCTCCGCGTCACTGCCCGGCGGCACCTGGAACCTGGGCGATCTGAACGTCACCCGCTTCGGCTACGGCGCCATGCAACTCGCCGGTCCCGGGGTCATGGGCCCACCCGCCAACCACGACGGCGCGATCGCCGTACTGCGCGAGGCTGCCGGCCTCGGGATCAGCCATATCGACACTGCTGGCGCATACGGACCACGCGTCACCAACCAGCTGATCCGTGAAGCGCTGCACCCCTATACCGAATCGCTGCACATCGTGACCAAGGTCGGCGCGGTCCGCGATCAACAGGGCGGCTGGCTCCCTGCCCGGCAGCCCGAAAACCTGCGCCGCGCCGTCAACGAGAACCTTGCGGACCTCGACCTCGAATCGCTCGACGTGGTCAATCTCCGCCTCGGAGATGCTCAGGGTCCCCGGCCCGGCTCGCTCGCCGAGCCCTTCGAGGCCCTCGTGCAACTCCAGCAGCAGGGCCTGATCCGGCACCTCGGAGTGAGTAACGCGACGGCGGAACAGGTCGCCGAGGCGCAGGCGATCGCACCGATCGTGTGCGTGCAGAACATGTACAACCTCGCATA
Organism: Streptomyces sp. A1277; assembly: GCF_004795015.1. Lineage (GTDB taxonomy): Bacteria > Actinomycetota > Actinomycetes > Streptomycetales > Streptomycetaceae > Streptomyces. Next base: position 111,836 of record NZ_SSBI01000022.1, on the reverse strand, counting down.
CCGTCAGGACGACGAGCTGATCGACGAACTCGCCGCCAAGAACATCGCCTATGTGCCCTTCTTTCCTCTCGGCGGATTCACCCCGCTGCAGTCCATGACCCTTGACGCCGTGGCCACCCGGCTGAATTCGACACCCATGGCAGTCGCCCTGGCCTGGTTGCTGCGGCGGTCGCCGAACATCCTGCTCATTCCCGGCACCTCGTCGATAGCGCACCTGCGCGAGAACGTCGCCGGCGCGGGACTCTCGTTCTCGGACGAGGAATTCGCCGAGTTGGACAAGGTCGGTCACTAGCAGGACGCCGGCCAGCCCCCAGCAGGACCAAGAGGCAGTGGCGGATGGCGTGATGCATGCCTCATCGTGGGGGACCGAGGAACGTGTTCACCCATGCTGCTGTGCGGTGGCGCCGCCGAGGCGGCTCCACCGCGCCAGGGTTGAAGTTCGGCGATAGGGACGGGCTCCACACGCCGGGCTGGGTCGCGGACGGCGGTCAGGATTTCAGCTGGTCGCACAGGAACGCGACGACGGAGGTACTCAAGCCAGGGCCCCTCGGCGGGGCGCTGTGAAGCAACAACATCGAACGAACTTGTTCGCTGCGAACACGTTCGTTACGCTGATGTGGTGCCTCTCGATGCACGCCCGTTCTCCACGCTTCTGCGAAAGGGGTGATCCGTCGTGCCACCTCCTGCCTCCCGCCAGGCCGCTGAGACCGACGCCATCGCGGTTCCCAAGAACATCCGCTGGGTTCTGCTCGGTGTCATGCTCGCCCTGCTGCTCTCGATGCTCGACAGCCTGATCGTCGGCACCGCGATGCCAACCGTCGTCGCCGACCTCGGCGGCCTCGATCACATGTCCTGGGTGGTGACCGGCTACACCCTGGCCACCGCCTGTTCCACCCCCGTGTGGGGCAAACTCGGCGATCTCCTCAATCGCAAGCACATGTTCCTCAGCTCGATCGCGCTCTTCCTCGTCGCGTCCGTGGCGTGCGGCATGGCCCCCTCGATGAACACGCTGATCATCTTCCGAGTGGTCCAGGGCTTGGGCGCGGGCGGTATGGGCGCCGGCGCCTTCGCGCTGATCGGAGCCCTGCTGCCGCCGCGCGAGCGCGGCAAGTACCAGGGCATGGTCGCCGGAGTGATGGCGGTCGGACAGCTCGGTGGTCCTCTCGTCGGCGGCTTCGTCACCGGCCACCTCGGCTGGCGCTGGGCCTTCTACATCAACGTGCCCATCGGCCTCATCTGCATGATCTGGTGCCAGCTCCTCCTGCACATGCCCGCGCTGAAGCGCCGGGGCAAGGTCTCCATCGACTGGCTTGGCATCACGTTCCTCACCGGGGCGATCTCCGCATTCATCCTGGCCGCGACCTGGGCGGGCAGCACCTACGACTGGGGGTCGTGGCAGATCATCGGCCTGGCCCTCGTCGCCCTCGTCCTGCTGGCCGCTTTCATCGTCACCGAGAGCCGGGCCGAGGAGCCGCTGATGCCGCTGCGCATCTACGGCGGGCACCGCAACTTCCCTCTTTCCGCGATCCTGCTGACCGTCATCGGTGTCGCCACGTTCGGCGCAACCCTCTATCTGCCGCTCTACCAGCAGGTGGTCCAAGGGGCCTCGGCCGCCAACTCCGGCCTGCTGTTGCTGCCGATGATGATCGCCACGCTGATCACGGCAAACATCTCCGGCAAGGTGATGTCGGCGACCGGAAGGTACAAGATCTTCCCTGTGACGGGCTCCGCCCTCCTGGTCGTGGGCCTGGGACTGCTCTCAACCATGGGCACCGACACCACGCGCCTCCTGACGTCGCTCTACATGGCGGTCGTCGGGGCCGGAACCGGGTTCTGCATGCAAATGGCCAACACCATCGCGCAGAACGCTGTCGGACTCCGCGACATCGGATCCGCCTCGGCGGCCACCAACCTCTTCCGCAACCTGGGCGGCTCTGTTGGGATCGCCGTGTTCGCTTCCCTGTTCGCCGGCACCGTCAGCTCCGCGCGCATACCCGGCGAAGGATCCACGACTGCCCACACCACCGAGCAAGCGCCATACCTCCAGGACGTGGCCCATGCCACCCACCTCATCTTCCTGACCGGAGCATGCATCGCTCTCGCGGCACTGATCGCCTCGCTGCTCATCGAGGAGGTGCCGCTGCGCGGCAAACCCGGCGCAGCACCGCTGGCCAAGGCCGAAGCCGAGACCGCCTGACCCACCTCATCCTCCCGACCGACGCACGCGTCTCGCAGCACTGATCCCGCGCGGTCGAGGATGCCTGCGGATCTGGTGGCCTGGCCGGCGCCGCCTCAAACTCCCAAACGAACCTCAAGGAACACGTGATGACCACATACATCGCCCACGCCCGCATCTTCGACGGCGAGAAGCTGCTCGATGCTCAGAGCCTCACCCTCAATGGCGAGATCGTCACAGCTATCGGCGGTGACACGGCACCTGCCGGAGCCGAGATCGTCGATGCCCAGGGTGCCACCCTGATGCCTGGATTCATCGACAGCCACGTGCACACCTCCGTCGAGTCCCTGCGCGAGGCACTGAAGTTCGGTGTCACCACCGAACTGGAAATGCAGGGTTACTGGACCCCGCAGCAGCGCACGGAGGTGAACAACGACGACACGCTCGCCGACGTACGCTCCGCCCTCATCGCACTGATGGCCAAGGGCGGACACCCGAGCGAGCTCATGAAAGATTTGGGCGAACACGACCCCGCCGCCGGAGAGAGCAAGGGCTGGGTCATGCCTTCGGTGAGCACCCCCGACGAAGCCCGCGCCCACGTCAACGCTTTCGTCCAGCAAGGCGCCGATTACATCAAAGTGATGATCGAGGAAGGTACCGTCATGGGCCGCCCCGACCTCCCCCAGATGAATCCACAGACCATCAGAGCCGGCGTAGAGGAAGCTCACGCACTCGGGAAAAGGGTCATCGCCCACGCCATCACCCTCGACGCCACCCGCCAGGCGCTGGAAGCCGGAGTCGACGGCCTGGCTCACCTGTTCATCGACCGGAAGGCCGACGCACAGATCATCGTCGCCCTCGCCGATGCGGATGTCTTCGTCACCCCCTGCCTGGTCATCAGCTCCTCCCTCATGGGGAACGCCGCCACCGCCCTGGCCGACGACCCCCGTGTCAACAGCCGCTTGCCCCAAATATGGCTCGACACCCTGCGCGGCCGCTTCAACACCTACCCCGAGGGCAACTTCCAGCACGTTCTGGACAGCGTCGCCGCCCTGCACTCCGCCGGAGTGGACATCCTCGCCGGCACCGACGCCAGCGTCCCCGTCGCCTCTCACGGCGGTGTCGCACACGGCGCCAGCCTCCACCACGAACTGCAGTACCTGGTTCAAGCGGGGCTGACCCCCTCCGACGCCCTCGCTGCCGCCACGTCCGTGCCCGCCCGCCGCTTCAACCTCATCGACCGCGGCCGCATCGCCCCCGGCCTGCGGGCCGACCTCCTCCTCATCGACGGCGACCCGACCACCAGCATCAACGACACCCTCGACACCCGCGCCATCTGGCGGCGCGGCACCCGACTCGCCGCCTGACCACCACCGACGCCCAGAGCGACCAGAGCGCCCCGGGCGCCGTGCCACTCACGAAGCTGGTGCACGATCACCTGAACGCCGTCGTGTAGACGGCAAGGGCTGCCGCGAGGGAGCCTCCCGCGAGCAAGCCGCGCGGACAGATCGGCTGCGGGACCCCGTGATCTTCTTTGCGGTCCTGCAATGGGGCGCTAGCCTCCGGGCCCAGCATGGCTGTTGCCCCCTGTCGAAAACGTGACCTGAGGGGTGTCATCGGGCCCGGAAGGTGCCGCCTGCGACGCTTCGCCTCATCGCCCTCAACTGCTTCACCGTCTCCTCGGTCCGTTGGTCGGGTGCCTCATGGTCCGCACCACCCCCGGACTGCTCCTGGCCGTCGGCCTCGCCGCGGGCGGCACCGGCGCCCACCTCGTCAACACCTTCGACGCGTCCACCGGTGTCGCCGTCTCCGCCGCGGTCATCGGTGCCCTCGGCATAGGCATCGCCCTGGCCACGGCCCCCATCACCACCATTGCCGTGACCAGCCTGCCCCCCGACTCGCCCCCACCGCTGGCGCCGCCAGCAGCGCCCTGCACCAGATCGGCCGCACACTCGGCCCTGCGGACTTCGGTGTTCCTGAGCACTCTGCCGGGCCATCTCGCGGCCTCGGGCCTCGGCACTCCCGACCGGAGGCACGAACTGAGCATGGTCTCCGACGCCGGCATCCAGGCCGGTGCCTTCCTTCGCCTCTCCACCGGCCCGGCCACGGCCGAGGCCCAGGCTGTCTACGGAGCCAGCTTCACCCACGCGCTGCACACCTGCACGCTCGGGGGCATCGGCATGCTGGGCGCCGCCGCCGTGGCCCTGGTCGCCATCGCGGTGTGCCAGACCGCGCACAACGCCGCCGCCGGCTTCTGGCCGTTCCGGCTCAGTCACTGATCGAGTCGTCGTTGCCTGCACTGGGACCGAAGCCGGTGGCCAGTCGTCCGAGGGCGCCGCGCACCGGCATCCCCCCGCAGCAGCTAATCCGTCCAAGACAGACAGCGAACCGACGACCACAAGCGACGTACAGAGAAACGAAACCAATGGTCTGGGGCATCTCCCCAAACGGTCGCGGGATCATTCCCCGACGTTCCCACGGAGGCGACGCTGCAAAACCCCAGCTCAAAGGAGCTCTAGCTCTCACCCTGCCCTTGAGGCGCAAAGGCTTCCGTTCGCCGCACACCGTGAGGCGTTTCACCGCACGCGAAACACCCCCGGAAAACGCGTTTCCCCAGGTCAGAACGATTTTGCCTGAGGAAACCCGGTGGGGCGGGTGGGACTCGAACCCAAACCGGTGACGCGTCTCACCTGCAGTTTTCTCAGAGAACGGATATACCGCCCTGTTTCCATCCCGCTGGCTCCCCCTCGATCCGGCTCCGGCGGATCTGGTGCAGCGTTCGCTGCACCAGTACGACAGGCGCAGGAAGCCGCGTCCAGCTCATCCGATCAGGAGCTTCCCGGACGATATCGAGCAGGGTCCGCTTGTCGTCGGCGTGTGGGCCTGTCGATCCGAGCAAACGGATCGATCCACAGGCCGCCTGCCGTGACTTTAAGTAGTGAAAATGGCGGGCCCCAGCGCCCCCTGGGGAGTATCCGCAAAGTATCGTCGTCCGCCCGAAGGGCGGGTCCAGCGGTGTCCCGGCCGGGTGGGTTCCCGCCGATAGGGCCTACGCCAGGCCTACGCCGGCTCCGGCGCCGCCCGGTATCCGTCGGCCTGGAGGGTGAAGAGCTCCGCGTAGATCCCCTTGGCAGCCAGCAGGCTCCGGTGGTCGCCCTCTTCGGTGACGCATCCGCCGTCCAGGACGACAATGCGGTCGGCGTCCCGGACCGTGTTGAGGCGGTGAGAGATCAGCAGACTGCTTCGCCCCCTTCGCAGATGCCGAAGACTCCGGTGTATGTCGCTCTCCGCCACCGCGTCGAGACCTGACGACGGCTCATCGAGAATCAGCAGGTCGGCGTCGGTCCGGAGCATGGCGCGGGCGATGGCGAGCCGTTGCCACTGTCCACCGGACAGGAGGACGCCGGTCTCGGGCCGCGTGACGGTCCGGGCCGCTTTCCTGCCCCGCCCGGTGCGGGCTGCCGGCTCCTCGTCGTCAGGGATGAACATGCGGCTCAGGAGGGTGTCATACCCCCGGGGAAGCGCGGACAGCGCCGAATCGACACCTGCCCTTCGTGCGGCTTCGCGCAGACGCTGCGTGTCCCCGGCCCGACGGAGATCACCGACGGCGATATTGTCCGCCGCGGACATCTCGTAGCTCATGTGGTCCTGGAAGACCACGCCGATCCGGGCGCGCAGCCGGGCGATGTCCAGAGTCCGCAGGTCGGCCCCGTCCCAGGTGATGGTGCCCCGAGTGGGTTCGTACAGTCGGCAGAGCAGTTTGGTGAGCGTGGTCTTGCCCGCACCGTTCAGTCCCACCAGGGCGACCGACTCGCCGGGCCGGATGGTCAGGTTCACCCCCTTGAGGATCCAGTCGTGGCCCACGTCGTAACGGAACCACACGTCGGTGAGTACGAGTGCCTCGCGCAGCGGGTCGACTTCGCCCGTGGCGGCGGGCCCAAGCCGCCCGGCCGGGTCGCTCCGCCGGCGAGTGATGCCGATGTAGTGCGAGAACAGGACCAACATCTGTGAGGCGTCCGCGATCTGCGCCAAGGTGCTCGCCACGGTCAGCTGCACGGTGGCGAGCGCGCCGGTCAGCACGCTGATGTCACCCACGTTCCCGTGCCCGCTGTCTATCCGGACGGCCCCCGCGACCAGAACCGCTCCGGAGACCATCGCGGTCAGCAAAGACAGCGAACCCTCGGTGCCCAGCGTCGCCCGGTCCACGCCCCGTTCGCCCCGCTGGGCCGCGTCGAGCTCGTCGAGCATGCGTCCGCGGAAGAAGTCCCCGAGCCCGAAGAGCCGGATCTCCTTGGCAGCGCGTACATCCATCAACAGCATGGCGTAGAAGATCTGCCGTCGCGTACGCGGAGTCGTACGGAGCAGCATGTCGGTCCGAGCGCGGCTGAGCCTGAGCTGTGCCCAGAGCGTGGGGGCCACCGAGAGCAGGACCAGGAAAGCCGCCAGCGGGGAGACCGTGATCAGCACACCGAGGAAGCCGGCCACGGTCAGCGCCGACTGTGCGGTGACCAGGATCGCGCCGACGAGTTGCTGCGGCCCGCCGTGGCTCGACTGCTGGGCGAGGCGCAGCCGGTCCTGAAAGGCCGGATTCTCCAGATCGCCGATGCCCTGCTCGCGGGTGACCGCGGCGAACAGCTCTCCCTGGGTACGCAGCGTGACCCGGCGGCCGATCTCGCCGTCGGCGTAGGTGACCAGGTGCTGCGCGAGGGCTGTCACCGCACCGGTGAGTGCCAGGGCCAGTGCGGTGACCCATACTTCGGGGCCCCGGTGACCGGCCAGCCGGTCGAGCAGCATCTTGGTGAACCACGCGAGGGCGACGGGGGACAAGCCGGAGACGAGCGTCATGGCGATCCGGGCCGCCGCGGCGACCGGGGCGGCCCGCACGTAGAGAGCCACAGCGGCGGCGGCGAGGCGCAGCGGGCCGAGCTGTGGTTCCTCGGCCGGCCGGCCGCTGTCCGGGGTCATACGGCGTGAGCCTGCAGGCACTCGCCGAGGCTGCTTCCGTTGCGCAGGACGCTGCCCTGCGGACCGACCAGGAAGTAGGACGGCGTGCCCTGCACCCGGAACAGCTCCGTGAGTCCCCCCGGTCCCGACTCGTTCATGAGCTGTCCGACGCCTTCCAGCACGGACGAGAGCCCGTCGGGAGTGTCGGGGCCGAGCAGGACCGGGACCACGGCCACTCCTTCGGCCGCGAGAGCGGCGGAGCGGGCGGCGAGTTCCGGAGCCTGGGTCCGGCAGTCCGGGCACGAGGAGGAGTAGAAGGCGAACAGGGTCGTACGTCCCAGCAGGGCTTCCCTGGTGAGCCGGGTGCCGTCGGCCGACTCGACGGTGTAGTCGGGCACGGGAGCTCCTGCCGGGAGCCCGTGATCGGCGGCCGGGCCGGCCGGCGCGGTCAGCCGCGTCATCCTTCGGACCACGGCGGCGAGCACGGCCAGGTTCAGCAGGGTCGCCGCCGCGAGCACGATGACGGCGACAGTGAGCAGAGCCATGAGGGTGTTCCTTCGGAGCAGGGCCCTGCGGGCCTGTACGGAACGGAGGGGGACGTCAGCGGTGGCCGGACGCGGCCGGGGCGAGAAGACCGGCGAACTCGTCCCAGAGCGCGAAGCAGATCGCCAGTGTGAGGGCTGCCCACAGACAGAGCGCCACGCCCGCGACCGGCACCGGCACCGGCCCATGGGGCGGCGCGGTCATTCCGGCCGCCAGCCCGGACAGCGCGATGGTCAGCAGCGCGGCGTTACGGAAGAGCTGCACCCGGCCGACCGGGCGGTTCGAAGGACCGAAACAGCCACAGGGCACAGGCACGGCCCGGCTGACCGCACGCCGCAGGACGACGGTGAACACGGTGAGCAGCAGGATGGCCAGAGCCAGCGAGACCTTCGCGGCCGCCGGCACCAGGAGGCCGCCCGCCAGTGCCGCCTCCGCCGTGACGAGCGCGTGGGGCGCCCAGGAAGACCACGGTCCCGGCACCCTTGCGAGTACCGCGACGGACCGTTTGAGCGTCGTGAACGTCGCAGGTGAGAAGAGCTTCGCCGCTGCCGACCAGGTGAACACGAGGGCCAGCACCAGCTGCGCCTCGAACTGAATCCAGTACACCGCGCCCCTCCTCCGGCCGCGCCACCGAAATGCGAGATGATCCGGGTGACTGTGTGGGGGCGAATTCCAGTCGCCCCCACACAGTTCAACCAACAGCTAGCAGCTGATGGAGTAGATGGAGCCATAGCTGTTGACCCGACACTGCTGAGCACCGTTGCAGCTGTTGGTACGGCGCTGCTTCACGATGTTCCCCTGGTCGGTGACCCAGATGGTCGCCCAGGCGCCCCAGCCGCACGCCTTGGCTTCCTCTGCGGGGAGTACGGCGCGCAGCAGCCGCTCCCCCACACGCTCCAGTGTGGAAATGGAAAGCATTATTCCGGAACCCTTCCTCAAGACGGTCATTCCCATGGCACAGCACTGCGCCCTCTGGTTGACCGATGACTGCAAACTACCTACAAGACTGACGCAAGTACTCAATTTTTCAAGACTTATTTCTGACTCCCCCATAACTACGCAGGTCAGAGCTTCGCCACGAAGAACCTTCATCGAAAGCCTGTTCAGTGCGTTGACACTCTTTGCAGGACCGTGCAAAGGTCCCGCACCGAGGGTGGTCGTGCCTGGCGCTGCGAACGGCAGCACCGCACCGCCGATGCCGACTACAGCCGCCGGGGGGCGCCGTGTGGAATCTGGTGTTGTCTCAACTGCGCTACCGGCCTGGAAGGGCACTGGCCCTGGTTGCCGCACTTCTGGTGGCCGTGACCTCGTTCTCGGTGCTCACCGCCACCGCGCGCACCCAGCGCCTGGACGTCGTCGGCAAGGTGGCAGCCAACGACCGCGGCGCTTACGACCTCCTGGTACGTCCGGCAGGGGCCCGCTCCGCGCTGGAGTCCAGGGCGAATCTGGTCTCGTCCACCGCCCTGGCCGGATTGTCCGGGGGGATCACCTCGCGGCAGTGGCAGCAGGTGCTGCACATCCCGGGCGTGGACGTCGCCGCGCCGGTGGCCGTCGTCGGGTACGCCCTGCAGACCGTGCAGCTGCCGGTCGACCTGACGGAGCATCTGAAGCCCGGAGACGGACCACAGTTGTTCCGCGTCTCCACCACCCAGACATCGGAACGGGGACTGACCGAGATCCCCACCGGTGAGTCGTACGTCTACGTCACCGACCGGCCGCTGCACGACCGGAAGAACCGCAGTGAAGGCGACCCCGTCGCCCAGTCGGCGCCGGACGGTTCCGTCATCCAGATCTGCGGTATGTCGGACAACCCGAACCCGGTCGACCCGAAGACCAACCGGTACGCCCGCCCGGTAGCCACTCTCGCGTGCGGGTCCACCAACCAGGACAACACCTACAACGCGGCAGGGGCCGCCTCCCCCGCCGCGCGTCCCACGAACAAGGGCACCCCGGCAGCGGGGACCACCCTGGTCCCATGGTCCATGCCCTTCCTCGTCCAAGCCGTCGACCCGGTCCAGGAAGCCCGGCTGGCCGGGCTGGACCGGGCCGTCGACAAGGGCCACTACTTCGCCCCCGGGCAAAAGCCGGTGGCGGAGAGCCAGGAAGGTTCCTCGGAGCCGTTCACGAAGATCCCGGTCCTCCTCGCGGGCCGCACCGCCATCGAGGAACAACTGCACGTGAAGGTGAGCGAACTCCCGGCCGCCGCCGCGGCACGCGTGGCAGCCGGCCAGGACACCGAGGTCCTCGGATCGGCCCTTCCCCGCGCAGCGGGCACCCCCGTGTCCCGGACCGCGTTCGCCGCACAGGACGCACATCGCCGGCTGATCGACTCCCTCAACTCGTCCTCGACCGGCACGGCCGGCGGAGCCACCGCGGACACTCAGATCTGGCAGTACCTGAGCGCCCTCCCGGTCCGGTACACCGACGGCGGCGACCGCCTGGCGGCAGGCCCGGTACCCGCTTCCCGGATCCCGGACACCAGCATCCACTTCGGGGCCGGCCTGCTCTCCGACACCGGCGACACGGGCGACACCGCGGTGCGCCCGCTGACCCGGCACCCGGTACAGGAGATCGCCGACGTGTCCCCGCCCGCACCGCAGCTCCAGGTACTGGGCGAGTTCGACCCGGACCGGCTGACCGCCGCGGCGACCGGGCTGGGCGCCGTCCCGATGGAGACCTACTTCCCCGCCACCGCGTCAGGAGCGGACAACGCCTCACGCAAGGCCCTCCGGAACCGTCCCCTGCTGCCCAATGGCAATATCGCGGGCCTGCTGTCCGTGCCGCCGAGCATGATCACGACGCTCTCGTCGCTGGACGTCCTCAACAGCTCCCGGCACTTCCAGAACACCACGCCCGCCCACGGCGTGAACGCCAAGGCGCCGATCAGCGTCGTCCGGGTCCGGCTCACCGGCGCGCTGGGCACCGACGCACTCTCCCGCGAACGGCTCCGGCTGGTCGCCGAGCAGATACACCGGCGCACCGGCCTGGACGTGGACGTCACCGTGGGCTCGTCGCCCTCCCCGGTCACGGTCACCGACCCCGCCGGACGCTACGGACGCCCCGTACTGCACCTGGCCGAGATGTGGTCGCTGAAGGGGGTGGCCACCGTCGCGGTCGCGGCCATCGACCGCAAGGCGCTCCTGCTCTTCCTCCTGATCCTGGGAGTGTGCGTGCTGTTCGTCGCGGGTGCGACCTCGGCGGCGGTCCGGACCCGCCGCGCCGAACTCGCCGTGCTGGCCTGCACCGGATGGCCGGCCCGGCGGCTCTTCGCGCTGATTCTCACCGAGGTCGGCGCGCTCGGCGCGCTCGCGGGCCTGGTCGGCGCCGCGCTGGCCGTCCCGGCAGGAGCGCTGGCGGGGGTGCCGGTATCGCCCGGCCGCGCCCTGCTCGCCGTGCCCGCCGCCCTGGGGCTCGCCACCCTGGCAGCGCTGCGTCCCGGACTGCAGGCCGCCCGCTCCCATCCCGGGAGCGCGGTCGCCCCCGCGGTCCGCGGCCCGCGGCGGGCCGCGCGGCTCTCCGGAATCACCCGCCTCGCACTGACCAACCTGGCCAGGGTTCCCGGGCGGGCCCTGCTCGGTACGGCCGCTCTCGCCGGCGGCGTCGCGGCCCTGGTGGCGCTGGCCGGTATCAGTACCGCCTTCGACGGCGAGGTGGCCGGCTCCCTGCTCGGTGACGCGGTCTCCGTCCAGGTCCGCAGCAGCGACTACGCAGCGGCAGCCGTGGCCGCCCTCCTCGGAGCGGCGACGGTAGCGGACGTCCTCTACCTCAACGTCCGCGAACGCGCCGCCGAGTACGCGCTGCTGCGCGCCACGGGATGGAGCGACGCCGCCCTCCACCGCCTCGTCCTCACCGAAGCCGCGCTGATGGCCGGAGCGGCCTCGGTGCTCGGGGCGGGTGCGGCACTGGGCGCGGACGCGGCGTTCACCGGGCGCCTGCCGATGTCGCTGGTCCTGATCGCCGCCGGCGCAGCCGCAACGGCAACCGTGGTCACGGTACTGGCAGCTGCCGTACCCGTGTTCCTGCTTCGCCGCATTCCCGCCGCCCGGCTCCTCGCCGAGGAATGACATCCGCTCGCCGTATCCGAGATCCTGGAGGTCCAGCCGTGCCCGTACGACGCCGCACCGCGCCCCCCGCTCCGCCGGAGCCCGACGTCCCGGGCGCCCCCGCCACCGCCCGGCAGGGATTCGCCGTGGCCGTCACCGAGCTCGAAAAGACGTTCTCCGCCGGCAGGACCGCCTCCGTCACCGCCGTGGACCGGGTCAGCCTCCAGGTCCGGCCCGGGGACGCGGTGGCGCTCACCGGGCCGAGCGGCTCCGGCAAGTCGACGCTCCTGCACCTCCTGGGAGCCGTCGAGCCGGCCGACAGCGGTGTCATCCGGGTCGGCTCCACCGAGGTCACCGCGGCGGGGCGCGCGGAACTCACACGCTACCGACGCGACGTCGGCTTCGTCTTCCAGCGGTTCCACCTCCTGCCCGCACTCACCGCGATGGACAACGTCATCGCCCCGCTCATCCCCTATCGCAGGCGCACCTCGGCCGTGCCCCGCGCCAAGGAGCTGCTGGCGTCCGTGGGGCTGACCGGCCGGGAGAACGCGCTGCCCTCCCAGCTGTCCGGCGGACAGCAGCAGCGCGTCGCGATAGCCCGGGCACTCATCGGCGAACCCGGACTGCTCCTCGCCGACGAGCCCACCGGGAACCTCGACACGGCCACCGGCGCCGGAGTGATCGACCTGCTGCTGCGGCTCAACGCCGAGCACGGCACGACCCTGCTGATCGCCACGCACGACCACAGTCTGGCCCAGCAGTGCCACCGGACGGTGACGATGCGCGACGGGAAGATCGTTCATGACACCGCGGCCGAGGACTCCGCGCCATGACCCGCAGCGGAACGACCCGCAGCGGAATGACCGCGGTGATCGCCCTCGCCGCCGCGGCACTCGCCGCGCGGAAACTGCTCGTCGTCCTGACCGTGGCCGGATCCAGCATGGAACCCGCCTACCGCTCCGGCGACCGTCTGCTGATGCTGCGCCGGCCGCTCGGCCGCGCACCCGACGGCACGGTGATCGTCCTCCGGGGTCCGCTGGGAGCAGGGGGACCCGAGCCGGACAAGCACGCCGCCGCACCCCTGATCGTCAAACGGCTCGGCGCGGGACCCGGCCGCCCCGTGCCCGGCGCCGTACTCACCGCGGTGGGCGCCTCGCCGGGCACCGTGGTCCCCCCGGGCCTGCTCGTCGCTCTCGCGGACTCCCCCGCCGGCACCGATTCACGCACCTGGGGTTACCTGACCGAGGACACCGTGGCGGGAACGGTCATCTGCCGGCTGAGCCGTGCCACAGCCGGGCCCGCCGCCGCACGGCTGACGGGAGCGATGAGTTCGCATGAGTAACAGGGTTCACACAACTCATTGACAGCACCATTGCGTGCAGGGAACCACCCAGCTCCTAAGGGCAGTTGACAACGTTATCCAACTCCGGAGGCTTCATGAGCGTCGATGACCTGGTCCAGGCGCTCGGCTCGGACACCGGCATATCGAAGAGCGAGGTCTCGAGGATCTGCGGCGATCTCGACGCGTTCCGCACCCGGCCGCTGGACCACACCCGATTCCCCTACGTGCATCTCTACGCGACCTACGTCAAAGCCCGCGTGGACCACCGGATCGTCTCCCAGGCCGTGGTCATCGCCACCGGCGTCACCGAGGACGGCGGCCGCGAGGCCCTGGGCGTCATGGTCGGCGACAGCGAAACCGAAGCCTTCCGGTCCACCTTCCTGCGCTCGCTGCGAGGCGCTCCGGCCGCGATGCGGCAGCCAGGATCGCTTGAAGGAACCGTCTGTAAAAGCAGGGCACTGCCGTGACGGAGGAACGTGGGAGATCCCACCACCCACCCCACAGAGGCCATCACCGAAAATACAGGTCACAGACCTGCATAAGCTCAGAGATTGATGCAACGCTGCACGTTCGCTGCACCGATTCGACGACCCCACGCCTCCGAAAACCGCGTTCCGCAGGTCAGAACGTTTCTCCTGACCTGCGGTCGTGGGGCGGGTGGGACTCGAACCTAAAAGGGAGATGCGTCTCACCTGCGGAAACGCCACACAGGCGGACATTTACATCCTGCTGAGTCCTGCTGCATCCGCCTCGATCCCCGGCAACCGAACTGCCGCGCGGTACGTACCGCACGGCCATGTGGCGGCCCCTGCGCCTGTACTGGGAGACGATCCACCCGGCGCATCTACTGCGAGGCAGGCAATCGCGCGGCTCACCCGCAGCGCATGCCGCGGACTCCGTTGCCACCCCTCCACTTGACAGATGCAGTCACACTCCGTATCGACCGGGCACCGGGAGCCGCAGGAGTATCGGTTCCGGCTTCCCGGCCGAACACGACGGGGCGCTTCGCACTGGCACCCACCTGCACGCCTCAGCGGTCGGGACACGAGCATCACCTTTACTGCTACCGCCAGCGTGGAGTGCAAACCTGGCTTCCGTAGCCGCGTTATGCGTTACAGGGGCAGCTGGGACTGCCGCGCTCGAGACTGTAAAACGTTCGACTCTGTCCCACATTCGGTGGTGCCGGATAGTGCTCGTTGAGCATCTCCACCCCTCGGAAGGTGTGGTCGGCGTCCCGACCTCGCTGTTTTTGTCGGCGGCGGCTGAATTCTGACCCAGTTTTGAGGCGGACGGCACCGTGCCGGGCCCCGGACTCGTCGCGGCGAACTCTCACTGCCAGACGCCAAGAAGACGGCCGGTCTTCTGGAGGAGAGCGGCTATGAGGCGTTGATTTGCGATTTCGTGGCCAATAGCCTGCCTCGCCGCCATAACTCGCTGTCACCACCGAATGCGAGACAGAGCCGCTCGTCGTTTGGCAGACCCCGCCAAGGCCGTAATCGAGCACCTGTCCAGCCGCCACCCGGACTGCTGCGGGTCCTGCGCGAGGCTGATCTGCGATCTCTCAGGCCACGAACCATTCTGCGCTGCCACAGGATTCGTGAGTCTCCACCATCACCACTGATCACGGTGCGCACGTGGTAGCCCTACGTAGCAGAAGACCGCGAGGCGGAAGCATCGAGCGGAGTCGGGCATACCCATCGGCCTGCGTCTCAGCCATACGTCACGAGCCCGGGCACGACGAAAATTGGACAGAAGTAGCTGCCCGCACCCCAGAGCGTCCCGCAGCCGCAGGGGCAACGAAGCAGCCAGAGCGATCCCGGCCGGGACCAGCGAGCCATCGACAGGAGGAGCGGAGGTGAGCCGCCGTGCGCCCGCTCGCAGGGCGGGGTCCGGCGGCAGCTACCTACGTTCGAACCAGCCTGTTTTATTTATTGCGTATGCTGCGAATATTGCGGATACTGGAACACCTCAAGCAATGACGCCCACCCACCACGAAATTTAGGGGCGCACCGTGACGAAGACAGACATCAGGCCCGTGAAGCTTCCGCCCGAGAAGACCGCCACAGCGAACCGTGCCCTCACTCGTGTCCGCGGTTACCTCACCGAACACCCCGACCTCGGACAGATCGCCGTCAAGCCACTCGACGACAACGAGCTTGAGCCCCTCCTTCTGCCCCGCGAAGCCGTCGAGCTCCTCGCCGGTCTCCTCGCCCACCTGGGGGCAGGCCGAGGCGTGTCCATCGTCCCCAGCACCGCGGAGCTCACCACCCAGCAAGCGGCAGACATCCTCAACGT
Source organism: Streptomyces sp. A1277 (assembly GCF_004795015.1). Taxonomy (GTDB): domain Bacteria; phylum Actinomycetota; class Actinomycetes; order Streptomycetales; family Streptomycetaceae; genus Streptomyces. Next base: position 96,493 of record NZ_SSBI01000022.1, on the reverse strand, counting down.
GTCTCGGCCCTTCCTCATCGGCCTCCTGGAAGCCGACGAAATCGAGTGCCGTCTAGTCGGAACGCACCGCAGAATCACAGCGTCGTCGCTCATGGAGTACAAGCAGGCAGACGACCGGCGTCGCCGTGAAGCAGCAGACGAGCTCACTCAGCTCGGCCAGGAAATGGGATTGATGTAGTCGATGGCCTTCGTCGCCGTTTACGACGCGAACGTGCTCTACCCGAATATCATCCGCGACGTGCTCATCCGCGTCGCGGAGGCCGGCCTTGTGCAGGCGAAGTGGACCGAGACAATCCTTGACGAGACGTTTCGCAACCTGAAGGCCGACCGGCCGGATCTGGACCCCGGAGCCCTCGACAGGACACGGCGACTGATGAAGGCAGCCGTACGGGACTGCCTCGTCAAGGGGCACGAGCCGCTCATCGACATACTGGAACTCCCCGACAAGGACGACCGGCACGTCCTGGCCGCGGCGATCCGCGCCAAGGCCCAGGTGATCGTGACCTTCAACCTCAAAGACTTCCCGGCGGAAGCCCTTGCACCATGGGACGTTGAAGCCGTCCACCCGGACGCCTTCCTCGAAGCGCAGATAGATCTGGCGCCGGAGGTCGTGTACGCAGAGATCCAGCGCATCGCCGACAGTTGGAAGAATCCGCCCGGCACGGTTGCCGACGTGATCGAGCGACTCGAGAGGAACCGTCTCGTTTCATCCGCGGCGGCCCTGAGGGCACTCGCCTAACGACCTCGTGCATGGTTAGCGGTGACGTTGGCCCTGCCAGTTCGTTAGGCCGTTCGTGGTGGGGATGCAGGCACGTGGGTTGATCATGTCGGAGCGTCGGGTCACGGGCCTCTCCACGACTGTGATTGCCGATCTGGTCGCGGAGTCGGGTCCGGTCTGGCAGGCCCGCAGGGATGCTGAACTGCTGGACCGACCGCGGCGGCGGGCGGTCGGAGCGGGCGCGAAGTACAAGCTGGTCTTCATCGACCGGCTGCTGGCCACACTCGTGCATCTCAGGCACGGCGTCACCCACGACGTGCTGGCCTGCTGGTTCCAGGTGGACCGGTCGACCATCACCCGTGCGGTCGGCGAGATCCGGCCTCTACTGGCCGACCGCGGCTGCCGCATCGAGGGTGGTCTGCGACTTCGCACGCTTGCCGATGCGATCGCCCATCTTGGCGCCACCGGCCAGACCGCACTGATGGACGCCACCGAGATCCGAGTCCGTCGCCCAAGCGCACACCGCGGCGGACGCGGCCGGTTCATCTCCGGCAAGAGCCGCATCAACGCCATGAAAGCCCTCGTCATCACCGACCAGCGCGGACGACCACTGTTCTGCGGCGAGGCCCGGGCCGGATCCGTCGCCGACATCACCCAAGCCCGTGACGCCGGCCTGGTCGACCTCCTCGCTGACACCATTGACCTGCAGATCCTTGCCGACCCCGGCTATCAATGCCTCGCGGCGCAAACCTACGGCCAGGTCGTCACCCCGCCACGCAAACGCCGCGGCAAACACCTCGAACACCTGCAATGGCTGATGGCACACCACGAGGCCGCCCGCTTCGCCCACTCCTCAGCCAGAATCCCCGTCGAACACGGCATCGCCCACCTCAAGAACTGGAGGACCCTCGCCCGACACCACAACCGACGAGAAAACCTGCCCGACACCATCCGAGCCGTCGCCGGACTCCTGACCGACCAACAAGCCACCCCTCACACGAAGGCACTCGCACTGCCCGCCACACCCGCATGATCAAAACTCCGACCGCAACCTCAACACGCCCTCACCCCAACCATGCACGAGGTCGTAAGTCCGTGTCCTATGTGGTGAGTCGGAGGAGTCGTTCGGTGTCGTCGGTCCTGCGGGGCCACGTTGGGCTCAGCAATGGCCGGGCCGATGTGAACGCTGCAGCACGAAACGACGGTGCCCTCCTCGTCCGAGACGAGGAGGCTCGTCGGTCCTGCAGGGCACCGGGGTCTCAAGGGTGGTGGGCCGCCACATGCCGCCCTCGCCCCGAGCCCGACCGAGGCGATCGAGACTATTCAAGCCGAGGCATTCGTGATTCTCGACGACCGCCGACACGCAGCACCACTCCGGGAAGCACAAGTGACGACGTGAACGTCCAAGTCCTAACCTATCCGTTGGGGAAGCAGTTGTGGGCGCCCCCGCCCTGCCCTGGACAGTTCACGGGCAGACCGCCACACAGGCCCATGAGAGCATCGACACGCTCGCCGACGAGCCGAACTGTTGGGCGAACACAGGAAGCACCAGAAAGTCAGCCGCCCCATCCACATCCCCTTCCGAGGCCGCCGACTCAAACGGTGCAAGCGTCCACGCAACAGTGATCACGTCAAGGTCCGCTGCCTGGGCCAGCAAGCCCACGGCTGTTCTGAAGATCTGGCAGCTCCGCCGTGGCACCAACTTCACCATCACGGTCGTGGCGGTCCAGCCCCGCGCGGAGGAGTTCGCGCGCGGTATGGAACGGGCTGCCCCACCGCGCTACGGCGTAATTGGCGGATCCAGTCGGTATTGACCTCCTGAGGCCCCGTTCCAGCCTCGGCGGGGATGGGCGCCGTCGTCGCTGCGGGCAGCTTGGCGTACTGACAGAAGTTGAAGGCGCCAGCGCCTATACGCCGCGGCCCATCCCTCCGTTTGTGCGCCCGTACTTGCTGGCTGCCGCCCCGCTGTCCGTACCGACCCTGACCGTTTCCTGCACGAACAGCTCGGCATACGGGCCCATCACGACAGCGTCGCCGCCTGCGCGTCAGTCCCCGCACCGGACTCAGGCGTTTCTACGCTGCTCTCGGGCGTTGGCGCAGGGTTGGCGCCGGTTCTGCGGGTGCGCAGCGAGTTGTAGAGCATGGTCCCGCCCACGCCAACGCCGGCGCCGATGATGGCGCCCTGTTGGCGGCCCACCATCTGACCGATCTTGATGCCCTGTTGGCGGCCCGCCAACTGGTAGGCGGCTCGCAGGGCTGCGGGGCCGCCCCGCCTCGCGGCTTCCGCGGAGAGTTTTGCGTAGTCCCACATCTTGGGGCCCCTCGGTTCGTGTCACTGGTCGGGACGGATCAATGATCTCAAGGCGGCGTGACACGGGTGGGCAAGTTCGCAACTTCTCGTCGTCGGCAGCTGCTCCCCCTACCGATGGTGATGTCGAGGTCGCGTGCGCTCCGCAAGCTGCACAGCCTGCCCCGAACGAAGACCAGCGCGCTCAGCGACCCTGCGATGAGTGGATGCGCAAGAGCGTCCAGAAGAACTGTGCCCTGCGGTGAGATGTGGACCGCGGGTGCGGCATGCACCAGGTGCGCCGCCGCATCGCACCGGGGCAAACAAGAGCCTGCCACGCCGGCCTCGCCGATGCAGACGGTGTCTCCTGACTGCCCGGACACAGCACGGAAGCAGAGACGTCATGCGATGTGGCGGAGCGCGACGCTTCCCTCGACGGCCGTGGGACCGCGCCACGACGCTCCCTGGGGCAAGCGCCGCAAAAGGCCAGGTCAGACGCCTCTGAAGTGCGCTGACACGCTGCGGCAACGGGTCAGTACCGCACGGAAAAACGCCACCAAATCCACGTTTCCCCAGGTCAGAACGATTCTGCCCGGGGACGCTCGGTGGGGCGGGTGGGACTCGAACCCACGGCCGACGGATTATGAGTCCGCTGCTCTAACCGGCTGAGCTACCGCCCCGTTTCGGCGTGGCGCGTACATGTGTGCGCACCGTCTGCCGCAGCATAGCCGGTCATACGATCTCCCGCTGCGGATGCCCGGCTGCTGATGACCTTGAAGACGGCGCTGCTCGCCGGGCGGTTCCGGGCATACGAAAAAGGGCCCCGACGGGGCCCTCTTCCGATCGCTCCCCCGACTGGACTCGAACCAGTAACCCTCCGGTTAACAGCCGAATGCTCTGCCAATTGAGCTACAGGGGATCGCGCTCCCCCGACTGGACTCGAACCAGTAACCTGCCGGTTAACAGCCGGCTGCTCTGCCAATTGAGCTACAGGGGATTGCTGCGGTGCCTCGAAACGTACCTGCCTGGCGGATGCCGGGCGGCGCGTGCTCGCTGCGACACATACATTAGCGCAAGCAGGGGGGTGCTTCGCCAATCGGTACCGGCCGGGGTGATCTCGGGCGTCGCGGGTAGGCGGGCAGCACACGTCGCACGGAGCGAAGGAAGGGTGGCAGCCATGCGGTACCGGCTCACGTTCATCGCCGGAGTGGCCCTCGGTTACGTGCTCGGCACGCGGGCCGGGCGCGAGCGTTACGAGCAGCTGAAGAAGTCCGCACGCCAGTTCGCCCAGAACCCGGCCGTGCGCAACACCTGCGAGACCGCGGCCCAGAGCGGCCGGGAGTTCGCGGGGAAGGCGTACCACGCGGTCGGGGAGAAGGTCGGCGACAAGGTGCCGTCGTCCGTGACGGACCGGGTGCGTTCGTTGCGCGGGCGCGGGGCGAGCGGAGAGGACGACTGGGGGACAACCAACACCTGAGTCGGCCCGGATCCACGTCTGCCGCGCCACCGGTACGGGAAACCTCCGGTGGTGCGGCAGAATCTGTGTATGGGCATAGTCGCCGGCTTGGACAGTTCTTCCGCGTTCACACACATCGTGGTCTGCGATACGGACACGGGCGCCGTACTGCGGCAGGGGTACGCCGCGCATCCCGTCGAGGCGAAGGCCACCGAGGTCGATCCGCAGGCGTGGCTGCTCTCCCTCGGTGAGGCCGCCACCGGCGGGCTGCTCGAAGGGGTGCAGGCGATCGGGGTGTCCGCGCAGCAGCACGGGCTCGTACCGCTGGACCACCAGGGCAACCTCGTACGGCCGGCGCTGCTCGGCAACGACAAGCGGGCGCAGGCCGCGGCGGCCGATCTCATCGACGGGCTCGGCGGGCGGCAGGCGTGGGCCGAGGCGGTCGGGGCGGTGCCGCAGGCCGCGCAGCCGGTGTCGAAGCTGCGCTGGCTGGCGCGGACCGAGCCGGAGCAGGCGCAGCGGGTCGCCGCGGTGCTCCAGCCGCACGACTGGCTGGTGTGGCAGTTGCTGGGGCGGCCGGCCCGGCGGACCACCGACCGGGGCGCCGCGTCCGGGACCGGGTACTGGTCGGCGGGCGCGGAGTCCTACCGGCCGGAGCTGGTGGAGCTGGCGCTCGGGCACCCCGCCGCGCTGCCGGAGGTGCTGGGCCCTTCCGAGGCCGCCGGGACGACGCCGGAGGGGCTGCTGATCTCCGCCGGGACCGGCGAGACCATGGCCGCGGCCTTCGGGCTCGGGGTCGGGGTCGGGGACGCGGTCGTGTCGCTGGGGGCGTCGGGTTCGGTGATGGCGGTGCACCACGAGGCACTGGCCGATCCGACCGGCGTGATCACCTCGTTCGCCGACGCGACGGGCATGCACCTGCCGGTGGTACACACGTCGAACGCGGTACGCGCCCTGCGCGGCACCGCCGAGATGCTGGACGTGGAGGGTCTTGACACGCTCTCCGCGCTGGCGCTGAAGTCGACGCCCGGTTCCTCGGGGCTCGTGCTCCTGCCGTATCTGGAGGGTGAGCGCACCCCGTACCTGCCGCACACCGCCGGCACCCTGTGCGGGCTGCGGCGGGAATCGATGAAGCCGGAGCACCTGGCCCGGGCCGCGTTCGAGGGGATGCTCTGCTCGCTGGCCGACGCGCTCGACGTACTGCGCGGCCGGGGCGTGGAGGTGCGGCGGGTCTTCCTGCTGGGGGCGGCGGCCGAACTGCCGGCCGTGCGGCAGCTGGCGCCCGCACTGCTGGGGACGCAGGTGGTCGTGGTGCAGCCGGCGCAGTACGCGGCACTGGGCGCGGCCCGGCAGGCGGCCTGGGCGCTGGGTGTTTCGCAGGGGGCGCTCGACGGGCGCACTCCCCCGGCCTGGCGGGGCGCCGCGGCGCAGGTGCTGGAGCCGGGCGAGGAGCTGCCCGTGGGGCAGGCCGTGCGTCAGCAGTACGTCGCGACGCGGGACCAGATCCACCCGGGAGCATTCGACCCGGTGCGGTGAGTGAGGGCGGGGCCGCGAAATTATGGACCGAGTCTGGTTTTTGACCTGGACTTGAAGAAAAACGTTCGCGGTCCCGGCGAGCGGTGCCGGAAGATGAGTCGGCTCCCCCCGATCTACGCCGACTCCGAGAGACACGCGTGCTCATAAAACTCCTACGGGCCTATCTCGCCCCGTACAAGAAACCGCTCGCGGTGCTGGTCGTCTTCCAGCTGTTGCAGACCTCCGCCACCCTCTACCTCCCGACCCTCAACGCCGACATCATCGACCACGGTGTCGTGGAGGGGGACACGGGCTACATCCTTCAGTACGGCGGCGTGATGCTCGTCGTCAGCATCGCCCAGGTGGTCTGCAACATCGGGGCGGTCTACATCGGTGCCCGTACCGCGTCCGCGCTCGGGCGCGATGTGCGGGCGTCGGTCTTCGACCGGGTGCAGTCGTTCTCCTCGCGCGAGGTCGGGCGGTTCGGCGCTCCCTCGCTGATCACCCGGACGACCAATGACGTCCAGCAGATACAGATGCTGGTGCTGATGTCGTTCACGCTGATGGTGTCGGCCCCGATCATGTGCATCGGCGGCGTCGTCATGGCGCTCGGCCAGGACGTCCCGCTGTCGGCGGTGCTGCTCGCCGTGGTGCCGGTCCTCGGGATCGCGGTCAGCCTCATCGTCCGGAGGATGCGCCCGCTGTTCCGGCTGATGCAGACGAGGCTCGACACGGTGAACCGGGTGCTGCGCGAGCAGATCACCGGCAACCGCGTCATCCGCGCCTTCGTCCGCGACGGCTACGAGGAGGGTCGCTTCCGGGGCGCGAACACCGAGCTGACGGACGTGACACTGTCCACGGGCCGGCTGATGGCCCTGATGTTCCCGACCGTGATGACCGTCGTGAACGTGTCCTCGATCGCCGTCGTCTGGTTCGGTGCGCACCGCATCGACAGCGGCGGGATGGAGATCGGCGCGCTGACCGCGTTCCTCGCCTATCTGATGCAGATCGTCATGTCGGTGATGATGGCCACCTTCATGTTCATCATGGTGCCGCGCGCCGAGGTCTGCGCCGAGCGCATCCAGGAGGTCCTGGAGACCGATTCCAGCGTCGTCCCGCCCATCGACCCGGTGCGGGAGCTGCGCGCCCACGGCCATCTGGAGGTGCGCGGCGCGGACTTCCGCTACCCGGGTGCCGAGGAGCCGGTGCTGCGGTCGGTGGACCTGGTGGCGCGGCCGGGCGAGACGACCGCGATCATCGGGTCGACGGGCAGCGGGAAGTCGACGCTGCTCGGTCTCGTACCCCGGCTGTTCGATGTGTCGGACGGCCAGGTGCTGGTCGACGGGACGGACGTGCGGACGCTGGATCCGGTGCTGCTGGCGAAGACGGTGAGCCTGGTCCCGCAGAAGCCGTACCTGTTCTCGGGGACGGTCGCGACGAACCTGCGGTACGGGAATCCGGACGCGACCGACGAGGAGCTGTGGCACGCGCTGGAGGTCGCCCAGGCGAAGAAGTTCGTCGAGGGCCTGGAGGACGGGCTCGACGCGCCGATCGCGCAGGGCGGCACCAACGTTTCCGGCGGTCAGCGCCAGCGGCTCTCGATCGCGCGGACGCTGGTGCAGCAGCCGGAGATCTACCTCTTCGACGACTCGTTCTCGGCGCTGGACTACGCGACGGACGCGGCGCTGCGGGCGGCGCTGCTGCGGGAGACCGCGCGGGCGACGGTGGTGATCGTGGCCCAGCGGGTGTCCACGATCCGTGACGCCGACCGGATCATCGTGCTGGACGAGGGGCGGGTCGTCGGGACCGGCACCCACCACGAGCTGATGGACGGCAATGACACCTACCGGGAGATCGTGCTCTCCCAGCTGACGGAAGCGGAGGCCGCGTAATGGCCGGGCCTGGCGGACGCATGATGGCGGGCGGGGCGCCGACCGAGCGGTCCATGGACTTCAAGGGTTCCTCGAAGCGGCTGCTGAAACGCTTCGCCGTCGAGAAGAACACGCTGTACGCGATGCTGGTGGGGATCGCGCTGAGCGTCGGGCTCTCCGTGCTCGGCCCGAAGGTCCTCGGCAAGGCGACCGACCTGGTGTTCGCCGGGGTCGTCGGCCGGAGCATGGACCCGGGGACGACGAAGGAGCAGGCCGTGGAGGGCCTGCGCAGGACCAACGGCAGCCTGGCCGACGTGCTGTCCACGGTGGACTTCACGCCGGGCCAGGGCATCGACTTCACCGCGGTGGGCCAGGTGCTGCTCATGGCACTGACGGTGTACCTCGGCGCCGGGCTGCTGATGCTGGTGTCCACGCGGCTGGCGATCCGGGTGATCAACGGGGTCGTGTTCCAGCTGCGCGAGGACATCCAGACGAAGCTGTCGCGGCTGCCGCTTTCGTACTTCGACCGCGCCAAGCGCGGTGACGTGCTGAGCCGGGCGACCAACGACATCGACAACATCTCGCAGACGATGCAGCAGACGATGGGCCAGCTCATCAACTCCCTGCTGACGATCATCGGCGTGCTGGTGATGATGTTCTGGATCTCGCCGCTGCTGGCGCTGGTCGCGCTGGTGACGGTGCCGCTGTCGGTGGTCGTGGCGACGAAGGTCGGCAAGCGCTCGCAGCCGCACTTCGTCCAGCAGTGGAAGGTGACGGGCAAGCTCAACGCCCACATCGAGGAGATGTACACCGGGCACACCCTGGTGAAGGTCTTCGGCCGGCAGGAGGAGTCCGCCCGGGACTTCGCCGAGCAGAACGAGGCGCTGTACGAGGCCGGGTTCAAGGCGCAGTTCAACAGCGGGATCATGCAGCCGCTGATGATGTTCGTCTCGAACCTGAACTATGTGCTGATCGCCGTGGTCGGTGGTCTGCGGGTCGCCTCCGGCACGCTGTCGATCGGTGACGTGCAGGCGTTCATCCAGTACTCGCGGCAGTTCTCGATGCCGCTGACCCAGGTCGCCTCGATGGCGAACCTGGTGCAGTCGGGGGTGGCGTCGGCGGAGCGGATCTTCGAGCTGCTGGACGCCGAGGAGCAGGAGCCCGACCCGGCGAAGGACGAGGGCGAGCACCCCGGCATCCTGCGGGGCAGCGTCGCGCTGGAGAAGGTGGCGTTCCGCTACGACCCGGAGAAGCCGCTCATCGAGGACCTGTCGCTGAACGTCGAGCCGGGCCACACGGTCGCGATCGTCGGCCCGACGGGCGCCGGCAAGACGACGCTGGTCAACCTCCTGATGCGGTTCTACGAGGTGACGGGCGGCCGGATCACGCTGGACGGGGTCGACATCGCGAAGATGTCCCGGGCCGATCTGCGGTCGGGCATCGGCATGGTGCTCCAGGACACCTGGCTGTTCGGCGGGACCATCGCGGAGAACATCGCGTACGGGGCGTCGGGCGAGGTCACCCGGGAGCAGATCGAGGAGGCGGCGAAGGCGGCCCACGCCGACCGCTTCATCCGCACCCTGCCGGACGGCTACGACACGGTGATCGACGACGACGGCGCCGGGGTCAGCGCGGGCGAGAAGCAGCTGATCACCATCGCGCGGGCGTTCCTGTCCGACCCGGTGATACTGGTGCTGGACGAGGCGACGAGCTCCGTCGACACCCGTACCGAGGTGCTGATCCAGAAGGCGATGGCGGGCCTCGCGCACGGCCGTACGAGCTTCGTGATCGCGCACCGGCTCTCCACCATCCGGGACGCCGACGTCATCCTGGTCATGGAGAACGGGTCGATCGTCGAGCAGGGCACGCACGACGAACTGCTGGCGGCCGAGGGCTCGTACGCCCGGCTGTACGCGGCGCAGTTCGCCCAGGCGGTCGTCGAGGTCGACTGAGCCGTACGCGGGTTCCGCGGCTGCCCGGCCGCACGCGCGTGCGCGTCAGTCGAGGTAGCCGCGGAGCTGGTCGGCCGAGGCGTGGTCGCGCAGCTTGTTGAGGGTCTTGGACTCGATCTGGCGGATGCGTTCGCGCGTCACGCCGAAGATGCGGCCGATCTCCTCCAGGGTGCGGGGCCGCCCGTCGGCCAGCCCGTAGCGCAGCTGGACCACCTTGCGTTCGCGCTCGCCCAGGGTGGAGAGCACCGCTTCGAGGTGCTGGCGCAGCAGCAGGAAGGCCGCGGACTCCGCGGGGGAGGCGGCGTCCCCGTCCTCGATGAGGTCGCCGAGCGAGACGTCGTCCTCCTCGCCGACCGGGGCGTGCAGGGAGACGGGCTCCTGGGCGAGGCGCAGGATCTCGCCGACCCGTTCGGGGGTGAGGTCGAGATGGGCGGCGACCTCCTCGGGCGTGGGCTCGTAGCCCCGTTCCTGGAGCATGCGGCGCTGGACCCGGACGACGCGGTTGATCAGCTCCACGACGTGGACCGGGACCCTTATGGTCCGGGCCTGGTCGGCCAGCGCCCGGGACATGGCCTGCCGTATCCACCAGGTGGCGTACGTCGAGAACTTGTAGCCGCGGGCGTAGTCGAACTTCTCGACGGCCCGGATCAGGCCGAGGTTCCCCTCCTGGACGAGGTCGAGCATCGTCAGGCCGCGGCCCACGTAGCGTTTGGCCACCGAGACCACCAGGCGCAGGTTGGCCTCGATGAGGCGGCGCTTGGCGGCCCGGCCCATGACGACGAGGCGGTCCAGGTCGACGGCGAGGCGGGTGTCCGGGTCCGGGGTGCGGGCGAGGCGTTCCTCGGCGAACAGGCCGGCCTCGACGCGACGGGCGAGCTCGACCTCGTCGGCGGCGGTGAGCAGCGGGATGCGGCCGATCTCGCGCAGGTACTGGCGGAACAGGTCGGAGGAGGGCACGGTCTCCGTCCGGCCGCGCGGCTCGGGGGGGTCCTCCGGCTCCGGGGACTCCTCCATGACCGCCTCGGGCGGCTCGGGGTGGTCCTGCGCGTCCCGGGGCCCGGGCGCGGATGCCGGGGGGTGCCCGCCGGCTTCGGGGTGGTACGCGGCCCGGGCCTGTACGGGGATGGCCGGGACGCACTCGGTTTCGGTCACGGTCCGGGTCTGCACGGGGGCGACCTCCAGGTGATCGCTGCCGGACCGCGGGGGTGGGCCGCGCTCCGATGACTCAGGCACCGCCATCCAGTGTGGGGTACGACACACAGCTGCCACGAGGGGCGTGCGGTGACTTTCTGGAACCCCTGGGGGCCGTTCCGTGACCGGGAGGGGGCGGCGGGCCGGAGGTCAGAGGGCGTCGGCGCCGTGGCTGCGCAGGGACTGGGCGTACTGCTGGAGGACCCAGACCTCGTTCTGCGCGGCGGCCAGGTGGTCGGGGGCGACGTTGCTGCCGAGGCGGGCCAGGCTGCTCTGGACGTCGTTGATCCGGCGGTCCACGGCGCGCAGGCGGACGTGGACGAGTTGCTCGCCCGCGTACGTCTCGTCGATGTTCTTGCCGATGAAGACCTCGACCGCCAGCTCGGTGACGAGCTTGCGCACCGTCTCGTTGGGGGTGGCGTCGAGCACCCGGACCAGGTATTCGCGGCTGTCGCCGAGGCCCTGTTCGGCGCCGCCGGCCTCCGCGACGCACTGGCGCACGGCGGCGTAGGGCGGGGCGGTGAACTCGTCGGCCCCGTAGGCGTCGAAGGCGGGCGAGACCAGCTCGGGCCGCTGGAGGGCGAGCTTGAGCAGCTCGCGCTCGGTGCGGTGGGCGGGGCTGCGGAGGTTGAGCGCGGGGCCGGAGGGGACGGGCGGGGCCTGGACCTGCTGGTGGCGGCCGCCGTTGCGGGAGGCGGGGGCCGGGCCGCGCCGGTCGCCGCCCCGGCCGCGGGCCCACTGGGCGAGCTGGTTGACCCGGTGGACGACGTACTCCTGGTCCAGGATGCCGACGAAGCCGGCCAGCTGGACGGCGACCTCGCGCTGGATGCTGCCCGTCTTGATCTTGGCGACGACGGCGGCGGCCTCGTCCAGCGCGGCGGCGCGGCCCGCCGGGGTCTCCAGGTCGTAGCGGGCGACGATCTGGCGCAGCGCGAACTCGAAGAGCGGGGTGCGGGGTTCGACCAGGTCGCGGACGGCGTCGTCGCCCTTGAGCAGGCGCAGGTCGCACGGGTCCATGTTGTCCGGGGCGATGGCGATGTAGGTCTCGGCGGCGAACTTCTGGTCGTCCTCGAAGGCGCGCAGGGCGGCCTTCTGGCCGGCCGCGTCGCCGTCGAAGGTGAAGATCACGCGGGCGCTGCCGTTGTCCATGAGGAGCCGGCGCAGGATCTTGATGTGGTCGCCGCCGAAGGCCGTGCCGCAGGTGGCGATGGCGGTGGTGACCCCGGCGAGGTGGCAGGCCATCACGTCGGTGTAGCCCTCGACGACGACGGCCCGGCTGGACTTGGCGATGTCCTTCTTGGCCAGGTCGATGCCGTAGAGCACCTGGGACTTCTTGTAGATGGGGGTCTCGGGGGTGTTGAGGTACTTCGGGCCGTTGTCGTCGTCGCGCAGCCTGCGGGCGCCGAATCCGACGACGTCCCCGGCGGTGTCGCGGATCGGCCACATCAGGCGGCCCCGGAAGCGGTCGATGGGGCCGCGTCTGCCGTCCTGGGAGAGGCCGGAGGTGATCAGCTCCTTGTCGCTGAAGCCCTTGCCGCGCAGGAAGCGGGTGAGGTGGTCCCAGCCGGCCGGGCTGTAGCCGACGCCGAAGTGGGCGGCGGCCGCCTGGTCGAAGCCCCGGTCGGCGAGGAACTTGCGGCCGATCTCGGCCTCGGGGCCGTTCAGCTGGTCCACGTAGAACTGGGCGGCCGCCTTGTGCGCCTCGACCAGCCTGATCCGCTCGCCGCGCTGATGGGAGGGGTTGTAGCCGCCCTCCTCGTAGCGCAGGGTGATGCCGGCCTTGGCGGCGAGCCGCTCGACCACCTCGGCGAAGGTCAGGTGATCGATCTTCTGCACGAAGGCGATCGTGTCGCCGCCCTCCTGGCAGCCGAAGCAGTGGAAGAGGCCCTTGCTCGGACTGACCTGGAAGGAGGGGGACTTCTCGTCGTGGAAGGGGCACAGTCCCTTGAGGTTTCCCCCGCCGGCGTTGCGCAGCTGGAGGTACTCGGAAACGACGGCGTCGATCGGGACCGCGTCCCGTACCGCCTTCACATCGTCGTCATTGATCCTGCCTGCCACGGGTGAAGTCTACGGGTGGGGTCGGACAGACATGGTGCGGGCGGGTGCGCCGCGGTGGCCCGGCCGGGGCCGGCGCAGGGGCGGATCGGGCTCCCCCGGGCCGGTCCCGGACCGCTCAGACCAGGGATTCCAGGGGCACCGAGGGGTCGGCCAGGGCATCCGGGTCGACCGGCCGGCCGGCCTGGATCAGCTTCTGCAGGGTCTCCGTGACGTCCCACACGTTCACGTTCATCCCGGCGAGGACGGTGCGGTCCTTCAGCCAGAACGCGATGAACCGGCGTTTGCCCGCGTCGCCCCGGATGACGACCTGGTCGTAGCTGCCCGGGGGTGCCCAGCCGGAGTATTCGAGGCCGAGGTCGTACTGGTCGGAGAAGAAGTACGGCACCCGGTCGTAGCTGACGTCCTGGCCGAGCATGGCGCGGGCCGCCGCCGGGCCGCTGTTCAGGGCGTTGGCCCAGTGCTCCACGCGCAGCCGGGAGCCGAGCAGCGGATGGACCGCGCACGCCACGTCGCCGGCGGCGTAGATGTGCGGGTCGCTGGTGCGCAGCGAGGCGTCGACCGCGATGCCGCCGCCCTGTTCGCGCGGGGCGATGTCGAGACCGGCCGCCTCGGCGAGCGCGGTGCGGGGGGCGGCGCCGATCGCGGCGAGCACGTCGTGGGCGGGGTGCTCCTCGCCGTCGTCGGTGCGCACGGCGAGGACCATGCCGTCCTGGCCGACGATCTCGGTGAGCCGGCCGCCGAAGTGGAAGCGGACGCCGTGGTCGCTGTGCAGCTCGGTGAAGATCTGGCCGAGCTCGGGGCCGATGACCCGCAGCAGCGGGGTGGCCTCCGGTTCGACGACGGTGACCTCGGCGCCGTAGCCGCGGGCCGCCGCCGCGACCTCCAGGCCGATCCAGCCGGCCCCGGCGATCACCAGGTGGCCGTTGTCGCGGCCGAGCGCGGCCAGTACGTTGCGCAGCCGGTCGGCGTGGGCGAGGCGGCGCAGGTGGTGGACGCCGGCCAGGTCCGTGCCGGGCACGTCGAGGCGGCGCGGTTCGGCGCCGGTGGCCAGCAGCAGCTTGTCGTAGTGGATGACGGCGCCGTCGCCCAGCTCCACGGACCGGGCCTCGCGGTTCAGCGCGGTGACGGGCTGGCCGAGGTGGAGCTCGATGTCGGCGGAGGCGTACCAGGCGGTCTCGTGGACGAAGACGCTGTCGCGGTCCTCCTTCCCGGCGAGGTACCCCTTGGACAGCGGCGGGCGTTCGTAGGGATGGTCGCGCTCGTCGCCGATCAGGATGACCCGGCCGCTGAAACCCTCCGACCGGAGCGTCTGGGCTGCCTTCGCCCCGGCGAGTCCTCCGCCGACGATGACGAACGTCCGATGTGCGTCGACCACTTGATGCCTCCTCGGTGCTTGCTGCTGCGCGGCGCCAACTGCGAGCGTCCCGCACGCAGCGTAGTGGCGAAAGGGGTTGTGGCCCGATCAGGTCACTCCCGGTGGTGGCCGCTCCCGGGCGCGGTGAGCGAGCGGTGCAGGGCGCGGGCGGAGGCGTCGGTGAGGGCGGCGATCTGGTCGACGAGGACCCGCTTGCGGGCCCGGTCGTCGGGCGCCGCCTCGTACAGCGCGCGCAGCTGCGGCTCCAGGCCCTCGGGGGCGCGGGCGGTCAGCGCGGCGGCCAGCTCGGCGATGACGATCCGCTGGTCGGCGCGGATCTCCTCCTGCTCGGCGCGCTGCATGACGTAGCGGTCGGCGATGGCCTTGAGCACCGCGCACTCGTTGCGCGCGGCGCGCGGGACGACGAGCTCGGCCCCGTACCGGCTGAGGCGTCCGGTGCCGTGCGCCTGGCGGGTGGCGGTCTCGGCGGCGAGGCAGAACCGGCCGATCAGCTGGCTGGTGGCGTCCTTCAGCCGGGCCTGGGCGACGGCGGACCCGTCGTAGCCGTGCGGCCACCACTCCTGGGCGATGAGCCGGTCCAGGGCTTCGGCCAGTTCCCGCGGGTCGGTGTCGGCGGGGACGTACCGTCCGACGGCGACGTCCCAGATCTCCCGGCGCTCCGGCTCGGCCTCCAGGCAGTTGGGGTCGATGTGCCCGGCGTGCAGTCCGTCCTCGAAGTCGTGGACGGAGTACGCCACGTCGTCGGACCAGTCCATGACCTGGGCCTCGAAGCACTTGCGGTCCTGCGGGGCGCCCTTGCGGAACCACTCGAAGACCGGGAGGTCGTCCTCGTAGACGCCGAATTTGGGCGAGCCGGGGTCGGTGGGGTGCGCGCCCCGGGGCCAGGGGTACTTGGTGGCGGCGTCCAGGGCGGCGCGGGTGAGGTTGAGCCCGACGCTGGCCAGGTCGCCGGTGCGGGTGTCGGGGACGAAGCGCTTGGGTTCGAGGCGGGTCAGCAGCCGCAGCGACTGGGCGTTGCCCTCGAAGCCGCCGCAGTCGGAGGCGAAGTCGTTGAGCGCCTGCTCGCCGTTGTGGCCGAAAGGCGGGTGTCCCATGTCGTGGGAGAGGCAGGCCGCCTCGACCAGGTCGGGGTCGCAGCCGAGGGCGGCGCCGAGCTCGCGGCCGACCTGGGCGCACTCCAGGGAGTGGGTGAGCCGGGTGCGCGGGCTGGCGTCCCAGGCCGGGGTGCGGGTGCCCGGCGTGACGACCTGGGTCTTCCCGGCGAGTCTGCGCAGCGCGGCGGAGTGCAGGACGCGGGCGCGGTCGCGCTGGAAGGCGGTGCGGCCGGGGCGTTTGTCCGGCTCGGGATCCCAGCGCTCGGCGTCGGCCGGGCCGTAGGGCGCCGGCCCGGGGTGCTGTGTGCCGTCCGTGCCGTTCATGGCACCGACCCTAATCGGCCGCGCCGACAGGAGGGGTCAGGCGGAGGCCGGGAAACGTGTGTTCATCAGCCTTTCGTACGCCGGCGCGCCACCGGCCCGCGCCTGGTCGTAGCGGTGCAGGAGCAGCCGGGCCATCGCCGGGTGGGCGCCGAGCGGGGCGGCGGCGATCCAGGGCGCCCCGGCCGTCGCGGCGGAGGCGAAGCGCCCGGGTGCGGTGAAGCAGGAGGCGACGGCGATCCGGCGGTGGCCCCGGGCGGAGAGCGCGCGTACGGCGGCCGGGACGGCGGGGCGCGGCGGCCACCGGGGCCGGGGCGCTCAGACCGAGGTGACCGGGGCCGTCTCGGCGGAGACCCAGCCCAGGTAGCGGGCGCTGCCCCGGAGGATCGGCAGGGCGATGATCTCCGGAGTGCCGTAGTCGTGCGCCTCCTGGAGGTGGGCCTCCAGCTCGTCGTACCGTTCGGCCGTCGTCTTGAACAGCAGCTGCCACTCCTCGGTGGACTCGATGGCGTTCTGCCAGCGGTAGACCGAGGTGACGGGCGCGGAGATCTGCACGCAGGCGGCGAGCCGTGCCTCGACCACTCCCCGCGCCAGTTCCCTGGCCTTCTCCTCGCTGTCCGTCGTGGTCAGTACGGTCAGCCATGCCGGCGTCGTCACTTCGCGGTCTCCTCGCAGCGGTGGGCGGTTGCGCTTCCGGCTGATTGTCGGCCCTCCGCCCCCGACACGCCATCAGCCGGCGTACGAATGGGCCTTTCTCGCGGCCCGCAGTGCCCGGCCCCACCAGACCAGCTGGTCGAGCAGCGACTTCGCGGCGGCGTCGGCCCCGGCCGGGTCGCGGTGCGTGCCCTCGTCGTCGAACTGGGCGCCGGCGTTGTGGAAGGAGACCGTGTCGCGGATCGAGACGGCGTGCAGTTCGGCGAAGACCTGCCGCAGGTGCTCGACCGCCCGCAGCCCGCCGGAGACCCCGCCGTAGGAGACGAAGGACACCGGCTGGGCCTGCCACTCGGCGCGGTACCAGTCGATGAGGTTCTTGAGGGGCGCCGGACAGGAGTGGTTGTACTCGGGGGTGACGACGACGAAGGCGTCGGCCCTCGCCGGCCGCGCCCCGACATCGGCCACCACTTCACGGGTGCCGGGCCCCGGGCGGTAGGAGAGGGCGGTGGGCAGGTCGAGCCCGGCGACGTCGATCAGCTCGGTCTCGATCGCCGGGTGGCCGTCGGCGTGGGCGAGGAACCAGTCGGCGATGACCGGCGCGAACCGGCCCTCGCGGTTGCCGGCGAGGATGACGGCCGCCTTCAGGGGAGCGGCTTCGGTCACGGGGGTGGCGGTGGATTGCGCGGTGATGAGGTCCACGGCGAAGACGTTCGTACGTCAACCATGGTTGAGGTCAATCGTGACGGGGAAGGGCCGGAGCCGGCGGCCCGGCGCGGGATCATGGCCCCATGGAGACCCCCGCCGAAGGCCCGCGCCCCGTACCCCTGCAGATCCACATCGAGGGCTCACGGCTGCCCGGCCGCTCGTGCCCGCCGGGCCCCGGCTTCGCCGGCTACGAGAACGTCCACGTGGGCGTGCAGCGCAGGGACTCGCCCGGCGAACTCCTCGGACTGCACCCGGGCGACGCGGCCGGCGCCCGCTGGACCCTGGACTGCACGGCGGCCGCGGAGGCGGACGGTGTCGCGGTCCGGGGGCCGTATGTGCAGAACCGGCTCGGCGGGCGCTTCGTCTACCTCTCCTGGGGCACGGTCGACGGCGACGGCCTGTTCTCCATGTTCCGGCGGGCCAAACTGATGTTCACGGACATCGACGCGGCCGTCCTGGAGGCGGCCGCGTCCTCCGGGCACCTCACCGCACGGCTCCCGCTCTCCGACGCCGAGGGGCGGCCCCGCTGCGCACGCGTCCGGCCGCCAGTCGTCCAGTGGTCGGCCACCGCGCCGTAGCGCCCCACGCAGTCCGCCCCCTCCGGACCCAGGGGGGGTGGGTGCAGGAGGGGGCGGCGACCGGGGGCGGCGGTGCATACCGTCCCGTGGGGGGGGTTGTGTTGCGTGTTCCCGCCCAGAGCCGGGTCACTCATGTGATGTACGACACATTTACCGGCGGGCTCGTCACCCGATCGGCACCGGGGCACGAAGAACCGCCCGTCCCGCCCGCGGCCACCGCCGCGACCTGCGGCGATACCCCATGGCAAGGAGGCCGCGCCGGGCCGTACGGGTGGAAGCTGACTCGTTGTCAGCAGGCATGAGGACTCGTACGGCTGTTGGCTCGGAGCAAGGACACACCCGCCAGCGCCCCTTGCTCGGAGGAAACCCCCATGCGCCGTCCTGCCCGCCTCGTGACCGGCACCGCTGCCGCGGCCCTCGCCGCCGCCGCGCTCGGCCTCAGCGCCGCCGCCCCGTCCGCGTACGGGGACGAGCCGGCACCCCTGCGGATCACCCCGGCGAGCGCCGCCCCGGGCGCCACGGTCACCGTGAACACCACCGCCTGCGGGAGCGACACCGGCGCCACCGGAGACGCGAGCGCGCTGAACGCCCCTCGCTTCCCGCTGGCGCCCGCCACGCTCAAGGAGGTGCTGGCCGGTTCGTTCCGGGTGCCCGGCGGCGTCGAGCCCGGGCCGTACAGCGTCGGCGTGGAATGCGCGAACGGCAAGGAGGCCACCGGCGAGATCGAGGTGAAGGCCGCGGACCGGGCGGCCAGCGCCTCGCGGGACGCCGGCGCCGGCCTCCCCGCCGAGTCCTCCGACGACCCCGCCGAGGACCCCGGCGCCTCCCCCGACTACGACTTCTCCGGCCCGAACGGCCTCGGTGGCCAGGACGGGCAGGGCGGGCAGGACGGGCAGAGCGGCCAGGACGGGCAGAGCGGCCGGGACGGGCAGAGCGGCCTGGACTCCCTCGACGGACTGGACGAGGCGGAGGCCGCCGGTTCCGCCCTCGTGCCGGACGCGCCCGCGGACGCGGGCCCGGCCACGCCCGGCGAGCGCCCGGCCCCTTCCGGCCACCAGAGCGTGCCCGGCCGGGACGAGGCCGGGTCCGGCGGGCGCGAGACCCCCACCGGCCCGCGCACCTCGGCCGCGCCCACCGCCCCCACGGGGCACGTGAAGACCGGAGTCGGCGGCAGCGTCGGACCGGACACCACCCAGATCGCGGCGGGAGCCGGCGTACTCGCCGCTGCCGCCGTCGGCGGAGCCTGGCTCCTGCGTCGCCGGGCGAGCGGCACGCAGGACGCCGGCTGACGGAGGCATCCACCCCTCCGTAACCGCCCGGTATCCGTCCCGGTGGCCCCGCGCCACCGGGACGGGACCGTTCCGTTTCCGTACCCGGAGGACGACCGTGTCCCAGAAGGCCAAGGGCTGGCTGCTCGTCGTCGTGGCGCTCGCCGGTGCCTGGCTGATCCAGAACGGCGCGGACACCCGGCTCACCCCGCCGGGCCCGGCCGCCGCCGAAGCCTTCGCCGCAGGACCCGCCCTGCTGCCCGGGTCGCCGGTCGCCGGACCCCTGCGCCCCTCCGCCCCCGTCCGCATCAGGATTCCCGCCATCCGGGTCGACGCGCCGATGATGCGCCTCGGCCTCGGGGCCGACGGCAGCCTCGACGTACCGCCGGCCGGGAACACCGACATCGTCGGCTGGTACAAGGACGGCACCCCGCCCGGCGCCAAGGGCACGGCGATCGTGGCCGGCCACGTCGACAACGCGCAGGGCCCGTCCGTCTTCTACGACCTGGGCTCCCTGAAGAAGGGCAGCACCGTCGAGGTGGACCGGCAGGACGGCCGCACCGCCGTCTTCACGCTCGACGCGATCGAGGTGTACGAGAGCGAGGACTTCCCCGACCAGCGGGTGTACGGCGCCTCGGAGCACGCCTCGCTGCGGCTGATCACCTGCGGCGGCGGGTTCTCCGAGTCGACCGGCTACCGGGGCAACGTGGTGGCGTACGCCCATCTCACCGGCGTGCGATGAGGACGCCGCTCAGCTCTGCCACTGGTCGAAGGCCAGCTTGGCGACCAGTGAGAAGACGACCACCAGCAGCACCCCGCGCACGAACTCGCTGCCCCTGCGCAGCGCCATCCGCGCTCCGAGCAGCCCGCCCGCCAGGTTGAACACCGCCATCAGCGCGGCCAGCTGCCACAGCACGTTTCCCTGGTGGGCGAACATCGCCAGGGCGCCGGCGTTGGTGCAGACGTTGACGATCTTGGCGGTGGCGGAGGCCGTCACCAGGTCGAGGTGGAGCACCGCGGTCAGCGCCAGCACCAGGAAGGTCCCCGTGCCCGGCCCGAACAGCCCGTCGTACAGGCCGATGCCGCCGCCCACCAGGACGATCGCGGTGACCGTACGGGCCCGGGTGACCCGGGGCGGTACCCCCTCCCCGGCCGCCCGGCCGAACTGGGGCCGCAGCATCACGAACGCGGCGACCGCCAGCAGCACCACCATGATCACCGGGCGCAGCACGTCACTGCTGATCCCGGCGGCGAAGAACGCGCCGGTCATCGATCCGGCCAGGGCCGCGAGCCCGATCCGCACCGCCGTGCCGACCTTCACCGGCGCCTTGCGCGCGTAGGTGACGGCGGCGCCCGAGGTGCCGACGATGGCGACCGCCTTGTTGGTGCCGAGGATCTGCGCGGCCGGCAGGTGCGGCAGGCCCAGCAGCAGCGCGGGCAGCAGGAGCAGCCCGCCGCCGCCGACCACGGCGTCGATCCAGCCGGCCGCCGCTGCGGCGAGGCACAGCACGACGAGTGTGGTCAGGGTGATGTCGGGCATGACCGCGACCCTAAGGAGAAGGCACGTGTGCCGTCCAACGATCTCGGTGGCGGGGCCGGAAAGTTGAGCCAACTCTGAGGTTCCCGCAGCCCACGGTCCCTTTTTCTCTCCCGCCGGCGGCCTCACGCACCCTCCCCACGGGTGCTGAGCGCAAGGTTCCTCCCGGGAAACAGCGGGGAACCGGCCGGGTAACACCGCCGGGCCACGCTCCTGGTCATGAGCGCACAGGCCCAGGGCCTGAAGCCCCCGCTCCATTACCGGACGATCGAGGACCTGCTCGCCATCGAGGCGTACGCACGGACGGCGACGACCGGGGCGGTGGCCGGCGGCGGGCTGCTCGGGCTGGCGTCGGACGGCCGGGTGTACGGGCTCGTGGCGCCCGGGTACGAGACGGCGCTGACGGCCGCCGAGGTGATCGCGGGCGGGCGGGCCGCGTTCACGGGCGCCGACCTGTCCACGAAACTGAAGCTGCTCGGGGAGGACGTGGCCTCGTTCGGCGACGCGCACGGCGCCGAACGAGGGCTGCCTCGACGTCGTGTACGCGGACGCCCGCTCCGGCGTCTACAAGAAGCTGGTGGTCGCGCCGGACGGCACCCTGCTCGGCGGGGTGCCGGTGGGCGACGCCGAGCAGTACGGCACGCTGCGCCCGATGACCGGGACCGTGCTGCCGGTCGCCCCGGGGCAGCTGGTGCTGCCGGCCGGGGCGGGCGGCCCGGTGGCGCTCGGCCCCTCCGCGCTGCCGGACGAGGCGGTGATCTGCTCCTGCCACAACGTCACCAAGGGCGCGATCCGCGAGCACACCACCCTGCCCGAGGTGAAGAAGTGCACCAAGGCGGGCACCGGCTGCGGCAGTTGCGTCAAGGTCATCGGCCAACTGCTCCCGCAGAGCCGGGACGCGGGCCTGTGCGGCTGCTTCGCGTACACCCGCAGCGAGCTGTACGAGATCCGTCCGCACCCTGGGGATCACCTTGTACGCGGACCTCCTCGACTCACACGGGCGCGAGGCGGCGCGCGGCGGTGACGGCTGCGAGGTCTGCAAGCCGACGGCCGGCTCGGTCATCGCCTCTCTGGCGCCGACGGTCGGCGCGAGCGGCTACGTCCTGGACGGTGAGCAGGCGGCCCTCCAGGACACCAACGACCACTTCGTGGCCAACCTCCAGCGCAACGGCTCGTACTCGATCGTGCCGCGCGTCCCCGGTGGCGAGATCACCCCGGAGAAGCTGATCGTGATCGGCGAGGTGGCCCGCGGCTTCGGGCTCTACACCAAGATCACCGGCGGTCAGCGCATCGACCTCTTCGGCGCCCGCGTCGACCAGCTGCCGCTGATCTGGACCCGGCTCGTGGACGCGGGCTTCGAGTCCGGGCACGCGTACGCAAGTCGTTGCGGACGGTCAAGACCTGTGTGGGGCGGACCTGGTGCCGATACGGCGTGCAGGACTCCGTGCGGATGGCGATCGGCCTGGAGCTGCGCTACCGGGGCCCGCGCTCCCCGCCCAAGCTGAAGTCGGCGGTCTCGGGCTGCGCCCGGGAGTGCGCCGGGGCCCGGGGCAAGGACTTCGGGATCATCGCCACGGCCGGCGGCTGGAACCTGTACGTGGGCGGCGACGGCGGCGCCACCCCGCGCCACGCCGACCTGCTCGCACAGGACCTGTCGGACGCCGAACTGGTCCGGCTGATCGACCGGTTCCTGATGTTCTACATCCGCACCGCGGACCGCCTGGAGCGCACCTCGGCCTGGCTGGAGCGCGTCGACGGCGGCCTGGAGCACGTCCGGGACGTCGTCGTGCACGACTCGCTCGGGCTCTGCGACGAGCTGGAGCGGCTGATGGCCGACCATGTGCGCGGCTACCGCGACGAGTGGGCCGAGACCGTCAACGACCCCGAGCGGCTGCGCCGGTTCGTCACCTTCGTCAACGCCCCCGACGCACCCGGCCCGTCGGTGGGGTTCGTCCCGGAACGCGACCAGGTCAAGCCCGATCCGGACATCCTCGCGGGCCCGGTTCTCGCCATCCGCACTCTTGAAGGGACCGCCCCCTGATGCCACAGACGATCGAGACCGCGCAGGACACCCGGACCATCCGGCTCACCGCGGGGAACGGCTGGGTCACGGTCTGCGACCGCTCCCTGCTCACCCCGGGCCGCGGGGCCGCCGCCCTTCTCCCGGACGGCCGGCAGGTCGCGCTGTCCGTGGACCGGGGGGGGCGGACGTACGCGATCGACAACCGCGATCCGTTCACCGGCGCCTACGTCCTCTCGCGGGGCCTGGTCGGTTCGGACGGCGGGCAGCCCTTCGTCGCCTCGCCGCTCCTGAAGCAGCGCTTCGACCTGGCGACGAGCGCCTGCCTGGACGACGACGAGGTCTCCGTACCCGTCTTCGAAGTCCGCGCGGACTGACCGCCGCCCCGGACACACGCACCGATGACCGGGAGAACCCCCGAACGGGTACTTCCGGCCATCCGGGCCCCCGGTCGTACGCTTGATCCATGAACCAGGGCTGGCACGCGCGCGACATACCCGACCAGAGCGGCCGGACGGCCGTGGTGACGGGAGCCAACAGCGGAATCGGGCTGATCACCGCACGGGAACTGGCCCGCAGCGGGGCCCGGGTGCTGCTCGCCTGCCGTGACGAACGGCGCGGCAAGGAAGCGGCGGCCCGCATCCGGTACGCGGTGCGGGGCGCGGACGTGGAGTTCGCCGCACTGGATCTGGCCGATCTCTCCTCCGTACGCGCGTTCGCTGCGGACTACCGGGCGGACCGGCTCGACCTGCTGATCAACAACGCCGGTGTGATGGCCCTGCCGTACGGGCGGACCGCCGACGGTTTCGAGACCCAGTTCGGCGTCAACCACCTGGGGCACTTCGCGCTCACCGGGCTGCTGCTGCCGAAGCTGCTGGCCACCCCGGGCGCCCGGGTGGTGAGCGTGTCCAGCGGGCTGCACGCGCTGGCCGACATCGACGTGGGCGACCTCAACAGCGAGCGGAACTACCGCCGCTGGATCGCCTACGGCCGCTCGAAGACGGCCAATCTGCTCTTCGTCCACGAGCTGGCCCGGCGGGTCGCGGCGGCCGGCGGCGGCCTGGTCGCCGCCGCCGCGCACCCCGGTTACGCGTCGACCAACCTCCAGACGGCGGGCGCCCGGATGGAGAACCGCAGGACGGCGGAGCGGGTCATGGAGCTCGGCAACCGCATCATCGCCCAGCCCGCGTCGGCCGGCGCCCTGCCCACCCTGTACGCGCCACCGCGCCGGGGGTGCGGCCCGACTCGTTCACCGGGCCGCGGCTGCTGGGCTGGCGCGGCGCGCCCCGCCCGTCCTGGCGGGCGGGCTGGACGCGCGGCGACGTGGCGGGCGAGCGCCTGTGGGTGGCCTCGGAGCAGCTGACCGGGGTGACCTTCGCGGGGCTGTAACTCAGCCCTGGTCCTGGACGGCGGACGGGTCCATCCAGACGACCTCCCAGATGTGGTGGTCGGGGTCCTGGAAGGACCGGCCGTACATGAAGCCGAGGTCCTGCGGCTCGTTGGCGGGCGATCCGCCGTTCGCGAGGGCGGCGTCGGCGAGCTCGTCCACCTTCTCGCGGCTGTCCGCGCTGAGCGCGAGTTCTTGGCCGTCTCCAGGTCCTTGACCGGCAGGTTCACGAAGATCATCTGAGCCATGGCTGTCTCACTCTCTCGGTGCGTGTTCCGTGTGCGTCCGGCGTACGCGGTGCGTGTCTGTCGAGCATGTGTCAACAGATAGACGCCGGGGCCGCCCGAAACTCATCGGTGGCGGGCGGCGAATCCTTTCCGCACGGCGCCGGACGGAAAACCCCGGGTGCTCAGGACACCGCGAGCGGCGCCCCGCCCCGCAGCAGCGAGCCGCCGAGCGGGGTCAGGGTGTGCAGGACCGAGCTGCCGTGCCGCAGCGTGTGGACGAGGCCCGCCTCGCGCAGCACGCAGGCGTGCTGGCTGGCCGAGGCGAGGGAGACCCCGGCGCGGCGGGCCAGTTCGCTGGTCGTGCAGCCGTCGCCGATGGCCCGCAGGACCGTGGAGCGGGTCTGGCCGAGGAGCCGGCCGAGCCAGGGGCCCGGTTCGGCGAAGCCGGGGGCCGCGGGGTGGGCGACCGGGTAGACGAGGACGGGCGGGAGCAGGGGGTCGCGCAGGACGACGGGGGCGCCCCGGCAGAAGAACGACGGCTGCAGGAGCAGCCCGCGCCCGTCCAGGTGGAGGTCCCGGTCGACCGGGTAGTCCGCCTCCAGGACGGGCGCCCGCCAGCGGATCACCGGTGGCAGCGAGGCGAGCAGTTCGCCGGTGCCGCCGTCCAGGAGCGCGCGGCCCCGGATCGCCCGGTCTGCCTCGACGGCGGACTGGATGTGCGGCCAGTACGGCTCGACGGCGGCGCGGTGGTAGTCCCGCAGGGCACCGACGAGCCGGCCCAGGGGCTCGGCGCCGCCCTCGCGCAGCGGTGCGAGCCCGGCGCGCCGGGTGCCGGGCGCCCCCCGGTCGTCCACCATCGCGATTTCGGCCCGCAGCCGTTCGGGCGTGGTCGCGCGCACGGCCTCCATTCCGGCGTCGAGGCCGAGCGGTTCGGCGCTTTCCTGAGAAGGCGTCAGGAAGTCGGGGAAATATCCGCGCGGTGGAACGACGGCGGACAGCAGACGTACTTCACCGCTCAGCCGAGGGCGGGTTTCCGTGCGCCATTTTCCGAACACCGCTGAAGCCCTCCGGTCCCTCAGCCGGTGAAAGCTGAGAATGGTCTCCCACAGCGCGTCCGGCCCGGCGGCCATCCGCACCTTGGAAAGGTCCCATCCGGAGACATGGATACGCAGCACCGAACTCCCACCCCTTGCACCTGCAATTCCCCACTCGCAAGAGTATGCGAACCGTAACAGCACGTCACCACGGGGTTTCGGCCAGAGGTGAAACGTCTCGCCCCGACCCACCGCCGGGCGAAAGGCTGTACGGCGTCGGGTGCGATTCCGGAGCCACCGGAAGAGCGAGCGAAGGCCGTGGGGGGTTTTGCTCGTTCGGCGGCGGTTGGCAATGGTGCGGCTCCGCACTCGACGGGGGTAAGCGGGGTGCGGCCCATGGGTGGGGATCCATGGGCCGCACCCTGGTCCGTTCGGGCCGATTCCTTTGCGTATTAAACGAAGCAATGACTGCCGGTAACCCGGCCGGTTAACCGGCGTGGAATTTACTCGTACATGACAACGTCACGAGCCCGGGTACGACAAGGCGGCGGCACCCCCGCACAGGGTGCCGCCGCCGCGGAATTCCGCGGCGGCCGCCGGTTCGGTGAGGGTCGGAAGAACCGGCGGCGCCTGCGGAATCAGTGGGTGGTGCCGCGTCAGCGGCTGTCGCTGCCGCGCGACTCGGCGGCCGCCCGCCCCGCTTCCAGACGGGCCACCGGAATACGGAACGGCGAGCAGGAGACGTAGTCGAGGCCCGCCTCGTGGAAGAAGTGCACCGACTCGGGGTCGCCCCCGTGCTCGCCGCAGACGCCGAGCTTCAGGTCGGGGCGGGTGGCGCGGCCGGCCGCCACGGCGCTGCGCACCAGCGAGCCGACGCCGTCCTTGTCGATCGTCTCGAACGGCGAGACCCCGAAGATGCCCTTCTCCAGGTACGCGGTGAAGAAAGACGCCTCCACGTCGTCGCGGGAGAAGCCCCACACCGTCTGGGTCAGGTCGTTGGTGCCGAAGGAGAAGAACTCCGCCGCCTCCGCGATCTGCCCCGCCGTCAGCGCGGCGCGCGGCAGCTCGATCATCGTGCCGATCTTCAGCTTGAGGTCCGTGCCGGTGGCGGCCTGCACCTCGGCGATGACCCGGTCCGCCTCCTCGCGGACGATCTCCAGCTCCTGGACCGTGCCGACGAGCGGGATCATGATCTCAGCGCGCGGGTCGCCCTTGGCGCTCTTGCGGGCGGCGGCGGCCTCCGCGATGGCCCGCACCTGCATGGCGAACAGACCGGGGATGACCAGGCCGAGCCGGACCCCGCGCAGCCCCAGCATCGGGTTCTGCTCGTGCAGCTTGTGCACGGCCTGGAGCAGCCGCAGGTCGTTCTCGTTGGCGTCCTTGCGGGACTCCGCGAGCGCCACCCGCACCGACAGCTCGGTGATGTCGGGCAGGAACTCGTGCAGCGGCGGGTCCAGCAGCCGTACGGTGACCGGCAGGCCGTCCATCGCCTCGAACAGCTCGATGAAGTCCGCCTTCTGGAGCGGCAGCAGCTGCTCCAGGGCCGTCTCGCGCTCCTGGTCGGTGTCGGCCAGGATCAGCTTCTCGACCATCTCGCGGCGCTCGCCGAGGAACATGTGCTCGGTGCGGCACAGGCCGATGCCCTGGGCCCCGAAGCGGCGGGCCCGCAGGGCGTCCTCGGCGCTGTCGGCGTTGGCCCGCACCCGCAGCCGGCGCACCCGGTCCGCGTACGCCATGATCCGGTGCACGGCGGCGACCAGCTCGTCGGCGTCGTCGGCGCCCGCGTGCATCCGGCCCTCGAAGTACTCCACGACCGGGGACGGCACGACGGGGACCTCACCGAGGTACACCTTGCCGGTGGAGCCGTCGACGGAGACGAGGTCGCCCTCCTCCACCACGGTGTCGCCGACCGTCAGCCGGCGGCGCTTGGTGTCGACCTCGATCTCCTCGGCGCCGCAGACACAGGTCTTGCCCATGCCCCGGGCGACGACGGCGGCGTGCGAGGTCTTGCCGCCGCGCGAGGTAAGGATGCCCTCGGCGGCGATCATGCCGTCCAGGTCGTCCGGGTTGGTCTCGCGGCGGATCAGGATGACCTTCTCGCCGGAGCGGGACCACTTGACGGCGGTGTACGAGTCGAAGACCGCCTTGCCTACCGCCGCGCCCGGGGACGCGGCGATGCCCCGGCCGAGCCGCTGGGTCTTGGCGGTGTCGTCGAAGCGCGGGAACATCAGCTGGGCGAGCTGGGCCCCGGTGACCCGCTGGAGGGCCTCGGCCTCGTCGATGAGCCCCTGGTCCACCAACTGGGTGGCGATCCGGAAGGCGGCACCGGCGGTGCGCTTGCCGACCCGGGTCTGGAGCATCCACAGGTGGCCGCGCTCGATGGTGAACTCGATGTCGCAGAGGTCCTTGTAGTGGGTCTCCAGCGTCTCCATGATCTTCAGCAGCTGGTCGTACGACTGCTTGTCGATCGTCTCCAGCTCGGCGAGCGGCACGGTGTTGCGGATGCCCGCGACGACGTCCTCGCCCTGCGCGTTCTGGAGGTAGTCGCCGTAGACGCCCTGGTGGCCGCTGGCCGGGTCACGGGTGAAGGCGACGCCCGTACCGGAGTCGGGGCCGAGGTTGCCGAAGACCATCGAGCAGACGTTGACGGCGGTGCCGAGGTCGCCGGGGATGCGCTCCTGGCGGCGGTAGAGCTTGGCCCGGTCGGTGTTCCACGAGTCGAAGACCGCCTTTATGGCCAGGTCCATCTGCTCGCGCGCGTCCTGCGGGAAGTCGCGGCCTGCGTCCCGCGCGACGATCTTCTTGAACTGCTTGACCAGCTTCTTCAGGTCGGCCGCGTCGAGGTCCACGTCGACGGTGACGCCCTTGGCCTCCTTCGCGGCCTCCAGCGCCTCCTCGAAGAGGTCGCCGTCGACCCCGAGGACGGTCTTGCCGAACATCTGGATGAGGCGGCGGTAGGAGTCCCACGCGAACCGCTCGTCACCGGCCTGGCCGGCGAGGCCCACGACCGAGGCGTCGGAGAGGCCGATGTTGAGGACGGTGTCCATCATGCCGGGCATCGAGAACTTGGCGCCCGAGCGGACCGAGACCAGCAGCGGGTCGTCGGCCTGGCCGAGCTTCTTGCCCATCCGCGTCTCCAGGGCGTCGAGGTGCGCACTCACCTCGTCGCGGAGCGCCGCCGGCTCCTCACCGCTCTCCAGATAGACCTTGCACGCCTCGGTGGTGATGGTGAACCCGGGGGGGACGGGGAGACCGAGGTTGGTCATCTCGGCGAGGTTGGCCCCCTTCCCGCCGAGCAGGTCCTTCAGATCCTTGTTGCCCTCGGTGAAGTCGTAGACGAACTTCTGCACATCACTGTTTTCCGACACGGTCTCGACTCCTCGAAGACGCGGTGGCTGCCCTGACGGCGAGGAACATACCCAGATCGAAGGTGTGCCGGTACGTCCACTTGCGCGTCTCACGGCCGTAACCACCCGTCCGCCAGCAGATCGAAAGTCACCCGGCCGACAGGCCCGCCGAGCGATGCGTTCAGGACTCGTACACACGATTACGGAGAGCGCCCCAGGACCGGCATTTCGGTGGCTGAAAGTAGCCGAAGCCTCGATCGATCAAAGTAGAGGTACCTGGCACCCAGTGCCATCATTTGAGAAGTGCAGCCCTCATTTTCGCGCTCATCAGAGCACAGTCCCTCTCAAGGTGGCGAGAATCACGCCGGAATGGCCGCTCAGATGTCACCATCCGGACACCCGTTTGGCAACACAGCGCGAGACAACGTTCACACAGAGGCGTGAAAGGAGGCCATAGATGCACGCAGAGCATCGTTTCGTGTCCCGGGGGCCCGATTGACGGCCCGCGAAGCGCTCAAATGAGCAATCAGCTCAGGAGGGCACCGGGTGCCCTCCCCGCGCACGGCTCCCTCAGCCCCCGGAGGTGTCCAGCTCCGCGTCGGCGCCGACGCCCGCGCAGTCGTACGGGTCCTTCAGCCAGCCGTCCGGGAGGGCCACCCGGTTGTTGCCCGAGGTGCGCCCGCGCGGTCCGTCCGCGCCGTCCGGCCAGGGCTGGTCGAGGTCCAGCTCCTGGAGCTGGGAGCCCAGCTCCTCCAGGGACGAGGTGATCGCCAGCTTCTTGCGCATCTCGGAGCCGACCGCGAAGCCCTTGAGGTACCAGGCGACGTGCTTGCGGAAGTCGATCACGCCCCGGGCCTCGTCGCCGATCCACTCCCCCAGCAGCGTCGCGTGGCGCAGCATGACGTCCGCGACGGTGCGCAGCGTGGGCGCCTGCCGCGTCGCGGTGCCCTCGAACGCGCTGACCAGGTCGCCGAACAGCCAGGGGCGGCCCAGGCAGCCGCGCCCCACGACCACGCCGTCGCAGCCGGTCTCGCGCATCATGCGCAGGGCGTCGTCCGCGCACCAGATGTCGCCGTTGCCGAGGACGGGGATCTCCGGGACGTGCTCCTTGAGGCGGGCGATGGCCTCCCAGTCGGCGGTGCCGCCGTAGTGCTGGGCGGTCGTCCGGCCGTGCAGGGCGACCGCCGTGACGCCCTCCTCCACGGCGATCCGGCCGGCGTCGAGGAAGGTGAGGTGGTCGTCGTCGATGCCCTTGCGCATCTTGATGGTGACGGGCAGGTCCCCGGCGCGCGAGACGGCCTCGTGCAGGATCGCGCGCAGCAGCGGCCGCTTGTACGGAAGGGCCGAACCACCGCCCTTGCGGGTGACCTTGGGGACGGGGCAGCCGAAGTTCAGGTCGATGTGGTCGGCCAGGTCCTCGTCCACGATCATGCGGACCGCCTTGCCGACCGTGACCGGGTCCACTCCGTACAGCTGGATGGAGCGCGGGGTCTCGCTCGCGTCGAAGTGGATGAGCTGCATGGTCTTCTCGTTGCGCTCGACCAGGGCCCGCGTCGTGATCATCTCGCTGACGAACAACCCCTTACCGCCCGAGAACTCCCGGCACAGCGTGCGGAAGGGGGCGTTGGTGATGCCGGCCATGGGGGCCAGGACCACCGGCGGCTGCACGGTGTGCGGGCCGATACGGAGCAGCGGGGGCGAGGGGGCGAGCGTGGTCATGGCCCCATTGTCCCGTACCCGGGCCACTGCTCGGCCGGCGGCCGGGGCCCGCCGGTGGGAGGGAAAAGGGCGGGCGTCGTCGGAGCCCGGCCGTAGCGTGGGGCTTCCGGCAAGGAGCCGGCAGACGAAGGAGACGAAGGTCATGACACCTCATTCGCCCTTGACCCGGATCGCCACCGAGCGCGCCACGGCCGCCCCCAGCCGCCGCGTGCTGCTCACGCTCGGCGTCGCGGGCGCCGCCGGCGCGCTGCTCCTGGGCGCGGGCCCCGCCCGGGCGGCGACCGCCCGTACGTCCGCCTCCGCCACGGCCCGGCTGCGCGAGCTGGAGCGGGTGCACGGCGCCCGCGTCGGCGCGTTCGCGTACAACGTGGCCACCGGGGTCGCGGTCCGGCACCGGGCCGAAGAGCGCTTCCCCATGCTGTCCACCTTCAAGACGCTCGCCGCGGCGGCCGTCCTGCGGGATCTGGACCGGGACGGCGAGGTCCTGGACAAGGTGATCCACTACACGGAGGCGGACTGCGTGTCCGATTCGCCGGTCACCGGCACCCCGGAGAACATCGCGAACGGGCTGAGCGTCGCCCGGCTGTGCGACGCGGCCATCGGCGACAGCGACAACACCGCCGCCAATCTGCTGCTGCGCGAACTGGGCGGGCCGGGCGCGGTCACGCGTTTCGCGCGCTCGCTGGGCGACCGGGTGACCCGGCTGGACCGCTGGGAGCCCGAGCTCAACTCCGCCGAGCCGGGCCGGGTCACGGACACGACCAGCCCCGGCGCCCTCGCCCGTGATTACGCGCGGCTCGTCCTGGGGAACGTGCTGGAGCCCCGGGACCGCGAGCGGCTGACCGAGTGGCTGCTGAACTGCCGGACGAGCGGCACCCGCTTCCGGGCCGGCCTGCCACCGGAGTGGACGGTGGCGGACAAGACCGGCGGCGGCTCGTACGCCTCGTGCAACGACGTGGGCGTCGCGTGGACGCCCGAGGGGGCGCCGGTGGTCCTGGCGGTGCTGACGACGAAGCCCGGCGGCGATTCCGCCGCGGAGGGCGACCACCTGCTGGTCCGGGAGGCGGCAGCGGCACTGGCAGCGGAGGTCGTTAGTTAGCCGTACTATCGATGGATGCCTGAACTGAGCCACCGGCGGCGGATGCTGGTGCTGGCGATCTGCTGCATGAGCCTGCTGATCGTCAGCCTCGACACCACCGCCCTGAACGTCGCCCTGCCCGCCATGCGCCGGGAACTGGACGCGAGCGTCGCGGGGATGCAGTGGACGATCGACGCGTACACGCTCGTCCTCGCCTCCCTGCTGATGCTCGCGGGTTCCACCGCCGACCGGATCGGCCGGCGCAGAGTCTTCATGGCCGGGCTCGTGCTGTTCACGCTGGGCTCGGCGCTGTGCTCGCTGGCGCCGAACCTGGAGGCGCTCGTCGCGTTCCGGATGGTGCAGGCCGTCGGCGGCTCCATGCTCAACCCGGTGGCGATGTCGATCATCACCAACACCTTCACCGACCCCCGTGAGCGCGCCCGCGCGATCGGGGTCTGGGGCGGTGTCGTCGGCATCTCGATGGCGGCGGGCCCGGTGGTCGGCGGCGGCCTGGTCGACTCGGTCGGCTGGCGGTCGATCTTCTGGGTCAACCTGCCGGTCGGCATCGCAGCCCTGCTGCTGACCTGGCGTTACGTCCCCGAGTCGCGCGCCCACCGGGCCCGCCGCCCGGACCCGGTGGGCCAACTCCTGGTGATCACGCTGCTGGGCTCGCTGACGTACGCGATCATCGAGGCCCCGCAGAAGGGCTGGGGCTCCACCGAGATCCTGCTGTTCGCCTCGCTCGCGGCGGCCGCCCTGGCCGGCCTGCTGGTGTACGAGCCCCGGCGCGCGGACCCGCTGATCGACCTGCGGTTCTTCCGCAGCGTCCCGTTCAGCGGGGCGACCGTCATCGCGGTGAGCGCCTTCGCCGCGCTGGGCGGTTTCCTCTTCCTCAACACCCTCTACCTCCAGGACGTCCGGGGGCTGAGCGCGTTCGAGGCCGGCCTGTACACGCTGCCGATGGCGGCCGTGGTCTGCGTCCTGTCGCCGCTGTCGGGGCGGCTCGTGGCCAGTCGGGGGCCGCGCATACCGCTGCTGGTCGCGGGCGGCTCGATGGCGGTGAGCGGGCTGATGCTGGCGGCGTTCGACGCGGAGACCGGCACGGTCTCGATGTTCGCCGCCTACGTGCTGTTCGGCCTGGGCTTCGGCTCGGTGAACGCGCCCATCACCAACACCGCCGTCTCCGGCATGCCGCGCTCCCAGGCGGGCGTGGCGGCGGCCGTCGCCTCCACCAGCCGGCAGATCGGCCAGACCCTCGGCGTCGCCGTGATCGGCGCGGTCCTCGCGGCGGGCATGGCGCACCCCGGCGCGGCGGACGGATTCGTGGCGGCGAGCAGGCCCGGCTGGTGGATCGTCACCGGCTGCGGGTTCTGCGTCCTGCTGGTGGGGGCGCTGAGCAGCGGACGCCGGGCGCGGGACACGGCCCGCCGGACCGCCGAACGGCTGGCGGAGCCGGTTGCCGATGCCCCGGCCGCCGGGCCCACCGCTCAGTCCTCGGCGGCGCGCACGGGGTCCTGAGGTGGCTGCCCCGGCGGCCGGACTTCGGCGGTGCGCACCAGTTCCTGAAGCTGTTCCCTGGCGGCGGTCGCCCTGACGACCCTGCTGACCCTGCGGCTGCCGCGCACGGTGGGGTGAGCGGGAGTGCCGGGGCCCGGGCGCGGGCGCGGGTCAGCTCCGCGCGGCGCGCCCCCTGACGGGTCAGCTCCGCGCGGCGCGGCCCTGCTCGCTCTCCTGCTGCGGGGTGTCGCGCTCCTGGACGGCCTGCTGCTGCGGGGTGTCGCGCTCCTGGGCGGCCTCCTGCTCGGCGGCCGGGGTCCGCGGCTCGGCGACACCGGTGGCGCGCTCCCGCATCTTGCGGAGGAGTTCCTGCTTCTGGTCGGCGGCCGTCCTGCGGTCGGCGTCGCGCGCGGATCCTGCGCCCTGCGCCCCGGCGCGGGACAGCTTCTTGCGCTGTCCGCCGACGCCGAGGAGGTTGTTACGGCTCTTGGCCACGGGGTTCTCCCATTCCTGGTCTCAGTGAGGTCTGTCGCGACCTTGGATCGATACGGGGGGCGGCGGGCGGTCGGGCCCGCCGCGCGCTCACTCGTAGATCTGGAAGAACGAATACATGCGCAAGACGGTACCCATGCGGGGCGCCCTCCTCACCCGGTTTTCCGCCGGCGGACCCGATTCCCCCTACCGAGGGAACATGGACTGACAATTATTGAAATCTGTCATCGCACATGCCATGGTCGTTGTGCGGCGCCGCAGCGACTCTTGGGCGCCCCGACACGTCCTCACGCATCCCTCCGGCACCCCAGGAGTCCTCGATGACCGCCCTTCCCACCCGCGCACTCGGATCGACCGGCCCGCAGGTCTCCGCGATCGGCCTCGGCTGCATGGGCATGTCCGCGCTGTACGGCGAGAGCGACCGCGCCGAGTCGATCGCCACCATCCACGCCGCGCTCGAAGCCGGCATCACGCTGCTGGACACCGGCGACTTCTACGGCATGGGCCACAACGAGCTGCTGATCAACGAGGCCCTGCGCACCGCCCCGGCAACCGCCCGCGAACAGGCGCTGACCAGCGTCAAGTTCGGCGCGCTACGAACCGTCGAGGGCGGCTTCACCGGGTACGACGGACGTCCTGCGGCCGTCAAGAACTTCGCGGCGTACTCCCTGCAGCGGCTCGGCACCGACCACATCGACGTCTACCGGATCGCCCGGGTCGATCCCGACGTCCCGATCGAGGAGACCGTCGGAGCCATCGCCGAGCTGGTCGAGGCCGGACACGTCCGCCACATCGGCCTGTCCGAGGTGGGCGCCGACACGATCCGCCGGGCGGCGGCCGTCGCCCCGGTCTCGGACCTGCAGATCGAGTACTCGCTGCTCTCCCGGTCCATCGAGGCGGAGATCCTGCCCGCCTGCCGCGAGCTGGGCATCGGCGTCACCGCGTACGGGGTGCTGTCGCGCGGCCTGATCAGCGGCCACTTCAGCCAGGAC
This sequence comes from Streptomyces sp. A1277, assembly GCF_004795015.1. Classification (GTDB taxonomy): domain Bacteria; phylum Actinomycetota; class Actinomycetes; order Streptomycetales; family Streptomycetaceae; genus Streptomyces. The sequence continues at coordinate 62,120 of NZ_SSBI01000022.1, read as the reverse complement.
CGCGAGCTGCCCCCGGGCGACTTCCGGTCCATGAGCCCCCGCTTCCAGGCGGAGAACCTCCGGCGCAACCTGGACCTGGTCGAGGCGCTGCGCAAGATCGCCGAGCAGAAGGGCGTGACGGTGGCCCAGATCGCCATCGCCTGGGTCCTCGCCCGGGGTACGGACATCGTGCCGCTGGTCGGTGCCCGCCGCCGCGACCGGCTGACCGAGGCCCTCGGCGCCCTGGACGTCCAGCTCGACGCGGTGGCACTCGCCGCGATCGAGGAGGCGGTCCCGGCGGGGTCGGCCGCCGGTGACCGCTACCCGGCCGACCAGATGGCCCACCTGGACAGTGAACGCTGACCCCCGGGTACGGTCGGCGAGGTGCGGGCCCCCGCCCCCTGCCCCCGCCCCGCCCGACGCCCCCGAAAGGCAGCACACCCACGATGACGCCGCCCCCCGACCCGCTGACCCCCGAGCGCATCCTCGAAGCGACCGAGGAGGTCCTGCGCCGCTACGGGCCCGCGAAGGCCACCGTGGTCGACGTGGCGAGGGCGCTGGGCGTCAGCCACGGCAGTGTCTACCGCCACTTCCGGACCAAGACCGCCCTGCGCGAGGCGGTGACCGGGCGCTGGCTGACCCGGACGGAGCTGGCGCTCACCGAGATCCTGGAGGCGACCGCCCAGCCTGCCCCGGACAAGCTGCGGCAGTGGCTGGAGACCCTGTTCGAGGCCAAGCGCCACAAGGCGGGCGACGACCCCGAGCTGTTCGCCACGTACCAGGTGCTGATGGGCGGGAGCACGGTCGTGGAGGACCACATCCGGCACCTGGTCGACCAGTTGCGGGAGATCATCGCGGAGGGGGTCGAGGAGGGGCGGTTCTCGGTCGACGATCCGGGGGCCGCCGCCCAGGCCGTCTTCGACGCGACGGCCCGCTTCCACGACCCGGGGTACGCCGCGGAGTGGCAGAAGCCGGCCATCGGGGCGGAGTTCGCCGCCGTATCGGACCTGCTGCTGCGCGGCCTGCGCGCCTGACCCCGGGCGCGGGAAGGGCCCTGGATGAGGGCCGAGCCCCGGACGAGGGCCGAGCCCCGGGCCCGGGACGTGCCCCTGACAGCGGCCGGCCCCCGGACAGCGGCCGGCCCCCGGGCACCGGCCCGGGCGCGACGGCTTCGGGTACCGGCCCCGGCGCCGCCCCGGACGCACGGAGCCCCCGGTTCCGCGGCGGGCGCGGAAGCGGGGGCTTCGGTCGGCGGGTGCGGCCGTCAGCAGCCGAGCAGACGGGAGCCGAGGTAGCTCTGGATCTGGTCCAGCGAGACGCGCTCCTGCTTCATCGTGTCGCGCTCGCGGACGGTGACCGCGTTGTCGTCCAGGGTGTCGAAGTCGACGGTGACGCAGAACGGCGTGCCGATCTCGTCCTGGCGGCGGTAGCGGCGGCCGATGGCGCCCGCGTCGTCGAACTCGATGTTCCAGTTCTGCCGCAGGTCGGCGGCGAGGCCCTTCGCCTTCGGCGAGAGCTGCGGGTTGCGGGACAGCGGGAGGACCGCGACCTTGACCGGCGCCAGACGCGGGTCGAGGCGCATCACGGCGCGCTTCTCCATGACGCCCTTGGCGTTCGGCGCCTCGTCCTCGCTGTAGGCGTCGAGGAGGAAGGCCAGCATGGCGCGGCCGACACCGGCCGCGGGTTCGATGACGAAGGGGGTGTAGCGCTCGCTCTTCTCCTGGTCGAAGAAGGACAGGTCGGTGCCGGATGCCTTGGAGTGGGCCGTGAGGTCGTAGTCCGTGCGGTTGGCGACGCCCTCCAGCTCGCCCCACTCGCTGCCGCCGAAGCGGAAGCGGTACTCGATGTCAGCGGTGCGCTTGGAGTAGTGGGAGAGCTTCTCCTGCGGGTGCTCGTACCACCGCATGTTCTCCTCGCGCAGGCCGAGACCGGTGTACCAGTTCCAGCGCTGCTCCATCCAGTACTCCTGCCACTGCTCGTCCTCGCCCGGCTTGACGAAGAACTCCATCTCCATCTGCTCGAACTCACGCGTGCGGAAGATGAAGTTGCCCGGAGTGATCTCGTTCCGGAAGGACTTGCCCATCTGCGCGATGCCGAACGGCGGCTTCTTGCGCGAGGTCTGCTGGACCTGGCCGAAGTTGGTGAAGATGCCCTGGGCGGTCTCGGGGCGCAGGTACGCGCCGGAGCCGGAGTCCTGGGTCGGGCCGAGGTGCGTGGAGAGCAGGCCGGAGAACTGCTTGGGCTCGGTGAAGGTGCCCTTGTTGCCGCAGTTGGGGCAGTTGAGGTCGGCCAGGCCGTTGACCGGCGGCTTGCCGTGCTTCTCCTCGTACGCCTCCTCCAGGTGGTCCGCGCGGTAGCGCTTGTGGCAGGAGGTGCACTCGGTCAGCGGGTCCGAGAAGGTGGCGACGTGGCCGGAGGCCACCCACACCTCGGGGGCCAGGATGACCGACGAGTCGATGCCGACCACGTCCTCACGGGAGGTGACCATGTAGCGCCACCACTGGCGCTTGAGGTTCTCCTTGAGCTCGACACCCAGCGGCCCGTAGTCCCAGGCGGCGCGCTGACCACCGTAGATCTCACTGCAGGGGTAGACGAAGCCACGGCGCTTGCTCAGGCTGACGATGGAGTCGATCTTGTCGGCGGCCACGGTGCTCTCTTCATTACGACGACGGAACTGGACAAGGGTGGCCCGGGGCGCCTCAGTGGGGGGTGGTGGTCGGGAGACGAGCGGGCGAATGGCCCAGATTACCGGCGGCCACGCCCCTTCGATCAAATCGGTATCGGAGCCGACGCCTTCGCCCGCCGCTCATCCCTCACCGCGCTCCCCACCTCAACCCGCTTGTTGACAATCGTTTCCACTTTTGTTGAAAATGACTGTCATGAACGTACGCCGCCTCATACCCGCCGCCGCCGTCGCAGGCGCAGCCGTCCTCGGTCTCACCGCCCTCTCCGCCTGCTCGACGTCCGGCACCTCCGGCCACAAGGACGGCGACCGGCTGAACGTGGTGGCGTCCTTCTATCCGATGCAGTTCCTGGCCGAGCGCATAGGCGGCGACCACGTCTCCGTCTCCACCCTGACCAAGCCCGGCATGGAACCCCACGACCTGGAGCTCAGCCCACGGCAGACCGGCGGCCTCAGCGACGCCGACTTCATCCTCTACCTGAAGGGCATCCAGCCCGCCGTGGACGACGCGATCAAGCTCTCCGAATCCCCGAACGCCCTCGACGTCACGACGCTGACCACGCTGGAGGACCACGGCACGGAGGTCGGCGACGAGGAGCACGGCCACGACGAGCACGACCACGATCACGGGGGCGAAGACGCCGGCGCGGACCCGCACATATGGCTGGACCCGGTGAAGTACACCGAGGTCGCCAAGGGAGTCGGCAAGTCCCTGGAGAAGACCGACCCGGACCACGCCGCGGACTACCGCGAGAACACCGCCGCCCTGGTCGAGGAGCTCGGCGCGCTCGACACCGCGTACCGGACGGGGCTGAAGGACACCGCGACCAGGACGTTCATCACCACCCACTCCGCCTTCGGATACCTGGCCGAGCGCTACGGCCTCACCCAGGAGGGCATCGCCGGCATCGACCCCGAGGCCGAGCCCAGCCCCGCCCGCATCAGCGCCCTGCACTCCATCGCGAAGGAGAAGAAGGTCACCACCGTCTTCTTCGAGACCCTCGCCAGCGACAAGACGGCGAAGACCGTCGCCGGCGACACCGGCCTGAAGACCGACGTCCTGGACCCGCTGGAGGGAATTACCGAGAAGTCCAAGGGCGATGACTACATCGAGGTCATGAAGTCCAACCTCGCCGCCCTGCGCACGGCACTCGGCGCGAAGTGAGCGACGACAGCACCGCCCGTATCGGCCCGAACCGCGCAGCAGCACCGGAGGCGCTCATGCCCGAGCCCCAGAACCCCACCCCCGAACCCGTGATCGTCGTCCGCGACGCCACCGCCACCCTCGGAGCACGCCCCGTGCTGCGCGGCATCGACCTGACCGTGCGCCGCGGCGAGGTCGTGGCCCTGCTCGGCGCCAACGGCTCCGGCAAGTCCACCGCCGTCCGCTCCGTCATCGGCCAGGTCCCCCTGAGCGGCGGCACCGTCGAGCTCTTCGGCACCCCGCTGCGCCGCTTCCGCGACTGGGCCCGGGTCGGCTACGTGCCCCAGCGCACCACGGCCGCCGGCGGCGTGCCCGCCACGATCCGCGAGGTCGTCGCCTCCGGGCGGCTGTCCCGCACCCGGCTGGGCCTGCCCCGCAGGGCCGACCGCGCCGCCGTGGACCGGGCCATCGAGCTCGTCGGCCTCGCGGACCGCGCCAAGGACTCGGTCAGCGCCCTCTCCGGCGGCCAGCATCAGCGCGTGCTGATCGCCCGCGCGCTCGCCGCCGAGCCCGAGCTGCTGATCATGGACGAGCCGATGGCGGGCGTCGACCTGGCCAGCCAGGAGATCCTCGCCGACACCCTGCGCGAGCAGGTCGCGGCCGGCGCCACCGTCCTCCTCGTCCTGCACGAGCTGGGCCCGCTGGAGCCCCTGATCGACCGGGCGGTCGTGCTCCGCGACGGCTGTGTGATGCACGACGGGCCGCCCCCGAAGGCCGTCGGGCAGCACGCCCTGCCCGGCCACGACCACGTACACCCCCACGCGGCTTCCGAGCCCGTCCGGACGGGACTGCTGAGCTGACCATGGAATTCCTCAACCCTCCCTTCATGCAGCGGGCCCTGCTCGCCGCCGTACTGGTCGGCGTCATCGCGCCCGCCGTCGGCATCTACCTGGTGCAGCGCCGGCAGGCCCTGATGGGCGACGGCATCGGCCACATCGCCATGACCGGCGTCGGCCTCGGCTTCCTGCTCTCCACCAGCCCGGTCTGGATGGCCACCGCCGTCGCCGTCGCGGGCGCGGTCGTCATGGAGCTGATCCGCTGGTACGGCCGCACCCGCGGCGACATCGCGCTGGCCATGCTCTTCTACGGCGGCATGGCGGGCGGTGTCCTGCTGATCAACCTCTCCGACACCGGCTCCAACGCCAACCTCACCTCGTACCTCTTCGGCTCGCTGTCCACGGTCTCCTCCGAGGACATCACCGCGATCTCGCTGCTGGCCGCGTTCGTACTGCTGGTGACCGTGGGGCTGCGGCGGCAGTTGTTCGCCGTCAGCCAGGACGAGGAGTTCGCCCGGGTGACCGGCCTGCCGGTGCGCGTGCTGAACCTGCTGGTCGCGGTCACCGCCGCGGTCACCGTCACCGTCGCGATGCGGGTCGTCGGGCTGCTGCTGGTCAGCGCCCTGATGGTGGTGCCGGTCGCCGCCGCGCAGCAGATCACCCGGTCCTTCAAGGTGACGTTCGTGCTCTCCGTCGTCATCGGGGTCGGCGTCACCCTGGCCGGCACCATCACCTCGTACTACCAGGACGTCCCGCCCGGCGCGACGATCGTGCTGCTGGCCATCGGGGTCTTCGTCGCCCTGACCCTGCTCGCCGCCCCACTGGCCCGCAGCCGCGCCCGGCGCGGCGAAACCGAGACGGAGCGGTGCACCCTGGAAGTACCGGCGGCCCGCCCGGCACCGGACGACGCCCGAGTCTGATCCCCCGGACGGGGCGGGCTGGCACAATGGCCCGACAGATGTACGGGCGACACGAGGAGGCTCCTGTGGCGACGGCGCCGATCAGTGGAACGAACGCGGCTCCGGTCCGCGGCCGGTCGACCCGGCAGCGGGCGGCCGTGGCGGCGGCGCTCGACGAGGTGGACGAGTTCCGCAGCGCCCAGGAGCTGCACGACGTTCTCAAGCACCGGGGCGACTCGGTCGGCCTCACGACGGTCTACCGCACCCTGCAGTCCCTGGCCGACGCCGGCGAGGTGGACGTCCTGCGCACCACGGAGGGCGAATCCGTCTACCGGCGCTGCTCGACCGGCGAGCACCACCACCATCTGGTCTGCCGGATGTGCGGCAAGGCGGTCGAGGTCGAGGGCCCGGTGGTCGAGCAGTGGGCGGAGACCATCGCGACACAGCACGGCTTCGTGAACGTGGCGCACACGGTCGAGGTCTTCGGCACGTGCGCGGACTGCGCGAGCGGCGAGAAGTGAAGTGATCCGGGCCCGGCGTAGGCGTACAGCACGTACGCCCCCGCCGAGCCCGTTGCTCAGCTGCCGGAGGCGGCGGCCTCTTCGGCGCCGCCGAACCGGCGGTCGCGCTGGGCGAACTCCAGGCAGGCCCGCCACAGGTCACGGCGGTCGAAGTCCGGCCACAGCACGTCCTGGAAGACCATCTCGGCGTAGGCGCTCTGCCAGATCAGGTAGTTCGAGGTGCGCTGCTCGCCGCTGGGCCGCACGAACAGGTCGACGTCCGGCATGTCCGGGTAGTAGATGTACTTCGCGAACGTCTTCTCGTTGACCTTCGACGGGTCGAGCCGCCCGGCGGCGACGTCCTGCGCGATCCGCTGCGCGGCGTCCGCGATCTCGGCCCGGCCGCCGTAGTTGACGCAGAAGTACAGCGTCATCCTGTCGTTGTCCTTGGTCTGCTCCTGGGCGACCTGGAGCTCCTGGACGACCGACTTCCACAGCTTGGGCATGCGGCCCACCCAGCGGATGCGGATGCCCAGCTCGTCCATCTCGTCACGGCGGCGGCGGATGACGTCCCGGTTGAAGTTCATGAGGAACTTCACCTCCTCCGGGGACCGCTTCCAGTTCTCCGTGGAGAAGGCGTACAGCGAGAGGTTCTTGACGCCCATCTCGATGCACCCCTTGAGCACGTCCATGACGACGCCCTCGCCGACCTTGTGCCCCTCGGTGCGGGGCAGGCCCCGCTCCTTGGCCCAGCGGCCGTTTCCGTCCATCACCACGGCGACGTGCTTGGGCACCAGCTCACCGGGGATCTTCGGGGGCGTGGCACCGGACGGGTGCGGCTCCGGGGTCTTGTAGTCGCGCCGGTTACGGCCGCCGAGCATCCCGCGTACTGCCATGAGCTTCTCAGTCTCCCTGTGTCACTTCTCTACGTACCGCAGTGAACGCAGCCCGCGCTCCAGATGCCAGTGCAGATAGGCGGACACCAGCCCGCTCCCCTCCCTGACATGACGCGCCTCGCACGCGTCCGCCGTCTCCCAGTCGCCGGTGAGCAGGGCGCTCAGCAGGGCGACGGCCTCCGCCGAGGGTACGACGCTGCCGGGCACCCGGCAGTCGCCGCATACGATGCCGCCCGCCGCGACGGAGAAGAAACGGTTCGGTCCTGGCAGCCCGCAGCGCGCGCAGTCGTCGAAGCTGGGAGCGTAGCCGTTGACGGCGAGGGAACGCAGCAGGAAGGCGTCCAGGATCAGGTGCGGCTCGTGCTCGCCCCGGGCCAGCGTGCGCAGCCCGCCCACCAGCAGCAGGTACTGCTGGACCGCGGGTTCGCCCTCGTGGTCGGTGAAGCGCTCGGCGGTCTCCAGCATCGCGGTGCCCGCGGTGTAGCGCCCGTAGTCGGTGACGATTCCACCACCGTACGGGGCGATCGTCTCGCTCTGGGTGCAGAGCGGCAGCCCGCGTCCGACCAGTTCGCTGCCGCGCGCGAAGAACTGCACGTCCACGTGGGAGAACGGCTCCAGCCGGGCCCCGAACTTGGATTTGGTGCGGCGCACGCCGCGCGCGACGGCCCGCACCCGGCCGTGGCCCCGGGTCAGTATCGTGATGATCCGGTCGGCCTCGCCCAGCTTCTGCGTGCGCAGCACCACGCCGTCGTCCCGGAACAAGCTCATGCGTCCATTGTCCGGTACGCCACCGACACGCGGGGCCGGCCCCCGTGCCCCGGCCCGGTCAGTGCCCCGCCGCGCCGCCGCCCGCGGGCCCGACCGGCCCCGGTTCGTAGGCGACGATCACCAGCTGGGCCCGGTCGCGGGCGCCTGGCTTGCCCATGATCCGGCTGACGTGGGTCTTGGCGGTGAGCGGGCTGAGGCCGAGGCTCTCGGCGACCCCGGCGTTGTTGAGGCCGCGCGCGACCAGGGCGAGGACCTGGCGCTCGCGCTCGGAGAGCCTGCCCAGGGCGCCGGGGCCCGGCCCGGCGGGGGCTTCCGGGAAGGGTGCGGCGCTCCGGTTACTCCCCGGGGCGTACCGGGGCGGTGGGGGCCTGCGGCCGGGCGGGCCCGTGGGGGAAGCGGTCCCAGTGGGGGTCGTCCCAGCGGTCGGCGGCGAGGCCGAGCAGCCGTATCCGGTCGATGAGTTCCGCCGGTGCGCCGTGGGCGCGGAGCCGGGCGGGGGCGTACCGGACGAGCCAGGCGGTCAGCGCGGCCCGGATCTCGTCCTCGTTGTCCCAGGCGGTCCAGGGCAGTTGGTCCCCGAGCAGCTCCCACTCCCACGCGGCGACCAGGCCGGCCAGGTGACCGTCCGCCGGGGGTCCGGTCAGCGCCTCCCAGGCGGCGAGCCAGGGCCCGGCGGTGGCGGACGCCTCGATGACCGTCGTCAGGACGTCGTGCGCAGGCACCACCGGGTCCGGCTCGCTCAGGGTGGACGCCCACCAGGCGTGCAGGAACTCCCGGACCGCCGCGGCCTGCGCGTCGGGCCACTCCTGCCAGCGGCCGAGGGAGAACGAGCGGCCGACGTCCGCCGGCCAGGCGTCGTCGAGACCGCCGGCGAGGGCGCGGGCGAACTGCGGCAGGATGCGGCGCAGCACGGCGCCGTGGTCGGTCCAGTCCGGGGCCTGCCAGCTGCGCCGCAGCAGGTCGGGGTCGAGCGCGGTGTCCGGCGTCTTGAGCTGTGCCAGCTCCTCGGGGCCGCCCCAGTGGCACTCGCAGTTGTGCTCGTCGGGGCGGGCGGTCATACCGGCGAAGGTGACGCTCAGGTGGTCCAGCGCGGCGGCGAGGCGCAGGCGTGCGCCGGTCTGCTCGGGGCTCATCGGGGAGCTCGCAATCAGGGCTCCGGGGGCTTGCGCCGTCCGAAGGGACCCAATCTACCGGGGCGCGGGTCCGGAGCGTCAGGAGGGCGTACGCGCCGCCGCGGCGAGGAGGCGGGCGGTGTCCTCGGCGCGGAGCCGCAGCGCCCCGCCGACCGTGGTCAGCACCTCGCGCTCGGCCGGGCTGTACGCCCCGTCGGCGAGGGCGATCCGGGCGCCCTGCAGCAGAATCGATTCACGTCCGGCGGGGGCGAGGTGCGGGGCGAGCGGTTCCAGCGCCTCGTGGAGCTCGATGGCGAGGGCCGCGCCGCATGCCTCGGCCGCGGGGTCGAACGCGGAGCCGTGGCCGATGTCGGCGGACAGGACCTCCACGACGGTGGCGAGCTGCTCCGCCGTACAGTCCTCGAAGCCGGCGCCGCGCACGGTCTCGACGGCGGTCTCCAGGACCGTACGGGAGGTGCTGCCGCCGGCCGCGAGGACGCCGAGGGCCACGGTGTGCACGGCGTCCCTGAGCATCGCGGAGAACCGGGTGGTGGTGGGGTGGTCGAGCGCCTCCGGCTCGAAGTGCTGGTGGCAGGCGGCGCATTCGACGACCGGGCCCGTGGTGCCGCGCCGCACCAGCGGCACGCCGAGCACGGCGAAGCGGCGACGCCCGGTGAGACGGCGGTAGTTGCGGTCGCCTCCGCAGCCGGGGCAGAAGAACTCCCCGTCGCCCACGGCGTCCCACAGCGTGCGGGTGCCGCAGATACGCAGCTTCATGGCGCGTTGTCCCAGGGCTGACCGCACGTCGCACACCTCCGTAACTCCCCCGTGGCCCCAAGGTCGCGGGAGGTACCCCTCGGCATCATTGCCGTGTGAACGTGATGTTAACCACATCCCCGTGGCGCCGTCAGCACCTCGCCTGTCACAACCGTCCGGAGATGGCCGAACCCCGCCCCCCGGAAGCGGGTGGACGGGGTTCACGGACCGTACGACTTCGGGCTCTTTCGGGCGCCGGATCAGCGGGTGGCGCGGTTGACGGCCGAGACGACCGCCTTCAGGGAGGCCCGGGTGGTGTTGGCGTCGATGCCGATGCCCCACAGGACCTTTCCGTCGATGGCGCACTCGATGTACGAGGCGGCCTGCGCGCTCGCGCCCTCGCTCATGGTGTGCTCGGTGTAGTCCAGCAGCCGGGCGTCGATGCCGATGGCCTGCAGCGCTTCGAAGAACGCGGAGATCGGGCCGTTGCCGGTGCCGGTCAGCACGGTGTCCGCGCCGTCCACGGTCGCTTCGACGGTGATCGTGTCGCGGCCGTCGGAACCGGTCGTGCTCTGGCCGGAGCGGATCTGTACGCGGCCCCAGGCGTTGTCCGGGTTGGGCAGGTACTCGTCCTGGAACACGCTCCAGATCTGCGTCGGCGTGACCTCGCCGCCCTCGGCGTCGGTCTTGGCCTGAATGATCCGGGAGAACTCGATCTGCATCCGGCGCGGCAGGTCCAGCTTGTGGTCGTTCTTCAGGACGTATGCGATACCGCCCTTGCCGGACTGCGAGTTGACCCGGATGACCGCCTCGTAGGAGCGGCCGACGTCCTTCGGGTCGATCGGCAGGTACGGGACCGCCCACTCGATGTCGTCCACGGTCTTGCCCCGGGCGGCCGCGTCGGCCTCCATGGCGTCGAAGCCCTTCTTGATGGCGTCCTGGTGGGAGCCGGAGAAGGCGGTGTAGACCAGGTCGCCCGCGTAGGGGTGGCGCGGGTGGACCTCCATCTGGTTGCAGTACTCGCTGGTGCGGCGGATCTCGTCGATCTGCGAGAAGTCGATCTGCGGGTCCACGCCCTGCGAGAACAGGTTCATGCCCAGCGTCACCAGGTCGACGTTGCCGGTGCGCTCGCCCTGGCCGAACAGGCAGCCCTCGATCCGGTCCGCCCCGGCCATCAGGGCCAGTTCGGCGGCGGCGACGGCGGTGCCGCGGTCGTTGTGCGGGTGGACGGACAGGCAGACGAACTCGCGGCGCGACAGGTTGCGCGACATCCACTCGAACCGGTCCGCGTGCGTGGACGGCGTCGAACGCTCCACGGTGGCGGGCAGGTTGAGAATGATCTCGCGGCCCTCCTCGGGCTGCCAGACGTCGCAGACCGCCTCGCAGACCTCCAGGGCGAAGTCCAGTTCGGTGTCGGTGAAGATCTCCGGGCTGTACTGGTAGCCGAAGATCGTCTCGTCTCCCAGGATCTTCTCGGCGTACTCCATGACCAGCCGGGTGCCGTCCACGGCGATCTGCTTGACCTCGTCCCGGGTGCCGCGGAAGACCACGCGGCGGAAGGTGGGGGCGGTCGCGTTGTACAGGTGGACGGTGGCGCGGTGGGCGCCGCGCAGCGATTCGACGGTGCGCTCGATCAGTTCCTCGCGGGCCTGCGTCAGGACGGAGATCGTCACGTCCTCGGGGATCGCGCCCTCTTCGATGATGGAGCGGACGAACGCGAAGTCGGTCTCGCCGGAGGACGGGAAGCCGACCTCGATCTCCTTGTAGCCCATGCGTACGAGCAGGTCGAACATCTCGCGCTTGCGGGCCGGCGACATCGGGTCGATCAGGGCCTGGTTGCCGTCGCGCAGGTCGGTCGAGAGCCAGCGGGGAGCCTTGGTGATCCGCTTCTCGGGCCACGTGCGGTCGGGGATGTCGACGGCCTCGTAGCGGCCGTACTTGTGGACCGGCATCCCGGACGGCTTCTGCAGCACCGTGGCGTTGGTGATCGGCGTGGGGCGGCCGACGGCGTTCGAGGCGGGGGTCTGCGCGGGATTCACTTCGGTCATGGCGTAGGGCTCCTCGGGGTCCTTCTACGGGACGGCCGACTGTGTCACTGCAACACCAGACTCCGCGGGGAGGGGGTCGGCCTACGACTACAGGCCCTCGCCGCGGCAGCTAAGAAGAAGCAGCCCGAAACGCATGATGCGTCGAGACTAGCCGAGGGGCGCCCGAGACGTCGGTGCTGTATCAGTATGCGGGATCGAGCGGCTGAAACACCCAACAGTGCCCAATCACTCTATTTCGTCAATCGCGGTTGCAACCAGTGACATTGCGCTTACGCACTGCCACAGTCGTGTGTATGCAGCCTCGATTCCAGCAGGGGTTCCACCCCGTCTTCTGCACCATCGTTCCGCCCCACCTCCTCGACAAACTGTCCCAGTCAGACGACCCCATCCTCTCGGACCCGGCCCGCCGCACCCTGCAGTCCGACGCCGCCCGGCGCACCCGGCGGCAGATGACCACCGTCGCCCGGCCCACCGCCGCACCCGAGCCGGACGACGACCGGTCCGCCAAACCCGACCGCACCCTCTACGACTGCCGCCACGGCACGGACCTGCCGGGCACCAAGGTCCGCGCCGAGGGCGAGGACCCGACGTCCGACGCCAGCGTCAACCGCGCGTACGCGGGCCTCGGCGCCACCTTCGAACTGCTGCTCAGCGCCTACGGCCGGCGCTCCATCGACGGCCACGGCCTGCCGCTGATCGGCTCCGTCCACTACGACGAGAAGTACAACAACGCCTTCTTCGACGGCGAGCAGATGGTCTTCGGAGACGGGGACGGCGAGATCTTCCTCGACTTCACCGTCGCCATCGACGTGATCGCCCACGAACTGACGCACGGCCTCACGCAGTACACGGCCAACCTGAGCTACTACGGCCAGTCCGGCGCGCTCAACGAGTCGGTCTCGGACGTCTTCGGCTCCCTCGTCAAGCAGCACTCGCTGGGCCAGACCGCCGCGCAGGCGGACTGGCTGATCGGCGAAGGACTGCTGGCACCCCGGGTCCAGGGCGTGGCGCTGCGCTCGATGAAGGCACCCGGCACGGCGTACGACGACGACGTGCTCGGCAAGGACCCGCAGCCCGCCTCCATGGACGACTACGTCCACACCGGCGACGACAACGGCGGGGTGCACCTCAACTCCGGCATCCCCAACCGCGCGTTCTACCTCCTGGCGACCGCGCTCGGCGGCAGTTCCTGGGAGCGGGCGGGCCAGCTCTGGTTCGATGTGCTCACAGGTGGTGAACTGGCGGTGGACGCGGACTTCGCCGACTTCGCCCGCCTGACCGTGGCGGCGGCACGCAGCCGCTTCGGCGACGGCGACGAGGTCGAGGCGGTCCTCAAGGCATGGTCGGAGGTGGGCGTTCCGACCAGTTAGGCACCCGCACCGACCGGCCCGTCCGTCGTGGAAGGACAGCACATGCGGATCCAGGTGAGCAGGACCGGCGGCTTCGCCGGCATCGCGCGCCACCGCGAGATCGACACCTCCGGACTGGCCGACGCCCAGGAGTGGGAGGCCCTGGCCGGCTCGGCACTGGCCGAGGGCCAGGATGCCGCGCCCAGGGGCGTGCCGGACGGCTTCAGCTACCGGATAACGGTCGACGGCCGGACCGTGCACTGCGCGGACCCGCGCCTCACCGACGCCCAGCGCGCCCTGATCTCACGCGTCCTGAAGGAGGGCGCGTGAGAGGGGCGGGCGCGAGCGGGCGGGGCTGAGACGGGGGCGGAGGCAGGCCAGGGCTGAAGCACGTCAGAGCCGGGCTTCAGAACCCCGGCTTCAGAACCCGGGCTTCAGAACCCGGGCTTCAGAACCCGAGCTTCCGCAGCTGCTTCGGGTCGCGCTGCCAGTCCTTGGCGACCTTCACGTGCAGGTCGAGGAAGACCGGTGTGCCGAGCAGGGCCTCGATGTGCTTGCGGGACTTGGTGCCGACTTCCTTCAGCCGCTTGCCCTTCGGGCCGATGATGATGCCCTTCTGGCTGGGGCGCTCGATGTAGACGTTGGCGTGGATGTCCAGCAGCGGCTTGTCCGCCGGCCGGTCCTCCCGCGGCAGCATCTCCTCGACGACGACCGCGATGGAGTGCGGCAGCTCGTCGCGTACGCCTTCGAGCGCGGCCTCGCGGATCAGCTCCGCGACCATCACCATCTCCGGCTCGTCGGTGAGGTCGCCCTCGGGGTAGAGCGGCGGGCCCTCGGGCAGGAGGGGGGCGATCAGGTCGGCCAGCAGCTCGACCTGCTGGTCCTTGACGGCCGAGACCGGGATGATCTCCGCCCACTCGAAGCCGAGCTCCTCGCCGAGCCGGGAGACGGCGATCAGCTGTTCGGCGAGCTGCTTGGAGTCGACCAGGTCGGTCTTGGTGATGATCGCGATCTTGGGCGTCTTCCTGATGCCCGCGAGTTCCTTGACGATGTACTTGTCGCCGGGGCCGAGCTTCTGGTCGGCGGGCAGGCAGAAGCCGATGACGTCGACCTCGGCCCACGTGGTGCGCACGACGTCGTTGAGCCGCTCGCCCAGCAGGGTGCGCGGCTTGTGGAGGCCGGGGGTGTCGACCAGGATCAGCTGGGCGTCCGGCCGGTGCACGATGCCGCGCACGGTGTGCCGGGTCGTCTGCGGCCGGTTGGACGTGATGGCCACCTTCCGGCCGACCAGAGCGTTCGTCAGGGTGGACTTGCCCGCGTTGGGACGTCCCACGAAGCAGGCGAAACCGGCCCGGTGGGGGTCGGTGTTCTCAGCCTGCCGCGCAGCGGCTTCAGGGTTAGGTCGAGCGCTCATGGCGCCCATTGTCCCCGATCGCGGGGGCCGCGGGGCACCGAGGCGCCCGCCACGGCCCCCCGGGCCCCGCTTCAGGCGGTGCGGCGGCGCCTGCGCCGGGCCCGTGCCCACAGCGCCGCGCCCCCGGCGAGCGCGGCCACGAGCACGCCCGCGACCAGCCAGGGCAGCGCGAAGTACGAGACGGAAGCGGACTCGCGGGTCTCGCGGGCGGTCGCGGTGAGCTTGATCTCGCCCCACTCCAGCTGCGGCGCGCCCGCCCACTCCTCGGTGAGCCGGACCGCCTGGTGCGGCAGCAGCTCCGAGGGGACGTGCGTGAGGCCCCGGGCGAGCAGGGTGCGGCCGAAGAGCCCCTGCGCCTTGAGGACGACCTTTGGACTGAGGGTGACGTTGCCCCGGTTGCGCAGGGTGTACGAGATGACGGCCCGGGAGGCGCCGGTGCCCGGGATCAGGGGCTGGGTGTGCTCGACCTTCACGTCGTCCACGGAGAGCGCGGGCATCGTCGGACCGTTGACCCGCAGATAGATCCGGGCGCCCACGGCCTTCTGGATGCCCACGGCGACGGCGCCCGCGTCGGCCGGGTCGATGCGCTCGTCCAGGGCGACGAGGGCTCCGGGGTGGTCGCCCGGCTCGGCGTCCTCGGGGACGCGGATGGTGACGGGCACGGTGAGCGAGCCGTGCGGCTTCACGGTGACCCGGTCGCGGCCCGCCTTCGCCCAGGCGCCGACGGCACGCTGCCGCTCGGTGCGCGCGCGGACCGCGAAGCCGCCGTCGCGCGGGGTGTTGTAGGCGTCGGCCGCGTACAGCCGGAAGGTCAGGGGTGTGCCGGTCTTGTTGGTGACGGTCACCCGGTCGGTGAGGGTGGCGCCGGGGTCGGCGGACAGGTAGAAGTACGGGCGCCCGCCCGCGTCGGCGGTGGCCGGGAAGACCGACCAGCTGCCGTTGTCGGCGGCGCCGGCGGCAGGGGCGCCGAACAGGATCAGGGCCCCGGTCAGCAGGGCCGGCAGGAGGACGGACAGCTTGGAACGCACGGTGCGGGCCCCCAGGGTGCACGCTCGGGCGGGATGGGCCGGCCGGGTGCGCGCCCGGCCCACCGGTCGATCGGTGAGACACACCCGAGGGGTGCTCAGGTGAGGGTGAGGGTGAGCACCCCGGTGTACGCGCCGGGGGCGGTGAACGCCGGTACGTCCAGCGTCAGCCGGGCGTCCACGGCGAACTCGCCTCCGGTGAACGTGCCGTCCGGCGTGGAGGCCAGGGTGGCTCCCGCGCTGCCGACCGTGCCCTTCGACCCGGCCGCACAGGTGCTGGGGCTGCCGGACTTCGTCGCGCAGGCCGGTTCCCAGCCGAGCGCCGAGGCGCCGATCGCGGCCCCGCCCGGCCCCGTGAAGTCGGTGACCTTGCCGGTCAGGGACCAGCCCGCGGGCCCGCCGCGGAAGTCCTTGACGGTCACCGTGTTCAGGGCGCCGGTGGAGGCGCCGCCCTGCCCGAAGTCGACCGCCGACAGGGCCACCGAGTCCCCGGCCTGGGCCATGGAGAGGGTGCCCGCCTTGACGGAGGAGGTCAGCCGCTGGCTGCCGTCCGGGATCTCGCCGCCGCCCTGGGTGACGGTGTATGCCCGCGGCCCGGCTCCCTTGGCGGCGTCCCAGCCGGTGCCCTCGTAGGCGACGACGCCGGTGGTGGCGGGGACGTTGACGGTGAGCTGCCCGCTGAAGGAGCCCGAACCGTCCGCCTTGACCGTCGCGGTGTCGCCGGTCTGCGCGTCCCCGGCCCGGCCGGCGAGCGTGACGGAGGCGCCCGCGGTGAACTTCGACCCGGTCACGGTGACCGGGGCGCCTGCCTTGCCGGAGGCCGCGCCGAGCCGGATGGACCGTTCGTTGACCTGGCCGCCGCCATCGGTGGCGATGATCTTCTGGGAGACGGGGGCGGGCGGATCGGTGACCGTGCAGGGCGTGTCCAGCTCCATGATGTAGCTGGTGTGGATGTTGTAGTCACCGGGCGAGAGGCTGATCTCGCCGGGGGCGGTGACCGTGAAGGTGCCGGTCATCGAGAACGACGGGAAGGTGCCTTTGCCGGGCACCGGGCCGTTCTTCTTCGGGCCCGTCACCGTGACGTCCCCGGACTGCGCACCGGCGACGGTGACCTTGCCGGTCGGCGTCATGATGTCGGCGGGCAGGGCGAGGTCGACCGGGTTGCTCGCGGCCGGTTCGACCACGGTGTAGGTCACCGTGACGGTGTCGCCGACCTTCGGGGCGGCGTTGTCGACGGTGATCCCGGCCGAGGTCGTCCCGTCGATCGGCGGGATGCCCGCGATGGCGGGCGGGATGCAGTGGGTCGGGAAGTCCACCGCCACCGAGGCAGTCGCCATGGCCTGCGCGGGCCCGGCGAGCAGCCCTCCCCCGGCGACGACGAGCACCCCGGCCCCCAGCACGGCGGCCCGGCGCCGGCCCACCAGGCCGGTGAGCCACAGGACGCCGGACCATCGGCCACCGGACCTTCGGTCACCGGCCGCCGCTCGGACGAAAGATCTCCGGGTGCCGGATCTTCGGATGTCGGCACGTCGGCTTGCTGGACGCATGGAGCCCCCTCCCGCGGAATCCGGCGCGACGGCTCGTCCGCGCCGGGCAGGGGGCCATTGATGGCTCCGGCCGAAAAGAAGTCAATGCGATCGGACCGCGCCGACTGATGGGCCATCAGGTGCTGTCAAGATCCGTACGCGCGAACGCCCCACACCAGCCCATGAGGTGTGGGGCATCCGTGCGCGTACGACGGGTCAGCCGGCCGTGACGCTGAGCCGCAGCCGCCCGTCCGGCCCGGCGAGCAGCACGGGCGTGTCGGCGCCGCCCAGGTCCCGTACGGCGGCCCGGTCCTCATCGGAGGGGGCCTCGGCCTCGGAGACGACCGCGGCGGCCTCCAGGGAGGTCGCCCCGCTGGCCACCGCCATCGCGACGGCCGTCCGCAGCGCGCTGAGCTTCAGCGAATCCAGCTCGACGGTCCCCGCCACATACGTGCGTCCGGTCTCGTCCCGTACGGCCGCGCCCTCCGGCACACCGTTGCGGGCGCGGGCGCTGCGCGCCAGGGTGACGATCTTGCGGTCCTCGGCGCCGAGGTCGGTGCTCTCAGTCATGTGCCGAGCATACGAAGCCCGGCGCGGGCCCGGGCACGCGGGAGTCCGGCCGGCGGGATTTCCGGAACACGCCCTACGGCGACACGCCCTACGGCCGGTCCAGCCGCAGCCGCTCCGCCTTCGGGAGGCCGGCCACCACCAGGTCGTAGCTGTCCTCGATCAGCTCGCGCAGCTTCGCATCGGGCAGTCCGGACACCGTGACGGTGTTCCAGTGCCGCTTGTTCATGTGCCACCCGGGCACCACCGCCTCGTACTCCTCGCGGAGCCGCACGGCGTCGTCGGGGTCGCACTTGAGGTTCACCGTCAGCGGCCGGGCGTCCAGCGCGCTCAGCGCGAACATCTTGCCGAGCACCTTGAAGACGGACGCCTCCGGGCCGAACGGGAACTCCTCGACGCTCTCGTTGAAGTCCAGGCAGAACGCCCTCAGCTGCTGCGGCGTCACTCCGGGATCCCCTCCTCCTCGGGAGCCACCGGCTCCACCAGCACCGTGACGATCTTGTTCCGCCGGCCCGCCGGGGACTCGGCGGTCAGCCGCAGCCGCCGCCCGTCGGGGAGTTCGACCTCCGAGGAGGCGCCGGCGATCGGGACGCGTCCCAACGCCTTGGCCAGGAGTCCGCCGACCGTCTCCACGTCCTCGTCGTCGTACTCGTCGAGCCCGAACAGGTCGCCGAGGTCGCCGATGTCGAGCCGGGCGGTCACCCGGAAGCAGCCGTTCTCCAGCGCCTGGACGGGCGGCAGCTCGCGGTCGTACTCGTCGGTGATCTCACCGACGATCTCCTCCAGGATGTCCTCGATGGTGACGACGCCCGCGGTGCCGCCGTACTCGTCGATGACGACGGCGACGTGGCTGCGCTCCTGCTGCATCTCGCGCAGCAGGTCACCGGCGTTCTTCGTGTCGGGCACGAACGTCGCCGGGCGCATCGCCGTGGAGACCGGATCGGCCTCCGACTCCCGGTTGATGTGCGTCTTGCGGACCAGGTCCTTGAGATAGACCATCCCGACGATGTCGTCCTCGTTCTCGCCGGTGACCGGAATCCGCGAGAAACCGGACCGCAGCGCGAGGGTGAGCGCCTGGCGGATCGTCTTGTAGCGCTCGATGCAGACGAGGTCGGTGCGCGGCACCATCACCTCGCGCACGAGCGTGTCGCCGAGCTCGAAGACGGAGTGCACCATGCGGCGCTCCTCGTCCTCGATCAGCGACTCCTGCTCGGCGAGGTCCACCATGGCCCGCAGCTCGGCCTCGCTGGCGAACGGGCCCTTGCGGAACCCCTTGCCCGGGGTCAGCGCGTTGCCGATGAGGATCAGCAGCTGCGGGACGGGGCCCATGATCCTGGCCAGCGGCAGCAGGACGTACGCCGCGGCGGTCGCCGTGTTCAGCGGGTGCTGGCGGCCGATGGTGCGCGGCGAGACACCGATCGCGACGTAGGAGACGAGGACCATCACGCCGATGGCGACGGCCAGCGCCTCCCAGGTCTGCGGGAACTCCTTCAGGCAGGCGTAGGTGACGAGCACCCCGGCGGCCATCTCGCAGGCGACCCGCACCAGCAGGGCCACGTTGAGATAGCGCGTCGGATCGGCCGCGACCTGTTCCAGCTTGTCGCTGCCGCGCCGGCCCGAGCGGACCGCCTCGGCGGCCCGGAAGCTCGACGTACGGGCGATACCGGCCTCCGCGCAGGCCGCCAGCCAGCCGACGACGACCAGCAGGACCACGCCGAGGATCAGGGGCAGGCTCACGAGACGGTCGGGGCGGGGGACGGGCCGGTCAGCCCGTGCTCACCGCGCCAGCCGTCCACGATGGCCGCCTGGAGGCCGAACATCTCGGCCTTCTCGTCCGGCTCCTCGTGGTCGTAGCCCAGCAGGTGCAGCACCCCGTGGACGGTGAGGAGCTGGAGCTCCTCGTCCATGGAGTGCTGCGTCTCGGCTTCCTCGCCCTGCCTCTTGGCGACCTCGGGGCAGAGCACGATGTCACCGAGGAGCCCCTGCGGGGGCTCCTCGTCGTCCTTGGCCGGCGGACGCAGCTCGTCCATCGGGAAGGACATGACATCGGTCGGGCCGGGCAGGTCCATCCACTGGATGTGCAGCTGCTCCATGGCGGCGCTGTCCACCACGATCACCGAGAGCTCGGAGAGCGGGTGGATCCGCATGCGTGCGAGCGCGTAGCGGGCGATGTCGAGGATCGCCTGCTCGTCGACCTCGGTTCCGGACTCGTTGTTGACGTCGATCGACATGGTGCGCTGCTACTGCTTCCCGTTGTGGCGGCCCCGGCCCTTGCCGCTGCCGTCCTGATCGCCCTTGCTGTCGTACTTCTCGTACGCGTCGACGATACGGCCGACCAGCTTGTGCCGGACGACATCCTGGGAGGTGAGCCGGGAGAAGTGCACGTCGTCGATGCCCTCCAGGATCTCCTGCACCTGGCGCAGACCGCTCTTGGTGCCGGTCGGCAGGTCGACCTGGGTGACGTCACCGGTGACGACGATCTTCGAGTCGAAGCCGAGCCGGGTCAGGAACATCTTCATCTGCTCGGCGCTGGTGTTCTGCGCCTCGTCCAGGATGATGAAGGCGTCATTCAACGTCCGTCCGCGCATATACGCCAGGGGCGCGACCTCGATCGTGCCCGCCGCCATCAGGCGCGGGATCGAGTCGGGGTCGAGCATGTCGTGCAGGGCGTCGTAGAGCGGGCGCAGATACGGGTCGATCTTGTCGAAGAGCGTGCCCGGAAGGAAGCCGAGCCGCTCGCCCGCCTCGACGGCGGGACGGGTCAGGATGATCCGGCTGACCTGCTTGGACTGCAGGGCCTGGACCGCCTTGGCCATGGCGAGGTAGGTCTTGCCCGTGCCGGCGGGGCCGATGCCGAAGACGATCGTGTGCTGGTCGATCGCGTCGACGTACCGCTTCTGGTTGAGCGTCTTGGGGCGGATGGTACGGCCGCGGCTGGAGAGGATGTTCTGCGTGAGCACCTCGGCCGGGGTCTCGGTGCCGTCCGCCTTGCCGTTGTCACTGGCCTTGAGCATCGCGATCGACCGTTCCACGGCGTCCTCCGTCATCGGCTGTCCGGTGCGGAGCACCAGCACCATCTCGTCGAACAGGCGCTGGATCAGGGCGATGTCCGCCGGGTCGCCCGTCGCGCTTATGTCATTGCCCCGGACGTGGATGTCGGCCGCCGGGAACGCCGCTTCGATCACGCGCAGCAGCGAGTCGCCCGCTCCCAGGAGCATCACCATCGGGTGAGCGGCCGGGATGCTGATGTGGGCACGCGCCTGCGGCTGTGTGGGTGACTGAGTCATGGGCCGGCCCTCGGGCCTGCGCATACCTCCCGTTGCAGGGTTCTCGCTGCTCGAAAACCTCGTGTGCCTCAAGCCTACGACTCCGCACTGACAACACCAGAGGTTTTCACGGGCGGTACCGGTCGGGGAGGTTACGGGCGGAAGCCGATCGTGGGTACGGCCCGGCGCAGCGGCCAGGGGCGGGCGGCCGCCGGCAGCAGGTCCTGGAGGAAGGCGTAGCGCTGGAGCGCGGCCGGGTCCTGGCCGGCGCAGGTGCGCACCCGCTGCCACCAGGCGCCGATCTCCGCCCAGCCGGGGGCCGACAGGGAGCCGCCGAACTCCTGGACGGAGAGGGCGGCGGTCAGCCCGGCGAAGGCGAGGCGGTCGGCGAGGGGCCAGCCGGCCAGGGTCCCGGTGACGAAGCCGGCCACGAAGACGTCGCCCGCCCCGGTCGGGTCCAGGGCCTCGACCTCGATGGCCGGCACCTCGGCGGCGGCCCCGGTGGCCCCGTCCACCGCGTACGCGCCCTCGGAGCCGAGGGTGACGACGGCGAGCGGTACGCGTTCGGCCAGCACGTGCGCGGCGGCGCGGGGGCAGTCGGTACGGGTGTAGCGCATCGCTTCCTCGGCGTTGGGGAGGAAGGCGTGGCAGTGCTCCAGGCCGCTCAGGGCGTCCAGGTCCCAGCGCCCGGTGTCGTCCCAGCCGACGTCGCCGAAGATCAGGGCCCCCTGGCCGGCGGCCTCGGCGACCCAGGGCTCGCTGCGGCCGGGGACGAGGGAGGTGACGGCGGCCCGGGCCCTGGGCGGGTAGCGGGGGAAGGCGGGGGCCTCCGGCGACGCGGTGGTGGGCAGGGCCGGGGCCTCGTGGCCGTGCGAGACCATCGTCCGCTCGCCCTCGTACGCCATCGAGACGGTCACCGGGGAGTGCCAGCCGCGGACCGTGTGCGACCGCGACAGGTCGATGCCCTCGCCCTGTTCGAGCGCGTCCCAGCAGTACTCGCCGTAGTGGTCGTCGCCGAACGCGGCGGCCAGTGAGGTGTGCAGGCCGAGGCGGGCCAGGGCCGTGGCCATGTTGGCGACCCCGCCGGGGCTGGAGCCCATGCCGCGCGCCCAGGACTCGGTGCCGCGCACGGGGGCGCTGTCCAGGCCGGTGAAGATGATGTCGAGGAAGACCGTGCCGGTGAGGAAGACGTCGCAGTCGGGGTCCTGCGGTGCGCGCAGCCCGCCGAGCGGGTCGATGTCGGGTACGTCAGCGCTCACCTTGCACTCCCCGGTCGTGGCGGTTGCGGCCAGTGTGCCCGATTCCCGGTCGCGTTGGACGCGTGCGCGCCGGGCGTGTGTTCACCGGTGCTGACCTGCGTAAACATGCGCAGTTACCCAACCAGGAACGACGTAAACACAAAGGTGTCCCAGATCACAGCAGGGCGCCTTTCGGTGGGCCGGGGGCGCTTGATACAAATTGGGCCGCGAGCACCGTTGGCGACGTATCCGACGGAAGCACCGATTTCCGCATATCTCAGCATCACCCCCCTCCGCACCACCCCCTTCGCATCACCCCTTCTGCGTCATCCCCCCTCCGCACCACCCCTCTGTCTCCTGCCTCCTCTGGCATGTCTTCAGGAACGCCCATGTCCTCGCGCCCGCGCGCCGCGTGGCCCCTGGTCGCCGTGTTCACCGCCGGTTACCTCGCCTCCTATCTCCTCCCCACCCTCGTGGGACGGCTCTCCGTCTACCTGGGCCTCAGCACGGCCCAGGCCGGGCTGGTCGGCAGCGCCCTGCTGCTGAGTTCGGCCTCCGCGGGCTTCAGCCTGGCGGGACGCGTGGAGACGTACGGGCCGTGCAGACCGGCCAGGGCCGGACTGATCCTGTGCGCGGTGGGGTACGGCTGCGCGGCGCTGGCCGGCTCCGTGCCGCTGGTGGTCACCGGCGCGGTCATCGGCGGCTTCGGCTCCGGTACGGCGACGGCCGTCGCGGCGGCGGGCATCGCCGCCCAGCGCGACCCGCACCGCACCTCGTCCCTGGGGCTGCTGAGCGTCTCGGCGACCGCGGGCGCCCTGTACCTGACGGTCCCGCACCTGGGCGGCGGCCACCGGCTGCCGTTCGCCTCGATCGCCCTGGTCGCGCTGCTCGCCTGGCCGGCCACCTCCCGTCTCGGCGGCTCCGCCCCCTCGGGGCCGGCCGTCCCCGCGGCCGGCCGGCTGCCGCACCGCCGCTCCGGCCTGGTGCTCGCGGGCGGCATGCTCGTCTGGTCGATGGCTCAGAACGCGCTGTGGGGCGTCAGCAGCCGGATCGGCGTGGTCCAGGTCGGGCTGTCCGAGGTGACCATCGGCGCGGTGTTCGCCGCCGCCCTCGGCGCCGGGCTGCTCGGCGTGATGGGCGCCGGGGTGCTCGGCTCCAAGCTCGGGCGCGCGGTGCCGATCGGCGTGGGCACCGCGGTCATCGCGGGGAGCATCGTGCTCAGCTCGTCGGCCGGGAGCCTGCGCTCCTTCGCGACCGGCGAGATCCTGTGGAACACCGTCTACCCGGTGGTCCTGTCGTACCTGATCGGCCTGGCCGCCTCCCTCGACGTACGCGGCCGCTGGGCGGTCCTGGCGGGCTCGGCCTCATCGGTCGGCGTGGCCTGCGGGCCGGTGCTCGGCAGTGTGCTGTCCGAGGAGGCCGGCTACGCCGGGATGGGGCTGATCCTGGGCGCGGCGACGCTGCTGGTCGCGGTGCCGGTGACGGCCGTCGCGCTGCATACCGGTGGCCGTCCGCTGGTGCCCGGCTCGGTGCGCCGCAGGGGTGGCGCACCGGCGGCCCTGCTCGCGGTCACCACGGGTGCGGTGCCCGGGGCCGTGCCCAAGGTGGGCGCGCCCGAGCAGGCCGTCACGGAGATCAGCATCCCGGCCCTGCGGCGCAGGCGCCTGGGCAGGAGCGCGTTCCGGACGGCCGGCCCGGCGGGCGGTCAGTCGAACGCGTACGCCTCGACCTCCGACAAGTAGCGTGCCCTGCGCTCCTCGTCGTGGTCGAGGAAGGCCGCCTCGAAGGAGTTGCGGGCCAGGGTGCGCAGCTGCTCGTGGTCCAGGCCGAGGGCCTCGTGGACGGCGTGGAAGGTGTCTGCGACGTACCCGCCGAAGTAGGCGGGGTCGTCGGAGTTGACCGTGCAGAGCAGCCCGGCGTCCATCATGGCGGGCAGCGGGTGCTGCTCCAGGGTGTCGATGGCGCGCAGCCGTACGTTGGACAGCGGGCACAGCGTGAGCGGCACCCGGTCGGCGACCAGCCGCGCCACGAGCTCGGGGTCCTCCAGGCAGCGCAGTCCGTGGTCGATGCGTTCCACGCCCAGGACGTCGAGCGCCTCGCGGATGTAGGCGGGCGGGCCCTCCTCCCCCGCGTGGGCGACCTTGCGCAGCCCGAGCGCCCCGGCCGCCTCGTACACCTCGCGGAACTTCGCGGGCGGATGGCCGACCTCGGCGGAGTCCAGACCCACGGCGCTGATCCGGTGCAGGTGCGGCCTGGCCGCCTCCAGGGTCTCCAGGGCCGATTCGGCGGGCTGGTCGCGCAGGAAGCACATGATCAGCTGGGTGGAGATGCCGTGCTTCTCCTCGCTGCGCTCCAGCGCCCGGCCCAGGCCCTCCACGACGGTCCCGATGGGCACGCCGCGTGCGGTGTGGGCCTGGGGGTCGAAGAAGATCTCCGCGTGGCGCACGCCCTGGGCCGCGGCGCGGGTGAGGTAGGCGTCGGCGAGTGCGGTGAAGTCGTCCTCGGTCCGCAGCACCGCCATCAGCGCGTAGTAGAGGTTCAGGAAGCTCTGCAGGTCCTCGAAGAGGTACGCGGTGCGCAGGGCCTCGGTGTCCGCGTACGGCAGGGTCACGCCGTTGCGCGCGGCGAGCGCGAAGGCCAGTTCGGGTTCGAGGGTTCCCTCGATGTGGAGGTGGAGTTCCGCTTTGGGGAGGTGCACGGTGTTTCTCGCTAACGCATGTGGTGCTGGGTGCTGGGTGGTTCCAAGGTGGCTTTACGGGTGGCGGCTCGGTACCGGGACCCGCGTCAGATCCTGCGCGACGGTCAGCTCGCCCTCGTACCCGGCCCCCCTGGCCTCGGCCTCGAATGCCTCCGGCTCCGGGTAGCGCTGGGAGAAGTGCGTGAGGACGAGATGCCGTACGCCCGCCTCGCGCGCGACCCCGGCCGCCTGCCCGGCGGTCAGGTGGCCGTGGTCGGCGGCGAGTTTCCGGTCCTCGTGGAGGAAGGTCGACTCGATGACCAGCATGTCGCACCCTTGCGCGAGCGTGTGCACGCCGTCGCAGAGCCTGGTGTCCATGATGAACGCGAACCGCTGTCCGCGCCTGTGTTCGGAGACCTGGCCGAGCGTGACACCGCCGAGGGCGCCCTCGCGCTGGATGCGTCCGACGTCCGGTCCCGCGATGCCGTGCTCGGCGAGCTTCGCGGGCAGCATCCGCCGCCCGTCGGGCTCGGTGAGCCGGTAGCCGTACGACTCGACGGGGTGCGAGAGCCGGTGGCTGTCGAGCGTGTACGCGGCGGTGGTGGCCAGCGGTCCGTCTGCGGCGACGGGGGCCTCGGTCAGCTCGACGGACTCGCGGTAGGCGGTGGCGTACCGCAGCCGGTCGAAGAAGTGCTGCCCGCTCGCCGGGTAGTGGGCGGTCACCGGGTGCGGGACCTGGTCGAGGTTGATCCGCTGGATCACCCCGGCCAGGCCCAGCGAGTGGTCGCCGTGGAAGTGCGTGACGCAGATCCGGTTGATGTCGTGGGCGGCGACGCCGGCCCGCAGCATCTGGCGCTGGGTGCCCTCGCCGGGGTCGAAGAGGATGCCCTCGCCGTCCCAGCGCAGCAGGTAGCCGTTGTGGTTGCGGTGGCGCGTCGGGACCTGGCTGGCGGTCCCGAGCACGACGAGTTCACGCGCGGACACTATCCGGGAGGCCATTCCAGGCCGCGGCCGCCGAGCACGTGGGCGTGGGCGTGGAACACGGTCTGCCCGGCGCCGGCCCCGGTGTTGAACACGACGCGGTACCCGGTCTCGTCGATCTTCTCGTCGGCGGCCACGTTCCCCGCCTCGCACAGCACGTCGGCGAGCACCTGCGGCTCGGCGGCACCGAGGGACGCGGCGTCGGGGTGGTGCAGCCGCGGGATGACGAGGACGTGCGTGGGGGCCTGGGGGTTTATGTCGCGGAAGGCGACGGTGGTGTCGGTCTCGCGGACGATGGTGGCCGGGATCTCCCCCGAGACGATTTTGCAGAACAGGCAGTCGGGCTGCGGTTCTCCTGCCATTGCTTGCGCGCTCCTCTGTCTCGGTGATCCGTTACGGGGCAGCCTATCC
Organism: Streptomyces sp. A1277; assembly: GCF_004795015.1. GTDB lineage: Bacteria > Actinomycetota > Actinomycetes > Streptomycetales > Streptomycetaceae > Streptomyces. The sequence continues at coordinate 36,045 of NZ_SSBI01000022.1, read as the reverse complement.
GGGCGGGCCCGGGACCGACCGCCTTCGGGGGCGCTGCCCCCGGACCCCCGCGTCGACGGGCAAGATCCAGCCCCGCCGGCGCTTGAGGAGCGGGGCCCGGGGCAGCGCCCCGGTTACGGGAAGGGGCGGGTAGGGGAACAGGCCCGCCGCAGGCACAGCACGCCCGCACCGCCCACCCCGCCCCGCCCCTCACCTCACCTCACCTCACTCCGAGAGCCCCGGCACCCCCGGCGCCACCTTCGCCGGCACCCGCGTCAGCGACTCCAGCGCGATCCGGATCGCCTCGTCCAACTGCGGGTCACGCCCCTCCACGTGGTCGCGCGGGGTCATCACGACCTCCACGTCCGGGTCGACGCCGTGGTTCTCGACGCCCCACCCGTATCCCTCCAGCCAGAACGCGTACTTCGGCTGTGTGACCAGCGTGCCGTCGACGAGCCGGTAGCGGCTGTCGATGCCGACCACGCCGCCCCAGGTGCGCGTACCGACCACGGGGCCGATCTTCAGGGCCTTGATCGCCGCGTTCACGATGTCGCCGTCCGAGCCGGAGAACTCGTTGGCGACGGCGACGACGGGCCCGCGCGGCGCGTCGCCCGGGTAGCTGTAGGGGCGCATGCCGCGCGGCAGGTCCCAGCCGACGATGCGGCGGGCCAGCTTCTCCACGACGAGCTGCGAGGTGTGGCCGCCCCGGTTCTCCCGTACGTCCACGACCAGGCCCTCGCGCGCCACCTCGGTGCGCAGGTCGCGGTGGATCTGGGCCCAGCCGGAGCCGACCATGTCGGGGACGTGGAGGTAGCCCAGGCGCCCTCCGGACCGCTCGTGCACGTACGCGCGCCGGTCGGCGACCCACGCGTGGTAGCGCAGCGCCTCCTCGTCGTGGACGGGCACGACGACCACGTGGCGCCGGTCGCCGCCGTCGGCCGGCGAGACGGTCAGTTCGACGGGCTTGCCGGCCGAGCCGGTGAGCAGGGGCGCGGGGCCGGTGAGCGGGTCGACGGGGTGGCCGTCGACCGCCAGGATCGCGTCCCCGGGCCGTACGGCGACCCCGGGCGCGGCGAGCGGCGAGCGGGCGGCCGGGTCGGAGGTCTCGGACGGCAGGATGCGGTCGATGCGCCAGCTGCCGTCCTCCGCGCGCGAGAGGTCCGCCCCGAGCAGCCCCTGCCGGGCCGACTCGTCGCGCCACCCGCCGGGCGGGGTCACGTAGGCGTGGGAGGTGCCCAGCTCGCCCTGGACCTCCCAGAGCAGGTCGACGAGGTCGTCGTGGGTCGCGACGCGCTCCAGGACCGGCCGGTAGCGGTCCAGGACCCCGTCCCAGTCGACGCCGCCCATGTCGGAGCGCCAGAAGTTGTCCCGCATGATGCGCCCGGCCTCGTCGTACATCTGGCGCCACTCGGCCGCCGGGTCGAGGGTGCGGCGGATGCGGGAGAGGTCGACGGTGACGGCGTCGTCGTGGTCGTCGTCGGAGCTCGCGGGCACCCGGCTGTCGGACGGGACGACGGACAGCTTGCCGTGGCTGACGAGGGCGAGCCGCTTCCCGTCGCCGCTGACCGCGAAACGGCTGACGTCGGAGGTGAGTTCCTCGCAGCGCAGCTTTTCGAGGTCGTACCGCTCCAGGACGGTTTCCGGGCGGCGGGCGTCGGGGCCCGCCCCGCTCGTGCCGAGGACCCCTGTGACCGGGTGGCGCAGCCAGAGCAGACCGTCCCGTGCGGCCCGGAGCGAGGAGTAGACGCCGGCCTCGACGGGAAGGGGCACGATCCGGTCGGCGAGGCCGTCCAGGTCGATGCGGGTGATGGGCAGGGCGGTGGGGTTGTCCTCGCCGTCGCCGCCCTTCTCCTTCTCGGTCGGCCGGCCGTGCAGCTGCGGCCCGAACGGGGAAGGGGTGGTCGCGGCGAGCGTCAGCAGGTGCGGCCGGCAGGACCCGATGAACGCCATGTCGAAGACGTGCGCGTCGTAGATCGGGTCGAAGGCGCGCTCGGAGAGGAAGGCCAGGTGCTTTCCGTCGGCGGTGAAGGCGGGCGCGAAGTCCCGGAACCGCAGCGGGGTGGCCTCGGAGACCGAGAGGTCGGCGATGTGGGCCAGTTTGAGCTGGCTGAGCGGCTCGGGGCCGGGGTGCGACCAGGCGAGCCAGGCGGAGTCGGGCGACCAGGCGAGCCCGGAGGCGTCGCCGTTCTCACTGCGGTCCACCTCGTGGATCTCGCCGCTCTCCCGCTCGACGACCAGGACCCGGCCGTCGTGGGCGGCGACCGCGAACCGGCTGCCGTCGGGGGCGGGGGCCAGGTCGAGGACGCGGCCGAGCCGGCCGGCGGCCAGGCGGCGGGGCTCGGCGCCGGGTGCGGTGCCGGTGGCGGGGGCGCACTCCAACGCGTCGTCGCCCTCGGCGTCGGTGACCCAGACCACGTGCTGGTCGCCGTCTGCCTGGAACGTGCGGGGCAGCCTGGCCCGTACGCCGGGCTCGGCGGCGAGCGCACGGGCGGGGCCCTCCCGGTGGGTGACCCAGTGGACGGCGCCCCGGGTGCAGACCGCGCTGCCACGTCCGGTGCGGTCCGGCGACGCGCTGGTCAGGTGGCTGTCGGCGTGCAGCGGGTAGGGCTGGAGGTCGGCGCGCTGGCCGCCGAGCCGGATCTCGACGCGGCGGGGCTCGTCGCTCTCCAGGCTGTCCAGAAGCCGGAGTTCACCGGCGGAGGCGTAGGCGACCCGGGTGCCGTCGGTGCTGGCGTGCCGGGCGTAGAAGCCGTCGGTGCCGGTGTGCCGGCGCAGGTCACCGCCGTCGGGCAGGGAGGAGTAGAGGGCGCCGACGCCCTCGTGGTCGGAGAGGAACGCGATGCGCTCCCCCACCCACATCGGGCACTCGATGTTGCCGTCGAGGTCCTGGTGGACCCGGACGAACTCCTGCGGGTCGTCCTCGGCCGCGATCCAGAGCTTGCCGGCCGTGCCGCCCCGGTAGCGCTTCCAGGTGGCGGCCTCGCGCCCCATGGTGGCCGAGAGCAGCAGGACCCGTCCGCCGGGCCCGTACGCGAGGTTGCCGACGGGCCCGTACGGGAGGGTCCGGGCGGGTCCGCCGTCGACCGGGACGGCCCGGGCCCAGCTGCGGCGCAGCGAGACCTGGCCCTGGGTGCTGGTGACCAGTACGTCCCCTTCAGGGGTCCAGCCGCGCACGGTGGTGCGGGCGTCGCCCCAGTGGGTGAGCCGCCGCGAGGGACCGCCGTCGGCGGGTGCGAGGTGCACCTCGGGCGCTCCGTCGCGGGTGGAGGTCCAGGCGACGAGGGTGCCGTCGGGAGATATGCGCGGCTGGGCGACGGGACGGTTGTCGGCGCTGACGCGCCACGCCCGTCCGCCGTCGAGCGGGGCGAGCCAGACGTCGTCCTCGGCGGTGAAGGCGATGAAGTCACCCTGGACATGGGGGTACCGGAGGTAGGAAGGCTGTGTCACACGGAGCAGCCTAGGCCGCGAGCGTGCCAGGTGGCACGGGGTTGGCCGGAGTCCGTCGTGTGGCGGCACCGGTGGCACGCGTATGCCCCTGGAATATGCGGCCCCGAGGTGGCGGCGGAAGCCTCCGCCAATCGCCCCCGTGGCGCCCTCACTTGCCGGGGTACGCGGTGACCGTCACCGTCACGGTGGCGGTCGGGCCGCCGCCCCGGCCCGGGGCTCCGGCGGGCGGCGCGGTCGTGGCCGGGGCGGTGCAGTTGCCGAGCAGGGTGGCCCGGAAGACGGCGCGCCCGCCGGTCTTGGCGGTCATGTCGCCGCGTACGCACCGGCCGTTGACCGCATGGGTCACCTGGCCGTCGAGCGTGATGTCCTGGCCGGTCTCCGTCTTGCCGTCGCAGTGGACGTCGGCCACCCGGCGCGCGGAGGCGGTGGGCGCCTCGGAGCGGGTGGCGGAGTCCTTCGCGCTGTCCTTGCCGAGGGAGGCCGTGCAGCTCAGCCAGCGCACGTCGACGCCTTCGTGCTCCAGCGCGCGGGTGGCGGTCCGGTCGGTGGTCACGGCGACGGTCGCGGTGTTCAGCGTGCCGAGGCCGTCGGCCGGCTCACAGGCGGTGAGGCCGGTGACGGCCGCGGCGGCGAGGCAGAGTGCGGCCGGAAAGCGATGGACCGCGCGACGGCCCCATGCCCTTGATGTCCCCATAAGGGCAGCTTCCCACCACTCCTGACGGTGCGGTAGACCGCTTGTGGCCACAACCACCCCATGGAGGCCGGGTTACGACCAGCGCCCCGTGCGCCCCAGCAGCAGGGCGGTCGCCGCGGTGCCCGCCGTGGAGGTGCGCAGGACGGTCGGGCCGAGCCGGCAGACGCGGGCCCCGGCGGCAGCGAACGCGGTCAGCTCCTGCGGCGACACCCCGCCCTCCGGGCCGACGACCAGGACGATCTCACCGGCCTCGGGCAGTGCGACGGTGGCCAGCGGCTCGCTGTCGTGGCCGCGGTCCTCGTGCAGGACGGCCGCGAAGTCCGCGGTGGCCACCAGCGCGGCGACCTGCTTGGTGGACGCCGCGTCCGCCACGTCCGGGAACCGCACCCGGCGGGACTGCTTGCCGGCCTCCCGGGCCGTGTTGCGCCATTTCGCGAGGGACTTGAGGCCCCGGTCGCCCTTCCACTGGGTGATGCAGCGCGCGGCCTGCCAGGGCACGATCGCGTCGACGCCGGTCTCGGTCATCGTCTCGACGGCGACCTCGCCCCGGTCCCCCTTGGGCAGCGCCTGCACGACGGTGATCCGGGCCGCCGGGCGGGGCTCCTCGTGGACCGGGTCCAGGCCCTCCACCAGCAGCCGGTCCTTGCCCTCGGCGGCCTTCACGACGCCCTGCGCCCACCGGCCCCGGCCGTCCGTCAGGACGACCTCCTCACCGGTGTGCAGGCGCTTCACCGAGACGGCGTGCCGGCCCTCGGGCCCGTCGAGGACGAACTCGGGCCCGCCGGGCAGCTGTTCGACGACGAAGACGGGTGCCGTCACTGTGTACTCCTTGTACTCACTGCCGCCCGTGCGGCGTCCAGTTCCTCGGCGAGCAGCCGGACCAGCCGGCCGGCGGGCAGCTCGCGGGCCATCCGGTGGCCCTGCCCCGCCCACAGCGCCATGCCCTGTGCGTCCCCGGCCCGGGCCGCCGCCTTGCGCAGCGGGGAGGTCATGTGGTGGACCTGGGGGTAGGCGGCGGGGGCGTACGGCCCGTGCTCGCGCACGAAGCGGTTGACCAGGCCGCGGGCCGGTCGGCCGGAGAACGCCCGGGTCAAGGTGGTGCGGACGAACAGCGGGTTGGCCAGGGCCTGTTTGTGCAGCAGATGGGCGCCGGACTCGGGGCAGACCAGGAAGGCGGTGCCGAACTGGGCGGCGTCGGCGCCCGCCGCGAGCACCGCGGCGATCTGGGAGCCGCGCATCAGCCCGCCCGCGGCGATGACCGGTATCTGCACGGTCTCGCGCACCTGGGTCACCAGGCACAGCAGCCCGGTCCCCTCGCCATCGGTCTCGGGGTCGTCGCGGAACGTGGAGCGGTGGCCGCCCGCCTCGGTGCCCTGGGCGCAGACGGCGTCGGCGCCGGCCCACTGCGCGGCCTGGGCCTCCTCGGGCGAGGTGACCGTGACGACGGTGTACGTACCGGCCGCGGCGAACGCGTCGAGGGTGTCGCGCGAGGGGCAGCCGAAGGTGAAGGAGACGACCGGGACCGGGTCCTCCAGCAGGATGGCGAGCTTGGCCTCGTAGCCGTCGTCCCCGCCGGTGTCGGTGTCGCCGAGGGGCGTCTCGTACCAGGCGGCCTCGCCCGCGAGCTGGTGGCGGTAGACCTCCAGGGCGCCCTGGTCGGCGAGGTTCTGCTGCGGCATGAAGAGGTTGACGCCGAAGGGCTGTCCGGTCAGCCCGCGGACCTGCTTGATCTCCTGGTACATGCCGTCCGCCGTCTTGTACCCGGCGGCCAGGAAGCCGAGCCCGCCGGCCTCGGCGACGGCCGCGGCCAGCTGCGGGCAGGAGGGACCACCCGCCATCGGGGCCTGCACGATCGGATACCGGCAGAGATCGGTCAACGCGGAGGACATGACCGCATCGTGCCATGTCCTTCCTGTCCCGTGATGCCCGCCCCACGGCAGCGTTTTGTCCGGGTGCGGTACGGGCCCGGCGGCCGGGCCCGTACCGCGTGGACGGGTGCCGTCAGCGGCCGTTGAACGCGTCCTTCAGGCGCGAGAACAGGCCCTGCTGGCCGGGCTGGAACTGCCCGGTGGGCCGCTCCTCGCCGCGCAGTTTCGCCAGCTCGCGCAGGAGGTGTTCTTGCTCGGCGTCCATCTTCGTCGGGGTCATCACCTCGACGTGCACGATGAGGTCGCCGCGCCCGCCGCCCCGCAGGTGGGTGATGCCGCGGCCGTGCAGCGGGACGGACTGGCCGGACTGGGTGCCCGGCCGGATGTCGACCTCCTCCAGGCCGTCGAGCGTCTCCAGCGGCACCTTGGTGCCGAGGGCCGCCGCCGTCATGGGGATGGTGACCGTGCAGTGCAGGTCGTCGCCGCGGCGCTGGAACACCGCGTGCGGCAGCTCGTGGATCTCGACGTAGAGGTCGCCGGCGGGGCCGCCGCCGGGGCCGACCTCGCCCTCGCCCGCGAGCTGGATGCGGGTGCCGTTGTCGACACCGGCGGGGATCTTCACGGTCAGCGTGCGCCGCGAGCGGATGCGGCCGTCACCGGCGCACTCCGGGCACGGGGTCGGCACGACCGTGCCGAAGCCCTGGCACTGCGGGCAGGGCCGCGAGGTCATGACCTGGCCGAGGAAGGACCGGGTGACCTGGGAGACCTCACCGCGGCCGCGGCACATGTCGCAGGTCTGCGCGGAGGTGCCGGGGGCCGCCCCCTCGCCGCTGCACGTCGTGCAGACGACGGCCGTGTCGACCTGGATGTCCTTGGTGGTGCCGAAGGTCGCCTCGGAGAGGTCGATCTCCAGCCGGATCATGGCGTCCTGGCCGCGCCGGGTGCGCGAGCGGGGCCCGCGCTGCGACGACGTGCCGAAGAACGCGTCCATGATGTCGGAGAAGTTGCCGAAGCCGCCCTGGCCGAACCCGCCCGCGCCGCCGCCCCCGGACTGGGAGAGCGGGTCGCCGCCGAGGTCGTAGACCTGCTTCTTCTGGGCGTCCGACAACACCTCGTAAGCGGCGTTGATCTCCTTGAACCGCTCCTGGGTCTTCGGATCGGGGTTCACGTCCGGGTGCAGCTCGCGGGCGAGCCTCCGGAATGCCTTCTTGATCTCGTCCTGAGAGGCGTCGCGGCGCACGCCGAGTACGGCGTAGTAGTCCGTGGCCACTTACGACTCCGCCAGGATCTGTCCGACGTAACGTGCCACTGCGCGTACCGCTCCCATCGTTCCGGGGTAGTCCATGCGGGTCGGTCCGACCACGCCGAGTTTGGCGACTGCCTCGTCGCCCGAACCGTAGCCGACCGCGACGACGGACGTGGAGTTGAGCCCTTCGTGGGCGTTCTCGTGCCCGATACGTACGGTCATGCCCGAGTCCGTGGCCTCGCCGAGCAGCTTCAGCAGCACGACCTGCTCCTCCAGTGCCTCAAGCACCGGCCGGATCATCACCGGGAAGTCGTGTCCGAAGCGGGTGAGGTTGGAGGTGCCGCCGATGATCAGCCGCTCCTCCGTCTCCTCGACGAGGGTTTCGAGCAGGATCGAGAGCACGGTGGACACGGTTCCCCGGTCCTCGCTCTCGAAGGATTCCGGCAGGTCCTGCACCAGCTGCGGGACGTCCGCGAAGCGGCGTCCCACCACCCGGCTGTTGAGCCGGGCCCGCAGATCGGCGAGGGAAGCCTCGCCGAACGGCGCCGGGCAGTCGACCAGCCGCTGTTCGACCCGGCCGGTGTCCGTGATCAGCACGAGCATCAGCCGCGCCGGAGCCAGGGACAGCAGTTCCACGTGCCGCACCGTCGAGCGGGTCAGCGAGGGGTACTGCACGACGGCGACCTGCCGGGTCAGCTGCGCGAGCAGCCGCACGGTCCGGCCCACGACGTCGTCGAGGTCGACCGCGCCGTCGAGGAAGTTCTGAATGGCGCGGCGCTCCGGCGACGAGAGGGGCTTGACGCCCGCGAGCTTGTCCACGAAGAGCCGGTAGCCCTTGTCCGTCGGGATGCGCCCCGCGCTGGTGTGGGGCTGGGCGATGAAGCCCTCGTCCTCCAGCACCGCCATGTCGTTGCGGACGGTGGCCGGGGAGACCCCCAGCTTGTGCCGCTCCGTGAGCGCCTTGGAGCCGACGGGCTCCTCGGTCCCCACGTAGTCCTGGACGATGGCGCGCAGCACTTCGAGTCTGCGTTCGCTGAGCATCGCGCGCACACCTCCAGCTGTCCATCTCGGTGGTTCTCGGGCCGTTCCCGGGATTCCTCCTGGCACTCGGTGCGTACGAGTGCCAGCGATCCCCGGCCAGTGTACGGCGACGGGGTGGCTCCCTAGCAAGGGCGACCGGCCACGCTACCGCGAGAGAGCGCAGGTCGCTGCCGATAGCGTCGCCCCATGGACGTCTCTTGGGAAGAGTTCGGGTGGGAGCGGCTCGGCCGCGGAATGGGCCGTCGACGCCTTCCGGTGTGGGACGCGACGGCCCTGCTGGTGGCCGGGACGGACGGGGTGCTGCTCTGCGACACCGGTTCGTCACTGCGTGAAGGCGCCGAACTGCGCATGCAGGCACAGTCGCTGCTCGGCCGGAGGGTGACGCACATCGCACTCAGCCACCCCCATTTCGATCATGTCCTGGGCACGGCGGCCTTCGCCGGGGCGCGGGTGTACGGCGCTGCGGGCACGGCGGAGCTGCTGCGGCGCGGGGCGGACGAGCTGTACGCCGACGCGGTGCGCCAGGGCCTGCCCGAGTCGGACGCCGCCGAGTCCGCCGATGTGCTGGCCGTCCCGCGCCGCGAGGTGGACGGGGAGCGGACGCTCGACCTGGGCGGCGGCCGGGAGGTGGTGCTGGTGAACGTGGGCGCCGCGCACAGCGGCCACGACCTCGCGGTGCTGGTCCCGGGCTCCTGCGGCTCCCCCGCGCTCGTGTTCTGCGGTGATCTGGTCGAGGAGTCCGGCGCACCGCAGGCGGGCCCGGACGCCCACCCCGCCCGCTGGCCGGGCGCGCTGGACCGGCTGCTGGCGCTGGGCGGCGAGGACGCGCTGTACGTGCCGGGGCACGGGGCGGTGGTGGACGCGGCGTTCGTCCGGGCGCAACGCGAGGCGCTGGCCGACCGGTTCGGCAGGTCACAGGGCGACCGGCCGGCCGCCGGGTTCGGCGTGTCGTAGCCCTTCCCCGCTTATCGTCGTGCGATGCGCAGCTACCAGCCGGACCTGACCCCGCCGTGGAAGAAGTCCGCCCCCGCCCCCGAGGTGCCCGCCGAGCCCGATCTGGTCGTGGAGGAGGCCGTCACCGGCTTCTGCGGTGCGGTGATCCGGTGCGAGAAGACCGCGGAGGGGCCGACGGTGACCCTGGAGGACCGGTTCGGCAAGCACCGGGTCTTCCCGATGGCGCCGCGCGGCTTCCTGCTGGAGGGCCGGGTCGTCACGCTGGTGCGCCCCTCGGCCGGCGGCCCGGTGCGGCCCGCGCGCACGGCCTCCGGATCGGTGGCGGTGCCCGGGGCACGGGCGCGGGTGGCGCGGGCCGGGCGGATCTACGTGGAGGGACGCCACGACGCGGAGCTGGTCGAGCGGGTCTGGGGCGACGACCTGCGCATCGAGGGCGTGGTCGTGGAGTACCTGGAGGGCATCGACGACCTGCCGGCGATCGTGCGGGAGTTCTCGCCCGCGCCGGACGCCCGGCTCGGGGTGCTGGTCGACCATCTCGTGCCCGGTTCCAAGGAGTCCCGGATCGCGGCGCAGGTCTCGGACGGCGACGTCCTGGTGGTCGGCCATCCCTACATCGACGTGTGGGAGGCCGTGAAGCCGTCGTCGGTGGGGATCGCCGGCTGGCCGGTGGTGCCGCGCGGCCAGGACTGGAAGACGGGCGTGTGCCGGGCGCTGGGCTGGCCGGAGAACACCGGGGCGGCCTGGCAGCGCATTCTGTCCTCGGTCCGCTCCTACCGGGACCTTCAGCCCGAACTCCTGGGCCGGGTCGAGGAACTGATCGATTTCGTCACCCTTCCGGACTGATGCCCGGCATGCCTTCGGGTCGATCCCGCACCGATACGGACGATGGCCTGCGCCTCGCACGCGTCTGAGCGCCCGCCTCAGTCCACGAGGTCGCGCACCACGGCGTCGGCCAGCAGGCGTCCGCGCAGGGTGAGCACGGCCCGCCCGCCGTCGAAGGGCGCCGGCTCCAGGAGCCCTTCGTCCACCGCCCGGCGGGCCGCCGCGAGCCCGGCGGGGGCCAGCAGGGACAGCGGGCAGCCGTCCACGAGCCGCAACTCCAGCAGGATGCGCTCGACGCGGCGGTCCTCGGCGGAGAGGATCTCGCGGCCGGCCCCCGGCGACCGCCCCTCGGCGAGCGCCTGCGCGTACGCCCCGGGGTGCTTCACGTTCCACCAGCGCACGCCCCCGACGTGGCTGTGCGCCCCGGGTCCGGCGCCCCACCAGTCGGCCCCGCGCCAGTACAGCTCGTTGTGCAGGCAGCGGCCCTCGGGCGTGCGGGCCCAGTTCGACACCTCGTACCAGGAGTAGCCGGCGGCGGCCATCGCCTCGTCCGCGATGAGGTAGCGGTCGGCGTGCGCGTCGTCGTCCGTCATCGGGATCTCGCCGCGCTTGATCCGGCGGGCGAGCCCGGTGCCCTCCTCGACGATCAGCGCGTACGCGGAGACGTGGTCGGGTCCGGCGCCGATCGCCGCGTCCAGGGAGGCGCGCCAGTCGTCGTCGGACTCGCCGGGGGTGCCGTAGATCAGGTCCAGGTTGATGTGCTCGAAGCCGGCCGCCCTGGCCTCGGCGACGCATGCCTCGGGCCGGCCGGGGGTGTGGGTGCGGTCGAGGATCTTCAGGACGTGCTGCCGGGCGCTCTGCATGCCGAAGGAGATCCGGTTGAAGCCGCCCTCGCGCAGCTCGGCGAGGTAGGCCGGGCCGACGGACTCGGGGTTGGCCTCGGTGGTGATCTCGGCGTCGTCCGCGAGTCCGAACTCCTCGCGGACCGCCGCCAGCATCCGGACCAGGTCGGCCGCGGCCAGCAGGGTCGGTGTGCCGCCGCCGACGAAGACCGTGCGCACCGGGCGGGGGTCGTCGCCGAGCACCTTGCGGGCCTGGCGGATCTCGCCGACGAGGTGCGAGGCGTAGTTGTCGCGGGAGGCGAGGGCACCGCCGGAGCCGCGCAGCTCGGTCGCGGTGTAGGTGTTGAAGTCGCAGTAGCCGCAGCGGGTGGCGCAGTACGGGACGTGCAGGTAGAAGCCGAGCGGGCGGTCGGCTGCGCCTTCCAGGGCATGGCGGGGCAGCGCCCCGTCGTCGGGCACGGGTTCACCATCGGGCAGTACGGAAGGCATACCGTCCATTGTCGCGCGCCTCCCGGCAACCGGACGCCACGCCCGTGTCCCCGCCTACTCGGCCTGGAGCACCAGCAGCGCCAGGTCGTCGTCCGGCGGGCGTTCGGCGAACGCGTGCACGGCGTGCTTGATGCGGTCCGCGATCTCCTCGGCGTTCAGCCCGGCGCAGCCGGACAGGGCCCGGGCGAGCCCGTCGCCGTCGTCGAACATCAGCGGACCCGAGCGCCGCTCGGTGACCCCGTCGGTTACGCAGAGCAGGCTGTCGCCGGGGGCCAGGTCGAAGCTCTGGGTCTCGTAGACGGCGTCGTCCATGAGGCCGAGCAGCAACTGCGGCTCGGCGGCGGGCCGCACGCTGCCGTCGGGGCGCAGCAGCAGCGGCAGCGGGTGGCCCGCGCTGGCCAGGGTGCAGCGGGCGCCGCCGCCGGGCAGCGGCACCAGCTCCCCGTAGAGCAGGGACAGGAAGCGGGACTGGCCGCTGTCCGCGGAGTGCTGGCCGCCGGCCGCGGCGACCATGAGCGCGGCGGCCTCGGCGGCCTCCATGGCGTCGTCCAGGAGCAGCCGGTTGAGCCGGACCAGGACCTCGTCGGCCTGGAAGCCCTCGCGGGCCAGCAGCCGCAGCCAGGGGCGGGCGAGCCCGGTGACGACGGCGGCCTCGGGACCGCTGCCCTGGACGTCGCCGAGGACGAAGCACCAGCGGTCGCCTGGGCACGGGAAGATGTCGTAGAAGTCACCGCCGACGACCCCGTCGTCGCTCGGTTCGTAGACCAGGGAGCTCGCGACGCCCGGTATCCGGGCGACCTTGCTGGGCAGCAGCCCGCGTTGCAGGATGCGGCTGATGGTGGCCTGCCGGGTGTAGGCGCGGGCCGCGCCGACGGCGAGGCCGACCCGGCGGACGAAGTCCTCGATGAGTGCGGTGAGCTCGTCGGGGACGCGCGCGGTGGACTCGCGGCCCAGGAGTACGGCTCCGAGGGTGCGGCCGCCCGAGGTGATCCGGTAGGCGAGCGCGACGCCCTCGGCCTCCGCCTCGTCCTTCTCCGGTGTTTCGCCGTCCTCGGCGCCGCCGGGCCACGGCATGGAGACGGCGCCGGTGCCGACCCGCTCGGGGAGCCGGAGCGGGTCGCCTTCCAGGAGGGCGCGCAGCTGCGGGATGCTCTCCTCGTCCACGTGCCAGACCTTGGCGAGGCGGGGGACGGCCGAGGGGCCGCCGCTCTCCGGCTCCAGCCAGATCGCGCACCAGTCGGCGAGCCGGGGGACGAGTAACTGTCCGGCGAGCGCCGCCACGATGTCCTCGTCCAGCTGCCCGGCGAGCAGGTCGGATGCCTCGGCGAGGAAGGAGAGCGCGCCGCGCCCGGCCCAGTCGCCGTCGTCGCGCCCGGCGCGCCGGGTGGTGGGGGCGAGGAGTTCGGCGGTGCGCAGTCCGAAGCCGGGCTCGCCGCGGGCGTCGGGGAAGGGGTTCCAGTCGTCCACGGGGAGACGGGCCCAGACGGTCTTGAGGCCGGTGCGGTAGGTGACGCCCCAGCGTTCGGCGAGGGCGGCGACGAGCTCCAGGCCCCGCCCGTAGTCGGCGGGCTCGCCCGCGCTCTCGGCGCCGGGCCCGTGGTCGCTGCGGACCGCGCGGGCCGGGTGGTGGTCGGAGACCTCCAGGACCAGGGCGGACGCCTCGTCCTCGGTGGCCTCCTCCAGCCGGAAGAGCAGTTCGACGGTGGTGCCCGCGTGGACGACGGCGTTGGTGACCAGTTCGCTGACGATCACCGCCGCGTCCTCGGACAGCCGGTCGCTGAATCCGACGGCGGCGGGCAGCCCGAGCGCGGTCCACTCGGCGAGGGCGGCGGTGACGAACCGCCGGGCCGCCGAGGGCGCGAGGAGGTTCCCGGGGAGGCTGGTCCGGGCGACCGGCTGCGTACCCGCGGCGGTGGTTCCGGGACGCTGCACGATGTCCCGCTGCAAGGGAATGGACCCCACAGGGCGGCTCCTGACCTGTTCTCGCTCTGCCTGTTCTCCGTTATGCGCCGCTGACGACACGGACAGAGTGACAGATCGGCCCTCCCCATACGCGCCGAGTTACCGAAGTGGGTGGTGAAGACGGTGCGACCGGAGTGCGCCGGCCCCACGCGCCGGAGCGCGCGGGGGGCTTTCTGGGGGCGTGCGAGGGTGGGGCGCCCGTCACGCCTCTCGGGAGCCGGCGTACATCTCCTCGATCAGGTCCTTGTACGTGCGCTCGACGACGGGCCGCTTCAGCTTCAGGCTGGGCGTCACCTCGCCGTGCTCGATGTCCAGGTCGCGCGGGAGCAGCCGGAACTTCTTGATGGTCTGCCAGCGCTGCAGGCCCTCGTTGAGGCGCTTGACGTAGCCGTCGATGAGCTCGACGGTCTTCGGGGAGGCGACGACGTCCGCGTAGGACTTGCCCTCCATCCCGTTCTCGGCGGCCCAGCCGAGGATGGTCGGCTCGTCCAGGGCGATCAGCGCGGTGCAGAAATTGCGGTCCGCGCCGTGCACCAGGATGTTGGAGACGAACGGGCAGACGGCCTTGAACTGGCCCTCGACCTCGGCGGGCGCGATGTACTTGCCGCCCGACGTCTTGATCAGGTCCTTCTTGCGGTCGGTGATCCGCAGGTAGCCGTCCACGGACAGCTCGCCGATGTCGCCGGTGTGGAACCAGCCGTCGGCCTCCAGCACCTCTGCCGTCTTCTCCGGCAGCCCCTGGTAGCCCTGCATGATGCCGGGGCCGCGCAGCAGGATCTCGCCGTCGTCGGCGATCCGCACCTCGGTGCCGGGCAGCGGTTTGCCGACCGTGCCGGTGCGGTAGCTCTCGCCCGGGTTGACGAAGGATGCGGCGCTCGACTCGGTGAGGCCGTAGCCCTCCAGGATGTGGATGCCGGCCCCGGAGAAGAAGAGGCCGATGTCGGGAGCGAGGGCGGCGGACCCGGAGACGCAGGCGCGGAGCCGGCCGCCGAACGCCTCGCGGATCTTGGCGAAGACCAGGGTGTCGGCGACCTTGTGCTTGGCGCCGAGGGCGAAGGGCACGGTCGCCTTGCCGGTGCGCCGGAAGTTGTCCTGGGAGACCTTGGCGTACTCGCGGGCGACGCCGGCCGCCCACTGGAAGATCTTGTACTTGGCCCCGCCGCCCGCGCGCGCCTTGGCCGCGACGCCGTTGTAGACCTTCTCGAAGATGCGCGGGACCGCGGCCATGTAGGTCGGCTGGACGACCGGCAGGTTCTCGATGATCTTGTCCACGCGGCCGTCCACCGCGGTGACGTGGCCGACCTCGATCTGGCCGGAGGTGAGGACCTTGCCGAAGACGTGGGCGAGCGGCAGCCAGAGGTACTGGACGTCGTCCTTGGTGATCAGGCCGGTGGCGACGGTGGCCTTGGCCATGTACGACCAGTTGTCGTGCGGCAGCCGCACGCCCTTGGGGCGGCCGGTGGTGCCCGAGGTGTAGATGAGGGTCGCCAGTTGCTCGGAGGTGATGGCGTCGACGCGGCCGCGGACGGCTTCCGGGTCCTTCGCCAGGTGCTCGGCGCCCAGGGCCTCCAGGTCGGCCAGGGTGAGCACCCAGCCCTCGGGGTCGCCCTCGTCCTCTCCCACGCCCTGCGCGTCGATCACGACGACGTGGGCGAGGTCCGGCAGCTCGGCACGCCGCTCGCGGGCCTTGGCCAGCTGGGCCGCGTCCTCGGCGATCAGGACCCGGCTCTCGGAGTCGGAGAGGATGAACGCCGACTCCTCGGCGTTGGTCGAGGGGTAGATCGTGGTGGTCGCGGCGCCCGCGCACATCACACCGAGGTCGACGAGGATCCACTCGACCCGGGTGGAGGCGGCGAGCGCGACGCGCTGCTCGGGCCGCACGCCCAGCGCGATCAGCCCGGCGGCCACGGCGTAGACCCGCTCGGCGGCCTGCGCCCAGCTGAGCGACTTCCACTCGTCGGGCCCCTGGCCGTCGGCCGCGGGGACGGGGTAGCGGTATGCCTCCCCGTCCGGGGTGGACGCCACCCGGTCGATGAAGAGGGTCGCCACGGAGGGCGGACGGTTCTCGATCATGGTCTGTGTGTCGCTCACGACATCCTCCGGGCCTGCGGCAGTACTTCACGACCGGCTGCTGGTTGCGGTGCGCTCTGTGCCTGTGGGTGCTTGCTGCTGCTTGCTCTGCGTACTGGAATCCTGCTTGCTTAACTGGCGAGTAACTAAGAAGCCGTGATCAGGGTAGAGCGCCCGCGCGCCCCGCGTAAGAGGCAATCGGACCCCGCTTGATAACGAACGGACCCCCGTACCGCAGCGTTCCTGCGATGCGGGGGCCCGCGTACCTACCTGCCGGTAGGACTCCTCGTGCTGCTCCGTGCCCTACTTCTTGCCCTTGCTCTCCCCGGCGGACTCGTCGGTCGACAGCACGGAGATGAACGCGTCCTGCGGCACCTCCACGTTGCCGACCATCTTCATCCGCTTCTTGCCCTCCTTCTGCTTCTCCAGCAGCTTGCGCTTACGGGAGATGTCGCCGCCGTAGCACTTGGCGAGGACGTCCTTGCGGATGGCGCGGACGGTCTCACGGGCGATGACCCGGGAGCCGATGGCCGCCTGGATCGGCACCTCGAAGTTCTGCCGGGGGATGAGCTTCTGCAGCTTGGCGACGAGCCGCACCCCGTAGGCGTACGCCTTGTCCTTGTGCGTGACCGCGGAGAACGCGTCGACCTTGTCGCCGTGCAGCAGGATGTCGACCTTGACGAGCTGAGCGGACTGCTCGCCGGTGGGCTCGTAGTCGAGGGAGGCGTATCCCCGGGTCTTGGACTTCAGCTGGTCGAAGAAGTCGAAGACGATCTCGGCGAGCGGCAGGGTGTAGCGGATCTCGACCCGGTCCTCGGAGAGGTAGTCCATGCCGAGGAGGGTGCCGCGGCGCTGCTGGCAGAGCTCCATGATCGCGCCGATGAACTCGCTGGGCGCCAGGACCGTGGCCCGGACGACCGGCTCGTGCACCTTGTCGATCTTCCCCTCGGGGAATTCACTCGGGTTGGTGACGGTGTGCTCGGTGCCGTCCTCCATCTCGACCCGGTAGACCACGTTGGGGGCGGTGGCGATGAGGTCGAGACCGAACTCGCGCTCCAGCCGCTCGCGGACCACGTCGAGGTGGAGCAGGCCGAGGAAGCCGACGCGGAAGCCGAAGCCGAGCGCCGCGGAGGTCTCCGGCTCGTACACCAGCGCGGCGTCGTTGAGCTGGAGCTTGTCCAGGGCCTCGCGCAGGTCCGGGTAATCCGAGCCGTCCAGCGGGTAGAGCCCGGAGAACACCATCGGCTTGGGGTCCTTGTAGCCGCCGAGAGGCTCGGTCGCCCCGCCGCTCAGCGAGGTGATCGTGTCACCGACCTTGGACTGCCGCACGTCCTTCACGCCGGTGATGATGTAGCCCACCTCGCCGACGCCGATCCCGTCGGACGGGGTCATCTCGGGCGAGGAGACACCGATCTCCAGCAGCTCGTGGGTGGCGCCGGTCGACATCATCCGGATGCGCTCGCGCTTGTTCAGCGAGCCGTCGACGACACGGACGTACGTGACGACACCGCGGTACGAGTCGTAGACCGAGTCGAAGATCATCGCGCGGGCGGGCGCGTCGGCCACGCCGACGGGCGCCGGAACGTCCCGCACCACGCGGTCGAGCAGCGCGTCCACGCCGATGCCGGTCTTCGCGGAGACCTTGAGCACATCCTCCGGCTGGCAGCCGATGAGGTTGGCCAGCTCCTCGGAGAACTTCTCGGGCTGGGCGGCCGGCAGGTCGATCTTGTTGAGCACCGGGACGATGGTGAGGTCGTTCTCCATCGCCAGGTAGAGGTTGGCCAGGGTCTGGGCCTCGATGCCCTGCGCGGCGTCGACCAGCAGGATCGTGCCCTCGCAGGCGGCGAGCGACCGGGAGACCTCGTAGGTGAAGTCGACGTGCCCGGGCGTGTCGATCATGTTGAGGACGTGGGTGCTGCCCTGGCCCTCACCGGTGGTCGGCGCCCAGGGCAGCCGGACCGCCTGGGACTTGATGGTGATGCCGCGCTCGCGCTCGATGTCCATCCGGTCGAGGTACTGAGCGCGCATCTGCCGCTGGTCGACCACCCCGGTCAGCTGGAGCATCCGGTCGGCGAGGGTCGACTTGCCGTGGTCGATGTGCGCGATGATGCAGAAGTTGCGGATCAGCGCCGGGTCGGTACGGCTCGGCTCGGGCACGTGGAGAGGAGTCGCGGGCACGCAGGGTCCTGATTCTTGAGACGCCGAACGCCGTGTCTCGGGTCGATGTCGGGTCGGGGCGGATCGGGGGGGCGGATCTGTACGTAGCTTCCATCGTCCCACGCCTGCGGGGCAGCGACCGGTTTGGGCCGGTCGGACCGCTCCTGCTACCGTGGACAGCTGTGCCCCGTGGCTTTTGGGCCCCGCGGACACACCCAGAAGATCCAACGAACCTGAAAAGGCTCTTTCGTGGCGAACATCAAGTCCCAGATCAAGCGGAACAAGACGAACGAGAAGGCGCGCCTGCGCAACAAGGCCGTCAAGTCGTCGCTCAAGACCGCGATCCGCAAGGCCCGTGAGGCCGTTGTCGCGGGCGACGTCGAGAAGGCCACCGTGGCCGTTCGCGACGCTTCGCGCGCCCTCGACAAGGCCGTCTCGAAGGGTGTCATCCACAAGAACTCCGCCGCCAACAAGAAGTCGGCGCTGGCTGCCAAGGCTGCCACCCTTCAGGGCTGAGCATTCTGATGTAACCGCCGGAACGGACCAAGCGGGCCCTCTCTCCCGCTCCTGCCCGGCACCCGCGCCGCACACCGAACCTGCGTTCGCCACGCGGGTGCGACGCACCCATTCTCATCCCGAGGCCCCGCCCGGTCCCTTCCCCAGGGACCGGCCGGGGCCTTCGGCATGGAGGCACACGGATGACCCGCCCCGGCCACAACCAGCCCGCCCGGCGCTTGAGGACACCTGAACGGCAAGTTCAAGCCCGTCCGGCGCTTGAGGACACCGCGGTCAGCCGGCCACCCCACCGCACCGCTACCGCGCGCTCCGCGCGCCACGCGCGGCGCCCGCCACCGCAACCACCGCCTTCTCCAACGCGTACTCGGGATCGTCCCCGCCCCCCTTGACCCCCGCATCCGCGTCCGCGACCGCCCGCAACGCCACCGCGACCCCGTCCGGCGTCCAGCCCCGCATCTGCTGGCGCACCCGGTCGATCTTCCACGGCGGCATGCCCAGCTCGCGCGCAAGGTCCGCCGGCCGCCCCCCGCGCGCCGACGAGAGCTTGCCGATCGCCCGTACGCCCTGCGCGAGCGCGCTGGTGATCAGGACGGGGGCCACCCCGGTCGACAGCGACCAGCGCAGGGCCTCCAGGGCCTCCGCCGCCCGCCCCTCGACCGCCCGGTCGGCGACCGTGAAGCTCGACGCCTCCGCCCGCCCCGTGTAGTAGCGCCCGACGACCGCCTCGTCGATCGTGCCCTCGACATCCGCGACCAGCTGCGACACCGCGCTCGCCAGCTCCCGCAGATCGCTGCCGATGGAGTCGACCAGCGCCTGGCACGCCTCGGGCGTCGCGGAGCGCCCCAGCGCACGGAACTCACCGCGCACGAAGGAGAGCCGCTCGGCCGGCTTCGTCGTCTTCGGGCACGCCACTTCACGGGCCCCCGCCTTGCGGGCCGCGTCGAGCAGCCCCTTGCCCTTGGCGCCGCCCGCGTGCAGCAGGACGAGGGTGATCTCCTCGACCGGGTCGTCGAGGTACTTCTTGACGTCCTTGACCGTGTCGGCGGCGAGATCCTGCGCGTTGCGCACGACCACGACCTTGCGCTCGGCGAACAGCGAGGGGCTCGTCAGCTCCGCCAGCGTGCCCGGCTGGAGCTGGTCGGGGGTGAGGTCGCGGACGTCCGTGTCGGCGTCGGCGGCGCGCGCGGCCGCCACCACCTGCTGCACGGCGCGGTCCAGGAGCAGGTCCTCCTGCCCCACGGCGAGCGTGAGCGGGGCGAGCGGGTCGTCGGTGGAATTCCTTCTGGTGGCCATCGCCGTCCAGCATCCCACGGGCCACTGACAGCCCGGTCGTGGCCGGGTCCACCGCGCTTCGCCCCGTACCCGAGAATGGACGGGTGAGCGATGAGAGACACGTACTGGTGCTGCCCGACCGCGACGCCGCCCAGGAGGTGGCGGACGCGCTCGCCGACCGCTTCGGGGTCGCCGAGGAGCCGCAGCTCGTACGCGATGCGCTGGCCGGCGAGGACGACGCCGAGGACGCCCAGTGGCTGGTGGTCGTGGAGGACCCGGACCGCCGGCTGGACTCCGCGGCGCTCGACGCGTTCGCCGCGGAGTACGAGGGATGGCTGGAGGCGCCGTAGCCCGACCGCCCCGCAGGTCAGCCCTTCGGCACGATCTGGATGTCCATGTCGATGGAGATGCTGGGGCCGACCACGGCGATGCCACGGGCCAGCATCGTCTGCCAGGTCAGCGTGAAGTCCTCGCGGTGCAGCTGGGTGGTGGCGCGGCAGGCCGCCCTGGTCTCGCCCTCCAGCCCGTTCCCCAGGCCGAGGTACTGGGTGTCCAGCGTCACCGTACGGCTCACGCCGTGCAGGGTCAGCGCCCCGCTCACGCCCCAGCGGGTCCCGCCCCGGTGCACGAAGCGGTCGCTGTAGAACTCCAGCGTCGGGTAGCGGCCGACGTCCAGGAAGTCGCTGGAGCGCAGGTGGTCGTCGCGCATCTGGACGTTGGTGTCGATCGACGCGGCGTCGATGATCACGTGCATCGCCGAGTCCTCCATGCGGTCGGAGATCCGCACCGCGCCCGCGAAGGTGTTGAACCGTCCGTGGATGCGGGCCATCCCGATGTGGCGGGCGGTGAAGCCGATCTGCGAGTGCGTCGGCTCGATCTCCCAGTCGCCCGGCTCGGGCAGCTGCGGCGGCGCGGAGACCTGGAGGGTCACATCGCCCAGGCTCGCGTGACCGCCCTCGGTGACCGTGGCCGAACCGTGGAACGGAGTGAACCCCTCCGCCGTGAGGGCAAGCCGGTACTCCCCCGCCGGCACCGTGGCGAACACACTGCCGTACGGGTCCGTCTCGCCCCCGACCACCTTGCGTCCCGCCCGGTCCGACAGTACGAACTCGGCCTGCGGCACCGCCTCGTTGACCGGGTCGAGCACCCGGCAGCTGAGGACACCCGCCGAGTCCGGTACCACCAGTCCGGCAAGGGCGTTGCCGCGCGCGGCGCCCGTCGCAGTTTTGTTTCCGAACCAACGGCCGAACATCTCCACACACTCCCGGGCGCGCTTTCACCTCGGGCCGAAGGGCAGACGTCGTTGTCGGAGCAGCGGCCCGCCGACGAGTATGCATTCGACCACCCTTGGTGCGTTCGAGGCAAACAGAGCATCTCGCAGTGGCTTGGGCGCAGGTGTTACCGAAGGTCCGATTTGACGGGCAGTCGGTCCAAGTGCACCCCGAAGTGCTCGCGATAGGCGGCCAGCACCTCGTCGTCGCTCTCCAGCGGCGTCTCGCGCCGCTCGGCGCCCGCCGTCGTGAGCAGCTTGCGCCCGGTGAGCGTGATCCGGCCGTCGTCCGTGCAGCGCGAGCAGACCGGGGCGCGGGTGAAGTGGGAGTCGGGTGAGGTGCGGTGGTACCAGGCGCCGGCCCGGAAGTCGGCCGGCACCCGGGGCCGCGGGTCCAGGCGGAGCCGGGGCTCGCCGTCGCACAGCACATCGAGGTCGCCGAAGTCCTCGCCTCCCCCGGCCGGAACGGGCGCGATCCGGAAGACGCCGCCCGGGTCCTGCTGGTCCGTACGGTCGGCGAGTGCGAGCGGATGCCGGGCGTGGTCGCCGAATCCGACATCGGCGAGCCACGGCCCGGTCCCGTCGTCCGTCTCCACGCGCAGCGCCATGTGGTCGTACGGGATGCCGAGCCGGCCACCGTCCCCGTGGACCCGCGCCTGGAGCAGGGTGACGCGGAAACCGAGCGCCCGCAGCAGTACGGCGAAGGCGCCGTTGAGTTCGTAGCAGAAGCCGCCGCGCCGGCCGGCCACGATCTTGTCCAGGAGCGGTTCCTCCTCCAGCACGATGTCCTCGCCGAGATGGATCGAGAGGTTCTCGAAGGGCACGGTGAGCAGGTGGCGCAGTTGCAGTTCGCGCAGGGCCGGGGCATCGGGGCGGGCGGGTCTGACCGCGCCGATGCGTTCCAGGTAGGCGTCGACGGTCTGCGGCAGGTGCGGGTCCATGGGCCCAGTCTGTTCCGGCGCAGAGGCACCGCGCCATGAGCCACTGGTCCTGAGTGTGTTGGTCGGACAGATTGGTGACGCGGCCCCTGCGCACCGGCTAGCGTGCGCGGCATGACCCGCCCGGAACCGGCCCGCAGCAGGGAACAGCGCAAGCGGGATGTACTCGATCGCCTGGAGAAGGACAAGGACGCCTGGGTGTCGACGGCCTCGGCCGATGGCGTTCCGACCCTGGTGCCGCTGTGGTTCGTGTGGGACGGGGAGGCCCTGCTGATGGCCACCCGGCGCACCAACCCGACGGCGTCCAACGTGACGTCCAACGGCCGGGCGCAGATCGCGCTGGGCCACACCCGCGATGTGGTCATGATCGAGGCGACGGCCGAGGTGGTGGAGGGCTCGGACTTCCCGATGGCACCGGGCGATGCCTTCGCCAAGAAGTTCGACTGGGACCTGCGGGGGCGCTCCGCCTGGGTGTGCCTCCGCTTCACCCCGTACGCGGTCAGGGCGTGGCGGGAGTCCAACGAGCAGCCCGGCCGCGACCTGATGACCGACGGCCGCTGGCTGGTCTGAGGCCGAGCGCCCCGGGTCCGAGGCGGCGAGCTCAGGGGCAGGAGCCGCGCGCCCCGGGCCCGGCCCCGCGAACCCGGGGCGACGGGCGCGGCCGGCGACTCCGCCCACCGGGGAGCAGCCCATGGCTCCTTCCACCGGGATGCGTAGGCCCTCATGACCGCCCCACCGCACGCAGCCGGCTCCCCGTGCCCGTCACCGCGATCGCCCCGTCCTGGTCGGTCCGTAGCACCACCGCCCCCTGCGCCGTGAGCGCGTCGAGCGTCCGGGGTGCCGGATGTCCGTACGGGTTGTCCCGGCCCACGCTCACCAGCGCGAACCTGGGCCTGGCGGCGTGCAGCAGGGCACTGTCCTGGTGAGCGGAGCCGTGGTGGGCGACCTTGAGCACGTCCACCCCGGGCAGCCCCGGATGGCTGCGCAGCAGCGCCTGCTGGGCGGGGGGCTCCAGGTCCCCGGGCAGCAGCAGGGTGAGCCCTCCGGCCCGCACGAACAGGGTGACGCTGGCGTCGTTCGGGTCCTGCGGTACGGGGCCGGCCGCCGGGCCCGTACCCGCCTCGCCCGGCGGCCACAGCACCTGCCAGTCGAGCGCCCCGATCCGCCGCCGTTCACCGGGGGCGACCCGCATCACGGGAATACGCGCCTCGGCCGCCGTTCTCCGTACGAAGGCGGCCTGCTCCGGCGGGTCGTCCAGGCTCGTCGTCTGGATCGCGCCCACCGCTCTGCCCCGCAGCACGCCGGGCAGGCCCCGGACATGGTCGGCGTGGAAATGGGTGAGCAGGAGCAACGGGACGCGGCTGACGCCCAGTTCGCGCAGGCAACGGTCGGCGAGCCGGGGGTCGGGGCCCGTATCGACCACCACGCCCGCACCGCGCCCGGCGGCGAGCACCAGCGCGTCGCCCTGCCCGACGTCGCACATAGCGAACACCCAGCCGGGCGGCGGCCATCCGGTCAGTACCCGGGTCAGCGGCACCGGTCGGAGCACGACGAGCACCAGCAGCAGCGCGGCGGCCCCGCAGATCCAGGGCCGGCGCCCCACCCACCGGGCGGCGGGCACGAGCACCAGGGTCAGCGCGGCGAGCAGCGCGGCGCCGGACAGGCCGTCGGGCCAGTGGGTCTCCGCACCCGGAAGCGCCGCTCCGGTCCTGGCCACCGAGGCGATCCACCCGGCCGGCCATCCGGCCACCCGGGCGAGCAGCACGGCCGCAGGCATCGCCACCGGTGCCAGGGCCAGCGTGGCGAACCCGAGCACCGTGGCCGGCGCCACCGCGAACTCGGCGAGCAGGTTGCACGGGATCGCCACCAGGCTCACCCGGGAGGCGAGCAGCACCACGACGGGCGCGCACACCGCCTGCGCGGCGGCCGCGGCGGCCAGCGCCTCCGCCAGGCGCGGCGGCACCCGGCGCCGTTGCAGCGCCTCGCTCCACCGCGGGGCGAGGGTCAGGAGCGCGCCGGTGGCAAGTACCGACAGGACGAAGCCGTAACTGCGCGCCAGCCACGGGTCGTAGAGCACCAGCAGCAGAACGGCGGCGCACAGCGCGGGGATCAGGGTCCGGCGCCGTCCGGTGCCGATGGCGAGCAGCGTGATCAGCCCGCACGCGGCGGCCCTGAGCACACTCGGTTCGGGCCGGCAGACCAGGACGAAGGCGAGCGTGAGTCCGCCGCCGAGCAGTGCGGTCATCCGCAGGGAGATCCCGAGCCTGGGCGCCAGTCCGCCGCGTTCGGCCCGCAGCGCCCTGCCGGGCGGCCCGATGAGCAGGACGAGCAGGATCGCCAGGTTCGCCCCGGATACGGCCATCAGATGAGTGAGGTCGGTCGCGCGGAATGCCTCGTGCAGTTCCGGAGTGACCCGGGTGGTGTCGCCGACGACGAGCCCGGGCAGCAACGCCCGTGCGTCGGCGCCGAGTCCGTCGGTTGCCTGGCGCAGTCCGGCGCGCAGCCGTCCCGCAGCGCGCTGGAGGAGGCTGGGCGGTCCCGTCACGCGGGGCGGGCCCTTGCCCTCGGGCCGCAGCACGGCGGCGGCACGCTCGCCCTTGTGCAGCGGTGGCGCCAGCCGGCCGGCGATCCGCAGACGGGTGGAGGGGAGCAACTGCTGCCATGCCGCCGTCGCACCGCCGGGCGGGACGATGACCAGCACCGGCGTGCGCAGCCGCACGGCCGTTCCGCCGGGCCGCGTCAGCAGGGAGACCTCCGCGTCCAGGAGCAGGGAGGCGGGTGTGCTGTGGTCGCCGTGCACCCGGGGGTACGTCCGCCGGGCGTCGGAGGTGAGGGTGATCTCCGCCTCGACCCGCGCGAACTGCCTGGCCAGTCCGGGCACCGGTCCCCGGCGCACATCGGCACCGTGCAGCCCCGCGGAGGCCGCCCCGGCCGCCGCGCAGAGCAGCACCGCCGCGGCGGCCGTGGCACGCACCCTCCGACGTCCACGGGCCGCGACGCGCCCGTCGGCCGTGCCGCTGCCAGCCGTGCCGCCGCCCGCGCCGTCTCGGCCACCCCGTCCGCCGTTGTCGTCGGCCGCGGTGCCTCCGCTGTCCCGTCGTCCGCCGTTGTCGCCCCGCCCGGCCACCGCGCGGGGCGACAGGGGGAGGCCCGGCGCTGCGAAGAGACCCGGCGCCGCGAGGAGGACCACCGCCGCCCCCAGGCAGAGCACCACCCCCATCGCCGTCCACTGCCCGGGGGCGCCCACGGCGAGCGCGGCACCGGCCCAGGCCGCCGCTGCCGGGGCGAGCAGCCGCAGGTCGGCCGGGCCCTCCTGGCGCGGGTCGGAGACGCCCAGCCGCAGCCCCGATGCCGCGTGGACGTCCTGCGTGCTCACGGCTGCACCAGGGGGCGCAGATCGGCGAACCGGCGGTCGCCGATCCCGTTGACCTCGCGGAGTTCGTCGACGGACCGGAATCCGCCGTGCTGGGTGCGGTAGTCGACGATGTGCTGGGCGAGGACGGGGCCGACGCCCGGCAGGCCCTCCAGCTGGTCGGCCGTAGCGGTATTCAGGCTCACCGGCCCGGCGCCGCCCCCGGCAGTCGTCGGGCCGCCCGCACCCGCCGCCGGGACCGGGGCAGGCGGGGCGCCCACCACGATCTGCTCGCCGTCCATGAGCAGCCGGGCCCGGTTGAGGCCCGCCAGGTCCGTCCCGGGGCGCGCCCCGCCCGCCGCCTCCAACGCATCGTCCACCCGCGCCCCGGAAGGCAGTCGGCGCAGCCCCGGGTTCCGCACCTTGCCGCTCACGTCCACCACGATCTGCCCGCCCGCCCCGGCGACGGCCGCCGGGCCGGGAGACGGGTCGGGCACGCCGGTCGCACCGATGTCCGCGTCCGGCTCCGCCACCGGGCCGGGCGCGTGCCCCGCCTCGCCGACGACGTCCGGAGCCCGTACACCCTCGGGGCGGGCGGACCAGAAGTGCATCCCGGCGAACACGGCGGCCGCGACCAGGATCACGACGAGCGCGGCGAGGGTCTTCGGCTCCAGGCCGCATCTGAGCTGCACCCACATCGGCAACCGCTCCCGCACCGCGAGAACTGCCGTCGCCCACCGCCCCACCGAAGCCAAGGCCGGGGCCGAGGCCGGGGCCGAAGCCGAGGCGGGACCCAAAGCCGCGGCCGAATCCGAAGGAGCCGGAATCGGGGCCGGAACCGGAGCCCGAACCCGGACCGCATCCGGGCCCGTGACCGGCGAAGCCGGACCCGCGCCCCCCGGGGCGGACACCTCAGGCCCCACCACCAGCCCCGCAGCCCCGGACATACCAGGAGCCCCAGACGTCCCAGACATCCCAGACGCCCCAGGAGACCCAGAAACCCCGGGAGTCCCAGGAGCCCCCGCAGCCTCAGAGCCCGTCACCGCCGCGCCCACGCCCCACCGCGCGACGCGCCCCCCGTACCCGCCCGCCATGAGCGCGTCGGCCCGGCTGCGGGCCGCAGCGGCCACCGCGGCCGCTTCGGTGCGGCCCGTGGTCCGACGCCGCCGGCCGGGGCCGGGGCCCGCCGTCCGCCGGAGGCGCCCGTCGGAAGCCGGGTCGCGTCCGGGCCCGCTGCCGGGTCCGCCACTCGGTCCGCCGAGTCCGCTGGTTGCACGATGTGATCGGGAAGCCATGCCCCAGGACGCTAGGCACTCCCGCCCCATCCCGCTGAGCGCACGCGATTTCCGTGGAAAACCGGCCCGTTGTGTACAACTCGGCCACTCCGGAGAGTGACGTCAGCGCGGCGAGACCACCGCTCCCAGCAGCCCCGGGCCGGTGTGGGCGCCGATCACCGCGCCCACCTCGCTGACATGGAGGTCCACCAGCCCGGGCACCCGCTCCCGCAGCCGCTCGGCCAGCCGCTCGGCCCGCTCCGGCGCCGCCAGGTGGTGCACCGCGAGGTCCACCCGGCCGCTGCCCGCGCGTTCGGCGACGATCTCCTCCAGCCGGGCGATGGCCTTCGAGGCCGTCCGTACCTTCTCCAGCAGTTCGATCCGCCCCCCGTCCAGCTGAAGCAGGGGCTTCACGGCGAGGGCCGAGCCGAGCAGCGCCTGCGCGGCGCCGATCCGGCCGCCGCGCCGCAGGTAGTCCAGGGTGTCGACGTAGAAGTACGTGGAGGTGCTCGCCGCGCGCTTCTCGGCCGCCGCCACCGCCTCGTCCAGGTCGGCGCCCGCCTCGGCCGTCTCGGCCGCCGCCAGGGCGCAGAAGCCGAGGGCCATCGCGACCATTCCCGTGTCCACCACCCGCACCGGCACCGGAGCGTCCTTCGCCGCCACCAGCGCCGCGTCGTACGTACCGGAGAACTCCGCGGACAGATGGAGCGAGACGATGCCGCGCGCACCGGCCTCGGCGGCGGCCTCGTACGTGGCGGCGAAGACCTCGGGGCTGGGGCGCGAGGTCGTCACGGGTCGGCGCTTCTGGAGGGCCAGGGCCAGGGAGCGGGCCGAGATCTCGGTGCCCTCCTCCAGGGCCTGGTCGCCCAGGACCACGGTCAGTGGCACCGCGGTGATGCCGTGCCGCTCCATCGCGTCGGGCGGCAGGTAGGCCGTGGAATCGGTGACGATCGCGACATGGCGGGACATGAGCGGGAGGTTACCCGCAGGGGCGGGGAGTCGGCAGTCCGACCCCGCGCGAATGATCAGTCACGGTCGCTTCGTTTCGCATCCTGCCACCCTCGGTCGCCGGTGGTCCCGGCGTACCTCCGTCCCGGCCGACCCGCCCGGGCCGGGCCCGGAGCGGCGATCGCGACCGCGGCCGCACACGTCCCGGCAGGCTCAGTTCGTCGTCTCGGGCCGGGCCGTCTTCTGCCACGGGTAGGCGTTCTGCCGGCGGGGGTCCCGGGCCGTGATGGCCTCCGGAGGTGTCCGGTCCCCGCCCGGCGCGCCCGGCGCTTCCGGTTCCCCGCCCCGGTCCGCCGGCCGCCCGGGCCGCGCCGCCGGCTCCTCCGTCGTCCAGTGCCGCAGCGCCCCGGCCTCCACGTCGATCTGCGCGTTCAGGGTCGAGAGGTCGTCGGCGGCGAACTGCCGCGCCCGGTCCCGGGCGGCCCAGCGCAGCGCGTCGGCGGACCCGGTGATCTGCGCGGTGCGCTCCTTGAGGCCCGGCAGCCGAGAGGCGATCGTCGCCTTGTCCGGCTCGCGCTCCAGCGCCTTCAGCTCCTCGTCCAGCTCCCGGCCGTGCACCCCGAGCCGTTCGAACAGGCCCAGGGACTCCGAGAGCGAGGCGTCCTCCGCCACGCCCGCACGCAGGGCCTCCTGCGTGGCGCGCATCGACGTCCGCAGCGTCAGGCGCAGCTGCGCCAGCTCCGCGCCGACGCCCAGCTGTCCGTAGCTCTTCGCCCGCAGGGTGGTGTCCTCGACGGTGCGGCGGGCCTGTGTGATCGTCCGGTCCACGCCGCGTCTGGCCGCCCCGACGACCTTGACGGTCGCGTAGACGCCCAGGGCCATGAAGACGACGAGCAGCCCCAGGATCAGGATCACGGCTTCCATGAGCGCCCCTCTGAAGGTGTGACGGCCGCCGGCACACGTTCACCGGTCCCCTCCACCGTAAACGGAACGGGCAGGTTGGGGGTTCCGTCGGAACCCCCAACCTGCCCGTAGGGGAAAGCCCTCACGCCTTCCCCACCGCAGTCGTGGCTATGCGGGGACGATGTTCACCAGCTTCGGCGCCCGGACGATCACCTTGCGGATACCCGCTCCGTCCAGCGCGGCGACGACGGCCGGGTCGGCCAAGGCCAGGGCCTCCAGCTCCGTGTCCGTGATCGACGGGGAGATCTCCAGGCGGGCCTTGACCTTGCCCTTGACCTGCACGACACAGGTCACGGTCTCGTCCACGACGTACGCCGGGTCGGCCACCGGGAAGTCCTGGTGCACGACCGAGTCCGTGTGGCCCAGCCGGTGCCACAGCTCCTCGGCGATGTGCGGGGCCAGCGGCGCCACCAGCAGCACCAGCGCCTCGGCGACGGAGCGGGGCAGCGGCCCGCCCGCCTTGGTCAGGTGGTTGTTCAGCTCGGTGACCTTGGCGATGGCCGTGTTGAAACGCATGCCGGCCATGTCGCCGCCGACGCCGTCGATCGCCTTGTGCAGCGCGCGCAGCGTCTCCTCGCCGGGCTCGGCGTCCACGACGGTGACCTCGCCGGTCTCCTCGTCGACGATGTTGCGCCACAGCCGCTGCAGCAGCCGGTACTGGCCGACGACCGCACGCGTGTCCCAGGGCCGCGACACGTCCAGGGGGCCCATGGCCATCTCGTACAGGCGCAGTGTGTCCGCGCCGTACTCGCCGCAGATCTCGTCGGGCGTGACGGCGTTCTTCAGGGACTTGCCCATCTTGCCCAGGACGCGGGAGACCTTCTCGCCCTGGTAGTAGAACGCCCCGTCGCGCTCCTCGACCTCGGCCGCCGGGACCGCGATGCCGCGGCTGTCCCGGTAGACGAATGCCTGGATCATGCCCTGGTTGTACAGCTTGTGGAACGGCTCGGCGGAGGAGACGTGGCCCAGGTCGTGCAGCACCTTGGACCAGAAGCGGGCGTAAAGCAGGTGCAGGACGGCGTGCTCCGCGCCGCCCACGTACAGGTCGACGCCCCCGGTCGGCTGCCCCTCGCGCGGGCCCATCCAGTACTCCTCGATCGCCGGGTCGACCAGCTTCTCGGAGTTGTTCGGGTCCAGGTAGCGCAGCTCGTACCAGCAGGAGCCGGCCCAGTTGGGCATGGTGTTCGTCTCACGGCGGTACTTCTTCGGGCCGGCGCCGTCGCCCAGGTCCAGTGTGACGTTGACCCAGTCGGCGTTGCGCGACAGCGGGGTCTCGGGCTGGGTGTCGGCGTCGTCCGGGTCGAAGGTGCGCGGCGAGTAGTCGTCGACCTCGGGCAGCTCCAGCGGCAGCATCGACTCGGGCAGCGGGTGGGCGATGCCGTCCTCGTCGTACACGATCGGGAAGGGCTCGCCCCAGTAGCGCTGGCGGCTGAACAGCCAGTCGCGCAGCCGGAAGTTGACGGTGCCCTCGCCGACGCCGTGCTCCTTCAGCCACTCGGTGATCCGGGCCTTGGCGTCGGCTACGCCCAGACCGTTCAGCGAGACCTCGTCGTTGGCGGAGTTGACCAGCTTCCCGTCGTACGAGGCGAAGGCGTCCTCCCACGTCGAGGCGTCCGTGCCGCGGTCGTCCGACGGCTCGACGACGCAGCGCATCGGCAGCTCGAAGGCGCGCGCGAAGGCGAAGTCGCGCGCGTCGTGCGCCGGTACGGCCATGATCGCGCCGGTGCCGTAGCCCATCAGGACGTAGTCGGCGATGAAGACGGGGATCTTCTCGCCGCTGACGGGGTTGGTGGCGTACGCGCCGGTGAAGACACCGGTCTTGTCCTTGGCCTCGGCCTGCCGCTCGACGTCGGACTTGGCCGCGGCCTGCTTGCGGTACGCGGTGACCGCCTCGGCCGGGGAGGCGTGGCCGCCCGTCCAGACCGGGTGGGTGCCCTCGGGCCAGGCGGCGGGGATGATCCGCTCGACCAGCTCGTGCTCCGGCGCCAGCACCATGTACGTGGCGCCGAACAGGGTGTCCTGGCGGGTGGTGAAGACGGTGACGCTGCCCGCGCCGTCGACGGGGAAGTCGACGCGCGCCCCCTCGGAGCGGCCGATCCAGTTGCGCTGCTGCAGCTTGATCGCCTCGGGCCAGTCCAGCCCGTCCAGATCGTTCAGCAGCCGGTCGGCGTAGGCCGTGATGCGCATGTTCCACTGGCGCAGCTTGGCCTTGAAGACGGGGAAGTTGCCGCGCTCGGAGCGGCCGTCGGCGGTGACCTCCTCGTTGGCCAGGACGGTGCCCAGGCCGGGCGACCAGTTGACCGGGGCGTCGGAGGCGTAGGCCAGCCGGTACTCGCCCAGCACGTCGGCGCGCTCGGCGGCGTTCAGCGCGCTCCAGTCGCGGCCGTCGGGGGTGGCGCGCTCACCGCTCTCGAACTGGGCGACCAGCTCGGCGATCGGCCGGGCCCGGTCGGCCTCGGTGTCGTACCAGGAGTTGAAGATCTGCAGGAAGATCCACTGGGTCCACTTGTAGTACTCGGACTCGATCGTGGCGAACGAGCGGCGCTTGTCGTGGCCCAGGCCCAGCCGGCGCAGCTGCGCCGTCATGTTCGCGATGTTGGCCTCGGTGGAGATCCGCGGGTGGGTGCCGGTCTGTACGGCGTACTGCTCCGCGGGCAGGCCGAAGGCGTCGAAGCCCAGGGTGTGCAGGACGTTGTGTCCGGTCATCCGCTGGTGGCGGGCGAAGACATCGGTGGCGATGTAGCCCAGCGGGTGGCCGACGTGCAGGCCCGCACCCGAGGGGTACGGGAACATGTCCATGATGAACTTTTTCGGCTTGGCGGCCAGCTCCGGATCGCCCGCCAGGTCACCGGTCGGGTTGGGCGCCTCGTACGTGCCCTCGGCGTCCCAGAAGTCCTGCCAGCGTGCCTCGATGTCGGCGGCCATCGCTGCCGTGTAGCGGTGCGTCGCGGCAGCGTCGGCTGCGGAATTCGTCTCGCTCATGATCCTCAAAACTCCATCGATCGTCATCTGCCGGCGCCCACGTTCACGGACACGCGTCCACGGAAACGAAAAATCCCCTCGCACAGGAGGGGACGCCGCGCCGATGCCGACCAGGCATTCTCACCGGTCGGGACTGATCAGCGCGGCTCGCTAAGCAGAAGGCCTACGGCACGCATGGCGTCAGGGTACCGCACGGGGCCGGTCCGCCTCCGGGCGGTCGTCCGCGATGGACACCGCGCACACGAAACAGCGGGCCGTCCGATCCGGACGACCCGCTGTTCCTTCTTCACTGTGGAGCTAAGGAGAATTGAACTCCTGACCTCTTGCATGCCATGCAAGCGCTCTACCAACTGAGCTATAGCCCCTCGCTGCGCCGCCCGGTCTCCCTGGCGACATCGAGAACAGTACCGGTCCCCCCGGCCGTCCACCAAATCGATTCCGGTCCGTCCGGTTTTCGCCGGCCGGAAGCAGGGAAGCGGTCAGGCCGTGGCGAAGGAGTAGAAGCGCTTGAGCGTGCAGTGCTCCTCCAGGAGCCGGCCGTAGATCGGCTCCCCCTCCAGCTCCCGGTAGGTCTCGATGGGGTCGCCTTTTATGATCAGCGCCCGCGCGCACTCCTCGCACCAGTACTGGTAGTCCGCGTTGACCGGGTCCATGTCCCTGACGATGGGCGTACCGCTGCCGCACCAGTCGCACTTCCGCCTGTGTGCACCCATGGATCAGCTCCGGCTCCGGCGGACGAGAGGCGGCTTCGGGACCTCGTGGCGGCTCCCAGGCATCGCGCACACCCTCCCGTTCGGTCCGTCGCCCCCTCCGGCGGTCCGATTCTGCCATGACCCCGCAAGGGGGTCAGCCCGCCGGAGTTCCCGCCCGCCGCCGTCGCCGTACGAGACCCGCCGCGGCCCCCGCGCACGCGATCGCGGCCAGCGCCAGCTCGCAGACCCACAGCGCCTGACCCGACCCCTGCGGACCGGGCGCCGCAAGGCGGTTGAGGTAGAGCGTGCCGATCGTCGCGACGCCGATGACCTGGCCCAACTGCGTGACGGTCACCAGGACTCCACTGGCGTCGGCGGCGTCCTGCGGCCGTACGTTCGCCAGGGCGCCCGCGAGGTTCGGGCTGAACGCGAGCGCCATTCCCCCACCCGTGAACACGAAACCGGCGTACAGCACGGCGCCCCCGCCACCGCCGCCCCGCAGCGCCAGGCCGACCAGCGCCGCACCGGCCGCCATCAGCACGAAGCCGCCGGGGACCAGGGCCCGCTGGAGCCGGGCGGGCCACCGCCGCCACGTCAGCCCGGCAACGCCGAAGACCACCGCGGTCGGCGCGCACATCAGCCCCGCGCGCAGCGCCGAGTACCCGAGGCCGCCCTGGAGGTGCAGGGTCAGCGTGAAGAGGAAGCCCGCGTTGGTCGCCATCACCAGCAGGATGCGCAGGGCCGCCAGACCGATCCCGGGCAACCGGAGCACACGGGGCGCGATGAGGGGCGCACCGCCGCGCGCCGCGAGCCTCGTCTCGTACAGCACGAAGCC
Organism: Streptomyces sp. A1277; assembly: GCF_004795015.1. Lineage (GTDB taxonomy): Bacteria > Actinomycetota > Actinomycetes > Streptomycetales > Streptomycetaceae > Streptomyces. The sequence goes on along the minus strand of NZ_SSBI01000022.1, from coordinate 3,432 downwards.
GGTGAGGACCGCCGCGCAGGCGAGCAGGCTGATCCAGGTCCAGTCCGGCCAGCCCAGTTCCTGGCCGAGCACCAGCGGGACGGTCAGCAGGGTGACCCCCACGGCGAGCATGACGAGCCCCACCGGATCGAAGCCGCGCGCCCGCGCCTCCCGCCGGGCCTGTCCGGTACGGGGCTCGCCCGGCAGCGCCCGAGCGCCGAGCCACAGCAGGGCCAGTCCGATCGGTACGTTGACCAGGAAGGCCGGCCGCCAGCCCATCCCGAACAGGTCGGCGCTCACCAGCACCCCGCCGACCACCTGTCCCGCGGCGGCCCCGACGGCCAGTACGGCGCTGTAGGCACCGATCGCCCGGACCCTCGCCGCCCCGGTGAAGTGCTGCTGGATCAGGCTGAGCACCTGCGGGATCATCACCGCCGCGCCCGCGCCCTGGATCACCCGGAAGGCGATCAACTGGCCCTCGCCCGCCGCCAGTCCGCAGGCGAGCGAGGCTGCGGTGAACACCGCGAGCCCGGCCAGATGCGCGCGGCCGTGCCCGAACACGCCGCCGAGCCGGGCGCCGGCGACGAGCAGGACGGCGTACGAAATGGTGTATCCGGCCACCACCAGCTGCAATCCGGCTCCGGAGGCGCCGAGTTCGGTGCGGATGGTCGGGGCGGCGACGTTCACGATGAAGAGGTCGAGCATCGCCATGAACTGGGCCGTCAGCACGACGGCGAGCAGCCGGGCAGGCGCCTTGTCAGTGGTGGGGGTTTTACTGGTGACGGAGCGTGAGGCCGTCGTCTCGGATGTCGCGGTCATGGGCTCCAGACTGGTGCCGCGTGCATACGGGTAACGAGAGCCCGCTGATGCTGGTACTGGCAGCACCTGGCAACACCCGGGTGCAGCACCGACGATGGGGGCGTGACGACGGTGACGACACGACAGCGGCGGACGGCGCACACAGGACGGGACACCGGGGGCGGCCCGGCGCCCGGGCAGGACGGACGCGGCCAGGACCGGCGCGGCCCGGCGCCCGGCCGGCGGCCCGAACTCGCCGCCTTTCTGCGCAGCCGCCGGGCACGGGTGACCCCGGCCGACGTGGGCATGCCCCCGGGGCTGCGGCGCCGCACACCGGGCCTGCGCCGCGAGGAGGTCGCCCAGCTCTCCGGCGTCGGCGTCACCTGGTACACCTGGCTGGAACAGGGCCGCCCGATCAACGCCTCCCCGCAGGTCCTGGACGCGGTGGCGCGGACGCTGCGGCTGGACCCGCCGGAGCGCGAGCACCTCTACCAGCTGGCCGGGGTCGCCTTCATGCCGGGCCGGGAGTCCGACACGCTGGAAGTCGGCGAGGAGATCCAGGGCATCATCGACGCGCTCGACCCGCACCCGGCGGCCGTCTACAACGCGCGCTACGACGTGCTGGCGACCAATCCCGCCTACCTCGACCTCTTCGGCATCCCCCTCATGGATGAGTCCCGGGTCCGCAACGTGCTGTGGACGCTGTTCACGACGTCGGAGCGGGCCTGCCCGGTCGTCCACCGCTCCCAGGAGCTGCCCCTGATGGTGGCGACCCTGCGCAGCGGCTACGGGCGCCATGCGGGCGAGCCGGCCTGGGAGTCGTTCATCGAGGCGCTGTCCGCGGCCAGCCCGTACTTCACGAAGCTGTGGCGCAGCGGGGACGTCGCCCCGCCGGGGCGGCGCGTGAAGACCTTCCGGCACTGGGCGGTGACCGGCGACATACGGCTGACGTCGGTCTCGCTGACCGTCAACGGACTGCCGGAGTGCCGGATCGTCGCGTACACCCCCGCCGACGAGGAGAGCGTGGGGCGGCTGGCGGAGCTCCGCGCGCGCCGCAGGGGGCCGTGCGAGGCCGGGCCTAGGGCCGCGCAAGCAGAAATCCCGCCCCCTGACTGGGGACGGGATTTCGATTGTGGAGCTAAGGAGAATTGAACTCCTGACCTCTTGCATGCCATGCAAGCGCTCTACCAACTGAGCTATAGCCCCGCTGTTCGCTGTGTTTCCCTGCGTTTCCGCGCTGCGAACAAGAAGAACTTTAGCCTGTGACCAGCCGGAAAGTGAAATCCGGCCGCTGCCGCCCCGGGGCGGCTCGGGGCGGACCGGTCAGGCGTCGTCGCCGAGCACCGGTTCCGGCAGGGTGCCGGCGTTGTGCTCCAGCAGGCGCCAGCCGCGGGCGCCCTCGCCCAGCACGGACCAGCAGCAGTTGGAGAGCCCGCCGAGCCCTTCCCAGTGGTGCGCCTCCAGGCCCAGCAGCCGGCCGATGGTGGTCCGGATGGTGCCACCGTGGCTGACGACGACGAGCGTGCCGTCGTCGGGCAGCTTGTCGGCGTGTCCGAGCACCACGGGGGCGGCCCGGTCGGCGACCTCGGTCTCCAGCTCGCCGCCGCCGCGCCGCACGGCCTCGCCGCGCTTCCAGGCGGCGTACTGCTCGCCGTAGCGCTCCACGATCTCCTCGTGGGTCAGGCCCTGCCAGGCGCCCGCGTAGGTCTCACGCAGGGCCGGGTCGTGCGCGATGTCGAGCCCGGTGACCGCGGCGAGCTCGGCGGCCGTGGCCGCGGCCCGCCGCAGGTCGGAGGCGACGATCGCGTCCGGCTTCAGCGAGGCGAGCAGCCGGGCGGACCTGCGGGCCTGCGCGACGCCGGACTCGGTGAGCTCGATGTCCGTGGTGCCCTGGAAGCGGCGCTCCAGGTTCCACGCGGTCTGGCCGTGCCGCCAGAGGACGATCCTGCGGCCCCTGCCGCTTCTGCTGCCGTTCAGTTCTGCTCCCCTTCCGTACCGCCGTTGAGCTCCGCGTGCTCAGCGGCCTTGCCGCGGGTCTTCACCGCGTCCTCGGGCAGAGCGATCTCGGGGCAGTCCTTCCAGAGCCGCTCCAGCGCGTAGAAGACGCGCTCCTCGCTGTGCTGGACGTGGATGACGATGTCGACGTAGTCGAGGAGGATCCACCGGGCGTCGCGGTCGCCCTCGCGGCGGACCGGCTTGGCGCCGAGCTCCTTCTGGAGCCGCTCCTCGATCTCGTCGACGATCGACTTGACCTGGCGGTCGTTGGGGGCCGAGGCCAGCAGGAAGGCGTCGGTGATCGACAGCACGTCGCTGACGTCGTAGGCGATGATGTCGTGCGCGAGCCGGTCGGCGGCCGCCTGGGCGGCGGCGTTGATGAGCTCGATGGAGCGGTCAGTGGCGGTCACAAGCAGGCTTTCGTCGTCGGTCGGATAGACCCCTAGGGTCTCACGGGGAACCGACAGTCCACGCAGTCGTATTCCGACAGCCGCCCAGGAGCGGCCCCGGCACCTCTCGGGAGGAGGGCCGGGGCCGCCCGCCCCCCGCTACTCGATCTTGTAGTCCTGGCCGAGGAGGACGGACACGTCCGCGTTTCCGGCGGGCTTGCCCTTCGTCACCGTGCTGGTCGGCAGTCCGAGGGTCTTGGCGACCTGGGTC
>NZ_SSBI01000021.1 GCF_004795015.1 Streptomyces sp. A1277 | reverse complement strand
GCCCGACATGGGTTTCGCGCAGGCGCGCATCAACGGGGAACCCCGCTCCGCGCCCGCCCCGAGTCCGCACGGGATCTGGGTCTGCCCGTCACCGCCTTCGGGGCTCGGACACCGGACCACCTCCGGGGCACCCGGCGACGCCGTGGGCCGCCCGCGCGCGCTGCGCGGGCGGCCCACGGCGTCGCCGGGTCCTCCAGGCCCGCCAGCCACTTCTGCCCCTGCCGCAGGTCCTTCGCGTACCCGGTCAGGTCCATCGGGCCGCCGGCGGCGGCGAAGCTCGCGACCTGGGTGTTGCCCAGGTCCAGGACGTCCGGGGGAAGGTCTCCGAGGCCCAGGGCATGGCGAATCTTGCACGTACCATTTCAACTCCTGCGCAGGGATGAGCGAACGTAGGTTCGATTAGAAGGTTGTGCGGGCCCCGGGTTCGCGAGGGAAAGTCCGCGCGCCGCCGTGGCGCTCGGGTCGGAGCACGCCCAGCTCGGCCGCGAGCACGCGGGAGGCCGCGCCGAGCAGGACGAGATCGGTGTCTCCCGCCGGCGACCGGATGTCCAGGGAGGCGTGTACGGGGCCGAGCGTGCGGGTCCGCGCCGTCTCCCGCACCGCCCCCAGGAACGCGCCCTCGATCAGCTCGGGCGGGCCGGTCAGCACGATGGTGTTCAGGTTGAGCACGCTGATGACCGGCGCGAGGACCGTACCGAGCACCCGGCCTGCCCCGGCCCGCAGAGCGGGACGCTCTCCGGGCGCAGCCCGCTCCAGCCGCCGGCTCAAGTGGTGGACGTCGATGGCGAGATCGAGGCAGCCGCGTCTGCCGCACCCGCACAGCTCGCCGTCCTCGTCGACGGTGACGTGCCCTGTCTCGCCCGCCGCGAACTGCTCCCCCTCGACCAGCTCGCGGCCGACCACCAGACCGGCCCCGACGCCGTGCCGGGTGGAGATCACCATGAGGTTGTGCGCCCGGGTGTCCCGGAAGTGCAGCACGCCCAGCGCGGCCATGTTCACATCGTTGCCGACATGGGCGGGCACTCCGAAGCGCTCGGCCGGCAGCGCCGCCAACGGCAGGTCGCTCCAGCCGAGATGCGCCGCCAGGCGGATCAGCCCGGTCTCGTCGATGATGCCCGGCGAGCCGACCCCGATCCCGACGAACCTGGTGCTGCTGGACCTGTCGGGGGCCGGGTACGGAAAACAGTGCCTCACCCCCGACGCCCGTCCCGGGCCGCCGGGGTCAGGGCCGCTCCCGCCGTGTCAGCAGCAGCCGGACCGACTGGGGGCCGGCCGCCAGCTGGTGGGCGGGGAGCACACCGGGGCCGCAGGACGCGCTGCCGACCCCATGGGTGGCCAGGGCGAAGGTGATGTGGGTGCGTCCGTCGGGCCGCAGTTCATGGGTGTGGGCCGCCCGGGTCAGCTCCTCGCTCGACCACGGTCGCACCGCGAGCCCGATCGGCCGGTCCGCCCGCACCTCCACGACCCGCCCGGAGACCGAGGTGAGCGCGGCCCGGGTGACCCCGGCGCGCTCGCCGTTCTCCTGGGGGTGGACGTAGCGGGTCTGGAGCGCGTCGACGGTGGCGGAGAACCGGCCGAGCGTGTTGCCCTGTCCGGTGTCCGGATAGGACTCGTGCGGGCCCAGGCCGTACCACTCCAGCGCGTCGATGCGCTCCTCGGTCACGACGTCGAGGGCGATGCGCGGGAGGGGCGTCGGCGCGGGTCCCTCGAAGCTCATGTCGACCCCGAGCAGCAGGCCCTCGTCCACGCGGTGCCCCGTGAGCCGGGTGATCAGCGCCCAGGTCTGCCCGGCGGCTGCCGACCTGATGCGCACCGACCCACCCGCCACCCGCTGTTCGTGTTCGAGGCGGTGCACTCCGGCCTTCCGCCAGGCCGCTTCCAGGGGGTCCCCCGAGAAGGCGCGCTCGTTGTCGACCGGGGCCCGCCACAGCCGGGGGACCAGTCGGTGGGGCCCCAGGAGCGACCGGAGAAGGCCGAGCAGTTCCCCGCCCGCGAGACCGTCGGCCCCCTCCGGGGCCCCCGGCCTCGTCGCTGCCCCGAATCCGGGCGGGGGCGCCGAGGCCACCACGTGCCAGTTCCGGGAGACGGTGCGGCCGTGCGGGTCGACGATGTCGACGTGCACCACCCGTGTGCCGGTCCCGGCGTACGCGTCGATGATCTCCGGGGGCGCCCCGAGCGTGACGGACGTGCCCGGTGCGGCCCGGGGGCAGGGCGCGCTCCGGGACGCGACGGCTCTCCCGTCCTCCTCCAGGCGCCACCGCAGGGTGAAGCCGGCCAGATCGAGCACTTCGTGCCGGTTGACCAGCACCGCCCGGTCCTCCCGCCACTCCACGCGCACCGGGGCGAACACGGCGCGGACGTCGGCCAGCGCCGGCGACGGTGTCCGGTCGGGCAGCAGCAGACCGTCGGCGATGAAGTTGCCGTCGTGCAGCACCTCCCCGAAGTCGCCGCCGTAGAGCCATTCACCGCCGGGGCCCTCGATCGCCTGATCGCTCCACTCCCAGATGAAGCCGCCCTGGCAGCGGGGGTGTGCCTCGAAGATGTCCCGGTACTCGGAGAGGCCGCCCGGGCCGGCGCCCATGGCGTGCGCGTACTCGATCGCGAGGAAGGGAAGCGCCCGCCGCCGGCGGTCGGTCGCCGCGTCGGGATGGCCCGGATCGGCGCGGCGGCCGATCGCCCGAAGGGCCTCGTGCCGTGGGTACATCAGGCAGTACGCGTCCACCAGGCGGCTCGACTTGTCCCCCTCGTACAGGAACAGCCGGGACGGGTCACGCTCTCTGCCCCACCGGAGCATCGCGTCGACAGCGGCTCCGGCACCCGATTCGTTGCCCGCCGACCAGAAGAGGACGCTGGGGCGGTTCTTGTCGCGTTCGATCATGCGACGCATCCGGTCCACGAGCGGATCGGTCCACTCGGGCAGGGTCACCGGGTTGCCCGGCCTGGTGGTGCAGGCGTCCTCGATGTACCCGTGCGTCTCCAGATCGCATTCGTCGACGACGTACAGCCCGGCCTCGTCGCACAGTTCGAGGAACCGGGGGTGCGGCGGGTAGTGGCTGGTGCGGACGGCGTTGACGTTGCTGTCCTTCATCAGCCGCACGTCCGCCCGCATCACCGCCTCGTCCACGGCCCGGCCGCGGCGCAGGTCCCACTCGTGGCGGTTGACGCCGCGGAACATCACCGGATTCCCGTTCACCGAGATCAGCCGGCCGCCGTCCCGGTCGTCCGTCAGCTCCACCCGGCGGAAGCCCAGTCGCAGGCTGATCCGCTCGGAGGGCGTGGCGAGTGTCGCGTCGTAGAGCCGCGGCCGCTCCGCGCTCCACGGCTCGACCGGTCCGGCCGGCAGGCGTACCCGCTGCCCGGGCACCAGGGTCCGGCTGAGCCCCAGCTCCTGAACGGTCAGCTCGGCCGTGGCTCCGTCGGCGGTCGTGATCAGGACGTCGAGGTGTCCCTCGCCCGTGACGGGGTCGTAGTCCGCTGCGGCCTCGTGGTCGACGACGCACCCCGCCGGGCGGTGCAGGAGCAGCACCGGCCGGAAGATGCCGCTCAGCCACCACATGTCCTGGTCCTCGACATAGCTGCCCACCGACCACTGGTGGACGCGCACCGTCAGCTCGTGCCGGCCGCCGGGTGTCACGAGGTCGGTGAGGTCGAACTCCCCGGGAAGCCGGGAGCCGGTGAGTACGCCCACCCGCCTGCCGTCCACGCAGACCCGGGCGCAGGAATCGACGCCCTCGAAGCGCAGCACGACGCGCCCGGAGTCCCAGTGCTCCGGTATGCCGATGGTGCGCCGGTACTCGCCCGTCGGGTTGCGGGACGGTACGTGCGGCGGGTCGAGCGGGAAGGGGTACTCCACGTTGGTGTAGGCGGGTCGGCCGTACCCCTGGAGCTGCCAGTGGCCCGGCACGGTGATCGCGTCGGCGACGAACGGCGAGAGATCGCTGCCGTCGGCGGCGTGGCCGAAGGCGAAGTCCCACGGCCCGTCCAGTTCCACGGCGTCGGCACTCGTGGCGTCCGGACGCACCCATGCCCGCGCGGGCAGTACACCCTCGGGTACGCGCGTCTGCTCCCAGTAGGCGTCCTGCGGGGTCATGCGTCGTCCTCCGCTTCCCTGCCCGGCCTCGCGGGCAGCGCCGCCAGCCGGTCCATGAATCCGGTGTGGTCCAGCTCCGCGATGGTGCCACTCCACATCTTCTGCGCGAGCAGCCCGAAGGTGGGCTCGATCATCGCGCGTACGGTGCGCTCGTCGTAGTCGCGCAGGACGAGGTCGTTCCAGAGGGCGGAGAGCGCACCGAGCAGCGCGGGGTGGCCGGGCTCCAGCGACTGGCCGCCGGGGAAGACGTGGGGCTCCCACTCCTTCCACAGGGCCGGGCCGTCGAGATGTTCGCCGTGGTAGTAGTCGGCGAAGGGAACGAGATAGAGCAGCTCGTCGTTGGTGTTGATCACCTGGAAGCCGTCCTCGACAGCCTGGCGGGGCCCGTACCACTCATTGTTCCACGAGCACAGCACGACGTCCCGGTCGTAGCCGGCGGCCCGCTGAGCCTCACCGGCCAGCTTGGCCTGGCTGCCCCAGGCGATCGTCCGCTTTCCGTGCCCGTGCAGGAAGGCGGCGATCGCGTTGAAGTAGGCGCGGTGGTCGGCGGCCAGCTCCGGCGGGTACTCGTCGGCGCCGAAGTGCACGAACGGGCCCCGGAACCACGGCAGGAACTCCGCGAAGACCTCGCGCATGAACTCCAGCGTCCGCGGGTGGGACAGGTCCAGCAGGTCGGAGTCGCCGCCGTCGTGGCCGAGCGAGGGGTCGAAGGCGATGAAGGAACGGGAGTGCGCCGGCGCGTCGATCTCCGGGACGAGCGTGACACCGTGGCCGGCCGCGACGTCCTCCAGCGCGTCCCAGTCGGCGCGGGTGTAGGACCCGTCGGCCGCCGCGAGACCGGCCAGGGGCGGGTGGTCCGTCGCCAGGCGGAAGGCGTGCTGCGCCTCGGTCCACGGGCGGCCGGTGTCCTTGGCGATCTCGTTGTCGTTGAGGTGGACGACGAAGGTGTTGAGCTTGAACCAGCTCATGAACCGGATCAGTTCGTGGAGGAACTCCGGCGGGAAGTACCGGCGTCCGACGTCGAGCAGGAATCCGCGGACGGGATAGTCCGGCCAGTCCTCGACCGTGCCGCGCCTCAGCGTTCCGTCGGCACGGATCATCTGCAGCAGCGACACCACGCCCCAGCGCACCGCGGCCGTGCTGCGCCCGGTGACGGTCACCGCCGCCGTGTCGATCGCGAGGCGGTGGGCCTCGTCCCGGGCGGCGCCCTCCCCCACGTCCAGGGTGGGGTCGAGCCGCAGAACCACGTCGCTGTGCCCGGAGCCGGCGGCGGACACGGTGACCGGCCGGCCGGTGCGTGCCTGGATGTCGGCCGCGGCCTGTGCGGCCACCTCGGCGAGGGCGGGTGTGTCGTACCGCAGACGCAGTTCGGGGCGCAGGGTCAGCACGCCGCCGGCCGCGGCCCAGTGCTGGACGGCGGGGACGGTTGCGGGGGCGGGGCCGGCTGAGGATTCGGCCATGGGGTGATCCGATCTCCGGCCGGAGCCGCCCGGAGGGGGCGGCGCCGGCCGGTCGATGTCGCGCGGTCGGGGACTGCGTGAAGTGGCGGGTGGAGGGTGCCCGTCGTCGGGCGACGGGGCGGGGCGCCGGGGCCGGTCGGTGCCGGCGCCGGGCCCCGTTCGCGCGGTCCGCCCGGGTGCCGGGCGGAGCCGCGGCGTTCGTCAGCGGCAGCCGACGGTTTCGATCGCTCCGGCGTTCGGCGGGGTGCCCAGCGGTGCGCCGGAGAAGTCCCGGCCGCCGCTGCCTGCGATGACGGCACCGGCGTCGACGGCGGGAGAGCCGGTCTGGAGGCGGTAGCCGCCGACGGTGCCGAGGCCGGTGGCGTGGCCCGGGTTGCACAGCATCGGGTTCGCCCCGCTCCCGGCGGGGTCGGCCGGCCGGTTCTGCACCCAGGAGGAGATGACGTTGTTGCCGAAGGTGAAGCCGGTGCCGGCCGCCAGGTCGAACCCGGCCGTTCCGCTGCCGCCCTTGTAGACGATGTTGTTCCGGAACCTCACGTTGCGCGGGGCGTCGACGTCCTCGTTGACGACGGTCTGGGTGATGCCCTCACCTATGTAGATGGTGTTGTTGTAGAACTCGGCGCTCTCGATCTGCCCCCGGCAGGTCTCGATGCCGCGGTGGTGGTCGTTCTGGCTGATGTTGTAGCGCACCACCGAGCCGCGCTGGATGTTGTCGTGGGTGCAGAGCAGGAAGAACCCGCCCTCGTTGTCGTGGCTGAGGTTGTACTGGAACGTCGAGTCGACGGTGGCGCCGTCGATGTCGTAGGCCATTCCGTCCTTGGTGCCCTTGCCGCCGGACACCTCGTTGAACTGGGCGAGTGTGCCGTTGGCGTTGTACGGCCAGATCCCGGCGTTGTACTCGGCAGAGCGGCGGTTGAAGCCCTCGACGGTGTTGTGCTCGATGAGGGCGCCGAGGGTGGTGTTGACGACGATGCCGTCGCCGCCGATGTCGCTCAGGTGGTTGCCCCGGATGACGACCTGCCGGGCGCCCAGCCAGTTCGCGGCCTCGGTACAGCCGACCTCGGGGCGGCAGTTCCAGGTGCTGAGCTGGATGTTGACGCCCTGCCGGTCGACGCGTTCGAGCCGGTTGTCGAGGATGCTGACGTCCTCGAAGGTGGTCGGGGTCCGCTCACCGGTCACCAGGAACGCGATGCCCTGCGACCCGTCCGGTCCCTTGGTGTCGTCGCCCGCCACGTCGTGCATGTACACATCGCGGATGACATAGCCCCTGCCGGTCCCGAAGTCCTCCAACTGGGCGGTGATGCCCCGTCGTTGGGTACCGGGCCGGCCGGCGTTGGTGATTTCGAGTTCTTCGACCACCACGTGCTGCTGGTTGAACAGGCGGACGGCCGTGGCGGCTCCGGCCCCGTCGACGACGGCGCGTCCGGCCGCGTCCCCGTAGCTCGCGATCGTGAAGGGCGCCTCGGCGGAGCCCGAGCCCTTGGTCTCAAGGGCCCCGGTGCAGGTGGTTCCCCGCTTGAGGAGCAACTGGTCGCCGGGGCCGAAGGTGTGCGCGGCGAACGCGCCGAGGCTGTTCCACGGCGCCGACTTGCTGCCGTCGCCCGCCTCGGTGGCCGAGCAGTCGACGTAGTACGGGGCCCCGGACGGCGCCGCCTCCTGTGTGCCGGACCCCGGCGCGGCTGCCGCGGAGGAGGCGGCGGGACTCAGTACGGCAAGGGCGAGGGCGGCACCGAAAACGACGGCTCGCTTCCGGCCCGGGAGCCGTGGGGGGATCATCCTCATGTGTTCTCCTTTCCTGGACCTGCTGCGTTGCGTGGGCCGGCCCCGGGGGCTCCGGGGCCGGTCACGGTCATTCGGCGAGGAGGCGGCGTTCCTCGCGCCGGCGGCGCTGGCGGGACGGGTCGGGGACCGGTGAGGCCATGAGCAGCCGCCGGGTGTAGGGGTCCTGCGGCTCGCTGGTCACCTGCTCGGCGTCACCGACCTCCACGAGCCTGCCTCGGTACATGACCGCCACCCGGTGGCTGATGTGGCGGACGACGGCGAGGTCGTGGGAGACGAACAGGTACGCCACACCGGTCGTCTCCTGGATTTCCAGGAGCAGGTCGAGAATGCGGGCCTGGGTGGGGAGGTCCAGGGCGGAGACGGGTTCGTCGCAGACGATCAGCCGGGGTTCGAGCGCCAGGGCGCGGGCGATGGCGACGCGTTGACGCTGTCCGCCGGAGAACTCCCTCGGGAGCCGCGCCGCGGCGTCGTGCGGCAGCTGTACGCGGTCGAGGAGCTCGGCGATGCGGCGGTGCACCGCGGTGCGCTCCCCGCCCTGGACGAGCAGCGGCTCGGCCAGGGTGTCCCCGATGGTCAGTGCCGGGTTGAGCGAGGTGTACGGGTCCTGGAAGATCACCTGGACCCGGTTCGCGACCCGGCGGCGCTCCCGCACCGAGAGGTGGGAGATGTCCTCGCCGTCGAAGTGCACCGTCCCCGAGGTCACCGGCGCGAGGCCGAGGACCGCACGGCCGAGCGTGGTCTTGCCCGAGCCGGACTCCCCGACCAGGCCGACGGTTTCGCCGGGGGCGACGTCGAGCGAGACCCCGTGCAGAACGCGGAAGGGCTTCTGCCGCCGCCTGCGCGCGGGATACTCGGTGACCAGGTCGCTTATGGCGAGCAGCGGAGAGGTCATCGGGCGAACTCCTTGCCGACGGGCTCCTTGAGCAGGGGGGTCCGCGGCGGCTTCCCCTCCAGTACGGAGTCCAGCATCATTCGGGTGTAGGGGTGACGCGGGCTCTCGAAGAGGGGATCGACCTCGTTCTGCTCGACGATCCTGCCGAGCCGCATGACCGCCACCCGGTCGCAGATGTCGGCGACCACCCCGAGGTTGTGGGTGACCATGACCATGGCCATCCCGCGTTCCCGCTGCAGGTCCCTGAGCAGGTCCAGGACCTCGGCCTGCACGGTGACGTCCAGCGCGGTCGTCGGCTCGTCCGCGACGAGGACCTTCGGGTCGCAGGAGACGGCGCCGGCGATGAGCACCCGTTGGGCCATGCCCCCGGATATCTGGTGGGGGTAGCTGCGGTAGGTGCGCTCCGGGTCCGCGATGCCGACCCGGTCCAGCAGTTCGAGGGCACGGGCCCTGGCCGCCGCCCGGTCAAGACCGAGCCGCCGCCTCATCGGGTCCGCGAGCTGCGAGCCCACGGTGAAGGAGGGGTCCAGGTTCGACATGGGTTCCTGCGGCACGTAGGCGATGCCGGTGCCGAGCAGGCGGCGGCGTTCCTTCGCCGAGCGGGCTTCCAGCCGCTCCCCCTGATACGTGATCGAGCCGCCGAGGACCGTCGCGTCACGCGGCAGCAGGTCGAGGAGGGCCCAGGCCGTCTGGGTCTTGCCGGAGCCGGACTCGCCGACCAGGCCGAGCACTTCGCCCGCGCGCACGTCGAAGGAGACGTCGTCGACCACGGCTTTGTGCCCGTCCGGGACGGGGTAGCCGATGGTGAGTCCTCGTACCGAGAGCACGGCGTCCGGGCGCTCCGCGTGCGCCACCGGGGCGGCGGTGGTGTCCTTCGTGCCACGGGGCTCGGCGGCCTGCGCGGCGTCCTGTCCCCGGTCCCCTGCCCGGCCGGCGCCCGCGCGCTTGCGGCGCCCGCGGGAGGGGCGGTCCTCCAGCACGTCGCGCAGGCCGTTCCCGAAGAGGATCAGTGCGACGTTGACCAGGCCGAGCGCGATGCCGGGCCACAGCATGAGCAGGGGGGCGATGTACAGGTTGACCAGGGCCTCGTTGAGCATCGTGCCCCACGCGGGCACGGAGGTGTCGGCCAGCCCGATGAACTCGAGACCGGCCTGGATGCCGATCGCCGCCACCGCGGTCAGTGCCGCGTGGATGATGAGGGGAGCGCGTACGGCGTTGAGTACGTGCCGCGTCATGATCCGCAGGTCGGAGAGGCCGGAGACGCGGGCCGCGTCGACGTAGAGCTCGTTGCGCACGCCCATGACGATGTTCCGGGACAGCCGGTGGAAGCCGGGCGCCAGGAGCACCCCGAGGACGGCCATGCTCAGCCAGACACCGCTGCCGAAAGCGGCGCGCACCGCGAGCAGCACCATGACGTTGGGCAGGGCCATCAGCAGGTTGTTGACCCACTCGGCGCCGAGGTCGAACTTCTTGCCCGTGTAACCGGAGATCAGACCGGTCGTCACGCCGAGCCCGACCGCCACGAGCAGGGCGAGCACCGCACCGCCGAGCGTGGTCCGCCCGCCGTACAGGAGGCGCGAGAGGACGTCCCGGCCGGCGCTGTCGGTGCCCAGCAGGTGTTCGCCACCCGGGCCCTGGAGGGCTCGGGTGATGTCGCCGGTGTGCGCGTCGAACGGCGCGATCCACGGAGCCAGGAGTGTGGCGAGCGTCAGCAGGAGCAGGATCGCGAGGGAGGTCGCGGCCATGGGCGAGCGCAGGAGTTTGCCGGTCAGCCGCTGCCGTCGTGGCGTGGGCAGGCCGCCGGCGAGATCGCCGGGAGGGGGCAGGGGGGCGGTCATGACAGCCTCACCTTCGGGTTGAGCCATCCGTTGAGGAGGTCGGTCAGTACGTTCACGACGACGACGATCAGCACGGAGATGATCACGGCACCCATGACGATGGGAATGTCGCCCTTGGTCGTCGCCTCCACCGCGAGCGATCCGATGCCCGGCAGGGCGAAGACCTGCTCGATCATCACGGCACCGGACATCAGGCCGATGAAGTTCAGGGACAGCACGGTGAGGGTGGGCGGTGCCGCGTTGCGCAGCACGTGGCGGAGCAGCACCGTGCGTTCCGCGGTGCCCCGGCTGCGCAGGGTGCGTACGAAGTCCCGGTCGAGCGTGGCGATGGTCGCGCTGCGGACCTGCTGGGCGAGTCCCGATACGGCTCCGAAGGCCAGCGAGAACACCGGCAGGGCCAGCGAGGAGAACCAGCCGCCGACCGAGGTCTCCATCGGGGTGTAGCCCGTCGCGGGGACCAGGCCCCACTGGATGGCCACGACCGAGACGAGGACCAGCGCGAGCCAGAACCCGGGGAAGACGAGACCGAGCACGGAGACGGCCTGGAGCGCCCGGTCCACCCAGCCGCGCCGGACGGCCGCGATCAGCCCGAGGACCACCGACACCGCGCACGAGACGACGATGGTGCCGACGGCCACGGAGAGGGTGACCGGAATCCGGTTGACCAGCAGGTAGGTGACCGATTCCCCGTTGAGCCAGGAGGTGCCGAGGTCTCCCTTCAGGGTGCCGCCGAGCCAGTCCCAGTACTGGACCAGGACGGGCTTGTCGAGACCGAGCGAGGCGGCCTTGTGGGCGACGGCCTGGTCGGACGCCTCGTCGCCCATGATGATGCGGGCGATGTGCTCGCTGTTGACCAGCATGAGCAGGAAGACGACCAGTGAGGAGCCCAGGACCAGGATGATGCCCGCGCCGAGGCGCCGGGCGACGTAGCTAACCATGCCTTCTCCCTGGTGGTGCGCCCGGGGCGCGGCCTGCCGCCGCGCCGCCGGGTCGGTGACGGTGCGCGATCACTTGGCCGACGCGTAGTTGTAGATGGAGGGAACGGCCTGCCCGTTCTGCATCTCCACGGTGATGTCGGGGCCCGTGTAGTACGGCTGCTGGATGCGGTACCAGGGGCTGAACCAGGCGTTCTCGACCAGGTAGGTGTTCAGTTCCCGGTAGGTGCCGCCGCTGTCGCCCCCGGAGGCGGTGGTGATCTTCGAGAGCAGGCCGTCGACCTTGTCGTCCTTCGAGCCCAGGACGTTCCACGGGGCCTTTTCGGTGATCAGCTGCGAGATGTTGCCCCAGGCCACGACCTGCTGGCCGAAGGCCGTGTAGGCGGCGCCGTACTTCCCGGACTGCTGCTCGGGCTGGTACTGGGCGGAGGGCACGTTCGTCCAGCTCACCTTGATGCCGACCGCGGCGAGCTGGTCCTTGACGACCTGCGGGATCGCGGGGTCGACGTCGGAGGACGACGGCATCTTCAGGGCGAAGCCATTGGGGTATCCGGCCTCGGCGAGCAGGCTCTTGGCCTTCTTGACGTCGTACTCGTACCTGTCGTCGAGTTCCTTGACGTACGCCTCGGACGCCGGGTTGAAGATCTGGCTGGTGACCTCGCCGTAGCCGAGTCCGACGTTCTTCAGGACGGCCTTCTTGTCGATGGCGTAGTTGATCGCCTGGCGCACCTTGACGTCGCGGAGGGCCGGGACCTTCTTGCCGCCGCGGTCGAAGAGCGACAGCCCCTGCCAGTCGCCCGACACGGTGTGGACGGTGAGCGTCTTCACCGCCTTGACCTGGCTGATGGTCTTGGCGGTGCCTATCGCGCCGTCGATCTGGCCGGAGCGCAGCGCGTTGAGCCGGGCGTTCTCGTCGGCCATGGGCTCGATCACGATGCGGTCGAACTTCTGCAACTCGGGGTTCCAGTAGTCCTTGTTCGCCGTGTAGACGTACTTGGCCCCCGGAGTCGTCTGCCCGCGGTCGAGGCGGTAGGCGCCGGAACCGACCGGCTGGGTGGCGATGTCCGGGTTGTCGAACTGCTTGGTGGACTGCATGAGTCCGGCGGGGCCGCCGAGGTTGTACACGAGGGAGGGGTCCGGCGTGGAGAGGTCGATGACCAGTGTCGCTGCGCCCGACGTGCTGATGTCCTTGACCGCGCCGAGGCTGCCGGAGAGCGGTCCGTCCGCCTTGCGGAAGCGGTCGAGGTTGGCCTTGGCCGCCTCGGCGTCGAAGGCCGTGCCGTCGGTGAACTTGACGTCGTCGCGCAGTTTCAGCGTCAGCCGGGTGTTGTTCCGCGCGTACTCCCAGCCGGTCGCCAGCATGCCGGTGGTCTCACCGCTGGGCAGGCGGCGGACCAGTGTGTCGAACACGGGCTGGAAGTACTGGACGAACTGGGCTTCCCGGGACTGCGCGGGGTCGAACGACTGGGGTTCGACGCCGGCACCGAGCACGAGTTCCTTCGTGGCGCTCCCGCTGTTCGCCGCCGTACCGCCGCCGCAGCCGCTCAATGCAAGCATCAGGGCGGCCGCCGCGGCCACGGCGGTCTTACGTCCGGGTGAGTGCACGATGACTCCTTCGAGTTCAGCACGTAAGCGGTGCGGACGGCTCTCGCGGTTCCCACAAGCGCTGACCCAGCTAGCTATGTGCATGGTTCTATAGGTGGCGTTGACTGTACGGCCGGTTTCCCTGAGTGTCTATGGGTATTGAGATATAGTGAGGTTCTTATGAACGAGCCAACGCGTCTGACCAAGATGGAGTGCATCCTCCTCGGCCGGCTGGCCACCAGGCCGATGGCCGGGTACGACCTGCACAAGTGGCTCGCCAAGGAGGGGCCGTTCTTCGGCTACGTCCCGCAGCCGTCGCAGATCTACCGCCAGCTGGGCAAGATGCTGGACAGGGGCTGGGTGCACCTGGAGATCGACCGCAGGAACACCGGGCCGGACGCCAAGCTCTACCGGCTCACCGACGCCGGTCTCGACACCTTCCGGGCGTGGGCGGAGTCGCCCTACACGCCGAGCGTCCGGCCGCTGGACGCCGACTTCCAGATGCGGATGCTGCTCACCGGGGTCCTCGGCCCGCACATCGCCCTGCGGGTGCTGAAGACGGAGATCGACTACCGGCGCGCGCAGGAGAGCGCCAGTCAGCCCTACCAGGACGACATCGACCCCGACGAGGTCCGGTTCCCGCTCGACATGGACTGGCACCGGGAGCTGGTGCGGACGGTGGGCGAACGTTCCTTCCTGCTCGGTCAGACCAACCTCAACTGGCTGGAGATGACCTACGCCCGTCTCACCGCGGAAGCGGAGAACGCCGCCGCGGCACAGTCCGCGACATCCAGCCACAGCTGAGGAGCCACCCCATGCGGATCATCTACGTAGACGTCGACACGCTCCGTCCGGACCACACGGGTCCGTACGGGTACGGGCGCCGGATCACGCCCAACCTCGACGCGTTCGCCGAGCGGGCCGCGGTGCTGGAGGGCTACTACGCCAGCGACTCCCCGTGCGTCCCGTCCCGGACCGCGCTGACCAGCGGACAGTTCGGCATCACCAACGGCGTCGTCGGGCACTTCGGCGACGCGGCACGCTTCCGCATCGACCTCGGGCACGGTCTCGAAGGCGGGCGTCCCCTCCTCGGCCAGCACCTCGGCGCCCACGGCTACCTGACCGCCGGCATCTCCTCCTTCGCCGAACGGCACCGGGCCTGGTACTTCTCCGGCAACTTCCGCGAATCCATACGGGCCACCCCCGATGTCGGCGACGAGCCGGCCGACATCATCACCGACCGGGCGCTGGAGTGGATCGGCGGCCACCGGGACGACGAGGACTGGTACCTGCACCTGACCTACTGGGATCCGCACATGGATTACCTCCAGGACCCGGAATGGACCGACCGGGCCCGCGCTTCCGGCCCCCCGCCCGCCTGGCCGGACCAGAGCGCGATCGACGCCCACGCCGAGGTCTACGGCCCCCGGTCGGCCCTGGACTTCATGTACTCCGACGGGCTGTTCGAACCCCGGGTCCCGTACAACTTCCCGCAGTCCATCCGCACCCGCGCCGACTACGAGAAGCTCATCAACGGCTACGACGGGGCGATCCTGTACTGGGACCACCACTTCGGGCGCCTGCTGCGGGGGCTCGAGGAGCTCGGTCTGCGCGAAGAGGTCGCGATCATCGTCAGCGCCGACCACGGCGAGTCCTTCGGCGAGCAGGGATCCTACGCCGAACACGGCCTCGCCAGCGAGTCCGTGCACCGCCTCCCGCTGATCATCCACTGGCCCGGTGTCACCGGCGACGAGCAGCGGCGCAGCGACGCCCTGCTGTACAACCTGGACCTGGCGCCGACCATCTGCGACCTGCTGGACCTGCCCGTTCCGCACAAGTGGCAGGGCAGTTCGTTCGCGGAGCTCGTCCGCGGCGGCGAGATGGAGTCGCGTGAGTACCTGGTCCTGAGCCACGGCGCCCACACCTTCCAGCGGGCGGTGCGCGACCGCGACCACCTGTACATCCGCACCTACCATCCGGGGGCCTTCCGGGCCGAGTGGGAGTCGCTCTTCCACGTCACCGAGGACCCGTACCTGACCAAGGACCTCTCGGAGTCGGACCCGGAGCGGATGACCCTGATGCGCTCCCGCCTCACCGAGTGGTGGAACACCTACGCCGGCCGGCCCGGGTCGCTGCCGGACCCCATGCAGACGGCCCTCCAGCAGGGGCCGACCCTCTACAACGACCCCGACCTCTACATCGAACACCTGCGCCGCACCGGCCGGGACCATCTCGCCGACGACCTGCGGGCCCGGCTGACCCCGGACAACGGCGCGGTCGTCACCTCGTGGACGGCGCAGGCGGACCCGCACCGCGCCGGAAAGATCGGTCCGCGCCCCGGCCGCCGGTTCGCGGAGACGCGTGAGGACCTCTTCTGAAGCCGGCTCCCTCCCCCGGGAAGGAAGCCGTAGGGAACGAGATGACGAAGTGGGAAAGCCGATGGCCCCGAACAACTCCCCCGCCACGCCCGCGACCGGTACGGGCGCCGACCCGGCCCCCGTACCCGCGCCGGTGAGCGCCTGCTGCTCGCCGGGGCGCAGGACCACGCCCGAGGGCGGTGTCCGTGTGCCGCGCGGCCGGGCGCGGGGCGGGGCCACCGGCCTGGTGACCCTGCCTGGCGGGGCCTTCCGGATGGGTACGGACCACGCCGACCGGTTCGAGTCGGACGGTGAGGGGCCCGTGCGGGAAGTACGGCTGAGCCCTTTCAGGATCGCGGCGACCACGGTGACGAACACGCAGTTCGCCCGCTTCGTGAAGGAGACCGCGTACCTGACCGACGCCGAACGGTTCGGCTGGTCGTATGTCTTCCACCTGCTGGCGTCACCGGCCGCGCGCCGGGCCGCGCCGCCCGCCGCGGACCGGACGCCCTGGTGGCTCGCCGTCGACGGCGCCTGCTGGCGCGCCCCCGAGGGCCCCGGTTCCACCGTCGGTGACCGGCAGAACCACCCCGTCGTCCACGTCTCCCACAACGACGCGCTGGCCTTCTGCGCCTGGGCGGGGGCCCGGCTGCCCACCGAGGCCGAGTGGGAGTACGCGGCGCGCGGAGGGCTGGACCAGGCGCGCTATCCCTGGGGGGACGAGCTGACCCCGCGCGGCGCGCACCGCTGCAACATCTGGCAGGGCGCCTTCCCGCACCACAACACCCTGGCGGACGGGTATCCGGGGACCGCGCCGGTGAAGTCCTACCGCCCCAACGGGTTCGGCCTGTGGAACGTCGCGGGCAACGTCTGGGAGTGGTGCGCGGACTGGTTCGGCGTCGACCACCCGGCAGCCCCCCTGACCGACCCGGCCGGCCCGCCCGAGGGCACGGACCGGGTCATCAAGGGCGGTTCGTACCTGTGCCACGACTCCTACTGCAACAGATACCGCGTGGGTGCCCGGAGCAGGAACACCCCCGACTCGTCGACGGGCAACACCGGCTTCAGGGTCGCGGCGGACGCGTCGAACGGGGCCTGACCCGCGCACCCCGCCTCAGGGCGCCGTGCCCCACGGCGCCTCCGCCTCCAGCTGCGCCGCCAGGGCGAGCAGCGTTCCCTCTCCGCCGAGCGGGGCGCCGAACTGGACGCCGAGGGGCAGGCCCCGGCTGTCGTGGCCGAAGGGGAGGGACATGGCGGGCCTGCCGGTCACGTTGTAGACGCTGGTGAAGGCGGAGCTGACGGAGGCGTGGCGGTAGATCGTCTCCGGGGCCGCGGTGTCGAGGGTGCCGAGGAGGGGGGTGGGCTGGGCGAGGGTGGGGCTGAGCAGGACGTCGAAGTGGTCGAAGGCGGCCGCGGTCTCCCAGCCGATCTCCTGGGCGCGGCGCAGAGCGCGGCTGACGTCGGCCGCCGGCAGGGCGCGGTAGGTGTCGTACACGACGCGGGTGAAGG
Source organism: Streptomyces sp. A1277 (assembly GCF_004795015.1). Lineage (GTDB taxonomy): Bacteria > Actinomycetota > Actinomycetes > Streptomycetales > Streptomycetaceae > Streptomyces. Next base: position 100,637 of record NZ_SSBI01000021.1, on the reverse strand, counting down.
GTTCGATGTCGTCGTCGGCCAGCGGCCTGCCGAGGGCGGTGAGGCGGGCCTCGATCTGGGCGACCAGGTCGGCGCCCATCAGGACGGCGGAGGTGGCGGCGACGTCTCCGGGGCGGTAGCGGGCGGTGGTCTCGGTGACGTCGTGGCCGAGGCGTTCGCACAGCAGGGCGACGGCTCGGGCCGCTTGCGCGCACTCCGGGTGGACCTCGGGTCCTTCGGGGAGGGCGGTGAGCAGGCCGATCCGCAGCCGGCCCGGGGCGCGGCGGGCGAGTTCGGTGAAGGGGGCGGCGGGGGCCGGGGTGGCGTAGGCGTCGCCGGGCAGGGGCCCGGCGGCGACGTCGAGGAGCAGGGCGCTGTCCCGGACGGTCGTGGTGAGGGCGTGGTGGACGGAGACGAGGCCGGAGAGGGTGGTGGGGCGGGGCGCGGGCGAGACGCGTCCCCGGCTGGGCTTGAGGCCGAAGAGGCCGCAGGCGGCGGCCGGGATGCGGATCGAGCCGCCGCCGTCGCTGGCGTGCGCGACGGGGACCATCCCGGCCGCGACGGCCGCCGCCGAACCGCCGCTGGAGCCGCCCGGGGAGCGGTCGGTGTCCCAGGGGTTGCGGGTGGGGCCGAAGAGCGCGGGTTCGGTGGAGGCGTTGAGCCCGAATTCGGGGGTGTTGGTGGTGCCGAGGACGACGGCCCCGGCGCGCCGGTAGCGGGCCACGAGCTCGCTGTCGCGCCGGGCGGTGGCGGTGGCGAAGAGGCGGCTGCCACCGGTCGCGGGCAGGCCCTCGACGTCGGTGCCGAGGTCCTTGATCAGGACCGGGACGCCGTGCAGCGGGCCCTCGGGCAGTCCGGCCGCCACCTCGGCGAGCGCGGCATCGAAGCGGGTGTGGATCACCGCGCCCAGGCGGGGGTTGTCCTTCTCGATGCGGGCGACGGCCTGTTCCGTGACGGTCCGGGCGTCGGTGGCGCCGCTGCGGACCGCCTCGGCCGTGGCGACGGCGTCCCGGGCGCTCACGACACGTACCCGGCGGGCTTGCCCCAGGTCTCGCGGCGGGTGGTGTCCCGGTCGACGAGGACGCAGCGGGTGCCGGTGAAGTTGGTCGGCATGCACTTGTTGCAGTGGATGCACAGCGAGGGCGTGGTGTCGTCCCGGCTCAGGCGGTTGATCAGGTCGGGCTCGCGCAGCAGGGCCCGGGCCATGGCGACGAACTCGAAGCCCTCGCGCATCGCCCGGTCCATGACGGGCTTGGTGGTGATGCCGCCGAGCAGGATCATCGGGAGCTTCACGGCGGCCCTGATCTGGCGGGCGTCCTCCAGGAGGTAGCCGTCGCGGTAGGGGTAGCTGCGCAGGAACCGCTTGCCGACGAGCTTGACGCCGAGCTTGATCGGCTGCGGCATGATCGCGGAGAAGTCGTCCAGCGGGGCGTCGCCCTTGAAGAGGTACATCGGGTTGAGCAGGGAGCTGCCCGCGGTCATCTCCAGGGCGTCGACCGTGCCGTCCTGTTCGAGCCACTGCGTGACGGGGATGGCCTCGTCCAGCCAGAAGCCGCCGGGCACCCCGTCGTCCATGTTCATCTTGGCGATGACGGCGATCCGGCCGCCGACCGCGTCGTGGACGGCCCGCATGATCTCCCGGGCGAACCTGGCCCGGTTGGCCAGGCTGCCGCCGTACGCGTCGGTGCGGTGGTTGACCTTGGGGCTGAGGAAGGAGCTGGCCAGGTAGTTGTGGCCGAGGTGGACCTCGACGGCGTCGAAGCCCGCATCGACGGCGCGGCGGGCGGCCTCGGCGTGGGCCTCGGTGACGCGCCGGATGTCGGCGAGGCTCGCCTCCTGGGCCCAGCTGAGGGTGGTGGCGTGGAAGTGTTTGGACGGGGAGAGCGCGGGGGCGCCGTTGCCCTTGGGGTTGGCGACGGGGCCGCCGTGGCCGATCTGCGCGCTGACCGCGGCGCCCTCGGCGTGGACCGCGTCGGTGAGCGCGCGCAGGCCGGGCATCGCCTCGTCGGTCCAGTGGATCTGGTGGCGGTCGGTACGCCCCTCCTTGGCGACGGCGCAGTAGGCGACGGTCGTCATGCCGACGCCGCCCTTGGCGTAGGCGACGTGGAAGTCGACGAGGTCCTTGGTCACCAGGGACTTGTGGCTGAGCCCTTCGTAGGTGGCGGCCTTGATGACGCGGTTGCGGAGCTTGAGCGGGCCGAGCTGGGCCGGGGCCAGGACGTCGGGCGTCTCGGTGGTGGTCATGCGGGGTTCCTCTCGGACGGGGCGTGGTGGCAGGCGATCCGGTGGCCGGGGCGGATCTCCCTGAGCAAGGGCTCCTGCTCGGCGCACCGGTCGGTGGCGAGCGGGCAGCGGGTGCGGAAGCGGCAGCCGGAGGGCGGGTTCAGCGGGGACGGGAGTTCGGCGGCGGTCCCGGCGGGCGAGGGCTCCGGTTCGCCGAGCGGTCCCGGGCCGCGCTGGACCTCGGGGAGGGAGGCGAGCAGCAGCCGGGTGTAGGGGTGGGCGGCCTCGTGGTGCATGCCGTCGGAGGGCAGGACCTCGCAGACCTTGCCGAGGTACATCACCATGACGCGGTCGCTGATGTTCTTCACCACGGAGACGTCGTGGGCGATGAACACCATGCTCAGCCCGCGCCGGCTCACCGTCGTCTCCAGCAGGTTGAGGATCTGCGCCTGGACGGACACGTCGAGGCTGGAGACGGGTTCGTCGCAGATCAGCACCTCGGGGTCGAGGAGCAGGGCGCGGGCGATGCAGACCCGCTGGCACTGGCCGCCGGAGAGTTCGTGCGGTCTGCGCTCGCGCACGGTCGCGGGGTCGAGGCCGACGTCGCGCAGGGCCGCGTCGATCCGCTCGTCCTTGCCGCGGGGGTCGTCGCCGCTCCCCCAGATCGAAGGCCCTTCCCACACCAGGTCCTTGACGCGGCGGCGCGGGTTCAGGGCGGAGACCGGGTCCTGCATGATGATCTGCATCCGGGCGCGGGCGCGGCGCAGCTCTTCGGGGGCGAGCCCGGTCAGGGTCACGTCGCCGAGGCGTACGGTTCCGGAGTCCGGGGGCGGCAGCTGGATCAGGCAGCGGCCGACGGTGGACTTGCCGCAGCCGGACTCGCCGAGGATGCCGAGGGTTTCGCCCGCCGCGACCTCCAGGCCGACGCCGGAGACGGCGTGCACCTTCTGCCCGCGGCCTGCGGGGTACTCCACGACGAGGTCGTCGGCGCTCAGCGCGGGGGCGGGGCGGGTGCTCGTCATACGGCGGCCTCCTCGGCGGCTCCCAGGGGGTGGTGGCAGGCGACGGCGCCGGATTGGCCGTGCCCGGTGAGCCGGGGGGACTCGGTGGCGCAGCGCTCGGTCGCCAGGGCGCAGCGGGGGGCGAACCGGCAGCCGGGTGGCGGGTTCAGCAGATGGGGCGGGCGGCCCTCGATGGTGGGCAGCAGGGTGTGCGGGGGCTGGTCGATGCGCGGCACGGAGGCGATGAGGGCGCTGCTGTACGGGTGCCGGGGGCGGTCGAACACGGCGGCGGTGGGGGCGTATTCGGCGAGGCGGCCGGCGTACATCACCGCGACCCGGTCGGTACGGCCGGCGACCGTGGCGAGGTCGTGGCTGATCAGGATCGTCGCCATGCCCAGGTCCCGGGTCAGCGTCTGGAGCAGGTCGAGGATCTGCTTCTGCACGGTGACGTCGAGCGCGGTGGTCGGTTCGTCGGCGATGAGCAGGCGCGGCCCGCAGGCCAGGGCCATGGCGATGACGACGCGCTGCCGCATCCCGCCGGAGAGCTCGTGCGGGTACTGGCGGGCGCGGCGGGCCGGTTCGGGGATGCCGACCTGCCGGAGCAGGTCTACGGCGCGTTCGCGGGCCGCCGTACGGTTCAGTTTCTGGTGCAGCCGGACGCTCTCGGACAGGTGGGTGCCGACCTTCTTGACGGGGTTGAGCGAGGTCATCGGGTCCTGGAAGACCATGGCGACCTCGGTGCCCCACAGGGCTCTGCGCCCGGCCGGGCCGAGGGCGTGGACGTCCTGGCCGCCGAGCAGGACGGTGCCGGAGACGGTGGTGGCGGGGCCGTCGGTGATCAGGCCCATCAGGGTGCGGCCGAGGACGGACTTGCCCGAGCCGGACTCCCCGACGATGCCGAGCGTTTCGCCTTCGCGCAGGGCCAGGCTGACGCCGTCCACGGCCTGTACGGGGCCCTGCGGGGTGTGGAAGACGGTCCGTACGTCGGTGGCGCTCAGCAGGACGGGCGCTCGGGCGTCCGTGGTGGCCGGGGGCGTTTCGGACAGGGGCTTGGTGGTCACAGTTTCACGCTCCGGGAGTCCCAGCGCCCGCGAGCCTTCTCGCCGACGATGTTGAAGGCGAAGACGGTGAGGAAGAGGAACGCGCCGGGGACGAGCACGATGTGCGGGTGCTGCTCGAACACCCGGCCCTCCCCCTCCGCGATCATGTTTCCCCAGGTGGGTTCCGGTGGCTGGATGCCGAGTCCGAGGAAGCTGAGGGACGCCTCGGCGACGATGAGGACCGAGATCATGACGACGGCCAGTGACAGCAGGGGCAGCAGGACGTTGGGCAGCAGTTCGCGCAGGAGGATGCGGGAGCGGGTGGCTCCCATGGCCCGGGCGGCGACGACGAATTCGCGGTTGGCGTACGCCATGGTCGTGGCGCGGGCGAGCCGGACCATGCCGGGGATCGTGAGCAGGGCCAGCGAGAAGGCGATGTTGCGCAGGTGCGGCTGGAGGACGGTCGCCAGGGCGATGAGCAGGATCAGCGGGGGCACGGCGAGCAGGGAGTTGGTGGCCATGCCCACGACCCGGTCGGCGGCCTTCCCGAAGTAGCCGGCGACCATGCCGATCGCGCCGCCGACGACCGTACCGATGGCGACCGCCGACAGGGAGATGAGCAGCGAGGAGCGGGCGCCGTACAGGGATCTGGACAGCAGGTCGAGCCCGAAGCCGTTGGTGCCGAGCGGGTGGCTGCCGGCGAACACCGGTCCGCTGAAGACGGGTTCGGCGACGGTCATCGCCACGTCCCGGTCCTCGGCGAGCGGCAGCCAGGGGGCGGCGAGCATCGCGAGGCCGAGCAGTACCAGCCAGCCGGCGCCGAACCAGAACACCACGTCGAAGCCGGGCCCCGCCCACCGCTTGCCGAGCCGGGAGGCGCCGGCCAGCGTCAGGCCGAGGCCGGCCAGGGCGACGGCGGTCCGGGCGAGCGGGACGAGCCGGCCCGTGCGCGCCCCGTACACCAGCAGGACGAGTCCGGCGGTGGTCAGGGCCAGGGCGGTGAGCAGCGGCAGCGGGAAGGCGGTCCGCGCACGCGGAACGATCTCAGACATGGACACGTCGCGTCCTCGGGTCTAGGTAGCCGTAGGAGAGGTCGATGCCGGCGTTGATCACCACGTAGATCACGGCGATGGTGAGCACCGCCCCCTGGACCATCGGATAGTCGCCCTGGCCCGCCGCGTTGACGATGAGCGTCCCCATGCCGGGCAGCGAGAACAGGTACTCCACCACGACGGTGCTCCCGATGAGCCGGCCCAGGCTGAGCCCGAGCAGGGTGACCAGGGAGAACGAGGAGGGGCGCAGGGCGTCGGAGAACAGGATGCGCAGCGGGTTCATGCCCTTGGCGCGGGCGGCGAGGATGTAATCCTCGCGCAGGGTGACGATGAGGTCGCCGCGCAGGACCCGGGTGAACATGGCGAGTTCGGCGAGCCCCACGGTCAGGGCCGGCAGGAAGGCGTGGTGCAGGTTGCCCACCAGGTCGCCGTCGCCGATGCGCACCCATTCGGCGCGCGGGAACCAGCCCGCCGAGTCGACCAGGACGAGCACCAGCAGCAGACCGGCCAGGAAGCTCGGCACGGACAGCACGCCGAAGGTGCCCGCGCCGATGACCCGGTCGGCGGCCGAACCCTCCCGGTACGCCGACCACATGGCCAGCGGCACCGCGATGGCCAGGGCGATCAGCAGTCCGAGGACCGCGATCTCGAAGCTGACCGGCAGCGCGGACAGCACCCGGTCGGTGACACCGCTCTGCGGGGGTACGACGGAGTGGCCGAGGTCGCCGGTGAGGGCGTTGCCCAGCCAGTGGAAGTAGCGGGTGACGAGCGGCTGGTCGAGGCCGAGGCCGTGGCGGACCTCGGCGTACTCGGCGGGCGAGCGTCCCGCCCCGAGGATGTCGACGGCCGGGTCCGAGGGCATCAGGACCACCAGGGAGAACACCCCGATGCTCGCGACGAGGAGCACGCCCACCAGTTCCAGGGCCCGCAGGGCGAGGCGGCGCAGGGCGGCGGGACTCATGGTTCCTCCAGTTCCGCCGGTGGCGGCAGGCCGGTCGACGGGGTCACTCGCTGATCCATGCCTCGCCGAAGAGGGCCATGTACTCGTCGGTGGGCACGATGCCGTGCACGTTCTTGCCCCAGGCGGTGAAGCCGGCGCTGGCGCCGAGGTTGACCAGGGGGACGTCCTCGTTGAAGAGGGTCTGGACGGCGTCCAGGACCCGCTGGGTCTCCGCGTCGCTGTCGGCGGCCTGCAACTCGACGAGCAGGGCGTCCATCTTCTTGTTGGCGTAGCCGCCGGGGTTGCCGTAGCTCCGGGAGTTCAGGACGCTCTGGAGGCGGTGGTAGGGGTCGCTCTCGGAGACGCTGGCCGCGCCGCGGCTGATGTCGAAGTCGTGTTCCACATAGGTCTTCGAGACCCGGTCCGCGATGGAGGGGACCATGTCGAGTTTCACCTTGAAGCCGACGCGTTCCAGCATCGCCTTGGTGACGACGGCCTTGGCGCGGGAGACGGGGTCGGTGCCGTCCATGTAGGTGAGCTTGCCGTCATAGCCGTCCTTCTTGGCCTCGGCAAGGAGCCTTTCGGCCTGGTCGAGGTCGACGCCGAGGGGCTTGACGGAGGAGTGCAGGCGCGATTCGGGCGGGAAGATCTCCTGGCCCGGCAGGCCCTTGCCGTCGTAGGCGCGTGCGGTGTCGAGCTTCGGGTCGAGCGCCAGCGCCATCGCCTTGCGGACGCGCAGGTCGCTGCCCGGACGACCGGAGCGGGTGTTGATGGTGATCATGTTGCCGAGGCCGGTGAGGGTCAGCTCCCCCGGGTGGCCCTCCTTCACCGCGTCGTCCACGACGTCGGGGCTGCGCATGTACGTCACGTCGGCGGTGCCGTCGTTGAGCGCCTCCAGCTTGGAGCGGTCGGCCTGCGGCCAGGTGAAGCGCAGCGCGTCGAGGTAGGGCGCGCCCTTCCAGTACTTCTTGTTCGCCTTGAGGACCATCTCCTCCTGCGGGGCGTACGAACCGAGCGTGAAGGGTCCGGCGCCGACCGGGCGGAAGGTCTTCGTGGCGTACGCGGCCGGCGCGACGATCATGCCGGGTGCCTGGGCGAGCATCGCGGGGAAGGCGGCCCACGCGCTGCGGAGGGTGAAGACGACGGTGTGCTCGTCGGTGGCCTCGGTCTTCGCGAGGTTCGGGGCCAGCAGCGCGGTGTCGGCGCCCTTGCTCCTCTGGTACCAGGCGATGCTGCCGACGACGGCCTCGGCGTCGAGCGGGGTGCCGTCGGAGAAGGTGACGCCGTCGCGGAGCTTCAGCGTCCAGGTCTTCAGGTCGGTGCTGCTCTCCAGCGACTTGGCCAGCCACGGTTCGTACTTCTTCGCGGCGGTGTCGTAGCGCATCAGCACGTCGTAGACGGCGGCCAGGGCGGAACCGCCGGACGCACCAGTGGCGTAGGTGACGGCGGGGCTGAGGCTGCGGGCCTCGCCGTAGTCCGCGAAGCGCAGGGTGCCGCCGCGGACCGGGGTGCCGCCCTTCGGCTGTTCACCGACGCTGCCGAAGGTGTACCGGCCGCGTTCGGTCTTCTGCTCCTTGCCGCCTGCCCCGTCGTCGGGTGAGGCGCAGGCGGAGGTGATCAGAGCCGCGGCGGCCAGAGCGGCGGCGAGGCGGGCTCTGGCCCGAGGTGCTCGCTTCATTTCTTCCTCCAGTTGTCCGGAGCCCGAAGTCGGGAAGAACAGGTGCCCGGGGCGGGAAGAGCGGTGCCCGTGGGGCGGGTGGGAAGAGCAGGTGCGGATGCGCCGGAGGGCGGGTGCCCGAGGGCGGATCGTGGGGGGACGCTATGGCCGTCGAAAACCGGCCGACGTGACGCATCCCACTCAGCGGGAACCCGGGCCGGGCCCGTTCGTACGGGGGCTGCGGGCGTGCTTCCGCTCCTCACGGCCCCGTGGCACGGTGTCCCAGTGACCGGAATCAGCCGGGGAACGAGGGCCCCCGACTGCCGAGACTGGCCTCGTCCGCGATCCCAGTGGAGTTCACGACGCCCAGGAGTCCCCGATGTCCAGCGAAACGGATCACCGCGCCGCCGCCCTCGCCCAGGTGGCCGCGCTCACCGGCCCGGGCGGCCGGTTCGAGCTTGCCGAGGAAGACGTGCTGGGCACCCGGCTGCCGGTGTTCACGCACCGCCATCGGGCCCTGCACGAGGTGCTGCACGCCTCCGTCGCCCACGCCGACCGTGAGTTCATCGTCACGGCGGACCGCCGCATCACCTTCGCCGCGCACGCGCAGCGGGTCGCGTCCCTGGCCCGGGTGCTGCGTGAGGAGTACGGCGTCGCGAAGGGCGACCGGGTGGCCATCGCGGCGGCCAACTCCCCGGAGTGGATCATCACGTTCTGGGCCGCCGTGTCCATCGGCGCGGTCGCGGTCGGGTTCAATGCCTGGTGGTCCGAGCGCGAACTGGCGCACGGCCTCGACGACGCGGAGCCCGCGCTCGTGGTGGCCGATGCCCGGCGGGCGGCGAAGCTGACCGGCTGCGTGGTGCCGGTGCTCTCCGTGGAGGAGGACATCAGCCGCTTCACCGCGGCCCACCCGGACGCGCCGCTGCCCTCCGCCGAGGTGGCCGAGGACGATCCGGCGGTCATCCTCTACACCTCGGGCACCTCCGGCCGGCCCAAGGGCGCCGTGCACACCCACCGCAACCTGCTGGCCGTGGTCGAGTACCACCGGCTGAACGAGGCGCTGGGACAGGCCCTGGGCGATCCGACGCCCCCGCAGGACCGGGTCTACCTGCTGACGCTGCCGCTGTTCCACATCGCGAGCCTGCACAACCTGGCCGTGCCGCGCCTGGCCACGGGCAGCCGGATCGCGCTGTACCAGGGCGCCTTCGACGTGGACGCCGTGCTGGGCATGGTCGAGCGGGAGCGCGTCACCAACTGGGGCGCGGTGCCCACCATGGCCCACCGGATGCTGGAACACGGCGGGGCGCACCGCTACGACACCTCCTCGCTGACGGCGTTCGCCCTGGCCTCCGCGCCTTCGTCCACCGCGTTCAAGGAGCGGCTGCGCGAGAGCCTGCCGTTCGCGAAGGACTCGCTGGTGGACAGCTACGGGCTGACCGAGACGTGCACCGCCGTCGCCGCCGCGAGCCCGCAGGAGCTGGCCGCCGCGCCCGGCACTCTGGGCCGGCCCGTCACCGGGGTACAGCTGGAGATCCGCGACCCGCTCGGCCAGGTACTCGGCGAGGGTGAGGAGGGCGAGGTCTGGGTGCGCAGCCAGTACAACATGCTGGGCTACTGGCGCGACCCCGGGGCGACCGCCGGGGCCATCGGCCCGGACCGCTGGCTGCGCACGGGTGACCTGGGGCAGCTGCGCGAGGGCCGGCTCCACCTCGGCAGCCGCAGGTCGGACCTGATCATCCGGGGCGGCGAGAACATCTACCCGGCCGAGATCGAGACGGTGCTCGTGGAGCACCCGGACGTGCGCGAGTGCCTGGTGCTGGGGGCGCCCCATCCCGACCTGGGCCAGGAGGTCGCGGCGGTGGTGGTCCTGGCGGCCGGCTCTGCGGTCACGGAGGAGGCGCTGCGGGAGTACGCGGCGGGACAGCTCTCCTACTTCAAGGTGCCCTCGCGGTGGCGGCTGACCGCCGAGGAGCTGCCGCGCAACGCGACGGGCAAGGTGATCCGGCACCGGGTACGGGTCTGAGCCGCGAGCGTGGGAGGGCCCCGGCCGCGTGAGGTGAACTCCTCGGCGGCCGGGGCCCTCGCGTGTCTGCCACGCCGGGCCCGCGCGTGTCTGCCGCACGCCGGACCCCCGTGTGTCTCCGCGCGCGCCGGGCCCGCGCGTGTCTCCGCGCGCGCCGGGCCCTCGCGTGTCTCCGCGTGCCGGCCCCGCGCGTGCCGGCCCCGCGCGTGCCGGGCCCGCGTGTGTCTGCCGCGCGCCGGGCTCAGAAGGCGCCGGGTCCGCGCAGGGTCGCCTCGGCGCCCCCGTCGATGTAGACCACCTGCCCGGTGATGTGGCTGTTGGCCTCGGAGGCGAGGAAGAGCACGGCGCGGGCGACGTCCTCGGGCTCCAGGTAGCCGCCCAGCGGCATCGGGACCGCCGCGTCCATGACCTTGCGCATCTCGGGGTCGTCGAAGAGGCCCGCGCTCATCGGGGTCAGCACGACGCCGGGCGCCACCACGTTCACCGGGATTCCGGCGTCCGCCCAGCCCTCGGCGACCGCGGTGCGCCGCGCCCACTGGGCGAGGGCCGCCTTGGACGAGGGGTACAGCTGCTGCGCGCGGCCCTCGGCCACCGCGCGGTCGGCGTGCGCGAGGGCCGTGGTCTCGTCGCCGGCCAGGCAGGCGGCGACGACGTCCGGGTCGGCCGTCTGGGTGCCGGAGACGGAGCCGATGGCCACGGCCCTCGGCCGCTCGGCCGCGGCGAGCGCCGGACGCAGAGCCGTCAGGAACTCCGTGGTGCCGAAGTAGTTGACGGTGACCATGCCGCGCCCCGGTACGGCGGTGCCGGCGCAGGTGACGACCGCGTCGACCACGGACCCGGCGGCTTCGGCGGCTGCCGCGGCGGCGGACGCGCGCCCCTGGGGCGTGGACAGGTCTGCGTCCACGTCGCCGCCCCGCAGGTCCACCCCGATCACGCGGTCTCCCTGGGCGCGGAGCAGTGCGGTCAGGGCGGCACCGATCCCGGAACCTGCTCCGGTGACGACGACATTGCGCGGCATGGGTACTCCTCAGCTCGGTGGATGACGCCTGCACCGTAGGAGTTCCGGGACCGGGCGGTGGCGCGTCGTCCCGCTGACCGGACGGGGCCGGTGCGGGCTTCCCGCCCACCGGGACCGGGTCCTCGCACGCGCGGCGGGGCGGCTTGGATGGCGTCTCGCTGCCCGTACCGTCCGGCCCGAGAGAGGTTCACCCATGCGGCTCGGCATCAACAGTCCCGTCGTCACGGCCGTCCCCGGCGTCCACTCCCCCTGGGAGCGCACCGCCGGCATCGAGGAGCTGGGGGCGGTCGCCGAGGCCGCCGACCGGCTCGGCTTCGACCACCTCACCTGCTCGGAGCATGTCGCGGTGCCCGTGGACATCGCGGAGCAGCGCGGCGGCACCTACTGGGATCCGCTGTCCACGTTCGGTCATCTGGCCGCCCGGACCAGCCGCATCAGGTTCGCCACCCAGGTCCTGGTCCTCGGCTACCACCACCCGCTGGAGATCGCCAAGCGCTACGGCACGCTGGACCGCGTCTCGGGCGGGCGGCTCGTCCTGGGGCTCGGGGTGGGCAGTCTGGAGGAGGAGTTCCGGCTGCTCGGCGCGGACTTCGAGGGCCGGGGCGCCATCGCGGACGACGCGCTCGCCGCCCTTCGGGCCTCACTGTCCCGGCGTGAACCCGCCTACCACGGCGAGCACTTCGACTACGAGGGCCTGGTGGTGGAGCCGCACGCGGTGCAGGACCGGGTGCCGCTGTGGATCGGGGGGCGTACGCCGCGTTCGCTGCGCCGGGCGCTCGCGCACGGCGACGGCTGGGTGCCGTTCGGGCTGCCGCTGGACCGGCTGGGCGAGATGGTGGGCGCGGCCGCGCTGCCGGACGGCTTCGAGGTGGTGCTGGGCGCGGGCCGCCCGCTGGACCCGTCCGGCGACGCGCAAGGGGCGGCGGAGGCGTTGCGGAAGGTGTCGGATGCCGGCGCCACGCTGGTCAGCGTGTCGTTGAGCGCCCGGTCGGCGGCCCATTACGTCGAGCAGCTGGAGGCGCTCGCCGCGGTCGCGGGCCTCACGGCCGGGGCGCGGGCGCGGGCATGAGCGAGGACCGGATCGCCGCCCTGGAGGCGCGGCTGCGGCTGCTGGAGGACGAGCGCGCCGTCGCCCGCGCGATGGCCGCGTACGGGCCGCTGGTGGACAGCGGTGAGGCGGACGCGGTGGCCGCGCTCTGGGCCCCGGACGGGGTGTACGACATCGACGAGCTCTACCTCGCGGGCCGGGAGCGGATCGGCGAGATGGTGCGGTCCCCAGCGCACCGGGGCTGGATACGGCAGGGGTGCGCGCATGTCGTGGGCCCCCCGCACATCACGGTCGAGGGCGACGAGGCGGTGGCGGTGTGCCATTCGCTGATGGTGGTGCACGAGGCGGGCCGGTACGTCGTGCGCCGGGCGACCGCCAACCACTGGCGGCTGAGGCGTGCGCCGGGGGGTGCGGGCTGGCAGGTGGTCACCCGCACCAACCGCATCCTGGACGGCCGGCCGGAGTCCCCCGCGCTGCTGGCCCGGGGCGTGCGCGGGGAACCGGCGAGCGGCTGACTCGCCCAAGCGGGGGCTCGGGTGGCACCCCGTCACCCGGCCCCCTGCGCGTACGCCGTCAGCGGGCCCCGTACACCGGCTGCGGCGCCTCGGCCTCGGCGAGCAGCTTCAGCGCCGCGTCGCCGGCCTCGGCGGGGCTCCACCGCGCGCCCTTGTCGGCGGTGGGGCCGGGCCGCCAGCCCTCCATCACCGTGATCCGGCCGCCCTCGGCCTCGAAGACCCGGCCGCTGACCCCCTCGCACGCCGGGGAGCCGAGCCAGACGACGAGCGGGGAGACGTTCTCCGGGGCCATCGCGTCGAACTCCCCCTCGGCGGGCGCTGCCATGGTGTCCGCGAAGGTGTCCTCGGTCATCCGGGTCCGGGCGGCGGGGGCGATGGCGTTGACCTGGACCCCGTACCGGCCCGTCTCGGCGGCGGCCACCAGGGTCAGGCCGACGATCCCGGCCTTGGCGGCGGCGTAGTTGCCCTGGCCGACGCTGCCCAGCAGCCCCGCACCGGAACTGGTGTTGATCACACGGGCGCAGGGGGTGCGGCCGGCCTTCGCCTCGGCGCGCCAGTGTGCCGCCGCGTGCTTGAGCGGCAGGAAGTGGCCCTTGAGGTGGACGCGCATGACCGCGTCCCAGTCGTCCTCGTCCAGGTTGACCAGCATCCGGTCGCGGAGGAATCCCGCGTTGTTGACGAGCGTGTCGAGCCGGCCGAAGGTGTCGAGCGCGGTGGCGACGAGGGAGGCCGCGCCCTCGGCGGTCGCGATGTCGCCGTTGTGCGCGACGGCCTCGCCGCCGGCCGCGCGGATCAGGGCGACGACCTCCTGGGCGGGGCCGGTGGCCGTACCGGAGCCGTCGATGCCCACGCCCAGGTCGTTGACGACGACCTTCGCGCCCTCGGCGGCGAGGGCCAGGGCGTGGGCGCGGCCGAGGCCCCGGCCGGCGCCGGTGACGACGGCGACGCGTCCGGTGCACAGAGCGGTCGATGAGGTCATGACGGGTGTCCTTTCCATCGGCGGGTCAGCGGGGGCGGGGGGGTCGTCACCACGGAGCGGTGTCCGTCACCACTGAGTGGTATGACGCTCTCCCGCCGCGTCCGCATCACTGCTACCTTGAACCAAACAAACGTTAGGTGGAAAGGTAGCTGATCTGCTCATGGGTGTCTCCACCTCCGTCCCGGAAGAGGGCATCGCCCTCGTCACCGTGGACTTCCCCCCGGTCAACGCCCTGCCCGTGCAGGGCTGGTACGACCTCGCAGCGGCGGTCCGGGCCGCCGGGGCCGACCCGGACGTGCGGTGTGTGGTCCTCACCGCCGAAGGCCGCGGCTTCAACGCGGGCGTGGACATCAAGGAGATGCAGCGCGCGACCGGACCCGAGACGCTGATCGGCGCCAACCGCGGCTGCTACGAGGCGTTCGCGGCGGTCTACGACTGCGAGGTCCCGGTGGTCGCCGCCGTGCACGGCTTCTGCCTGGGCGGCGGCATCGGCCTGGTGGGCAACGCCGACGCGATCGTGGCCAGTGAGGACGCGGCCTTCGGCCTGCCCGAGCTGGACCGGGGCGCGCTCGGCGCGGCCACGCACCTGGCCCGGCTGGTCCCGCAGCACCTCATGCGGGCGCTGTACTACACCTCCCGCACGGTGACGGCCCACGAGCTGCACCGGCACGGCTCGGTGTGGAGCGTCGTCCCGCCCGACCGGCTGGCCGCGGCCGCCCTCGCCCTGGCCCGGGAGATCGCCGCCAAGGACGGCTACCTGATCCGGCTGGCCAAGGCCGCCATCAACGGCATCGACCCCGTCGACGTACGCCGCAGCTACCGCTTCGAGCAGGGCTTCACCTTCGAGGCCAATCTCAGCGGTGTGGCCGACCGGGTGCGCGACGCCTTCGGCACGGACAAGGAGCAGCAGGCGTGACACAGGACAAGACGATGACGGCCGACGACGTCGTCGGCCGGCTGGAGAGCGGCATGACGGTCGGGATCGGCGGCTGGGGCTCGCGCCGCAAGCCGATGGCCCTGGTCCGGGCGCTGCTGCGGTCGGACGTCACCGATCTGACCGTGGTGTCGTACGGCGGGCCGGACGTCGGGCTGCTCGCGGCCGCCGGGAAGATCCGCAAGCTGGTCGCGGCGTTCGGCACGCTCGACTCGATACCGCTGGAGCCCCACTTCACGGCGGCCCGGCAGCGCGGCGCGTTCGAGATGGTCGAGCTGGACGAGGCGATGATGATGTGGGGCCTGACGGCGGGCGCCCAGCGGCTGCCGTTCATGCCGGTGCGCGCCGGTCTCGGCTCGGACCTGATGACGGTCAACCCGGCCCTGCGCACGGTCACCTCGCCGTACGAGGACGGGGAGAAGCTGGTCGCGGCGCCGGCACTGCGGCTGGACGCGGCGCTGGTCCACCTCAACCGCTGCGACGCGCAGGGCAACGGCCAGTACCTGGGCCCCGACCCGTACTTCGACGACCTGTTCTGCGAGGCCGCCGACCGGGCGTACGTCTCCTGCGAGCGGATCGTGGAGACGGCGGACCTGCTGAAGGAGCACGGGCCGCAGACCCTGCTGGTGAAGCGGCTGTTCGTGGACGGAGTGGTCGAGACGCCGAACGGGGCGCACTTCACCTCCTGCGTGCCCGACCACGACCGCGACGAGTCCTTCCAGCGCGCCTATGTGCGGGCCGCCCGGGATCCGGAGGCGTGGCCCGCGTTCGTCGCCCGGTTCCTGTCCGGGGACGAAGCCGCCTACCAGGCCGCCGTCACCGCGTTCCACCAGGAGGAGGCAGCATGAGCCGCACCGAGACCACCGCCGCCGCGCCGGCCGGCCGCGCCGAGTACTGCGTGGTGGCGTGCGCCGAGGCGTGGCGGGACGCCGGGGAGGTCCTCGCCAGCCCGATGGGCACCGTCCCGGCGATCGGCGCCCGCCTGGCGAAGCTGACCTTCTCCCCCGCCCTGCTGCTGACCGACGGGGAGGCCCTGCTGATGGGCGACACCCCCGCGGTCGGTGTGCGGCCGGGGAGCGTGGAGGGCTGGCTGCCGTTCCGCCAGCACCTGACGCTCACCGCGACCGGCCGCCGGCACGTGATGATGGGCGCCAGCCAGCTCGACCGGCACGGCAACCAGAACATCTCCTGCATCGGCGACTGGGCCAGGCCCGCCCGCCAGCTGCTCGGGGTGCGCGGGGCGCCCGTCAACACCTTGAACAACCCGACGAGTTACTGGGTGCCCAAGCACTCGAAGCGGGTGTTCGTGGAACACGTCGACATGGTGAGCGGCGTCGGCTACGACCGGGCCGCGGCGGCCGGCCCGTCCGCGACCCGCTACCACCGCATCCCGGGCGTCATCACCGACCTGGGCGTCTTCGACTTCGAGACCCCCGACCGCACCATGCGCATCCGCTCCCTGCACCCCGGGGTCGCCCTCGAACAGGTCACCGAGGCCACCGGCTTCGCCCTGTCCGTCCCCGACGACGTGCCGCTCACCCGGGAGCCCACCGAGGCCGAACTGCGGCTGATCCGCGAGGTCATCGACCCGAAGGGACTGCGCGCGCGGGAGGTCCCGGCATGACCGGGCCCGCACCGATGCCGACCGCGCTCACCGAGCTGACCGGGGTGCGGTACCCGATCGTGCAGACGGGCATGGGCTGGGTGGCCGGGCCCCGGCTGGTCTCCGCCTCCGCCCGGGCGGGGGCGCTCGGCATCCTGGCCTCCGCGACGATGGGCGTCGAACAGCTGCGTGCGGCGATCCGCGAGGTCAAGTCCCGTACGGACGCGCCGTTCGGCGTCAATCTGCGGGCGGACGCGGGCGACGCGGGCGAGCGGGTCGGCATCATGATCGAGGAGGGGGTGCGGGTCGCGTCCTTCGCGCTCGCCCCCTCCAAGGACCTGATCGCCCGCCTCAAGGACGCCGGTGTCGTCGTCATCCCCTCCGTCGGCGCCCGCCGGCACGCGGAGAAGGTCGCCGCCTGGGGCGCGGACGCGGTGATGGTCCAGGGCGGCGAGGGCGGCGGCCACACGGGCGAGGTGGCCACCACGGTGCTGCTCCCCCAGGTCGTGGACGCCGTGGGCATCCCGGTGATCGCGGCGGGCGGCTTCCACGACGGGCGCGGCCTGGTCGCCGCGCTCGCCTACGGGGCGGCCGGGATCGGGATGGGCACGCGCTTCCTGCTCACCTCCGACAGCACCGTCCCCGGCCCGGTGAAGGAGAAGTACCTGGCCGCCACCGTCAAGGACGTCACGGTCACCGACCGGGTGGACGGCCTGCCGCACCGCATGCTGCGGACCGCCATGGTCGACTCGCTGGAGCGTTCCGGCCGCGCCGCCTCGCTGCTGCGGGCCCTGCGGCACGCCTCGGCGTTCCGCCGCGAGTCCGGTGCGAGCTGGCCGCAGCTCGTGCGCGACGGGCTCGCGATGAAGCACGGCAAGGACCTGTCCTGGAGCCAGGTGCTGCTGGCCGCCAACACCCCGATGCTGCTCAAAGCCTCGTTGGTCGAGGGCCGCACGGACATCGGCGTGATGGCCTCGGGCCAGGTCGCCGGGCTCATCGAGGACCTGCCGTCCTGCGCGGAACTGGTCGAGCGGATCATGGACGAGGCGCGGGCGGCCCTGAAGGGCCTGCCGGCGGCCGGCTGAACCGGGCGTACGGGACCGGGGGCGCGCCGCTCACATGGCGCGCCCCCGGTCCGCGCCGCCCCTCAGAGGCGTTCGATGATCGTCACGTTGGCCTGGCCGCCGCCCTCGCACATGGTCTGGAGGCCGTAGCGGCCGCCGGTGCGCTCCAGTTCGTGCAGGAGGGTCGTCATCAGCTTGGTGCCGGTGGCGCCGAGGGGGTGGCCGAGCGCGATGGCGCCGCCGTTGACGTTGACCTTGTCCGGGTCGGCGCCGGTCTCCTTCAGCCAGGCCAGGACGACCGGGGCGAACGCCTCGTTGATCTCCACCAGGTCCATGTCGCCGATGGACATGCCGGCCTTCTTCAGCGCGTACGCGGTCGCCGGGATGGGCGCGGACAGCATCCGGATCGGGTCCTCGCCGCGCACCGAGAGGTGGTGGATGCGGGCCCTGGGCGTGAGGCCGTGCTCGGCGACGGCCCGCTCGGAGGCGATGAGCAGCGCGGACGCCCCGTCCGAGACCTGCGAGGAGACGCCTGCGGTCAGCCGTCCGCCCTCCACCACCGGCTTGAGCCCCGCCATCTTCTCCAGCGAGGTGTCCCGGCGCGGCCCCTCGTCCACGGTGACGTCCCCGTACGCGACGGTCTCGCGGGTGAAGCGGCCCTCGTCGATGGCGCGCAGGGCGCGCTGGTGCGAGCGGAGCGCGAAGTGCTCCATGTCCTCGCGGGAGATGCCCCACTTCTCGGCGATGAGTTCGGCGCCGTGGAACTGGTTGACGGGCGCGTCGCCGTAGCGGGCCCGCCACCCCCGGGAGCCGAGGTAGGGGCCGTCGGTGAGGCCGAGGGGTTCGGCGGCCTGGCGGCTGGCGAAGGCGATCGGGATCATCGACATGTTCTGGGTGCCGCCCGCGACGACCAGGTCCTGGGTGCCGGACATGACGCCCTGGGCGGCGAAGTGGACGGCCTGCTGGGAGGAGCCGCACTGCCGGTCGACGGTGGTCCCGGGCACCTCCTCGGGCAGGCCGGCGGCGAGCCAGGCGGTGCGGGCGATGTCCCCGGCCTGGGGGCCCACGGTGTCCAGGCAGCCGAAGACGACGTCGTCCACGGCGGCCGGGTCGATGCCGCCGCGTTCGACCAGCGCCTTGATGACATGGGCCCCGAGGTCGGCGGGGTGGACGGCGGACAGCCCGCCCTTGCGCCGGCCGACCGGGGTGCGGACCGCTTCGATGATGTATGCCTCGGCCATGACTGCTCCTTCGTTGCGAACGTGATGGGTGGGTCAGCCGCGCGCGGTGATGCCGGCGAGGACCATGGACAGGTACTGGCGGGCGATCGCCTCCGCGCTGTGGGCGCCGCCGGGCCGGTACCAGGAGGCGGCGACCCAGACGGTGTCGCGGACGAACCGGTAGACGAGGCGGACGTCCAGGTCGGCCCGGAATGCCTGTTCGGCGACGCCGCGTTCCAGCGTGCGCAGCCAGGCGTTCTCGAACTTGGGCTGTGAGCCCGCGAGATGGGCGAAGCGCGGCTGGGCGGAGAGGTGCTTGGACTCCTTCTGGTAGATGGCGACCGCGGGGCCGTGCCGGTCGATCTGCCGGAAGGACTGGGTGACGAGCGCCCCGAGGGTGTCCCGGGGGCCGAGTCCGGCGGCGAGCACGGTGTCGTAGCACGCCCACAGCTCGTCCAGGAAGGCGGTGAGGATCTCGTCGAGCATCGCCTCCTTGGAGTCGAAGTGGTAGTAGAGGCTGCCCGCGAGCATTCCGGCGGCGTCCGCGATGCGGCGGACGGTGGTGGCGTTGTAGCCCTGCTCGGCGAAGACCCGGGCAGCGGTGGCGAGGAGTTCGGCGCGTCGTTCGGCGTTGGGGTTCGGGGCGATGGCGCTCACGCCCTCTGGCTGCTCACCGAGACGGTCTCGCCCGTCAGGTACGAGGAGTAGCCGCTGGCCAGGAAGACGATGACGTTGGCGATCTCCCAGGGTTCGGCGTACCGGCCGAAGGCTTCGCGCTCGGTGAGTTCGGCGAGGAGTTCGGGCGTGGTGACCTTCACCAGGTGCGGGTGCATGGCGAGGCTCGGGGCGACGGCGTTGACGCGTACGCCGAAGTCGGCGGCTTCCAGGGCGGCGCAGCGGGTGAGGGCCATGACGCCGGCCTTCGCGGCGGCGTAGTGGGCCTGGCCGCGCTGGGCGCGCCAGCCGATGACGGAGGCGTTGTTGACGACGATGCCGCCGGCGGCGCTGTCCTTGAAGTGGCGCAGGGCGGTGCGGGTGCAGCGGAAGGTGCCGTTGAGGGTGACGTCGAGGACCTTGGCCCACTGCTCGTCGGTCATGTCCACGAGGTCGGCGGTACCGCCGAGTCCGGCGTTGTTGACGACGATGTCGAGCCGGCCGTGGCGTTCGGCGGCGAGCGCGAACAGGGCGTCGACCTGGTCCTGGTCGGTGACGTCGCAGGGCAGTGCGGCGACCCGGTCCGCGCCGAACTCCTCGGCGAGCGCGTCTGCGCTCTCGCGCAGGCGGCGCTCGTGGGCGTCGCCGATGACGATCCGGGCTCCCTCCTCAAGGAATTTACGGGCGGTCGCGCCGCCGATTCCGGCACCGGCGGCGGCGGTGATCACCGCGGTGCGTCCGTCCAGGAGGTGGTGGCCAGGTACGTAGGCCGGCCGGTGGGTCATGGGCGCAGCTCCTTGGGGAGGCCGAGGACGCGCTCGGCGATGATGTTGCGCTGGATCTCGTTGGATCCGGCGTAGATGGTGTCGGCGCGGGAGAAGAGGAACAGCCGCTGCCAGTCGTCGAGTTCGTAGGGCTCCTCGGGCGCGGTCATCCCGCCGGCGCCCAGGACGCTCATGGCCAGTTCGCCGAGTTCGCGGTGCCAGGTGGCCCAGTAGATCTTCCCGATGGACGCGTCGGGTCCCGGGGCGCCGGCCGCGACGCCGTCGAGCATGCGCAGGGCGTTGCAGCGGATGGTCTCCAGGCCGGTCCAGGCGTGGGCGAGGCGGTCGCGGATCAGCGGGTCGTCGGCGGCGCCGTTGCTGCGGGCCAGGGCGATGAGGGTTTCCAGTTCGCGCCGGAAGCCGACCTGCTGGCCGAGGGTGGAGACACCGCGTTCGAAGCCGAGGGTGGCCATGGCCACGCGCCAGCCGTCGCCGGGGGCGCCGACGATGTGCTCGGCGCGGGTGCGGGCGCCGTCGAAGAAGACCTCGTTGAACTCGCTGGTGCCGGTCAGCTGGGTGATGGGCCGGATCTCGACGCCGGGCTGGTCCAGCGGGACCAGGAGGTAGGACAGGCCCCGGTGGCGGGTGGAGCCCGGTTCGGTGCGGGCGACCACGAAGCACCACTGCGCCTCGTGGGCCAGTGACGTCCAGGTCTTCTGCCCGGTGACGACCCAGTCCGCGCCGTCCCGCTCGGCCCTGGTGCGCACGTTCGCGAGGTCGGAGCCGGCGTCGGGCTCGCTGTAGCCCTGGCACCACAGCTCATCGGCGGCGACGATCGGCGGCAGGAACCTGGCCTGCTGCTCGGGTGTGCCGAAGGCGACCAGTGTCGGCCCGAGGAGCTGCTCGCCGATGTGGTTGACCCGTGCGGGGGCGTCGGCCAGGGCGTACTCCTCGTGGAAGGCGACCTGCTGCTCGATGGTCGCGCCCCGGCCGCCGTGCTCCTTCGGCCAGCCCACACAGGTCCAGCCCTCGGCGGCCATGTGCCGCTCCCAGGCCAGCCGTTCGGCGAATGCCTCGTGCTCGCGGCCGGGGCCGCCCCGGCCCCGCAGGCCCGCGAAGGGCCCGGTGAGCCGGGCGGCCAGCCAGCCGCGGATCTCGGTGCGGAACTCCTCGACGCTGCTCATGGGGGTACGTTAATCTACCAAACACTTGTTAGGGAAGGAGGGGCCACGATGTCCGCTGCCCATGACGAACCGGTGCGCTACGAGAAGCGGGGCCCGGTCGCGACGGTGACCATGAACCGCCCGGACTACCGCAACGCGCAGAACTCCGCGATGACCTACGCCCTGGACCGGGCGTTCTACCGCGCGGCCGAGGACAACGAGGTGAAGACCGTCGTCCTGGCGGGGGCGGGCAAGCACTTCTCGGCCGGACACGACATCGGCACCCCGGAGCGGGACGCGCATCTGCCGTTCGAGCGGCGGGCGGGGCTGTGGTGGGACCACTCGGACAAGGAGGGCGCGGAGAGCCGCTTCGCCCGCGAGTCCGAGGTCTATCTCGGCATGTGCCGCCGCTGGCGCGAACTGCCGAAGCCGGTCGTCGCGTCCGTGCAGGGCGCGTGCGTGGCGGGCGGCCTGATGCTGGCCTGGGTGTGCGACCTGATCGTGGCCTCCGAGGACGCGTTCTTCGCCGACCCCGTGGTCCGCATGGGCATCCCCGGCGTCGAGTACTTCGCCCACCCCTGGGTGATGCCGCCCCGCATCGCCAAGGAGTTCCTTTTCACCGGCGACCGGATGAGCGCCCGGCGCGCCTACGAGGTGGGCATGGTCAACCGGGTCGTACCCCGCGAGGAACTGGCCGACCGCAGCCACGAGTTGGCATTGCGCATCGCGGAGATGCCGCGCATGGGCCTGGCCCTGACCAAGCGCGCGGTCAACCAGGCCGAGGACCTCCAGGGGATGCACACCGGCATGGACTCGGTGTTCGGCCTGCACCACCTGGCGCACGCCCACAACGCCGAGACCGCGCCGGACGCGCTCGGCGGCATGGACATCCGGGCGATGAAGAAGGCGGGCGGCTGATGGACCTCGACTTCGACGCGGCCGACGAGACCTTCCGTACCGAGGTGCGCGACTGGCTCGCCGCACATGTCCCGGCCACGCCCCTGCCCTCACTGGAGACCGCCGAGGGTTTCGCCGCGCACCGGGAGTGGGAAGCCGTCCTGGCCGCCGACCGCTGGTCGGTGGTCTCCTGGCCCGGGGAGTTCGGCGGGCGCGGCGCGTCCCTGCTGCGCTGGCTGATCTTCGAGGAGGAGTACTACGCGGCCGGGGCACCGGGCCGGGTCAGCCAGAACGGCATCAATCTGCTGGCCCCGACGCTCTTCGAGCACGGCACCGCCGAACAGCGGGCCCGCGTCCTGCCGGTGATGGCGCGGGGCGAGGTCATCTGGGCGCAGGCGTGGTCGGAGCCGGAGTCCGGTTCCGACCTCGCCTCGCTGCGCTCCACGGCGGTACGGACCGAGGGCGGCTGGCTGCTCGGCGGGCAGAAGACCTGGTCGTCGCGGGCCGCTTTCGCGGACCGGGCGTTCGGCCTGTTCCGCAGCGACCCGGACGCGGACCGGCCGCACCGGGGGCTGACGTATCTGATGTTCCCGCTGGACGCCGAAGGCGTCACCGTGCGGCCCATCGGGCGGCTCGACGGGAAGCCGGCCTTCGCCGAACTCTTCCTGGACGAGGTGTTCGTCCCCGACGAGGACGTCATCGGCGAACCCGGGCAGGGCTGGCGGGTCGCGATGAGCACCACCGGCAACGAGCGCGGGCTCACCCTGCGCAGCCCCGGCCGCTTCACCGCCGCCGCGGACCGGCTCACCGCCCTGTGGCACGAGCACGGCGACCCGGCGGACACGGCGCTGCGCGACCGGGTCGCGGACGCGGTGATCGGCGCCCGCGCCTACCGGCTGTTCTCGTACGCGGGTGCCTCGCGCGTCCTGCACGGCGAGGGCGGTCCCGCCGGGGCCGCCTCCAGCCTCAACAAGATCTACTGGTCCGAGCTGGACATCGCCCTGCACGAGACAGCCCTCGACCTGCTCGGCCCCCGCGGCGAACTCGCCGACCACGCCTCCGAGGCTCCGGACGGCGGCGGCTGGTCCGAGGGGTACACCTTCGCGCTGGCCGGCCCCATCTACGCGGGCACCAACGAGATCCAGCGCGACATCATCGCCGAGCGGCTGCTCGGCCTTCCGAAGGGACGCCGCTGATGCGTTTCCTCCTCGACAGGGAGCAGCGGGAGTTCGCCCGCTCCCTGGACGGTCTGCTCACCTCGTCCGACGTCCCGGCCGCGGTCCGGTCCTGGGCGGCCGGTGACCACGGCCCGGGGCGGGCCGTCTGGGCGCGGCTCGCCGATGCCGGGCTCTTCGCGCTCGCGGTGCCCGAGGAGCACGAAGGCCTGGGCCCGCTGCCCGTCGAACTGGCCGTCGCCTTCGAGGTGCTGGGCCGGCACGCCGTTCCCGGGCCGCTGGTCGAGACGGTGGCGGCGGCGGCCCTGCTGGACCGGCTCGGTGACAAGGACCTCGCCGCCGCGCACCTGCCCGCACTCGCCTCGGGCGCCCGCGTGGCCTCCCTGTGCGTGACGGCGCTCGGCCCGTACGCGCTGGACGCGGACGCGGCCGGCACGGTGTTCGTCGTGGCCGACGACACGCTGCGGGTGGCCGGCGGTTCGGGGCCCGTACAGCCCTCGGCCGACCCCGGGCGGCGCCTGGCACGGCCCTCGGGCGGTGCGGTCGTGGCCAGGGGCCCCGAGGTGACGGCCGCCGCCGTGTACGCGGCCGAGGTCGCCGCGCTCGCCACGGCGGCCCAGGCACTCGGGGTCGGCCGGACACTGCTGGCGCGTACCGTCGAATACGTCACCGGGCGCACCCAGTTCGGCGTGGCGATCGGGTCCTTCCAGAGCGTCAAGCACCGCCTGGCGGACACCTTGCTGGCGCTGGAGTTCGCCGAGCCGCTGGTGCACGGCGCCGCGCTCGCCCTCGCCGCCGGCGGCCAGGAGGCGGGCCGGGACGTCGCCGCCGCCAAGGCCACCGCCGGCGAGGCCGCGTACGGGGCCGCGCGCACCGCGCTCCAACTGCACGGAGCCGTGGGCTACACGGACGAACTCGACCTGTCCTTGTGGATACGCAAGGCCCGGCCACTGCGCGACGCCTGGGGCACCCCGGCCGCCTGCCGGGCGCGCGTACTGGCCGCCTGACCGCACACCGAGGGGAGAGCAGCCCGATGAGGCTGACGCAGGAGCAGGAAGAGCTGAGGGCGGCCGTGCGGTCGCTGCTGACGCGACATCAGGGCGGCTCGGTCTGGGCGCCGTTGGCCGAGCAGATCGGGGTCGCCGGGCTCGCCGTGCCCGAGGCGTACGGCGGGGCCGGCGGCGGGGCGCGGGATGTCCATGTGCTGATGGAGGAGCTGGGCCGGGTCCTGAGCCCGCTGCCCTGTCTGGGTTCCGCCGTCCTCACGGCGGGCGCGTTGCTGGCGTCCGGCGACGAGGAGGCGTGCGGCCGGCTGCTGCCGGGGCTCGCCGAGGGCACCTCGGTGGGCGCCCTGGCCTGGGCGGAGCAGGGCTCGTGGGACGCGGAGGCGATCCGCGCCCGTGCCGTGCCGCGTCCCGGCGGCGGCTGGCTGGTGACCGGGGCGAAGGAGTACGTCCTCGACTGGCCGGACATCGGCGTACTGGTCGTCGCGGCCCGCACGGACGCCGGGGTGTCGCTCTTCGAGGTGGCCCCGGGTGCCTCCGGGGTGCGCCGGGAACCGGTCGTGGCCATGGACTCCACCCGGGCCCTGGCGCGCTGGGTGTTCGACGGTGCCGCCGGACGCCTGCTGGGCCGGGACGGCGACGGCGGGCGGCAGCTGGAGCACGTACGGGACCTGGCGTGCGCGGCCCTCGCGGCGGAGCAGGTCGGGGCGGCCGAGCGCGGTCTGGAGCTGACCGTGGAATACGCCCGGGAGCGGGTGCAGTTCGGCCGGCCCATCGGTTCGTTCCAGGCGGTCAAGCACCGGCTCGCGGACGCCTATGTGCTGGTGGAGTCGGCACGTTCGGCGGCGCTGGGTGCCGCGTTCGCCGCCGACGAGGACCCGGGCGCACTGCCCCGGGCGGCCGCCGTCGCCCAGTCGGTCTGCTCCGAGGCGTTCTCGGCGGTGGCCGGCGAGATGATCCAGCTGCACGGCGGGATCGGCATCACCTGGGAGCACGACGCGCACCGCTACTTCAAGCGGGCGCACGGAGCGGGCGAGCTGTTCGGCGCACCCGCGCACCACCGGGCGCGGCTCGCCGCCGGGCTCGGGCTGGCCGCCCGATGAACGGGCTCCCGCAGACCGAGTCAGGAGAGCGCGACGCCATGGACATCGGCAACCCGCTGGACTTCACGGGACACGTGGTGCTGGTCACCGGCGGCACCAAGGGCATCGGCGCCGCCGTCGCCGAAGCGTTCCTGACGGCCGGGGCGGACGTGGTGGTCTGCGGCCGGAGCACCCCGCGGACCCTCCCTTCGGCCCGGGGCCGTGAGGCGGTCTTCGTACCGGCCGACGTGCGCGACCCGGAGGCGGCGTCCGCGCTGGTGGACGCCACCGTGGAGCGGTTCGGGCGGCTCGATGTCCTCGTCAACAACGCGGGCGGCTCCCCGGACGCGGACGCGGCCACCGTCTCGCCGCGTTTCGTGGAGAAGATCGTCGCGCTCAACCTCCTCGCCCCGTTCTACGTGGCGCAGCCGGCCCACCGGGTCATGCGGGCGCAGCAGGGCGGGGGCGCGGTCA
Source organism: Streptomyces sp. A1277 (assembly GCF_004795015.1). Lineage (GTDB taxonomy): Bacteria > Actinomycetota > Actinomycetes > Streptomycetales > Streptomycetaceae > Streptomyces. The sequence continues at coordinate 75,128 of NZ_SSBI01000021.1, read as the reverse complement.
TCAACATCGGCAGCGTCTCCGCCCACGACCCGCAGCCCGGCACCGCCGCGTACTCCGCCGCGAAGGCCGGGCTGCTGGCCCTCACCAAGGCGCTCGCCCTGGAGTGGTCGCCGGCGGTCCGCGTCAACCACATCACCACGGGCCTGATCCGCACCGAGAGCGCCGCCTCGGTGTACGGCGCGGACGGCGGAGAGGCGGTGGCGGCGGTCATCCCGATGGAGCGGATGGCGGTCCCCGAGGACGTGGCGCGCGCCTGCCTGTTCCTCGCGAGCGGACTCTCCGGCTACATCAGCGGCGCGGACCTGGCGGTGCACGGCGGCGGGGAGTTCCCCGCCCGCTACCTCGCCGCGCGAACGGCCCGCTGACCCCGTACGCACAGCGTCCCGGACCCCCGCGGGGGTCCGGGACGCTGTGTCGTGCGACCGGGCGTCAGACGAGGTTGTCCTCGACGGTCAGGCCGAACGCGCCCCGGCCGTACATGGCGAGCGCGCGTTCCACGTCGTTGGCGACGTGGACGCTGCCCGCGTGGGCGTCGCGCCAGGCGCGTTCGACGGGGTTGCCGCGCCGCAGCGCGTTGCCGCCGGCGGTCTTGAAGAGCAGGTCGATCGCCGCGACGGCGCGCTCGGTGCCCCGGACCTGGTCGCGGCGGGTGCGCAGGCGCAGCTCCATGGGTATCTCCCGGCCCGCCGCGGCGAGTTCGGACAGTTCGCGCAGGTTGCGGTCCATCTGGAGCACGGTCGCGTCGATGTCGGACGCGGCGCGGGCGATGGCGACCTGGGCGAAGGGGTCCTCGGTGAACCGGCCGCCGCCCAGGCTGAGGCGGACGCGCTCCTTCATCCGCTGCACGTACGAGGCGTAGCCGCCGGACACCGCGCCGATCACCGGTGCGGTGATGGCGCTGGTGAAGATCGCGCCGAACGGCAGCCGGTACAGCGGGCCCGGGTTGACCTGCTGGCCCGGCACCTTCAGCCGGGCCTGCTCGTAGTTGCGCAGCACCCGGTGGGCGGGGACGAACGCCGACTCGACGATGATGTCGTTGCTGGCGGTGCCCCGGAGCCCGACCACGTCCCACATGTCCTCGATCCGGTAGTCGCGGCGCGGCACCAGGACGGTGAGGAAGTCGACGGGCCGGCCCTGCGCGCCGACGACGAGGGCGCCGAGCAGCGCCCAGGACGCGTGCTCGCAGCCGGAGGAGAAGCTCCACCGGCCGGTGAGTTCGTAGCCGCCGTCGACGGGGGTGAGCCGGCCCACAGGCGCGTACGAGGAGGAGATCCGGGTGTCCCGGTCCTCACCCCACACGTCCTCCTGCGCCTGCTTGGGGAACAGGCCCAGCTGCCAGGGGTGCACCCCGAGGACGGAGGCCACCCAGCCGGTGGAGCAGCAGACGGCGGAGATCGCCCGTACCACCTGGTAGAAGTCGGCCGGGTCGCTCTCCAGGCCGCCGTAGCGGGCCGGCTGGAGCATCCTGAACACCCCGGCGTCGGTCAGCTCGCGGACCGTGGCCTGCGGGATGCGCCGCTCCTCGTCCGTGGTGACGGCCCGCTTCTCGATGGCCGGCAGCAGGGCGCGCACCGACTCCAGAACCTCGTTGCCCATCGTCGCTCTCCCTCGCTCATCGCACCGTGAGGGGTGCGGTCAGATCGTGCGCAAGGCGGCTTTGTCCACCTTGCCCGTGGCGTTGCGCGGCAGGCTCCCGAGGACCACGACCTCGCGCGGGACCTTGAAGTTGGCGATCCGTTCGCGGCAGTGGGCGATCAGGTCGTCCGGGGCGGCACCGGCGCCGGGCCGGACCGTCACGAACGCGCGGCCGACCTCGCCGAGGCGGGCGTCGGGCACCCCGACCACGGCGGCCTCGGCGACGGCGTCGTGCCCGGCGAGCACCTGCTCGACCTCCGCCGGGTAGACGTTGAAGCCGCCGACCACGAAGAGGTCCTTGGAGCGTCCGGTGATCACCAGGTTGCCGCGTGCGTCGAGATGGCCGATGTCGCCGGTGTCGAGCCATCCGTCGGCGTCGACGGCCGCCGCGGTCGCCGCCGGGTCGTCCAGGTAGCCGAGCATGATGTGGAATCCGCGTACCAGGATGCGGCCGTCCTGACCGGCGGGCAGCGGGGCGCCCTCGGCGTCGCCGATGCGTACCTCGGTGCCGTCGATGGGGCGGCCCGCGGTGAGCGCGACGGTCTCGGCGTCGTCGTCGGCCGAGCAGACGGTGACCGTGCCGCAGCTCTCGGTCAGCCCGTACGCGGTGAGCACGTCGGGGAAGAGTTCGGCCCGCATCCGCCGCACGAGGGCGACCGGCACGACGGCGGCGCCGGTCACCGCGAGCCTCAGCGAGGACAGGTCGAACCGGTGCCGGGCGGGGGCGTCGAGCAGTTCGGTGTAGATGGTGGGCGGGCCCGGGAGCACGGTGATCCGCTCGGCCTCGACGGCGCGCAGGACCCGCTCCACGTCGAACACCGGCTGGAGGACCATGGTGGCGCCGCGTACCAGGCACGCGAGCACGCCGGCCTTGTAGCCGAAGCAGTGGAACAGCGGGTTGACGACCAGGCAGCGGTCCTCGCCGGTGACTCCGGTACGGCTGCTCCAGGCCCGGTACGTGGTGAGGTTCTGCCGGTGCGTGGTCAGGGCGCCCTTGGGGCGGCCGGTCGTGCCCGAGGTGAAGAGCAGGTCGGACGGGTCGTCGGGGTGTACGGCGGCGGCCCGGGCGGCGGCCTCGGCACCGGGCAGGTGCGCGCCCTCGCGCAGGAAGCGGTCCCAGGGCAGGGTGCCGGGCCCTCCCGGGGCGTCGTCGAACACCACGACCTGCTCCAGCGCGGGCAGTTGGGGCACGGGCCCGCCCGCATCGACGGCGTCCGGGCCCGCCCCGAGCATGGCGAGGTAGTCCTTGCCCAGGAAGCCGTTCTCGACGAACAGCAGCCGCACCCCGCCGCGGTCCAGGAGCCAGCGCGCCTCCTCGCCGCGGTAGCGGGTGTTGACCGGGACCAGCACCGCCCCGGCCGAGGTGGCGGCGAGCGCGGTGACCACCCAGTGGTGGCTGTTGGGCGCCCAGACGGCGATCCGGTCGCCGGGCCGGACACCGAGGGCGATCAGCGACTTCACGGCCGCGTGCACCCGGTCGCGCAGCTGCGCCCAGGTCAGCCGGGTGGAGCCGTCCACGACCGCGTCCCGGCCGGGGTGGCGGGCGGCTGCGAGGGCCAGGGCGCCGGGGATCGTGAGGGGGTGCTCGGTCTCGCTCATCTGCTCTCCGGGAGGGGGCGGCGGGGGGGGGGCGGCGGGCCGGTGGTGTCAGGAGGACGGCGGCAGGAGCCGCCGGGACGCCTCGTGGGCCGCGAGGGCCAGCTCGGCGCGCGGGAAGCCGCTGCGCTTCTCGGCCGCCGGGCCGTTGCCGCCCGCGATGTGGACGGGGCCGTCGGCGAGGTGTTCCAGCCCCTCCCGGGCGACGTCGTCGGGCTCGGCGACCCGCAGGCCCGGCAGGTCCATGCGCAGTCCGGCGCGCTCCATGGCCGGGGTGCGGGTCACGCCGAGCACCAGCTCCAGGACGTGCACTCCGTGCGGCCGCAGCTCCAGCCACAGGCCCTCCGCGAAGACCCGGCTGAATGCCTTGGCCGCCGAGTAGACGCTGATCTGCGCCTGGCCGAGGTAGCCGGAGAGCGAGCCGACGAGCAGGATGCCGCCCCGGCCGCGCTCCTTCATCAGGGCCCCGAAGTGGTGGGTCAGGGCCAGCTGCGCGGTGATGTTGAGGTCCAGGACGCCCTGCACCCGGTCCAGGTCGCCGGTGACGAACTCGTGGCCGTAGCTGTTGGCCCCGGCGTTGAAGACCAGCAGGCCGACCTCCAGGCCGTCCGTGGCAGCCCGGACCTTGTCCGGGGCCCCGGGGCCGAGCAGGTCGAGCGCGAGGGTGCGGACCTCGACGCCCCGGGCGCGGGCCCGGTCTGCGGTCTCCTCCAGGGGCCCGGGCTTGCGGGCGATCAGGACCAGGTTGATCCCGGCGTCCGCGAGCCGGTGGGCGAACGAGGCGCCCACGCCCTCGGACCCTCCGGCGACGACCGCCCACGGTCCGTACAGGTTCTTGTCGGTCATCGCGTACCTCTCTCGTGCCGGCCGGGCCCGGTGCCGCGACCGTAGAGCCCGTCTGCGGGGCGGTGCCCCGGGCATCCCACTGGCCGGGATGCCCGCGGCCGGGGGTCAGGCGGGCCGCCCGGCCATGTGGTGGACGGCCAGCGAGGCGAAGACCATGGCGGTGCCGATGGGGACGCCGGGGCCCGGGTAGACGCGGCCGGTGAACGAGGCGCTGGTGTTCCCGGCGGCGTACAGGCCGGGCAGCGGGCGGCCCGCCGTGTCCAGGACGCGCGCGTCGGCGTCCGTGCGCAGACCGCCCTTGGTGCCGAGGTCGGCGAGGACCAGCCGGGCCGCGTAGTAGGGCGGGCGGTCGAGCGGGACCAGGCAGGGGTTCGGCCCGGGCGCGTCGGCGGGGCTCGCGAAGAACAGGTCGTACGGGTCCTCGCCGCGGTGGTGGTCCTCGTCGGTGCCGGAGGCGGCGAACCCGTTGAAGCGGGCGACGGTCCCGGTGAGGGCGGCGGCCGGCACCCCGATGAGCCCGGCGAGTTCGGTCAGCGACTCCGCCCGCACCCAGGTGCCGGCCGCCAGGTGCTCGGCCGGCGCGGTGGGCGGCACGGTGATGGCGGGCAGGGCGCCGCCCTCCCGGGAGTCGAAGACCAGGTGGACGGCCGCGTCCGCTCCCTGGGCGGCGGCGATGGCCCGGCCCATGCGGTCGTACGGCAGGGACTCGTTGGCGAACCGCCGCCCCGAGCCGTCCACCATCAGCCCGCCGCGCAGGCCCAGGGTGAAGGCGGCCGAACCGTCCGGCAGTTCGGTCCCCGGGCACCACCACGCCTCGTCCAGGAGTGCGGTGGCGGCGCCCGCCCCGACCGCGGCGCGCAGCAGTTCCCCGGTGTTGGTCCCCCGGGGCGCCATGCTCCACGCCGCCCGGCCGGGCACCCCGTGCTCCGTGCGCAGGGTGCCGTCGCCCTCGAAGCCGCCCGCGGCCAGCAGGACCCCGCGCCTGGCCCGTATCCGGACGGTGCCGTGCGGGGTGCGGGCCTCGACACCGGTGATGCGGCCGTCCTCGGTGATGAGCCCGGTGACGTGGTGCTGGTTGCGGATGTGGGCGTTGCCGGTGCGGGTGAGGGCCAGCAGGAGGCGGCCGATCAGGGCGCGGCCCTGGGTGAGCGGGGCTGCGGGGTGGCCCTGGCCGGCCCGGTCCCGGTCGACGGCCGGGCGCACCAGGCCGGCGAGGCCGCCCAGCTCGGCCGGGTCCAGGTCGAGCGGGACGAAGGAGCGGCCGGCGTCCATGCGGCCGGGGGCGGCGACGTAGTCGGGGAACGCCTGCCACTCGAACGCGAGGGCCGGGTCGTCCTCCAGCCGGGCGACCAGGCGGGGCGCGTGCCGCAGGAAGGCGTCCCGGCGTGCCGCCTCGCCGTCGCCGAGCAGGGCCCGCAGATAGTCCCGGGCGTCTTCCGACGCGTCGCCGAGGCCGGCACGCTCCTGCACCTGGGTGCCGGGCAGCCAGCAGGCCGCCCCGGAGTAGGCGGAGGTGCCGCCGAGCAGCGCGGTCCGCTCCAGTACGACGGTGTCGAGGCCGCCCCCGGCCGCCGTCAGGGCCCCCGTCATCGCTCCCGCGCCGGACCCGACGACGATCACGTCGTGGGTGGCGTCCCAGTCCTGGCCGTCCCGCATGAGGTGTGCCCCTTCTGCCGCTCGGTGGTCGTGCGGGGCCAGCAGACCCTTTCCGGGGCGGCTGTGGCGGGGCCGGTCCCGCTGACCGGTACGGCGGGCGGACGGCACCTGACGCGGGCGGCGGGGGCGCGTATTGTCGGAGGCCGTTGACATGAACCGAACGCCGGGAGGAGGGGCGCGTGCCCAGAATCGCCGAGGCCAGGGCAGGGGCGGAGCCCAGCTCGCCCCGTCAGCGCGCACGCCGGCAGAGCATCCTGAAGGTGGCGGCGGACCTCGCCGCCGAGACCGGCCTCGAACGGGTGCAGATGCACGAGGTGGCGAAGGGCGCGGGCGTCGCGATCGGCACCCTGTACCGGTACTTCCCGTCGAAGACGCACCTGTTCACCGCGCTGATGGCCGACCGGATCGAGGGGTTCGCGGCGCGGGTGCCCGAGCGCCCGGCGGGCATGTCGCCCGAGGACGCCGTCTTCGAGACACTGGGCAGCGCCACCCGCAACCTGCTGCGCAGGCCGGCGCTGGCCACCGCGATGATCCAGTCGTCGAACGCCGCCCGCGCCTCGACCGTGCCGGACCTGGCCCGGATCGACTCGGGCTTCCTCGACCTGCTGCTGCGGGCCTGGGAGGTCGAGCAGCCCACGGAACACCACATCGCCCGGCTGCGGCTGCTGGTCCTGCTCTGGTACGGGGTCCTGCAGTCCCGTCTCAACGAACGGCTCACCCCGCAGGCGGCCGAAGCGGACCTGCGGATGGCCTGCCACCTGCTGCTCGCACCGGACCCGGACACGGACTGACCCGGCGGGCGCGGGTGCGCCGGCCGGGCCGGTACGCCGGTTGCGTGGGTACGCCGGTTCAGCGGGGCTGCTGCGTGCCCGTCGTGTCGAGTCCGGCGACGCTGTAGGCGGCGTAGCTCCGGTACGGGTCGCGGCCCTCGAAGTAGGGCGTCAGCAGGCCGTCGAGTTCCGCCGGGGTGAAGGTGCCGTCGGCGGCGGTGAACTTCTTCTCCACGGTGGGCGGGGCGAGCAGGGCGACCATGTCGCCGTAGACGACGAAGACCTGCCCGTTGATCCCGTCGGCGGCCGGTGAGGCCAGGTGCGTGACGAGGGTGGCGACGCGCTCGGGGGCCATGATGTCCAGGCCGCCGGGCGTGGTGGCGCCCTCGCCGAAGGCATCGGCGGTCATGGCGGTGCGGGCCCGGGGGCAGATCGCGTTGGCGCGCACCCCGTAGCGGGCCAGGCCCTGCGCGGTGGCCAGGGTCAGCGCGGTGATCCCGGCCTTGGCGGCGGAGTAGTTGGGCTGGCCGGGGGCGCCGAACAGGAACGCCTCGGACGAGGTGTTGACGACCCGGCCGTAGACCGGGGCGCCCGATGCCTTGCTCGCCGTGCGCCAGTGCACGGCGGCGGCGCGGGAGAGTCCGGCGTGCCCCTTGAGGTGGATGCGGATCACGTCGTCCCAGTCGGACTCGGTGAGGTTGAACAGCATCTTGTCGCGCAGCACGCCCGCGTTGTTGACGACGACGTCCAGGCCGCCGAAGGTCTCCACGGCGGCCTGCACCAGGCGGTCGCCCATCGACCAGTCCCCCACGTCGCCCGTCACGGCGACCGCGCCGCTGCCCAGCTCCTTGATCTCGGCGACCACGTCGTCGGCGGACGGGCCGACGTCGTTGACCACCACATTGGCCCCGAGCCCCGCCAGGGCCAGTGCCTCGGCGCGGCCGAGCCCCGCTCCGGCGCCGGTGACGACGGCGGTACGCCCCTCCAGGGTGTTCGCCGAGGGGGTGTTCGTCGCGCTCATGCTGCCTCTTTCCGGTGTTCCGTCGAGCCGCTGGATGGAGCGGCACACCCCGGGGTTGCGGTCGGGGTGTGCCTTCGGCTCATGAAACTAGTATTGATTTCAGTTTCGGTTCCCGTCCTGTCCCGTTGAGTGGGCGAAGGCGAGGGACACGGAGCCGAGTCCTTCGAAGTCGGCGCGGAACGTGTCGCCCGGGCGCACGTCGACCGCCGCGGTGCACGAGCCGGGCAGGATGACGTGGCCGGCTTCCAGCGTCACACCGAAGGAGGCCACCTTGCGGGCCAGCCAGGCGACGGCCTCGGTGGGGTCCCCGAGCACGGCGCTGGTGTTGCCCCGGGCGATCTCCTCGCCGTCCCGGTACAGCACGGCGGCGATGTCGGCGGGATCCAGGTCGGCCGGGCGGACGCGGGCGGCGCCGAGGAGGACCCCGGCGGAGGAGGCGTTGTCGGCGATGGTGTCGGCCAGCGCGATCCGCCAGTCCTTGATCCGGCTGTCGATGAGTTCGACGGAGGGGACGATGTACTCGGTGGCCGCCAGGACGTCGGCGGTGGTGCAGCCCTCGCCGGGGAGGCTCCGGCCGAGCACGTACCCGATCTCGACCTCGATCCGGGGGAAGCAGTAGCGGCCGGTGTCCACGGCGGTGTCCTCGCTGAGCACCATGTCGGAGAGCAGATGGCCGTAGTCGGGCTCGTCCACGCCCATCATCCGCTGCATGACCTCCGAGGACAGGCCGACCTTGTGTCCGTGGACGGTACGCCCCTGAGCGAGCTGTCTGCGGATGTTGATGAGCTGGATCTCGTAGGCGTCGGACGCGTCGATGTCCGGATAGGCCGCGGTCAGCGGCTCGACGGGGGTCCGGTCGCACTGGGCGGTCCACAGCAGGTCGGCGGCCTCGGCGCGCTGGGCGGTCTCAAGCATCGGGGGTCTCCTCGGGGGCGGTTGCGCCGGGGGCGAAGCGGGCCCGCCCGCCGGTCAGGACCGCGCGGTCGCCGGCGGACGCCTCGAAGAGCGCCGCCGCGCCCGCGGTGCCGTGCCGGGCCCGCACGTCGAGCCGGTCGCCGGGGAAGACGGGCGCGGCGAACCGGGCGTCCAGCTCCAGCAGGTCGGCGGGGTGGGCGCCGAGGCGGTCGGCCAGCGGCAGCAGGCTCGCGGCGAGCGTGCAGAGCCCGTGCAGGAACGGCCGGGGCATTCCGGCGGCCCGCGCCGCACCGGGGTCGATGTGCATCGCGTGCCGGTCGCCGAGCAGCCGGTAGAGCGCCGCCTGCCGGGAGTGGGTGGCGACGGTCGCGGTGAGCCCGGCGGGCTCCTCGGGCCGGCGCGGGGCCCCCGGTCCGCGTTCTCCGCCGAAGCCTCCCGCGCCGGGGGCGAAGAGCGACCAGGTGGCGGTGAAGTACGGGCAGTCCACCTCCACGTCGAAGACGGCGGCCGCGCCCTTGTCCCAGACCCGGGAGACCCTGGCCGTGGTGGTCAGCTCCCCGTCCGGCTCCAACGGGCGGTGCACGAGGAGGTGTTGGCTGCCGTGGACGGCGGAGGTGACGTCGAAGGCTCCGAGTGCGCCGAGCGCGTCGGGCGCCCACTGGGCCAGGGTCAGGGCGAAGGTGGGCAGCACCCGCAGGCGTTCCTCGTACACGAGGTCGAGGCGGTCGGCGGGGGCCCCGACGGCGAGGGCGTACAGGATCGCGTCCCGCGAGGTCCAGGAGACGGTACGGGTGCCGAGTGCGCGGCCCTGCCACGGGGACGCGGTCATCGGTCGGCCCCCAGGATCAGCCCGCTGGTGGGCACTGCGGTGCCGGCGGTGACCAGGACGTGGTCGGCCCGGTCGGGCTGGTTGACCGAGGCGCCCCGGATCAGCCGGACGCCCTCCGCGACGCCGTTCATGCCGTGCAGATACGCCTCGCCGAGCTGTCCGCCGTGGGTGTTGAAGGGCAGCGAGCCGCCGAGTTCGAGATGGCCGTCCGCGATGAAGTCCTTCGCCTCGCCGCGCCCGCAGAAGCCCAGTTCCTCCAGTTGGGGAAGGACCAGCGGGGTGAAGTGGTCGTAGAGCACGGCCGCGTCGATGTCGCCGGGGGCAAGGCCGCTCTGCCCGTACAACTGCCGTGCTACGAGCCCCATTTCGGGGATGCCGGTGATGGTGGGCCGGTAGTAGCTGGTCATCATGTGCTGGTCGGCGCCGAGTCCCTGGGCGGCCGAGCGGATCACGGCCGGCGGGTGGGGCAGGTCACGGGCGCGTTCGGCGGAGACGATGACGAGGGCCTGGCCGCCGTCGGTCTCCTGGCAGCAGTCGAGCAGCCGCAGCGGCTCGGCGATCCAGCGGGAGTCGCGGTGGTCCTGGAGGGTGATGGGGCGGCCGTGGAACCAGGCGGCCGGGTTGTTCGCGGCGTGCTTGCGGTCGACCACGGCGACCCGGCCGAAGTCGTCGGTGGTGGCCCCGTACTCGTGGAGGTAGCGGCGGGCGAACATGGCCACCCACTGGGCCGGGGTGCTCAGCCCGAACGGTGTCATCCAGGCGTAGGCGGCCCGGTCCGCCGTGGTGTCCATGGGCCGGTCGGCCTGCCCGAGCCCGTAGCGCTCGCCGGAGCGTTCGTTGAACGCCCGGTAGCAGACCACCACTTCGGCGGCCCCGGTGGCGACGGCCATGGCCGCCTGCTGCACGGTCGCGCAGGCGGCGCCGCCGCCGTAGCCGATGCGGGAGAAGAACGTCAGCTCGCCCATCCCGGTGTTCCGGGCCAGGTGGACCTCGGAGTTGGTCTCGGCGGTGAAGGTGACGAGCCCGTCGACGTCGGCGGGGGTCAGCCCCGCGTCGGCCAGGGCGGCGAGCACCGCCTCGCAGGCGAGCCGGAGTTCGCTGCGGCCGGAGTTCTTGGAGAATTCGGTGGCGCCGATCCCGGCCACGGCGGCGGTCCCCGACAGCGGAGTCCTGCTCATCGGCCCGCCTCCGGCAGCTGTACCGACACACTGCCGGTGACGTGGGCGCCCAGGCTGTTGGTGCCCCGGACGGCGATCTCGACGCGGCGGTCGGCGTCGGACTTCCCGGTGACGGTGCCGGTGAGCACCATGGTGTCGCCGGGGTGGTTGGGTGCGCCGAGCCGGATGCGGATGGCCTTGACGACGGCGGCGGGGCCGGCCCAGCCGGTGACGTACCGGTCGACCAGGCCGTTGCTGGTCAGGATGTTCATGAAGATGTCCTTCGAGCCGCGTTCCCGGGCGAGCCCGGGGTCGTGGTGCACGTCCTGGAAGTCCCGGCTCGCGAGCGCGGTGGCGACGATCAGGGTGCGCGTGACGGGGACGGCCAGCTCGGGAAGCACCTCCCCGACGGCCACCTCGTCGTACGTACGGGTGGGCGGGAGCGCGGTGTCCGGCTGCGGGGTCATGCGGTCACCGCCCCGCCGGTCACCAGGGCGCCCAAGTGGTCCAGGCCGGCACCGGGGCCGCCCAGGGTGGTGGAGATCTGCTTGCCCCACAGGAAGTGGCGGTGCACCGGGTAGTCGGTGTCGACGCCGATCCCGCCGTGCACGTGCTGCACCCGGTGGACGGTGTTCAGTCCCCCTTCGGCGGCCCACCACTGGGCCACGAGCGCGGCCCGGTCCGCCGCGAGGGCGTCGAAGGGCTCGGCCAGGGCGTCCACGGCCTGCCACAGCGTGACCCGCATGGCCTCGATGTCGATGTAACAGTCGGCGAGCTGGTGCTGCACGGCCTGGAAGGTGGCGAGCGGGCGGCCGAACTGCTCGCGCTCGCGCAGATGGGCGGCCGCGTGGCCGAGCGCCCCGTCGGCCACCCCTGCCTGGAGGGCGGCCAGTGCCAGCCGGGCGTGCCGGACGAGGTGGCCGAACGCCTCGCCGCCGGGTGTGCCGACGGCCTCGGCCCGGGCGCCGTCGAGGGTGAGGTGGGCGCTCAGGTCGTGGCTGGTGGTCTCGGCGTACTCCCAGCTCACCCCGGGGGCGTCGGCGGCGACCAGGAAGACGCCGGGGCCTGCGCCCGTCGCCGCGGTGACCAGGACGTGGGCCGCCCCGGCGGGCGCGGGCACCACGGCCTTGACGCCGGTGAGCCGCCAGCCGGCCCCGTCCTCGGCCGCGGTGGTCCGGGGCGCGAGCGGACCGTACGGGCCGAACTCCTCCAGCGCGACGGTGAGCCGCGCGCCGCCGTCCACCAGGTCCGCCAGCAGGGCCGCGCGCCGGCCGGCCGTGCCGTGGGCGGCGACGGTGAGCGCGCCGGTCAGCGCGGGCCACAGCGGGACCGGGGCCACGAGGCGGCCCTGTTCCTGGAGCAGGACGCAGAGGCCGGCCATGCCGAGCCCGGCGCCGGCGTCGGCTTCGGGGAGCACGGCGGCGAGCAGCCCGGCCGAGGCGAGGTCCGCCCACAGCCGCTCGTCCACGCGGGCCGGGGAGCACTCGACCTCGCGCAGCCGCTCGGGCGTGGCGTGGTCGGTGAGGATCTCCCGGGCCAGGTCACGTACCGCTTCGCACTCTTCTCCCAGGGAGAAATCCATCAGGGCGCCTCCGTCGCGGCGGGCCGGAAGACCGGCAGGGTCAGATCGGGGTCGGCGTCGAGCCAGTCGAGGACGACGGGCATGCCGATGGTGACGTCCTCGGGGGCGACACCGGTCAGGTTGGTGATGAGCCGGGTGCCCTCGGCGAGTGCGACGACGGCGACGAGGTACGGCGTGTCGAACGCGGGGTGCTTCGGGTGGTGGCTGACGACGAAGCTGTACACCTCGCCCCGGCCGCCGGCCTCCGCGGTGTCCCACTCCAGCGATCCGCACGCGGGGCAGCAGGGGCCCGGCGGGTGGCGCAGCAGGGCGCAGCCGGTGCAGCGCTGGATGAGCAGCCGGTGGTGCTTCGCGCCCTCGAAGAAGAAGGCGTTGTCCCGGTTGACGGCGGGGCGCGGGCGGAGGGCCGGCGCGGGGGTCTCCCCGGTCTTCGCCGGGCGGAACCTCAGGGTGCGCCAGCGCTGGGTGGCGACCGTCTCGCCGTCGGCGTCGGTGTAGGTCTTCACGGTGGTGACGAAGCGTCCGGGCCCGAGCCCGGTCCGCTTCTGTGCCGAGATGGACTCGACGCTCTCGCTGACGGCGACGCGGTCCCCCGGCACCAGCTCCCGCAGGAAGGTGAACTCGGAGTCGGTGGCCACCACGGAGGTGTAGCCGCCCTCGTCCAGCAGGGCCACCAGCGCGTCGAACCCGTCTTCGCCGCCGCGTGGGCCCACGGTGGCCGCGTAGCCGCGCATGGTCCACGCCTGGACCATCGAGGCGGGGGCCACCACCCCGTCGCGGCCGGTGGCGCGGGCCGCGCCGGCGTCGGTGTACACCGGGTCGGTGTCGCCCATCGCCTCCGCCCAGTGGCGGATCATCGGCTGGTTGACGGGGTCCTGGCCCGGGGTGCGGGGGCGCAGTTCGCGCCCGGTGAAGCTCTGGAGCCGTTCCTCGTACTCCTCCTGCCGCCGGTCGCCGCTCATGCGCCACGCCCCGCGCGCGGCAGCCCGAGCCCCTGGGTGGCGACCATGTCGCGCAGGACCTCGTTGACGCCGCCGCCGAAGGTGTTCACGATGCCCTGCCGGGAGAGCTGTTCGACCTGGCCGGCGAGGGCCGCGCCCGGTGATTCGGGCCGGATGCGGCCGGCCGCGCCCAGGATCTGGGTCAGGCCGCGCTGGACGTCGATGTGGGTCTCGGTGCCGTAGACCTTGGCGGCGCCCGCGTCGGCGCCGGTCAGGGTGTCGTCGGCGACGGCGGCGGTCATCTTCCAGTTCATCAGCCGCATCGCCTCCAGCCGGGCGTACGTGCGGGCGAACTCCGCCCGCACCCAGGGGATGTCGGCGGTGCCGTTCTCCCGGGCCAGGTCGAGGACCCGTTCCCACAGCTGGATCATGCGGCCGCCGAGTGCGGCGAGGCCGATGCGTTCGTGGTTGAGCTGGGCGGTGATCAGCCGCCAGCCGCCGTCCACCTCGCCGACCACGTCCCCGGCGGGGACGCGGACCCCGCTGTAGTACGTGGCGGTGACGGTCATCCCGCCGACGGTGCGGATCGGGCTCCAGGAGAAGCCGTCGTCCGAGGTCGGCACGATCAGGATGGAGATCCCCTTGTGCTTGGGCGCGTCCGGGTCGGTGCGGGCGGCGAGCCACACGTAGTCGGCGGTGTTGGCGCCGCTGGTGAAGATCTTGCTGCCGTCGACCACGTACGTGTCGCCGTCCCGGACCGCGCGGGTGGTCAGCGAGGCGAGGTCGGTGCCGGCTGCCGGTTCGGTGTAGCCGATCGCGAAGACGATGTCGCCGGAGAGGATGCCGGGCAGGAACCGTTTGCGCTGCTCCTCGCAGCCGTGTGCCATGAGGGTCGGTCCGACGGTGTTGACGGTCACGAACGGGAAGGGCAGGCCCGCCCGTTGTACCTCGTCGAAGAAGACGTACTGGTCCTCGGCGGGCCGGCCCTGGCCGCCGTACTCGGTGGGCCAGCCGAGCCCCAGCCAGCCGTCGGAGCCGAGCCGCTTGACGACCTCGCGGAAGCGGTCGCCGCCCACGCCCTCCTCGCCGACGCGGCGGCGCTCGTCCTCGGGCATCAGGCCCGCGAAGTACGCCCGCAGTTCCCGCCGCAGCTCCTGGTGCGCGGCGCTCTCGCGCAGTTGCATGTGTGGTTCTCCTCGGTTGTCGCCGGGCAGCGGGGGTGTCGGGCGGGTCAGGGCAGGAAGCGCCCGCGCCCGTTGGCCAGGAACTCGCCGCGCAGCGCGGCCTTGTCGTCGTCGGTCATCAGCGCGTACGCGGGCCGGCCGCGGCCCGCCCAGCGGTAGACCGGGTCGTCGGTGCGCCAGCCCTCCAGCTGCATCTCCTTCTTGCGGAGCTTGTTGGAGCCGGTGGTGGGCAGGGCGTGCGAGACGCGGACGAAGCGGGGTACGCCCTTGCTGCCCAGGTCCTCCTGGCGGGCCAGGAAGCCGGGCAGGTCCAGGTCCTCGAAGCGGGTGCGGCCGGGGAGTTCGAGTGCGGCCATGACCTGGTCGCCGGAGCGCGGATCGGGCACGCCGAAGACTCCGGCGGCCACCACGTCCCGGTGTCTGCGCAGGACGCGCTCGGTGAGCAGGGCGGAGGTGTTCTCACCGTCCACGCGTATCCAGTCGCCGGAGCGGCCGGCGAAGTAGAAGTAGCCCGCCTCGTCCACGTAACCGAGGTCGCCGGTCCAGTACCAGCCGTGCCGGACGCGCTCCGCGTTGGCCGCCTCGTTGTTGTAGTAGCCCTCGAAGCGGGCGGCGCCCCCGGTGTCGACGATCTCGCCGATGGCCTCCTCCGGGTTGCGCACCCGGCCGTAGGCGTCGAGCTGGGCGGGCGGGCAGGTCTCCCGGGTGGCGGGGTGGACGATGCGGACGCCGGGCCGGGCGGGCATGCCGAGCGCGCCGGTGGGGGCGTCCGGGACCCGCTTGAGCATGCCGGCGCCCTCGCTGGAGCCGTAGCCCTCGACCAGGCGGCAGCCGAAGCGGTCCAGGAAGCGGGCCGCGTCCTCGGGGGACGCCTCGGTGCCGAAGGCGTGCGTGAGCAGGTTGTCGGCGTCCTCGGCGGTCTCGGGGCGGGCCAGGATGTAGCCGATGGCCTTGCCGACGTACGTGAAGTAGGTGGCGCCGAAGTGGCGGACGTCGGGGAGGAATCCGGACGCGGAGAACTTGCGGGTGAGGGCGATGGTGGCGCCGGCGGTGAGAGCGGGGGCCCACAGCGCCATCAGCGCGTTGCCGTGGAACAGCGGCATCGGGCAGTAGCAGGTGTCGGCGCGGGTGATGTCGTACTTGGCGCTGTTGGCGGCGCCCAGCGCGGCGAGCCGGCCCTGCGAGCAGATCGCCGCCTTGGAGGTGCCGGTGGTGCCCGAGGTCAGCAGCAGCAGCATCGGTGTGGTGGTGGTGACACCGGGCGCGGCGGTCACCGGGCGGTGGACGGGCGGGGCCGGGCGCTCCCGGTACTCCGGGGTGTCCACCACCAGGAACCGGTCGCGGTCCACGCCGACGTCGAGCCCGTCCAGCAGGGCGAGGCCCGCCCGGTCGGTGACGATCATCGCGCAGTCGGTGTGCCGTACCTCGCGCTCCAGTTCGGCGCCGCGCCGGGTCGGGTTGATCCCGACGACGGCCGCGCCGGCCAGCGCGGCGGCGCCCAGCCAGAAGACGTACTCGGGCACGTTGTCCAGGAGTACGCCGATGTGGAAGGGCCCGTCGGTGCGCAGCTGCCGGGCCAGGGCGGCCCGGGCCGCGCTCTCCTCGACCACCTCGTCCCAGGTCCAGGACCGGTCGCGGGTCAGCAGGCCCGGGTGGTCGTCCCCGGCCCGGGCGAGCAGCAGGTCGGCGATCGTCTCGTGTGGCAATGTCGGTCCCTCTCACCCGGTGGACGGGTCTGCCGTTGGTACGCGGACGGGGCGCGGGGCGCGCGAGGTGTCGTGCGGTGGTGGCGCCGGAAGGGGCGCGGGCCGGCGTGCGGCGGGGGTCCGCGGGCCGGTCCGGCGCCTTCGGGCGGCGGTGCGCCCGCCCGGCGGCCGGACCCCGGGTCCGCGCCGCGCCGGTGGCGACGCTAGCCGCGGCCGGGCCGGCCTAGCGGGGGCCGTCCCGCTGACCGGGAGACGGGGCCGCGCCCGGTCAGCCGAAGTTGGCCTGGCCGCCGTCGAGCGGGATCGTGGCGCCCGTCAGATAGCGGGCGTCGGGGCCGCACAGCATCACCACGGCCCGGCCGATGTCCTGCTCGCAGTCGCCCACGTACCCCAGCGGGATGGACTCGCAGAACTCGGCGGCCTCCTCGGGGTTGGCCTCCTGCCAGCCCGCGTAGGCGGGTGAGGTGGCGTGCGGGGCGATGGCGTTGACCCGGATGCCGTCGCGGCCCCACTCGTTGGCGGCGGCCCGGGTCAGGGAGCGGAGCGCGGACTTGGCGGCCGCGTACGCCCCGTACGTGCTCAGGTCCCAGCGGACCATGGCGGAGGTGACGAGGTTGACGACCGACCCGCCGCCGTCCCGTTCCAGGTGCGGGTGTGCGGCCTTCATGAGGGCGAACGCCGCGAACGGGCCGCTGTCGAAGCCCCGCCGGAACTGCTCGTCGCTCAGTGACAGGAGCGGGCCGTAGCAGCCGGTGTAGGCGTTGTTGACGAGGATGTCGATCCGGCCGAAGCGCTCGGCCACGTCCTGGACCACGCCGGGGAGGCGTGCGGTGTCGAGGACGTCGACCACGAAGGGTTCGGCCGTCGCCCCGCGCTCGCGCAGCAGCGCGCAGGTCGTGTCCAGCTTGGCGGCGGTCCGGCCGAGGACGGCGACCGAGGCGCCTTCGGAGGCGAGGGCGAGGGCGATGCCCTGCCCGACGCCCTGCCCGGCCCCGGTGATGACCGCCACCCTGCCGTCGAGGTGTCCCATCGCTGCCGCCCCCTCAGCTCGGCCTGGGCAGGTGCTTGGCGATGAACAGCCCCTCGGCGGTGACGCAGGCGCTGCCCTTGGCGGTGATCTCGCCGACCGTGCGGATGCGCCGGCCGTCCACCGAGACCTGCCGGCCGGTGACGGTCAGCGGCTCGAACAGCGGGGTGGGCCGCAGATAGCGCAGGGTCAGCTCGGCGGTCATTCCGGAGGTGCCGCCCCAGTGGTTGGCGACCCCCAGCGTGTGGTCGAGCAGGAGTGCCGAGATGCCGCCGTGCACATGGCCGGGCGGCCCCTGGTAGGGCAGACCGAGTGTGACGGTGCCTTCGACGGAGCCGTCGTCGGCGCCGCGCAGGGTGAGCGGGGGTGCCAGGGCGTTCTCCGGACCGGTGACCGGGTCGTGCCGGGTGACGCCCTCGCCGCGCCACATCTCGGCGAGGCGTTCGCTCAGGGCGGGCGCCCGCTCGGTGAGCCCGTCCGCGAGGGCGTCGAGCCGGCCGGCGATCTCCTCCATGTCGGCGCCGGTCCCGTCCCCGGCGTGCAGCAGGGCGTCGATGACCCGGCGGGCCGCCGCCACAGCGGCGTCGACACCGTCCTTGTGCGGTTCGGCGACCAGGCGGGGTCCTTCGGTGGGCGCGGGGTGCGCCGGGCCGTCGCTCATCACGCGGTCACCGTCGCCGTCGCGTGGGTGAGCACGGGGGCGCCGTCGCGTCCGGGGCAGGCCGCGTGCAGCACGAGCCGTTCGGTGCCGTCGGCGGACGGGCCCTCGCGCCACACGGAGGTGGTCAGGGACTCGCCGGGGAGGAGGGGGCCGGCGAAGCGCACGGCGAGGTGGGTGAGCCGGGTGGCGTCGCCGTCCAGGACGCCGTCGACGAGGGCCTTGCAGAGCATGCCGTACGAGGCGAGGCCGTGCAGGATCGGCCGGTCGAGCCCGGCGGCGCGGGCGAACTCCGGGTCGGCGTGCAGGGGGTTGAGGTCGCCGTTGAGCCGGTACCACAGGGCCTGCTGGGGTGTGGTGGTGGAGGTGACGACGGTGTCGGCCGGGCGGTCCGGGGGTGTCACCCGCTCCTCCTCCGGGCCGGGGTCCTGGCTGAAGCCGCCCTCGCCGCGCGCCCAGACGCGGGTGGTGGACGTCCACAGCGGTTCGCCGGCGGGGCCCGTCGCGGCGGACTCCAGGACGATGAGGGCCGCCTTGCCCTTGTCCCAGACCTCGGCCACCCGCGAGGTGAGCGTCGCGGTGCCGCCGGCGGGCAGCGGCCGGTGGACCCGAAGCCCCTGGCCGGCGTGCAGGACGGCCCGCAGGTCGATGTCGATGCCGGGCAGGTGGAAGCCGGGCGGCTCCGCCTCGCCCGCGGAGATCCCGGAGCCGGCGACCACGGCGAAGGTCGGCAGCACGGTGAGGCCGTTCTCGTAGGTCAGGTGGAGCTCGGGGCCGGTGGCCGGGTCGGCGCCGGCTCCGAGGCTCAGGTGGTACAGCAGGACGTCGCGGGTGGTCCAGTGGATCTCGCGGACGGCGGGGTCCGCGGTCAGCGCCTTGTCGCGGTCGATGGGCATGTCAGCCTTTCCGGGTGGGCTCGGGGTCGCGGGGCAGGCCGAGCATGCGCTCGCCGATGATGTTCAGCTGGACCTCCGTCGTGCCGCCCGCGATGGACAGGCAGCGGCAGTTGAGGAACATCCAGGTGGCGTCGTGGCGCTCGCCCTCGCCGCTGAGCGATGCGGTGCCCTGCCAGTCCATGCAGGTCTCCCAGACCCGCTGCTGGTGTTCGACGCCGAGCAGCTTGGCGACGGACGCCTCGGCCCCCGGCTGCTGCCCGGAGACGCTGCGCAGGGTGGTGCGCAGGGCGAGGACGGCGCCGGTCTGCGCGTCGCAGAGGTGGCCGCCGAGCGTGGTGAGCTGTTCGTCGTCCAGGCCGTCGGACGCCGCGGCGATCTCCAGCAGCGCTTCGGCGCCGGAGCCGACCGAGTCGTGGGACAGGGCGACGCGTTCGTTGGCGAGGGTGGTCCTGGCGAGCTTCCAGCCGTCGCCCGGCGAGGCGACGAGCAGGTCGTCGGGGATGAACACCCCGTCCAGGAAGACCTCGTTGAACTCGGCCTCGCCGGTGATCTGCCGCAGCGGCCGGATGTCGATGCCGGGGCTCGTCATGTCGAGGAGGAAGTAGGAGATCCCCTTGTGCTTGGGCACCTCGGTGTCGGTACGGGCGAGCAGGACGCCCCAATGGGCGTCGAGGGCCATGGAGGTCCACACCTTCTGCCCGGTGACGCGCCAGCCGCCGTCCACCTTCTCGGCGCGGGTGGTGAGCCCGGCGAGGTCGGAGCCGGCGCCCGGTTCGCTGAACAGCTGGCACCACCTGAGGTCGCCGCGCAGGCTGGGGGCGAGGAACCGCTCCTGCTGGGCCGGGTCCCCGTGGGCGATGAGGGTGGGCACCACCCAGCCGCCGATGATCATGTCGACGGGGGTGAGCCCGGCGGCCGCCAGCTCCTCGGCGATGACCAGCTGCGCCACCGGGCCCGCCCCCTTGCCCCAGGGCGCCGGCAGATGGGGCGCGGTGTAGCCGTGGGCGGCGAGGTGGTCGGTGCGCTCCTTGCCCTCCAGCGCCTGGGCCGCCCGGAGTTCGGTGCGGACGCCTTCGCGCTGGGCCTCGGCCTCCGGCGGCAGCTCCACGCCCAGCCGGCGGCGGACCCCGTCCAGGGTGAGGGCGGCGACGCGGCGGCGCCAGGCGGCGGAGGGGCCGAGGGTGATGCGCAGGGTCTGGGCCCGGCGCAGCGCGAGGTGCGCCTCGTACTCCCAGGTGAAGCCGATGCCGCCGAGCACCTGGATGCAGTCCTTCGCCACGTCGAAGGCGGCGTCGACGGCGACCACGGCGGCGACGGCGGCGGCCAGCGAGGCTTCCCGGGGGTCGTCCGCGCCGCCGGGTCCGGCCGCGCGGGCGGCGTCCCAGGCGCAGGCGCGGGCCTGTTCGGCCCGGGCGAGCATGCGGGCGCAGCGGTGTTTGACGCCCTGGAAGAGGCCGATGGGGTGGCCGAACTGTTCGCGGACCCGGGCGTAGTCGGCGGCGGTGGTGACGCAGTGGTCGGCGAGCCCGGCGGCCTCGGCGGCGAACAGGGTCGCGGCGAGGTCCCGGGGCCTTCGCGGGTCGAGGTCGAGCAGGTCGGCGGCCGGCACGGGCACGGACCGTACGGTCACGCGGGACGAGCGGCGGGTCAGGTCGTGGCTGCGGACGTCGGCGGTGTCCACGGCGGCCCGGGGCAGGACCAGCCAGGTGGTGCGGCCCCCGTCCGAGGCGGGCAGGACGAACACGTCGGCGAGGTGGCCGCCGACGACGAGCCCCGAGGTGCCGGTGACGGTGGCCGTGCCGTCGGCGGCGCGGGCCAGGGCGAGGGTGCCGGCGTCGAGGCCGACCGCGCCGAGCGTGGTGCCGGCGGCGAGCGGGGCGAGGTGGGTGCGGTGTCCGGCGGCGTGCAGGACGGCCGACGCGAGGGTGGTCGGCAGGAAGGGCCCGGGGGCGGTGGCGCGGCCCAGTTCCTCGGTGACGACGGCGAGTTCGAGGAGCCCGTAGCCGGCGCCGCCGTCCTCCTCGGGCAGGTGCAGCCCGAGGAGGCCCTGTGCGGCGAGGCCGCTCCAGTGGGCGGGCAGGGTCTCCTTGTCGGCGTCGGCGGCCGCGCGCAGGGCGTCTTCGGTGATGTGCCGGTCGGCGAAGGCGCGTACGGCGTCGCGCAGGTCGAGGTGCTCCTCGGTGAGTCCGATGGTCATGGCGCGCCCCTCAGATGCGTTCGATGACGGTGGCGGTCGCGTGCGCGCCGCCGGCGCACATGGTGACCAGCGCGGTCGACTTGCCCGTCCGCTCCAGTTCGTGCAGGGCCTGGGTGATCAGCCGGGCACCGGTGGAGCCGACGGCGTGGCCGAGCGCGATGGCGCCGCCGTTGACGTTGACCTTGTCCAGGTCGGCCTTGTGGACCTGGGCCCAGGACAGGACGACGGAGGCGAACGCCTCGTTGATCTCGACCAGGTCGATGTCGGCGAGCGTCATGCCGGCGGTGCGCAGGACCCGTTCGGTCGCGGCGATGGGGCCGTCGAGGTGGTAGTACGGGTCGGAGCCGACCATGGCGGAGGCCACGATCCGGGCGCGCGGGCGCAGCCCTTCGCGGGCGGCGCGTTCCCGGCTCATCAGGAGGACGGCGGCGGCGCCGTCGCTGATCTGCGAGGAGTTCCCGGCGGTGTGGACGCCGTCGGGCAGGACCGGGCGGAGTGCGGCCAGGGCCTCGGGGGTGGTGTCGCGCAGCCCCTGGTCGCGGGTGACGGACACGGTATCGCCGGTGGGGCCCCCGGGGCCGAGGACGGGCGCCTGGATCTCGATGATCTGCCCGTCGAAGCGGCCTTCGGCCCAGGCGCGGGCGGCCTTCTGCTGGGAGGCGAGGCCCAGGGCGTCGGCGTCGGCCCTGGTGATGCCGCGGTTGCGGGCGATGCGTTCGGCGGCGGTGAACTGGTCGGGCATGTCCAGGGTCCAGCTCTCCGGGACCGGGGAGCCGTTGCCGGGGGTGAGCGCCGCGCCGAGGAAGACGCGGCTCATGGACTCGACGCCGCAGCCGATGCCGGTCTCGATGGCACCGGAGGCGATGAGGCCGGCGACGAGGTGGACGGCCTGCTGGGAGGAGCCGCAGGCGCAGTCGATGGTGGTGCAGGCGGTGGTCTGCGGGAGTCCGGTGTGCAGCCAGGCGTTGCGGGTGACGTTGTTGGACTGCTCACCGGCCTGGGTGACGCAGCCGCCGACGACCTGTTCGACGGTGTCCGGTGCGATGCCGGCGCGCTCCACCAGGCCCTTCTGGGCGAGCCCGAGGAGTTGCGCCGGGTGGAGCCCGGCCAGGACGCCGCGGCGCCGGCCGACCGGTGTGCGCGCGGCTTCGACGATGACGGCCTCGGTCATGGCTCTCCGTAAGGTGTGCGGGGCCCGTGGGGGGGGCCGGGACGCTGGGAATCGAAAATTAGAATTCATTCTCGAAAACGGCAAGGGGCAGTCCCGCTCAGTGGCCGGGCCCCGGTGAGCCGCCTCAGATGAGCGAGCCGCCGTCGGCCCGGACCCCGCCCCGGTGAGCAGGACCTTCTTCCCGTCGAAACGCTGCATGGGGGCTCCTTCGCGGTATGGCCCGTCGGACAGGGCGGCGGACTGTACGCGCGGCCGGCCCCGGGGCGCGGGTCCCGTCCCACCGACCGGGACGGGCCGCCCGCGGGCCTGAGGCGGCGCGTACCGGTCAGTGGGACTCCCCCGCCCGCACACCCGGGCCCCGGCCTAGCGTCCGGAACCTGGAGACCAAGGGTCCTCGAAGGGGATGAGAGCAACGTGAGCGCAGTCGACTCGGCACACGACGACGTCAGGGCCATCGAGGCCACCGCGGCACCCACCCGTTTCGCGCGCGGCTGGCACTGCCTGGGCCTGTCGGAGAAGTACAAGGACGGCAAGCCGCACGCGGTCCACGCCTTCGGGCAGAAGCTCGTGGTGTTCCAGGCGGGCGACGGCAGCCTCAACGTCCTGGACGCCCACTGCCGCCACATGGGCGGCGACCTCTCCCAGGGCACTGTCAAGGGCGACCAGGTCGCCTGCCCGTTCCACGACTGGCGCTGGGGCGGCGACGGCCGCTGCAAGCAGATCCCGTACTCCAAGCGGGTGCCGCTGCGCGCCCGGACGGCGGCCTGGCGGACGCTGGACCAGGACGGGATGCTCTTCGTCTGGAACGACCCGGAGGGCAACCCGCCGCCCGAGGACGTGCGCATCCCCCGCATCGAGGGCGCGACGAGCCCGGAGTGGACCGACTGGCTCTGGTACGAGACCGTCGTGGACGCCAACTGCCGCGAAGTCGTGGACAACGTGGTGGACATGGCCCACTTCTTCTACGTCCACTACTCCTTCCCGACGTACTTCGAGAACGTCTTCGAGGGGCACACCGCCACCCAGCGCATGCGCGCCACCGGCCGCCCCGACGCCCGACCCCAGGAGGACGGCAAGCAGCAGAAGACGATCGGCAGCACCTCGGTCGCCTCGTACCACGGCCCGTCTTTCATGATCGACGACCTCACGTACCACTACGAGACCGGCGATGTGGACTGCGTCCTGATCAACTGCCACTACCCCGTCGACGCGAACCGGTTCGTTCTCCAGTACGGCATCATCGTGCAGCGCTCGCCCGCCATGCAGGGCGAGGCCGCCGACCGACTGGCCGCCGGGATGGCGCAGTTCATCAAACTGGGGTTCGAGCAGGACATCGAGATCTGGAAGAACAAGGCGCGCATCGACAATCCGCTGCTCTGCGAGGAGGACGGCCCGGTCTACCAGCTGCGCCGCTGGTACGAGCAGTTCTACGTGGACGCCGCCGACGTGAGGCCGGAGATGACCGACCGCTTCGAGTTCGAGCTGGACACCACCCGGCCCGTCGAGGCGTGGCAGAAGGAGGTCGAGGCGAACCTCGCCCGCAGGGCCGCCGCCGCGGGAGGTCCGGCCTGATGCGGACCGACAACCGCCTCACCGACGGCACCCCGATGCGGCCGCTGACCTGCGAGCGGTGCGCCGCGCGGGTCCTGGTGCGCAAGAGCAGCTGGCAGCAGACGAGCGTGCAGTGGGACGCCCCGGCCGTGGCCGCCTGCGCGGAACGAAGCACGGCCGGCACGGCTTTCGGGGGCTGCGGTGCGCTGCGCGAGACGATCCGCGAGGCGGCGCTGGACGGCGCGATCGAGGTCGTGGACGGCTGACGGCTGACGGCTGACGGCTGACGGGGCTACTCGGCCGGCTCCCAGGCGCGGAGCAGGTCGAGCAGCCCCGCGTCCCCGTCGACCCGCAGGGCGGACGCCGGGATGCGGTCGTACAGGAAGAGGACGAGCTCACCGGCCGTGCCCCGGACGGATACGCCGGCGGGGCCGGGGCCCTGCCCGGCTGCGGGCGCCGGGATGCGGGTGGGGCGTGCGCCGTCGGCGTCGACCGTGAGGCGCCAGGAGTGGCCCTCGGCGGCGTGGAAGTCGAAGGCGGTGGGCCGGTGCGGCCAGGCGGCCGGTGTCGCGCAGCAGGTGAGGAGGAATTCCTCGACCCCGTCGAGTGCCGGCTCGGCCGGCACCGGCTGCGGCGCGCGCAGGGCCTGTCGTCACGTCACGTTATGAGGTGTGGTCACACCGACTGCCTATCACCGCGCTCCGCCGGCCGGACAGCGCATTTCACCGCCCGGGCGGGGTGAAGGCGGCCAGCGGTTCGGAGCCGGACCAGTCGTGGCCCCAGTAGCTGTCCGCGGTGATCTCCTCGGCGGTGTAGTGCCGTTCGTCCACGAGCATGCCCTCGCAGCCGTACTCGATGTCCCAGCCGCCGGGGGCGCGCACGTAGAACGACACCATCTTGTCGTTGGTGTGCCGGCCCAGCGTGGAGGACAGCGAGAAGCCGTGCTTCGCGACGTTGTCGAGGGCGCGGCCGACCGCGTCCAGGGTGTCCGCCTCGACCATGAGGTGGACGAGGCCGGGCGCCTCGCCGTGCGGGGCGGGGCAGACGGCGAGGCTGTGGTGGCGCTGGTTGACGCCCATGAAGCGGACCCGGCGCGACGACGAGCCGCCGCCGAGCCGCATCGCGCCGCGCGGCAGGAAGCCGAGCACCTCGGTGTAGAAGGCGATCGTCTCGTCCGCGCTGGGGGTGGGCACGACGATGTGGCCCATGCCCTGCGCGCCGGTGATGAACCGCTGGCCGAGCCCGGTGAGTACGGGGCTGTGGTCGAGGACGGGGGCGTGGAACACCTCGACGCCCACGCCGGCGGGGTCGGTGAAGGTGAGGGCCTCCTCCACGCCCCGGTCGTCGGCCTCCTCCTGGGTGAGCGGCTTGACCGCCGTACCGGATGCCTCGACGGCGCGGCCGACTGCGGCGAGCGCGAACCGGTCGCGCACCTCCCAGCCGACCGACAGCACCCGGTCGGTGTCGCCGGGCAGGACGACGAGCCGGGAGCGGCGCTCGTCCATGCGCAGGTACAGGCCGTCCGGGTCGGGCCCGGAGCCGACCGCGAAGCCGAGGGCGTCCACGGCGAGTTCGCGCCAGCGGCTGAGGTCGCGGGTCTGGACCCGGAGATACCCGAGTCCGCGGATCTGTGTCATGGGTCTTCCTCTCTGAACGGGCGTGGTGCGGACCGGGAACTCAGATCATCGAGCGCATCGGCCCCTGCGGCGGCTCGACGCCGATCTCGGTGAGGGCGGACGCGTGGAAGACCGAGCCGGGCACGTGGATGGCGTGCGCGAGCCCGGTGTGCGCGTCGCGCCAGAACCGCTGGATCGGGTTGTCCAGGCGCATCGCGTTGCCGCCGGAGCGGGCGACGATCTCGTCCACCGCGCGGACCGCCCGCCAGGCGGCGGCGGCCTGGGTGCGCCGGCCGACGGCGCGCCGCTCGAAGCTGATCTCCCGGCCGGCCGCGACCGCGTCGTACATCTGGCAGACGTTGTCCATGAGCGCCGAGCGGGAGGCCGCGATCTCGGCCGCCGCGTCGCTGATGGCGTAGAGGACGTACGGGTCGTCGCGCACGGCCTGGCCGGTGATCTGGACCCGGGTGCGCTGGTGGGCGAGGTGGTGGGCGAGGGCGCCCTCGCAGATGCCGATCACGGCGGCGGTGATGCCGAGCGGGAAGGCGGCCGAGAAGGGCAGCCGGTAGGCGGGGTTGGTCAGCCCGGCCTCGGCGGCCAGGGAGCCGTCGACCACCTTGGCGTACTCGATGACGCGGTGGGCGGGCACGAAGGCGTCCTCGACGACGACGTCCTTGCTGCCGGTGCCGCGCAGCCCGACCACGTCCCAGGAGTCCTCCACGATCTCGTAGTCGGCGCGGGGCAGGATGACGTGCACGGACTGCGGGGGGCTGAGCCGGTTGCCGTCGGCGTCGGCGAGGAAGCCGCCGAGGAAGATCCACCGGCAGTGGTCGGTGCCGGAGGAGAACTGCCAGCGCCCGTTGAAGACGTAGCCCCCGTCGACGGGCCGGAGCAGCCCCATCGGGGCGTAGGGGGACGCGATCCAGGTGTCGGGGTCCTCGCCCCAGATCTCCTCCTGCACCCGGGGGTCGGCCATCGCCATCTCCCACGGGTGGACGCCGACGACGCCGGCGACCCAGCCGGTCGCCCCGTCGCAGGAGGCGATCTTCATGACGGTCTCGGCGAACTCGCGCGGGTGCAGTTCGAGGCCGCCGTACGTCTTCGGCTGGAGCATGCGGATCGCGCCGACGTCCTTGAGGATCTTCGCGGCCTGGTCGTCCAGCCGGCCGAGCGCCTCGTTGGCGGGGCCGAGCGCTCGGATTTCGTCGGCGCGCTGCTCGACGGCTTCGATGACGGGATTGGACATGGGTGTACTCACTTCCCGGAAGAGTTCTTCTGTGCCGCGAGGGCGACCGCGATCTCGATGAGCTGGTCCTCCTGGCCGCCGACGAGCTTGCGGCGGCCCGCCTCCATCAGGATCTCGGCGCCGGACACCTGGTAGGTGGCCGCCTGCCGGGCGGCGTGCTTGAGGAAGCTGGAGTAGACCCCGGCGTAGCCCATGGTCAGGGAGAGCCGGTCGAGCAGGCACTCGCCGTCCATGGCGGGCCGGACCACGTCCTCGGCCGCGTCGATGATCTTCAGTACGTCGATGCCGGTGCGGATGCCCAGTTTCTCGGCGACGGCGGCGAACCCCTCGACGGGCGTGTTGCCGGCGCCGGCGCCGAACCGTCGGGTCGAGCCGTCGATCTGGGTGGCTCCGGCACGTACCGCGAGGACCGAATTGGCGACGCCGAGGCCCAGGTTCTCGTGCCCGTGGAAGCCGACCTGGGCGTCGGTGCCGAGTTCGGCGACGAGGGCGGCGATGCGGTCGCTGGTCTCCTCCATGACGAGGGCGCCCGCGGAGTCGACCACGTACACGCACTGGCAGCCGGCGTCGGCCATGATGCGCGCCTGGCGGGCCAGGGCCTCGGGCGGGCTGCTGTGCGACATCATCAGGAACCCGACGGTCTCCAGGCCCAGTTCGCGGGCGAGGCCGAAGTGCTGGACGGAGATGTCGGCCTCGGTGCAGTGGGTGGCGAGGCGGCAGATCGCGGCGCCGTTGTCGGCGGCCTCGCGGATGTCGTCCTGGAGGCCGAGCCCCGGCAGCATCAGGAAGGCGATCCTCGCCCGGCGCGCGGTCTTCACCGCGGCCTTGATGAGTTCCTGCTCGGGGGTGTGGCTGAAGCCGTAGTTGAAGGAGGACCCGCCGAGGCCGTCGCCGTGGGTGACCTCGATGACGGGGACGCCCGCGTCGTCCAGGGCGGCGACGATGGAGGTGACGTGGTCGACGGTGAACTGGTGCTGCTTGGCGTGCGAACCGTCCCTCAGGGACGAGTCGGTGACGCGGATGTCCAGGTCGGGGCTGTAGGGCATGACGCGTGTACTCCTCGGTGAGCGGGGGTCAGGCAGCGGCGCGGCGGGCGGAGATCCGCTGGGCGAAGCCCTCGCCGACCCGGGTGGCGGCGGCGGTCATGATGTCGAGGTTCCCGGAGTACGGGGGCAGGAAGTCGCCCGCGCCCTCCACCTCGATGAAGACGGCGACCCGGGCGAGGCCGCCGCTGACCGCGGTGGGCCCGTCGAACTGCGGCTCGGCGCGCAGCCGGTAGCCGGGTACGTACGCGGCGACGCGGGCGACGGTCTCGTGGACGGAGGCGGTGACGGCGTCCCGGTCGACGTCGGCGGGGACGGCGCAGAAGACGGTGTCCTGCATCAGCATCGGCGGCTCGGCGGGGTTGAGGATGATGATGGCCTTGCCCTTGGCGGCGCCGCCGATCGTCTCGATGCCCCGGCCGGTGGTGAGGGTGAACTCGTCGATGTTGGCGCGGGTTCCGGGCCCGGCGGACGGCGAGGCGACGCTCGCGACGATCTCCGCGTACGGGACGTCGGTGACCCGGGAGACGGCGTGCACGATCGGGATGGTGGCCTGTCCCCCGCAGGTGATGAGGGAGACGTTCGGCGCGTCGAGGTGGTCGCCGAGGTTGACGGCGGGCACGACCGCCGGGCCGATCGCGGCGGGCGTCAGGTCGATGGCCTGGATGCCGAGCGCGGCGTACTCGGGCGCGTTGGCCCGGTGGACGTACGCGGACGTGGCCTCGAAGACCAGGTCGGGGCGCTCCTCGCCGTCCAGCAGGGCGGCGACGCCGTCGGCGCTGGTGTGCAGGCCGTGGTCGGCGGCGCGCTTGAGGCCGGGGCTCTCTGCGTCGATGCCGATCATCCAGCGCGGCTCGATGGACTGCGAGCGCAGGAGTTTGTACATCAGGTCGGTGCCGATGTTGCCGGATCCGACGATCGCGGCGGTCGCCTTGGTCACGGTTCGAACCTCATCCGGGTCGAGTGGGTACGGGGAGCGGTCGGGGGTGTGGTGGTCAGCCGTCGTAGGTGATGTGCAGCCGGTCGCTGACCGGGCGGGCCTGGCAGGCGAGGATCAGCCCGTCCGCGAGGTCCCGCGCGTCCAGGACGTCGTTGCGCTCCATGGCCACCTCGCCCTTGACGAGGACGCAGGCGCAGGCGCTGCAACTGCCCTCGCGGCAGGAGTACGGGGCGTCCAGGCCGGCGGCGAGCAGCACGTCCAGCAGGGGCGTGTCCTGCGGCCAGTCCACGGTGCGGCGCTCCCCGTCCAGCTCCACCTCGGCGGTGCTGACGGGCCCGGTGGGTCCGGCCGCGGGGGTGCGCTCCGCGAAGGGGTCGCCGTTGAGGGAGGTGAACCGCTCCACGGTGACCAGCCGGTCCGGCACGCCCAGGTCGGTGAGCGCGCCGGTGGCCAGGTCCATGAAGGGGCCGGGCCCGCAGACGAAGGCGGGCCGCCCGGCGTACGGGCCGGCGAGGGACCGCAGAGCTGATGCGGTGGGCCTGCCCCGGTCGGACTCCAGCCAGTGCAGCACCGTGAGCCGGTCGCCGAACTCCGCCTCCAGACGGGTCAGTTCGTCGCGGAAGATGACGGACCGCTCGTCGCGGTTGGCGTAGATCAGGGCGGCGTGGCCGGTTCCGGCGTGCAGGGCGGACGTGAGGATCGACATCACCGGGGTGATGCCGCTGCCCGCCGCGAGCAGCAGGAAGTCGGTGTCGAGCGAGTCGGGGGTGAAGGTGCCGGCGGGCCGCAGCACCTCCAGGGTGTCGCCCTCGGTGACGTGGTCGCAGATCCAGTGGGAGGCGTACCCCCCGGCGGTGCGCTTCACGGTGACCTTCAGGTGCCGGTCGCGCACCGGGGAGCTGCACAGGGAGTAGCAGCGGGCGGCTCCGCCGGGCCGCTCGGTGGGCACCCGTACGGTGAGGAACTGGCCCGGCGCGTAGGCGAATGCGTCCCGGTGCTCGTCGGCCGGTTCCAGGACCAGCGAGTGGGCGTCGGCCGTCTCCCGGATCACCTCCACGACGCGCACGGTCAGCGGGGCCGGGCTCATGGCGCACCTCCGGGGGCGCCGGCCGGGCGGGGCGCCGGGGCGGTGGCGGCGTGCCGGGCGGCGACGTAGCCGAAGACGATGGACGGGCCGATGGTGGCGCCGGGTCCGGCGTACTCGTTGGCCATGACGGAGGCGGAGGTGTTGCCGGTGGCGTACAGGCCGGTGATGGGCGTGCCGTCCTCGCGCAGCACCCGGCTGTGCTCGTCGCAGACCAGGCCGCCCTTGGTGCCGAGGTCGCCGACCTCGATGCGGACCGCGTAGTAGGGGGCCTTGTCGATCTCGTCCAGGTTGGGGTTCTTCAGCGTCGGGTCGCCGTAGTAGCGGTCGTACGCGCTGTCGCCGCGCCCGAAGTCGGTGTCCTCGCCGGACCTGGCGAAGCCGTTGAACCGTGCGACGGTCGCGGCGAGCGCGTCCTCGGGCACGCCGATCCTCCGGGCCAGCTCCTCGATGGTGTCGGCGCGGTGCACGGTGCCGTTGTCGTAGAACGCCTTGGGGAAGGGCACGCCGGGCAGGACCTGGGCGAACGGGTAGCGGGCGCGGGCCTTGGCGTCCATGACGAACCAGGCGGGGACGTGCCCGCCGGCGAGCTGGTCGTGGACGAAGTTCACGTACGGCGACGACTCGTTGGTGAAGCGGTGGCCGTCGCCGGAGACGATCACCGACGGGGGGATGCACCGCTCCGAGACGAGCGGGACCGTCGCACCGGCCGGGTGGTGCACGGACGGCATCCACCAGGCGTCGTCCATGAAGTCGAGCGCGGCGCCGAGTGCCTGGCCGGCGAGGATGCCGTCGCCGGTGTTCTCGACGGCGCCGGCGCTGTGGTCGTCGCGGCTGCCCTCGGGGAGGTACTTCTCGCGCATCTCCTGGTTGTGGTCGAACCCTCCGGTGGCCAGGAGCACACCGTGCCGGGCGCCGACGCGCACCGCCCTGCCGTCCCGCTCGACGACGACGCCGGTGACCGCGCCGCCCTCGGTGACGAGTCCGGTCATCGGGGTGCGCAGCCAGAGGGGGATGCCCGCGTCCTTCAGCGCCATGCGCATCCTGGCGACCAGGGCGCGTCCGCCGGTGGCCATGTGGCGGCGGCGGATCAGGTTGGAGGAGACCCGCCAGGCGGCGGTCAGGGAGGCGCGGCGGCCGCGCCAGGTCCGCTTGACCATGGCGAGGTCGCGGTAGTCCTTCGCGGTGATCCACAGTCCGAGCGGGCCCTTGAGGCTGTTGGGCCGCTGGTACTTCTCGTCCTCGCCGAGCTTGCGGGTGTCGAAGGGCAGCGCCTCCACGGACCGGCCGAGCGGGCGGCCTCCGTCGTACTCGGGGTGGTAGTCGGCGTAGCCCTTGACCCAGAAGAACCGCATCCACCGGCTCCTGCCGAGCAGTTCCATCGCGGCCGGCCCCTGGTCGATGTACGTGTCCAGGCGTGCGCCGGGCACCCGCCCCTCGGTGAGCCGGTCCAGGTAGCGGCGTACGGATTCACGGCTGTCGTCGTGGCCCTTGGCCCGCAGCGTCGGGTTGTTCGGGATCCAGATGCCGCCGCCGGAGATGGCCGTGGTGCCGCCGTACTTGGCGCCTTTCTCCACCACGAGGGTGGACAGGCCGCTGTCGGCCGCCGTCAGTGCGGCGGCCATGCCGCCTCCGCCGCTGCCGACCACGACGAAGTCGTACTCCTCGTCCCAGGCCCCCTGGGCCGGGGCGCTCACGCCGCGTCCTCGCGGGTGAGGAAGGCGAGGACCGCGCTCTCCCAGGCGGCCTTCTGTTCGATCATCACCCAGTGCCCGCAGTCGGGGAACACGTGCAGCTCCGCGTCGGGAACGGTGCGCATCGGCAGCAGTGCCATGTCGACCGGGCTGACCCGGTCGTCGCGCCCCCAGGTGAGCAGGGTCTTCGCACGGAGCTTGTGGAGCATCGCCCAGTACGGTGCGGCGTCGGACGCGGCAGCGGCGGCGGCCTGGGCGGCGAACGCCTCGGTGCCGTACATGCGGCGGGCGGCGGCGAGGGTCTCGGGGTCGGTGGCCTGCGCCCACCGCTCCTCGATCAGCTCCTCGGTCACCAGGGACCGGTCGTACACCATGGAGTTCAGCCAGCGGACCAGGCCCTCGCGGGTGGGGTGGTCGGTGAATTCGGAGAGCAGCTTGATGCCCTCGCCGGGCCCGGGGCTGAAGAGGTTGCGGCCGATGCCGCCGATCGTCACGAGGCGCCGCACCCGCCCGGGGTGCGCCAGGGCGAAGCGGGTGCCGATGATGCCGCCCATCGAGTTGCCGATGATGTCGACCCGGTCGAGCCCGAGCCCGTCCAGGAACCGGGTCACGGCGGAGGCGGCCGTCGCCATGGGGTGCCCGTCGGCCGGGTCGCTGACCCCGAAGCCGGGGAACTCCAGGACGAGGCAGCGGAAGTGTTCGGCGAACACCGCGAGGTTGTGCCGGTAGTTGCGCCAGCCCGTGACGCCGGGCCCGGAGCCGTGCAGCAGGAGCAGGGGCGGGCCGTCGCCGGCCTCGTGGTAGCGCAACACGCCTTGTTCGGTGGCGAGTTCGCGGAGTGTGGAGTCGTGGCTGAGCTCCGTCATCATCCCTGCCTCGGTCGAGCTCGGTGTCCGGTGGACCTGAAGGGCCCGAGGGCCCCGGGCGGTCTTCGGCGCCGGGCGGCCCATGGGTGCCGTGTGAACGGTTCCTGGACGGTAACCACGGGGTACGGGGCGGCGCGGCGGACGTCTCGGTCAGCGGGATGACCGTGGCCGGGCGGGTTCCGGCGGCCCGCGAAGGCCCGTCCGCGGCACCGTTCCACTGATCGGGAACGCGTTCCCGGCGGCCCGGACGGCGGTCCTAGGGTCGGCCCCCTGCCCGGTCCCGGGCGCAGTGCCCCGCCCCCGTCCCCCAGAGGTGAACCCGATGACCGCAGAGCCGCTGTCCGCGCCCGAGGCGTGCGAGGAGACCGAGCCGACCCCCGCGCGGATGCGGCGCACGATGGGGAGTTTCGCCTCCGGGGTCACGGTGGTGACGGGCCTCGGCCGGGACGGCGTGCCGGCCGGCTTCGCCTGCCAGTCGTTCGCGTCCGTCTCACTGGAGCCGCCCCTGGTGCTGTTCTGCGCCGACCACCGGGGGCGCGCCTGGCCGAGGATCAGGGAGGCGGGGCGGTTCGCGGTGAACGTCCTGGCCGAGGAGCAGACGGATCTCTGCGGCCGGTTCGGGTCGGGCAAGGGCCGCAAGTACGAGGGGCTGGACTGGGAGGTCTCCCGCTGGGGGACGCCGTCCCTGCCGGGCGTCCTCACGCGGGTGCACGCCGATGTGTACGACGTGCGCGGCGCGGGCGACCACGATGTGGTGCTGGGCCGGGTCCTCGCCCTGGAGACCGTGAGCGAGGGCCGGCCGATGCTCTTCTTCCGGGGCGGCTTCGGCGTCGGAAGTCCGGTGGTCCCGGCACCGCCGGGGCCGTGGGGGTGGGGCGACCTGTGGGGGTGAGGGCGCCGGGCAGGCGCTTGCGGGGCAAGGGCGCCGGTCGACACGTACGGGGGTGAGGGCGCCGGGGCCGACGCGCACGGGGTGGCGGGGCCGTATACGTTCCCGACCCGCGAGCGCCCAGCGCTACTACTGCCAGTCCCCGTACTGCCCCGCGGCGAGCAGGCTGTCCATGGCCTGCGGCGACCACGTCTCCTCGGGTACGGCCGCCGCCCGCCGCCCGCCTCGCACCGGGGTCTGCCGCTCGGGGAACAGCTCGGCGGACACCTGCCGTGCCGCGTCCACGACCAGCGGGGCCACCTTCTCCAGGGGCGACCAGGCGTCCCCCACCAGCGAGATCGCGGCGACCGGGCCCTCCGGGCCCCGGATGGCGGCGGCCACGCACGCGATGTCCGGGAAGCACTCGCCGCGCTCGAAGGCGAGGCCGTGGCGGCGCCGGACGCGGTTGAGCTCCTGGTGCAGTGTGCCGAGGTCGGCGATGGTGCGCTGGGTCAGCCGGCCGATGAGCCCGGCGGCCCTGGCCTCCACGTCCTCCGGCTCCAGCCAGGCCAGCATCGCCTTGCCGAGCGCGGTCGAGTGGGCCGGTGCCCGGCCGCCGACGCGGGAGGGGACGGCCGCGGCGAAGCGCCCGCCGACCTTGTCCAGGTAGTGCACCTCGGCCCCGTCCAGGACGGCCAGGTGGACGACCATGCCGGTCTTGATCTGGAGGTGGTGCAGCCGGGAGGCGGCCGCCTCGCGAATCCTGCTGTGTGCGCCGTCCCCGCCGCCGAGGCCGAGCGCGCGGCGCCCGAGCCCGTAGCCGAGTCCGGTGTGCTCCAGCCAGCGCAGCCGTACCAGCTGGTCGAGGATGCGGTGCGCCGTCGACCTGGGCAGCCGGGTGGACCGGGCCACTTCCTCCAGGGACAGCCGGGCCGCCCTGCCTTCGAAGACGTCCATGATCAGCGTCACCCGCTCGACCATCGACGGCGGCAGCTCGCGACGAACCGGCACATGCACGTGAGGAGCATCATGGACAGCCGTCATGGGGAGCCTCCAGTCACAGACTGAAATGAATTCTTGTTTTCCGGAATGTAACAGCGCCCCCGGTCGCCGTGAAGGGATGCGTACGGCCGGTTCAAAATTTTGCCGAGGCTGCAAAATTGCATAGCATGCACCTTCATGAGCGACGACCCGCCCCTGGGGCTGCGTGAACGCAAGAAGCGCGCCACGCGTGACGCCCTGGCCGGCGCGGCCCTGCGCATGGCGGCCGACCGCGGCTTCGAGGACGTGACCGTGGAAGCGGTCACCGACGCCGTCGGCGTCTCCGTGCGCACGTTCTTCAACTACTTCCCGTGCCTGGAGGACGCGATCACGCGTCCCGGCCAGGACAACGCCGAACGGACCCGCCGGGCCGTGCTCAACGCCCCGGAGCACCTGACGGCGCTCGAAGCCCTCAGCGAGGCGATCGCCCAGGAACTCGCCCAGATCGAGGAGGACCACGACCGCTGGGAGCTCCAGATGGCGGTCCTGCGCAAGAGCCCCGCCCTGCTCCCCAACTTCCTGGCCGCCCGCGGCGCCGACGAGACCGCGATGGTCGCCGTCGTCGCCGAACGCCTCGGCCAGGACCCCGAGACCGACCTCTACCCCCGGCTCCTCGCGCATGTGGCCCTGGCCGCCGTGCGCACCGCCGTCGAGGTCTGGGTGGCGTCGGGCCGTACGCGCACCTTCCAGGGCCTGTACCGCGAGGCGTTCGCCGCGCTGGCCGCCGGCCTGAAGACCTGAGCGCGTCCGGCGCACCCCGCCGGGCCCACGTCACCCACCGCAGCACCACTCCGCGCAGAAGCGCTGATCGCGGAGCCAGTCACCAGAGAATGAGGAACGTCGGCCGATGACCGCTGCCGTCACACCCGAAACCGGCGCCGCCGGTGCGATCGAGGGGCCCGCGTCAGGCATGACGCGCGGCCAGATACTCCAGGCCATGTCGGGCCTGATGGCCGGCATGTTCGTGGCCATCCTGGCCTCCACCATCGTCTCCAACGCCCTGCCCAGGATCATCGCCGACCTGAACGGCAGCCAGTCCTCGTACACCTGGGTCGTCACGGCCGAACTCCTCGCCATGACGGCGACGGTCCCGATCTGGGGCAAGCTCTCCGACCTGTACGACAAGAAGCTGCTCATCCAGCTCTCGCTGTCGATGTTCATCGTCGGCTCGCTCGTCGCCGGCTTCTCGCACAGCGTCGGGCTGCTCATCGTCAGCCGGGTCGTGCAGGGCATCGGCGCGGGCGGTCTCACCGCACTCGCCCAGGTCGTGATGGCGGCGATCATCCCGCCGCGTGAACTCGGCCGCTACTCCGGCATCTTCGGCGCCGTCTTCGCCGTCGGCACGGTCGCGGGCCCGCTCATCGGCGGCGTGCTGGTGGACACCTCCTGGCTGGGGTGGCGCTGGTGCTTCTTCATCGGGGTGCCGTTCGCGCTGCTCGCCATCGTGCTGCTCCAACTGACCCTGAAGCTGCCGACGATCCGCCGGGAAGTGAAGATCGACTACGTCGGCGCCGTCCTCATCATGACCGGGGTCAGCGCGCTGCTGCTGTGGGTGACCCTCGCCGGCAACCGCTTCGACTGGGCCTCCTGGCAGACCGCCGCACTCGTCACCGCCGGTGTGGTCCTGCTGGCCGCCGCGGTCTGGGTCGAGTCCCGCGTCCAGGAACCGATCATTCCGCTGGACATCTTCCGCAACCGCACCGTGGCGCTGACGACGGTGGCGAGCATGCTGGTCGGTGTGGCCATGTTCGGCGGCACGGTGTTCCTCTCCCAGTACTTCCAGATCTCGCTGGGCAAGACCCCGACCACCGCCGGCCTGATGAGCCTTCCGATGATCCTCGGTCTGATGATCTCCACGACCGTGGCCGGGCAGATCATCTCCGCCCGGGGCAAGTGGAAGGGCTTCCTCATCGCGGGCGGCATCATCATGACGGCGGGCATGGGCCTGCTCTCCACGATCGGCGCCGACTCCTCGTTCGGCCTGCTCAGCGTCTACATGGTGGTGCTCGGCGTCGGTGTCGGCATGCTGATGCAGAACCTCGTGCTGGCCGCCCAGAACGACGTTCCCGCCGCCGAACTCGGCGCGGCCACCTCGGTGCTGTCGTTCTTCCGCAGCCTCGGCGGGGCCATCGGCACGAGCGCCCTGGGCGCGGTCCTCGCCCACCGGGTGGCCGAGGAGATGAAGAAGGGCTTCGGCGGCGCGGCGGACAACGGAGGCGCCGGCAGCGGCGTCCCCGACCTCAGCACGCTCCCCGAACCGGCGCGGCAGGTGGTCGAGCACGCGTACGGCGTCGCGACCGCCGACGTCTTCCTGATCGGCGCCCCCTTCGCGTTCCTGGCGCTGATCGCGGTGCTGTTCATCAAGGAGAAGCCGCTGCGGACGCAGAGCGGCATGGAGCGCCTCGCGGCGGAGAGCGCGGCGGCCGAGCCCGCCGCCCCGACACACTGATCCCCGCCCCGGGGCCCGCCCTGAGCGGGCGGGCCCCGGGGCGGCGTACAGGCCGTTCCACCTGCCATGGTGTCGCCATGACCCGCCCCTTTGGCACCCGCGCCACCGCCGTGGACCGCTTCCCCGACCAGTTCGCCCGCACCCGGCGCTTCTCGCTGGGCGTGCCCCGGCAGTTCACCGTCTCCCCGGACGGCGAGCGGGTGCTCTTCGTCCGGGGCACCTCGGGCACCGACCCGGTGAGCCGGCTCCGGCTGTACGAGAACGGCACGGAAAGGCTCCTCGCCGATCCGCTCGGACCCGGCTTCGCGCGGGAGCCCGCCGGTGAGCTGCCTCCGGAGGAACGGGCCCGGCGGGAGCGGGCCCGCGAGACCTCCTCCGGCGTGGTCTCCTACGCCACCGACGCGTCCGTGCGGCTGGTGGCCTTCGCACTCCGGGGCGCCCTCTGGGTGACCCGCACCGACGGCGGCCCGCCCCGCCGGCTGCCCACGGCGGGACCGGCCGTCGATCCCCGCCCCTCGCCCGACGGCACCCTGATCGCATACGTGTCCGCGGGCGCGCTGCGGACGGTACGGGCGGACGGCACCGGCGACCGTGCGCTCGCCGAACCGGACGGCGAGCACGTGACGTACGGCCTGTCCGACTACGTGTCGCAGGAGTCCATCGGCCGCTCGCGCGGCTACTGGTGGGCGCCGGACGGCGACGCGCTGCTGGTCGCCCGCGTGGACACGGCCGGTGTGGCACGCCGGTACATAGCGGACCCCGCCGACCCGGGGCGGCCGCCCCGCGAGGTGGCGTACCCGGCCGCCGGTACGGCCAACGCGAAGGTGTCGCTGCACCTGGTGCGGGCCTCCGGCGAGCA
This sequence comes from Streptomyces sp. A1277, assembly GCF_004795015.1. Taxonomy (GTDB): domain Bacteria; phylum Actinomycetota; class Actinomycetes; order Streptomycetales; family Streptomycetaceae; genus Streptomyces. The sequence continues at coordinate 38,084 of NZ_SSBI01000021.1, read as the reverse complement.
CATCGACGTCCGTCTCCCCGAGGCCGCCGGCGAGGGGCATCCCGAAGCCGCGTGGACGGACCGGGCGTTCGAGTACGTCGTGGCGGCCGGCTGGGACGCCCTCGGCCCGCTGGTCTGCGTACAGACCCGGGACCAGCGCACCGTCCAGGTCCTGGAGGTGGACGCGAGCTCCGGCACGACCCGGACCCTGCACCGCGCACACGACCCCGCCTGGGTCGCCCTGCGCCCGGGCACCCCGCTGCGCCTGCCCTCCGGTGCGCTCGTCGTCCCGGCCCGACCCGGCGGCGACACCCAGGGTCTCGACATCGGCGGCACCGTCACACCGCCGGGCCTGGAGGTCCGCGAGGTGATCGGTGCCGCGGACGGGCGGGTGTACTTCACGGCGAGCGAGGAGCCCACGGAGATCCACGTCTGGTCGTACGACACCACCGGCCGGGGCGACGGCCCCGTCCGGGTCTCCGGCGTACCCGGGGTGCACACCGCCGCGGTCGGCGGCCCGACGCTGGTGCTCGACAGCCGGACGCCGGAGGGCCAGACGGTGACGGTGCTGCGCTCCGGAGCCGAGGCGGGCCGGATCGCGGTCCTGGCCGAGGAACCGCTCGTCGCCCCCCGGTCCCTGGCCCTCAGCCTGGGCCGGCGGGAGCTGCGCAGCCGGCTGCACCTGCCGTCCTGGCACCGGCCGGAGGCGGGCCCGCTGCCGGTGCTGCTCAGCCCGTACGCCGGTCACGGTATTCAACTCGTGCTGAAGGTGCGGATGTGGTGGACGGCGGTGGCCCAGTGGTTCGCGGAGCAGGGTTTCGCGGTGCTCGTCACGGACGGGCGGGGCACGCCGGGGCGGGGTGAGGCATGGGAGAAGTCGGTGCACGGCGACCGGCTGACGGCCGTCCTGGAGGACCAGATCGACGCCCTGCACGCAGTGGCCGGGGACCGTCCGGAGCTGGACACGACGCGGGTGGCGATGCGCGGCTGGTCCTTCAGCGGATACCTCGCGGCGGCGGCCGTGCTCCGGCATCCGGAGGTCTTCCACGCGGCGGTGGCGGGCGCGGCGCCGGCGGACCGGCGGCTCTACGACACCCACTGGGAGGAGCGGTTCCTGGGCCACCCGGACGTGCTGCCGGAGAACTACGCGCGCAACTCGCTGCCGGCCGAGGCCCCGGCCCTGACCCGGCCGCTCATGCTGGTGCACGGCCTCGCCGACGACAACGTGGCCGTGGCCCACACGCTCCGGTTCTCGGCGGCCCTCCTCGCGGCCGGGCGCCCGCACACGGTGGTGCCGCTGTCGGGGGCCGGCCATCTGGTGGGCCAGGACCGCACGGCGAGCGGGCTGTTGCGGCTGGAGCTGGATTTCCTGCGGAAGTCCTTGGGGCTCTGAGGGGGCGGGGCCGGGAGCCGGGGTTCATGTCCGCGCCCCGGCCCCCGGCCCGCGCCAGCAGTCGAGCAGCGCGTCGGTCGTGGTCACCGTCGCGACCAGCGCCAGGGTGTTGCGGATCATCGCGGGCGTGTAGTCGGCGGGCACCCCCGCGATGGCGTCGGCCGGCACCACCGCGGTGTATCCGAGGTTGACCGCGTCGAAGACCGCGTTGGGGATGGCCACGTTGGCCGATACGCCGGTGACCACGAGGGTGCGGCAGCCGAGGTTGCGCAGCAGGGCGTCCACATCGGTGCCCGCGATCGGGGAGAGCCCGTGCAGCCGCCGGACGACCAGGTCTTCGCCTGCGACCTCGATGGGGGCGGCGATCCGGACCGCCGCGGTGCCGGTGTGCTGCTGTACGGGGAGCCGGCCGGCGGCGCGGAAGAGGCGGGCGTTGCGGTTGGCGCCCCGGCCGTCGGGGCGGCGTTCGGCGACCGCGTGCAGCACCTGGACCCCGGCCTCGTGGGCCCCGGCGACGAGCCGGGCCACCCGGTGCAGCGCGCCCGAGCACACGGCCGCCTCGGCGAGTTCGGGCAGGGCGCTGTCGGGGCCGACCACTCCCTGCTGGCACTCGACGGTCATCAGGGCGGTGGTGGCCGGGTCGGTCAGTGCGGTGAGCTGTTCCCTGGGCGGCACGGCGGCCCCTCTCGGCGGCGGGTCGGCCGGGCCGGGGTCGGCGCCGGACCGGGGCGCGCGAGGGTAGCCCCCATTGCGCGCCGAGGGAAGAGACGCCATGCTTCCTGACACCCAGTCAGGTCGAACTCCGAACCAGCCGCAGGAGGCATGCCATGGCCGTCACCCAGCGCCGGAGCCGCCGGATCATGATGACGGACGAGGAGCGCGACGCGTATCTCGCCCGGCAGCGGACCTGCCGGGTCGCCACCGTCGGCGCGGACGGCCGCCCGCACGTGGGGGCGCTCTGGTTCTGCTGGGACGGCGCCTCGCTCTGGCTCTACTCGATCACCCGGAGCCTGCGGTGGTCGCAGCTGCGCCGGGACCCGAGGATCGCCGTGGTGGTCGACGACGGCGTGGAGTACGGGGAGCTGCGCGGCGTCGAGCTCTCGGGCGACGCGGTCTTCGTCGGCGAGGCCCCGCGCACCGGCGAGCCCTGCCCGGAACTCGACGCGCCCGAGCGGCTGTTCGCGGCGAAGTACTTCGGCATGGAGACGATGCCGCACGACGCGCGGCACGCCTGGCTGCGCCTGACCCCCGACGCCGTCACCTCCTGGGACTTCAACAAGCTCCCCGGCCCGCCCGGGGCGTGAGAGCGCGGCCGCCTGCCGCCGCTACCCGTCGCCCCAGGGCTCGTCCAGCTTCCTGCCCGCCTCGCGCAGGGCCGCGACCGCCGCCCGGATCGACGGCCGCCGGTCCGCGTCGGTCCGCCACACCGCGTGGACGTGCCGCCGCATCTTCTGGCGCACCGGCACCAGCCGCACCCCGTCGGGCACCGGCCCACGCCCGAGCCTGGGGGCCACGCAGACGCCCATCCCGGCGGCGATCAGGGCGAGTTGCGTGTGGTGCTCACCCGCGAGGTGGGCGATGCGTGGCTCGATCCCCTTGGAGCGGAGGGTGAACATCAGCCAGTCGTAACAGAATTCGCCCTCCGGCCAGGACACCCAGTCGTCACCGGCGAAGTCCTCCAGGTCGACTTCCGACCGCCCGGCGAGCGGATGGTCCGCCGGCATCGCGATGTCCGGGGCGTCGTCGAGCAGTTCCGCCCTGGTCAGCCCTCCTGGCACCGGGAGCCGTTTGTTGCTCCAGTCCAGCACCACCGCCAGATCGATGTCGCCCCTGAGCACCGCCCGGATGCCGGCCTCGGGCTCCAGCTCCAGGGTGCGCGCCCGCAGCTCGGGGTGTCCCGCGCGCAGGGCCAGCAGCGTGGCGGGGAAGAGGCCCCGGGCCGCCGTCGGGAACGCGCCGAGCCGGATCTCCCCCACCACCTCGCCCCGCTGGGCCTCGATGTCGGACTGGGCCAGCTCGACCTGCGAGAGGATGCGGGCCGCATGGTCGGCGAGCAGCCGCCCCGCGTCGGTGAGCCGCACCCCGCGCCCGTTCTTGGCGAGGAGCTGCTGCCCCACTTCGCGCTCCAGCTTCGCCATCTGCTGCGACACGGCCGACGTCGTGACGTGCAGCCCCTCGGCCGCGCCACTGACCGAGCCGAGCCGGGCCAGGGCGTCCAGGGTGCGCAGGCGCTCCAAGTTCAACATATAAGCGATGCTACGCGAATACCCGAACAAAATCTCACTTGTGCTACGAGGTGGGATTCGCCATCGTGGATCTCATGAGCGCACCGCCCGCACCCGGGCCCACCACCGAGCCGCCCGCCGCACCGGCAGCCCCAGCCCCCGCACAGACCGCCGCCCCCACCGGCCCCGTGCCCCGGCCGGCGCTGGACTGGCGGCTGCGCTTCGCGGCGCTCTCGCTCATCTGGGGATTCAGCTTCCTCCTGATCAAGGTCGGGACCGACGGGTACGCCCCGTTCCAGGTCACGTTCGGCCGGCTCCTGTCGGGGACGGCCGTTCTGGCCGTGGTCATGGTGGTGAAGCGGGAACGGCTGCCGCGCTCCGCGCGCACCTGGGGCCATCTGGCCGTCGCGGCCTTCTTCCTCAACGCCCTGCCGTTCTCCCTCTTCGCCTATGCCGAACTGAGCATCCCGTCGACGCTGGCCGGCATCTGCAACGCGACCTCGCCCCTGTGGGGCATGGCACTGTCGCTCGTCGCCCTCTCGGAGGACCGGCCGACCCGCCGCCGCGTCGCCGGTCTCGGGCTCGGCTTCCTCGGCGTCCTGACGGTGCTGGGGGCCTGGCAGGGCTTCTCCGGGCTGGACTTCAGCGGCACGGCCATGGCGCTCCTGGCCTCGCTGAGCTACCCGGTCGGCTGGATCTACGTCCGCCGGACGCTGGCGGGCAGCGGTGCGTCCACGCTCGCCCTCACCGGCAGCCAGCTCTTTCTCGGCACGGCGCAACTCGCCCTGGTGACCCCCTTGTTCTCCTCCGCCCCCGGGGGCTTTCCGCTGCTGCCCACCCTGGCCGTCGTCGCGCTGGGGGCCCTGGGCACGGGGGTCGCTGTGCTCCTCCAGTACGGGCTGGTCAACGAGGTCGGGCCGACGACCGCGCAGATGGTCACCTACTTCATCCCGGTGATCGCCACCGCCGCCGGAGTGGCCGTGCTCGGCGAGCAGTTGAGCTGGAACACCCCCGTGGGCGCGCTCGTCGTCCTGGCGGGTGCCGCGCTCACCCAGAGCCGGCGCCGCTCCGCCCCGGCCGCCCCCGCCGCCGCTCCCCCGCGCCGATCCGTGACCGGCTCACCACCTCAGCCGTAGCTCAGCGGGCGCGCGGGCCCCGCCGCCGCTGCCACCGCGTCCGCCAGGGGTCCGATGTCGGCGTCGGCGAGCGGCGAGACGGTGAGCCGGATGCCCTGGGGCGCGGAGATACGGAACCGCGCCCCGGGCGCCACCGCCCAGCCCGCGTGCAGCAGCCGCGCCACCGCCCCGGTCTCGTCGCTGACCGGGACCCACACGTTCATCCCGCTGCGCCCGTACGCCTCGATGCCCCGGTCGGCCAGTGCCCGCACGAGCGCGTCGCGGCGGCGGGCGTAGGACCGGGCCACCTCGCGCGTGTCCACCGCGTCCGTCCGCCACAGGTGCACCACGGTCCGCTGGAGCAGCCGGCTGACCCAGCCGGGGCCCAGCCGCTGGCGCCCGGACACCCGGTCGGCGGTGACCGCGTCCCCGGTCATCACGGCGACCCGCAGGTCCGGCCCGTACGCCTTGGCCACCGAGCGGACGAACGCCCAGCGGTCCGTCGCCCCCGCCAGGGGATACACGGGCAGGTCCACGATGGCGTGCCCGTGGTCGTCCTCGATGAGCAGGACGCCCCGGTGCCCGGAGAGGACCGCCCGCAACTCCGCGGCCCGCCCCTCGGAGACCGCCGCACCCGTCGGGTTCTGCGCCCGGTCCGTGACGACGACGGCCCGCGCGCCCGCTCGCAGCGCCGCGTCGAGCGCGTCCGGCAGCGGCCCCTCGTCGTCCAGCGCCATCGGGGCGGGGCGCATGCCGAGCGCGGGCACGAGGTCCAGCAGCCCGCCCCAGCCGGGGTCCTCGACCGCGACCAGGTCGCCCGGCCGCAGATGGGCGACGAGCACCCGCTCGATCGCGTCGAGCGACCCCGAGGTGGCGATCACCGGCCCGGCCGGAACGCCGTCGGCGTCCATTGCGGCGCGCGCGAGCGCCGCGAACTCCGGGTCGACGGGCGCCTGGGCGTACATCCCCGGCTCCCGGGCGTACGCCTGCGCGACCGAGGCGAACGCCTCGCCCAGCCGTGGCAGCAGCGCCGGGTCCGGATTGCCCTCGCCCAGGTCCCGCACCCCGGGCGGCGCCTCGACCCGCATCGACCCGCGCGCGGTGCTCGCCGGGCGCGGCCTGACCCGGCTGCCCCGGCGCCCGGCGGTCTCGATCACCCCGCGCTCGCGCAGGATGCGGTACGCCGCGGCGACCGTATTGGGGTTGACCTCCAACCGGATGGCCAACTCCCGCATGGGCGGCAGGACCTGACCGGGAGCCAGCTCCCCGGAGGCGACCCCCTGCTCCACACTGGCGGCGATTTCGGCTGCACGCCGCCCACTGATCCGATACTCTCCTAGCACAAACAACAGTATGCACTAGTGCAATGGAGTCCGCAATGCCGGAGACCGCACCCCAGCAGACCATGTCCCCGGACAGCGCGGCCGGCTACGAGCCGACCGGCCGCACGGTCCCCACCCGGTCGCGCGAGCGGGCCTCGTACGACCGCGAAACGGTCCACTCGATACTCGACGCCGCCTACCTCTGCCACCTCGGCTTCGTGCGCGACGGGGCGCCCGTCGTCCTGCCGACCCTCTTCGGCCGGGTCGGCGAACGGCTCTACGTCCACGGCTCGACCGGCTCGCGGCCGCTGCGGGCGGCGGACGGGAGCGAGGCGGGGCTGCCCGTGTGCCTGACGGTGACGCACGTCGACGGCCTGGTGCTGGCCCGTTCCGCCTTCCACCACTCGCTCAACTACCGTTCCGTGGTGGTCCACGGCACCGCGTACACGGTGACCGACCCCGGGGAGCGGCGCACCGCCCTCGACGCGATCGTGGATCAGGTGGTGCCGGGGCGTTCCAAGGACGCGCGGCCCGCGGACGGCAAGGAACTGGCGGCCACGGCCGTGATCCGGCTGGACCTGCGCGAGGTCTCCGCCAAGATCCGCACGGGCGGCCCGAACGACGAGCCCCGCGACCTCGCCCTGCCGCACTGGTCCGGAGTCGTCCCCGTCGCCCCCGCCTACGCCGCGCCGGTCCCGGCCGACGACCTGGACCCCGCGATCGAGGTCCCCGCGTACCTGAACACGCTCTGACCGGCCTACGCCGCCTCCCGGGCCCGCCACCACCCGCACGGCCCTACCGCCCGGCGGCGGCCCGCTCGCCGGACGTGTCCTCACCGGCCTCCCCGACCGCGCCGCCGGGTCCCGAGGCGACGGGTCCGGACGGCGGCCGGGGGGTGGCCGACTGCGCGATGAAGGCGCCGGCCAGGACGAGCGCGCCGCCGATGAGCTGCGGGGCGGCCAGGTGTTCGCCGAGCAGCACCCAGGCGAGCACGGTCGCGATGACCGCCTCCAGGCAGGCGACGACGCCCGCGACCGCAGGGGACAGCAGCCGCACGGAGACCACACCGGTGACGTACGCGATGACGGTGGCGAGCAGCACGATCCAGACCAGCAGCAGCCAGGCCGGCACCCGCGTGCCGTCCATGGCCGCGCCGCCGCCGAGCACCGACCAGTCCATGCCCCACGGGCGCGCGACCGCGGTGAGCACGAGGGCCCCGACGAGCAGCCCGTAGGCGATGACCCCGACCGGATGCGCAGGCTCCGCACCGCCCGGCGACGCCTCGCCGCCGCCCTGGTCGGAGAGGACGAAGTAGCCGACCTGGCAGCAGGCGGCGCCGAGCGCGAGCAGCAGCCCGACGACGTCGAAGCTCAGCCCGGCCCACACCTCGACCACGCAGGCCAGGCCACCGACCGCGAGCACGACGCCGAGGGCCGCCGCCCGGGTCACCGGCCGCCGCTGGACGAAGCGCACCCAGCCGAGGACGAGTGCCGGCGCCAGGTATTCCACCAGCAGCGCGACGCCCACCGGGATGCGGGAGATGGCGGCGAAGTAGCATGCCTGCACCCCGGCCACGGCCAGCAGCCCGAAGCCCAGCAGCAGCACGGGCCGGCCGCGTACCAGCGCCCGGTGGCGCCAGGCCACGGGCAGCATGACGAGCGCGGCGCCCGCCACGCGCAGCCAGACCACGTGGAGCGGGTCGAGCCCCGCCTCGATCAGCGGCTTGGCCGCCACTCCCGAACCGCCGAATGCGAAGGCCGAGGCGAGGGCGAGTCCCAGGCCGGCGCTTCTCCCCTGAGACGCGTGCATCGGCACATCATGGCAGCTGGGGTCAGGAGCGTCACCCCTGTGACACCTGACCGAGGTAACACTCCGATGTCATCCGCGCCCCTGACGTACGCCCACACAGCCTCCGGGCACGGAGCAACCGGGGGCCCGCCCGTACACGTCCCACAGGCAGGAGCGGTTGTTCGCGGCGCGACGGGAGGGGGCGGGGTGAGCTGGCTGGTGTCCCTGCCGGCGCTCGACGGGCGCGATTACGTCTACCGGGTCCACGCACCCCTGGACGCGCTGCCCGCGGATCTGTTCTGGGCCGCGTTCCACTGCCACGACGACGGGCCGCATCCGCGCGCGTCCGACCGCTTCGACGCGGCACTGATCCGGCGTGCGGGTCCGGAGCGGGCCGCACAGAACTGACGCTTCGTCAGTATTGAATGTTCCGGCCGCTGCGGCTACGTTCCGCGACACCGTAACCCGAAGCGAAGGGGTGGTCGCATGGCCGAAGTCAGTGCAGAGACACGTATCGGAGCACCGGCCGAGAAGGTCTGGGCCCAGCTCACCGACTTCAGCAGGTACGGGGAGTGGAACGCCACCCACACCAGCTTCCCCAAGGGCGGCCCGGCCGCACTGGAACTCGCGGCGACCTACGAGGAGAACATGAAGCTCATGGGCTTCCCGGCCGAGGTGACGTGGACCGTGTCGGAGCTGGAGACCGGCCGGCTGCTGACGACCACGGGCAAGGGCCCGATGGGCGTGAACCTGCTGATGCGCTACGCACTGACCCCGGACGGGGACGCCACCGCGCTCCGCATCGACGGCGAGTTCACCGGCGCGGCGGTCTCCTTGATGGCCGGCAAGCTCAGGGACTCGGCGACGGCCGCGCTCAACGAGTCGCTGCGCAAGCTGGACGGCCTGATCGTCGCCTGAACGACCGCTCCCCCGGCACGGGAAGGGCCCGGCGGTCTGCCGCCGGGCCCCCTTCCCCGCAACTCCCCCTCCGGCCGTCGCACCGCCCACGATCCGGTCCGGGGCTCAGTGCTCGTCGGCGAGGATCAGGTACAGCTTCTTGCGGGCGTCGTTGATGACCGTGAGCGCCTTCTCGCGCTGATCGGTGGAGCCGGTCTTCCAGACCTGCCCGAACGCCTCCATCAGACCGAACCCGGCCTGCCGGATCTCGTTCACGCCCTCCCAGTCGACACCGCGCCCGGCCTCTTCCCAGGGCGCCTCGGGCCCCGTCTCGGCCTCGGTGCGACCGGTGTCGGTGAGCGTGAACAGCTTCTTGCCGCCCTCGCTCGCGCTGGTGATCAGGCCCTCGTCCTCCAGCAGCTGGAGGGTCGGGTACACCGACCCCGGACTGGGCCGCCAGGCCCCGCCACTGCGCTCGCCGATCTCCTGGATCATCTCGTAGCCGTGCATCGGCCGGTCCTTGAGCAGCGCCAGGATCGACGCCCGCACGTCACCGCGCCGCGCCCGCCCCCGGCCACCGCCCCGACCGCGCCCGCCACCGAACGGGCCGCCGCCGAACGGCGGACCGAACGGCCCGAACGCCGCCCGACGCCCCTCGAAGTCACCCCGCCGCTCGTCGGGCCCACCCGGGCCGCGCCCGCGCCCGCGCCCATGACCGTGTTCGTGCCCGTGCTCATATCCATGTGAACGCATGACCGTTCTCCTTCTCACGTTGATCTTTCATGTATCGCCGACCTGTCGCGATGGCTCAACGATATATCGGAATAGTTCGCATGGCAACCCGGTGGCCGTGGCTCGTCCGCTGACCTGTGTCAGTGGATGTTGATCGATTGCCAGCAAAGGCGGATCAATTGACTTCTGTGCCAGTTAGGGATGACTGTCCGCAGGGTTTGTGACAGTGGAGGATGACCGCAGACGGCGACGATCACTCTGCTCGGCGGGTCTGTAGTGTGCGGCAATGACAAGAAGCGAGCGGCTCGCGGAGCAGTTGGACTGGTACTGGCGCAAGAACCTGCGGCCACGGCTGGAAGGTCTCACCGACGAGGAGTACTTCTGGGAGCCGGTGGGCGGCTGCTGGAGCATCCGCCCACGTGGCACGTCGGCCGCACCGATGTCGGACGGTTCGGGGGAATGGACGCTGGACTACGCGTCCCCCGACCTGGTGCCGGAACCGGCGCCGGTGACCACGATCGCCTGGCGCCTTGGGCACGTCATCGTCTCGTGCCTGGCCTATCGGGTCGAGTGGTACTTCGGCGGCCGGGACTTCGACTCCGAGGCGTTCGCCTACGCGGGGACCGCTGACGAGGCGCTGAAACAGCTCGATGAGATGTACGGGCGATGGAACGCGGGGGTCCGCGAGCTCTCGGATGCCGACCTGGAGAACCCGCCCGCGATGGGTCCCGAGCGGTTTCCCATGGAGAACAGAGTCCTGCACGTCAACAGGGAGCTGATCCATCATGGCGCCGAGATTTCCCTGCTGCGCGACCTCTACCGCTGGCAGGACGGAGCCGTACCGCGCCGAATATAACTTTCGGTAACCGGCGATCGAGCTTCGGAAATCTACGTGGCCTACGTGACGTTCCGTGGCTGCTGCCGCCGAGAGGCCTTTCAACCTTCCCCACGTTTTTCTTCGGGACAGGACAGCGTCGTCTTCCGTCGTCGATATGCCTTCTGGCGGCAGCGCTGGGAGCATGTCCGGCGCTGTGACCTGCGACTTCCTTCTGGCATAGGGCCTGAACAGACTGGGCAGCGTGGTGCTTCGAGGGGTTCGTTGCGGGTCGGGGCGAGGGCGTCAGCCCTCGCCCCGACCGTTTTGGGTGGAGCCGCGGGTCCCGGCAACGGGACGGGGCTCGGGGGTGTTGCCGCTCGTGCTTCTGCGGATGACTGGTAGGCCCGCTGCCGGCATCGGGCTGAACACGTGCGCCGCCGTGACTGTCCGCGGCCAGGAGGTAGTGGCTGTTCGCAGATCTCGCATGTGCGGGCAGGCGTCGGTTCCGGTTCCCGGGGTGGGGCGGGGGGACGGGGTGGTCTTGTTCTCCAGCGGTAGGCGGACTGACGACAGCGTTGCGAGCACGTGCGTCGTCGGCTCTTCGCGGTGCTCGGCGCCAAGGGGCCTTCGCAGACCGGACAGGCCGACGATGAGTCGTCCTCCGGGTTCGAAGACGCCTCGACGGTCTGTTGGTTGCGTTGCTGTCGTTCGAGGTAGGCGGTCCGTCGGCAGGCCGACGAGCAGAGCGGACGGCGCTGGCCGAACTGCATCCGCATGACTTTGCCGCAGATCCGGCAGGGTTCCCGGCGCCACTCGCTGGCGGGGTATCGCTTGCGGTGTCTCCTTTGTCGGCAGGCCCTCGAGCAGGTCAGGGGTTTGGCGCCGAACATCGACTTGCGCCGGATCGGGGCTCCGCATTCCTTGCACTCGATTGTGTTCAGGATCAGCTGAAGATCGGCCGGGTCGCGGCCGGCGGCAGCGGCGAGGCGTGGCCAGGTTGGTTTGCCGAGGTGTTGGGGTGGTTCGGCAAGGTATTTCCGCAGGTAGGCGGGAGGAAGGAAGTTCGCCTTGGCAAGGCGTGTGATGAACGAGGCGGCTCCTTCTCCGCGCTGCGGACGGACCGTGAACGGAAGGTGGGCGACCTCGGTGTCCGGGGCCGGCGACGTCATCCGTCGATGCCGGGCTGTTTGCGGCGGGAGGCGATGTCGAGGTCGACGGCCAGCAGACCGGCTTTGGTGATCTTCTCGGTGCCGGTGAGGATGGCGTCGACGGCGGCCCCGCGGAGCTGGTGGGACAGGGTGCCGATCATGCCGCCGGTGCGGGTGTGCAGGAACCGGTCCAGGCGGGTGAGGGTGCCGGGTTTGCGCTGGTGCAGCAGGAGGTTCGTCTCCAGCTGGGCGACCAGGGCCTTCCATTCCGCGTTGTAGGGGAAGGGGTGGGTGTCCACCCCTGTGAAGCGGGCGGCGATCTGGTCGCCGCGGGTGCCGGTCAGCAGGCTGCTGTCCTCGATGTCGATGCCCGCGTAGGCGAAGGTCGCCGGGATCCGCTCGGAGAAGTACTTGAGTGTGTCGGACGCGTCGGCTCCGACACGAGTCTGCAGCGAGATGTTGTGGATCTCGTCGACCAGGACGAGGCCGGTGCGGGCTTTGGTGCAGACGCCGACCACGGCTTCGGTGAGGTCGGTGATGTTGGAGCTTCGCAGGACCGGGAGGCCGAGGAACCGGGCGAACTCGGCGGCGATCATGCGGGGTGTCGCGGCGGGTGGAACGGTGATGTAGATGACCGGTATGCGCTCGTCCTGCCCGGGGTGCCGGCGACGGTCCTGGAGTTCGTGGGCCAGGCCGAGCTGGGTCAGAGCGATTGTTTTGCCGGTGTTGGCCGGACCGGTGACGATCAAGCCGCGGCGTGCGCTGATGGCACCGCGGTTGAGGACGGTCAGGCGACGTCCGCAGGTGACGGTGCGGCGGACAGTAGAGGTGGCGACCACTTGGAGACGGCCGTGGTGGTCGAGCCGGTCGTCGTCGTAGTCGTACTTCTCCTCTTTACTCAGGGCGTCGTACTCGTTCTTCGTCAGCAAGGTCATCGTGGTCCGGCTCGTCGACGCAACGAATTGCTGCCAGCCGGGCAGGACGGTCAGGTACTGGCCGAAGTCGTCGTGCGGGCCGCTGTCGGGCATCGTCGTCATGATCTCTTCCAAGGGTCCTCGAGCGGGTCGAAGAGCCCCAGCGGGATCACCTCGGCCATGGTTTCCTCGTCGTCCGCCGGCTCATGCGGGGCGGGTTCGTCCTGCGTGCTCGGCGGTGGCGGCGTGGTGGTGGCCTTGGTGCGGGCCGCGACGCGGCGGTCCTTCTTGGCCGTTGCGGCTTTCCGGCTCTTCTTCGCCGTCGGCCGGGCGGGGCCGGCGTGTGCGCGGGTGAGCAGGTCAGCGACGGCCTCGGCGAGTTCTTCCTCGGTGGCCTTGGGCAGTTGGTGGCTGACGTGGTCCCAGGCCAGGTCGCCGAAGGGGACCGGGGTGCGGTTCAAGTACTTCCAGGTCGCCTGGACCCATTCCCCGTCGCCGCGGTGATTGCGTACCCAGACGCGGGAGACGTCGTAGGGGTCACGGTGGACCTCCCAGAGCCCGCGTTTGGCGGTGATGCCCGAGTCGCGGCGTCGCATCGGCCCGAGTTCGGGGGCGTCGTAGGTGCGGTTGTTGATCCGGATGCCGTAGGAGTTGACGGCCCGCCAGGCCGCGGGCAGGAGTTCGATGTAGTCCTGGCCGCTGAGCGCGACCGGGACGTAGCCGCATGCCTCGACCAGGGCGGCGTACTTCTGGTTGGGGGTGAACAGGCGTCCGGGGTGGCTGGGGTCGCGCAGGCCCTCGTGCGGCCGGTTCTGCCATTTGGCGACGATCCACTCGTCCAGCAGGTCCTGGAGTTCGGGCAGTGACCACAGGTTCTCCTCCTCGGGATGCCGGCCGCGGTGGTCGGTGTTGCGGCCGGTGTAGCCGGGGAGGAACTGGGCGAACATCGTCGCGACGGAGCCCAGCATCTTCTCGATGTGCCCCTTTTCGAAGGGCGAGCCCTTGTGCGTGGGCTGGAAGTCGATCTCCAGGAACCGGCAGGACGCCCGGAAGTTGTGCGAGATGAACACCTTGCCGTGATCGCAGACGATCATCTCCGGGACGATCACCGGCTTGGCCGCAGCGTGCTCGAGGCGTTCGTCGATCGTCAGCAGGCGGCGGTGCGGCAGCACCGAGCGCGACATCTTCAGTGCGTCGATCCAGCCCGGCCGCATCAGTTCCGGCGTGACGGTGCGGGCCAGCAGCACGCTGGCGTCGACCGACTTCGTGGTGGGCCTGAGCACCGCCGCGGTCAGCGTCCTGGACGCGACGTCGATCATTCCGGTCAGTTCGACCTTGCCGACCACTCCGTCGTCGAGGCGGACCATGACGTCCAGCGGGGTGGAGTCGATCTGCATGACCTCGCCCGGAGCCGACACCGTCAGCTCTCCGAACGGGGCAGCAGCCCCATGGGCCATCGACCTCCGGGTAACCGCCGACCCGGTCGCGTGCGTGCCCGCCGCCAGCCTGTCCAGCAGACGGTAAAGCGTCCGCCGCGACGGCAGTTCGGCCAGGTCACCGCCGTTGTCCCGGAAGATCTCCCCAGTCCTCCAGATCAGGTAGGACCCGTTGCGTGTCGAGGTCTCGACGCCCTCCTTGATCGCCTGCCGCATCGCTGCAACGACGGCATCCGGTGCGTCACCGAACTCCTTGCGCTTGCGCCCCGGCCGGTGGTCCACGAGCCTGGCCAGTCCGACCAGGCCGTCCTCCATGTAACGGCGTCGCCGCAGCCCCACCGCCCCGGACTTGAGCTCATGGCCGAGGGCCGCGAGTTCGGCCGCCTTGCTCTTCTGGCGCGAGGTCACCGACGTGCCCGGTCCGTAACCTGGCCGCGGCGGTGTGCCGGGTTCGGCGCCGGGCGGCAGCCCGTGCAGGACCTCGAGGATGTGCCCTTCCCACCACAGTGCCCGCTTCATCACTTCGGGATCGAAGGTCTCCAGCAGGCCGGACGGAGGCAGCGGCATACGTTCGGGTTGGAAAAGGATCTCGAAGTTCGCCGTCTCGAACAGATCGATCAGGGCGACCACTCGGTGCGGTGTCTCAGCGTCCTCCAGCACCGCCGCCTGTGCGGTGACCTCGAGAACCCCCCTGACCTGGCCCTCGAACCGGACCCGCTGGCCGACCGCCAAGGCTGGCGGCCGCTTCAGGCTGCCCATGTGTTTCCCTCCGTCCAGACTAGGCTGTCGGTCTCCATCAGTCCTCCCACCAGGTCCGTCTTCAAGGCACCGGACCACAGCAGATGGAACAGCACCGGCAGAACCTGCAGACGGTCACCGACCAGCCCGGCGCCGTCCCAGAGCCCCATCGGTTCGCGGAAGACCTCCAGGAGCCGATCCGCCACCACCGCTGGCCGGCCGCAACGGGCCCTCCGATACCGGGACAGCCAGCGGACGTTCGCCATGAACACCGGTTCGGGCCGTCCGGCCCACTCGAACTCCCAGCCCACGGCCCGGCAGGCATGTCTGGTCGCGTCGAACGCCTCCTGCGTCGCCTCATCCATCTCGTCCTCGGCCCGGACGTCAACGATGCGGGCGCGGCCGTCGGACAGCCGGACGAAGTAGTCGGGAGCGTGCCGACGCTTGCGGATGCCGTCGTGCCAGTGCAGCCAGAACGGCTGCGAGACGATCGCGGCCACGTGCGGATCACGGTCCAGCAGAATCAGCCGGTCCCTCTCCAGCCATGACTCGTAGCCCACGTGATCCCGGACCGTCGCCGAGTAGTACCACCCGGCGAACCCGTGACCGTCCTTGCGCCAGCTGAACTCCCGTACCGGATCCGCAGCTTCAAAGGGCGTGTCCCAACTCGACCCCAGCGACCGGCGTACAAGCGAGCCGTTGACGGAAATAGCCAGGTCAAAGGCCGTAAGGGAGCCTCGTCCAACACACCGACAAGTGCCCCCACCACGTCCCCCGCCTGCTGTACGTCAGGTGATCATCCTTTGGTGGCACAAACTAGCGTTGATCATTCATCAGTGGCAATCGATCAGGGTTAACTGACACCAGGTCACGCCCGCCCGCGCCGTTCCCCGCACACCCCTGACCCCGGCGTGGCTGCGCTCATCGGCAGTGGCCGGTGAGGGGCGTGTCCGAGGGCAGCGCCCGCAGACGGACAGCGCCGGCCTCACCGGCCCCGAGGTGTATCCCGCCGCGGAACCCGGGCAGCCGCGGGAGGGCTACCGCCCTTCGCCCCGCAGCCCGAGCACGTACCCTGCGGTCAGCGCCACGCCCCTGTCCTCGTCCCGCGTCAGTTCCGCGAGCGCGCCCGACGCCGTGGCTCCGGGGATGTCCGCGAGCGCCTGGGTGAGGCCGCGGCGGGCGGACGGGCCCAGGGTGCTGTCGGCGAGGCGGGCGACGAGGCCGGCGGCGATGCGCTCGGCGGTCTCCGGGGCGGCGGCCAGCGCGGCCAGCGTGTCGGCCGCCTCGACGTCCCGGACCTCCTCCGCGACCATGTCGACCAGCGTCGGCACCGCATCGGCCACCCCGCGCGCCCCGAGCGCCGGAGCCGCTCGCCTGCGGACCGCGAGGTCGGGGTCGGCCAGGGCCGCCCGGAGCAGCGCGGTCGCCGCATCGCCCGGGGTCTCGGCGATGGCCAGGACCGCCCGCGCACGGACCTCGGCCGCGGGCGCCGCAAGGCCCTCTGCGAGCAGGACGAGTCCGCCGCCGGCCTGGGCCAGGGCCCACCGCAGGGCGCCGGCCACGACCGGGTCACGCTCACTGAGGACCGCGTCCACCAGGGCCCCCACCGGCACCGATGCCTCGTCCACCGAGGAGAGCGCCGCACGCTGGCGCGTGCCGGGGCTGCTGGACCCCAGCGCCTGGAGCAGGGCGACGGTGCGCAGGACCCCGTCCCAGTCCTCGGGCTCGGCGGCGCCGATCCGGCTCAACCGGGTCAGCAGCTCCGTCTCGCTCGCGATGCGCTCCCGCGTCCGGCGGGTGAGATCGTCGACGAGCTCCGCGGGGCTGAAGCCCGGATCGTCCAGCGCGCGCCCGACTTCGCGCAGCGTCAGCCCCAGGGACCGCAGGCTCTCGATGTGGAAGATCCGCCGGACGTCCGCGGCGGAGTACTCCCGGTAGCCGACGTCGTTGCGCCCCGTGGGCCGCACCAGGCCGAGCGACTCGTAATGCCTGAGCATGCGGGCGCTGACCCCGGACCTCCGTGCCACCTCACCGATCAGCACCGCGCGTCACCCCTCCTGACCGTAACCGCCCAGGGCCACCATGCGCTTCGCCTCCTCGATCGCGAACTCGAACCCGGCATCCGGGTCACGGAGCAGCTGCTGCGTGGCGAGCGCGTGCTGCCGCACCTGCGGGTCGGGGTGCGCCGTCGCGGTGCTCAGGACGGGCTCGACGGCCTCGCCCAGCGCGATCATCGCGCGGCTGAGGCTCAGCTGCGTCTCCCGCCCGCCGCGCCCGAGCTGTTCCGCCAGCGCCTCGGCGAGCCCGGGCTCCTCGCCCTCGGGTACCAGGACGACCGCCGCCCGCCAGGCGGCCCGCGCCACCTCGTCGTCGGCGTCGGTCAGCAGCGCCCGGGTGATGGCGGGCCACGCCTGCCGCTCCCCGGTCCCCTCCGCCGTCCTCTCCCCGGTCTTGGACAGCGTGTGCAGGGCCTGGCTGCGGGCCTGGGCGCGGTCCGAGCCGAGTTCACCGACGAGCGCGGGGACCGTCAGGGCGGGCGGGTGCCGGGTGAGCGCCCAGGTCAGCATCTCTCGTACGGAGAAGTCCGGCTCGGTCCCGCACCGCTCGACCAGCCCGTCGATGAGCCGCGGGTCCGGGGCCGAGCCCACCGCCAGCGCCGCCCTCAGCCGGACCGAGGCATCGGCGTGCCCCAGCCCCCGCAGCGCACGCGTCATGGTCGTGTCCTCGTTCGGCATGGTCATCCGGACCACCTCCTCGTCAGCACGAGTGAAGTGCTTGTCACTGTGACAAGGTCAAGCCGAGGCTCGTTTCCGGGCCGCCGACCCCGAATTGGCCTTGGTCCGTGGGCTCGCCCCGCGCTTACGGTCGGGGCATGAGGATTCGTACCGTCGACGCGTTCACCGACCGCCCCTTCACCGGCAACCCGGCCGGCGTCCTGCTGTTCGGCCCCGAGGGCTTCCCCGAGGACGGCTCACTCCAGCGGGTCGCCGCCGAGCTGAACCTCTCCGAGACCGCGTTCGCCCACCCCCTGCCGCCGGCTGGCGCGGCGGACTGGGCGCTGCGGTGGTTCACGCCGGTCACCGAGGTGGACATGTGCGGCCACGCCACGCTCGCCACCGCCCATGTCCTGCACACCACCGGGGCCGCGAGCGGCACCGTGCGCTTCGCCGCCCGCTGCGGCACGCTCACCTCCACCGCGCACCCGGACGGCTCGGTCACGCTCGACTTCCCCACCGCGCCACTGATCCCCGAGGCCGCGCCCGCCGGGCTCGCCGAAGCGCTCGGTGCCCAGCCGCTGTCCGTCCACGACACCGGCCCGCACGTGGGCGACCTGCTCGTGGAGCTGAAGGACGAGGCGGCGGTACGGGGCCTCGTCCCCGACTTCGCGGCGCTGGCCGGCCTCTCCCGGCGCGGTGTCATCGCCACGGCAGCCGCCGCGCCGGGCGCGGCGTACGACTACGTGTCGCGCGGCTTCTTCCCCGCGGTGGGCATCGACGAGGACCCGGTGACGGGCAGCGCCCACACCGCCCTGGCCCCCTTCTGGTCGGCCCGGCTCGGCCGCGACGAACTGACCGGACTCCAGGCGTCCGCCCGCTCCGGACTCGTCCGCACCTCGCTGCGCGGCGCCCGCACCCTGCTGACGGGCCACGCGGTCACGGTCCTGGACGGCGAGCTGCTCGTCGCCCCGTGACAACGGCGGGGGCGTACGGACCACCCCGTACGCCCCCGTGTCCCACGACCGCGCTCGCCGCCGTTCACGGCGTGGGCAGCCAGTCCACCTTCCCGGCGAGCAGCGCGTACCCGACGAAGGCGCCGATGTCGAGGAGCGCGTGCGCCGCGACCAGCGGTCCCACCCGCTGCCAGCGGCGGTACAGCAGCACGAAGACGATCCCCATCACCATGTTGCCGATGAACCCGCCGATGCCCTGGTAGAGGTGGTACGAGCCGCGCAGCACCGAACTCGCGACCAGCGCCGCCATCGGCGTCCACCCCAACTGCCCCAGCCGGCGCAGCAGGTATCCGACGACGATCACTTCCTCCAGCACCGAGTTCTGGAGTGCCGAGAGGATGAGGACGGGGAACTTCCACCACACCTCGGGCAGCGACTCGGGGACGACCGTGAGGTTGAACCCGGCGGCCCTGGCCACCAGATAGAACGCCAGTCCGGCGCTGCCGATCCCCGCCGCGACCACCGTGCCGCGCGCCAGGTCCTGCCCCGGCCGGGTGCGGTCGAAGCCGATGACCCGCAGCCCCGCCCCTTCCCGGATCAGCAGATGCGCCACCAGCGCCACGGGCACCAGAGCCGTCGCGATACCGAACAGCTGCCAGGCGAGATCCAGCCAAGGGCGGCCCGGAGCGTACGAACCGTTGAGGGTCGCCGCCTGATCCTTCAAACCCCCTGGTTTCGTCAGCGATCCGACAAAACTGATGAGGGCAGACACTCCGCTCGCCCCCAGCGAGAGCGCCAGCACGAGCACTGCCTCGGACCGGAGAATCCGTTGTGACACGGCCTCCTGGGGAAAAGAATCAGCCACACGCCCCGCCTCCACCTGTACACCTGCTCTCAGTTGTGCATTCGCGTCCCAAGCCCCTCGCCGCCCCGCTAGGGTCTCGAATGCAGGTACGAAGATCATGCGCGACAGGCCGGGGGGCGAGCGCCATTGCCGATGGTGTGGTCCCCCATTTCCTTGTTCATCCTCAAGGAGGGGCACCACCGACATGGGACGTCACAGCTTGCCCGACGACTACGCCGCGGCCGGAGGCGGGGACCGTCCACCGCGCCGCCGGCGCACCGTCGTCATCGCCACCGTGCTCGTACTCGCCGTGGCGGGGGGAGCGGCGATCGCGGTACAGGGCGGGTTGCTCTCGTTCTCGAAGTCGTGCGAGGACAGCGCCGTACACCTGTCCATGGTGACCTCGCCGGACATCGCTCCCGCCGTGCGTGCCGTCGCCGACCGGGCGCGCAAGGACGAGGTGCGCTCCGACGGCCGCTGCCTCGACGTGAACGTGGTGGCCCGCGACTCGTACAAGGTGGCGGACGCGCTCGCCAGCGGCACCCGCGCCCCCGACTACCAGATATGGCTTCCCGACTCCGATCTGTGGCTGAGCCGGGCCAAGGGCGACGGGGACGCCATCCCGATCACGCCGGGCGATTCGATCGCCTCCTCCCCCGTCACGCTGGCCATGGTCCCCACGGCCGCCAAGAGCCTGGGCTGGCCCAGGAAGACGTACTCCTGGGCGGAGTTGACGGGCGCGGCCATGGAGTCGGACAAGGTGCGGCTCGGCGCGGCCGACCCCGCGCGTTCCGCCACCGGCCTGCTGGCCCTGTCCAGCATCGGCGCGTCCGCCGGCAAGCAGGGCGGGGACAGCGACACCAGGGTCGCGGCCACCGCGAAGCTGCTCGCCCAGCGGATGTCGGACGGGGACACCCAGGTGGTGGCGACCCTGCCGCAGGACGGCTCCGGCGCCGAGGAGGGCAATCCGGCACGCAACCAGGCGGTGCTGCTCTCGGAACAGGCCGCCTTCGCCCACAACGCCGAGTCCACGGGCGACGGAAAGGTCGATCTCTTCTACCCGAAGGACGGCACTCCGCTGCTCGACTACCCGTTCACGCTGGTCGACGAGCAGAAGCAGAGCACGGACGAGAGCCGCGCCGCACTGCGCTTCATGACCCTGCTCTCCGAGGACAGCTCCCTGCGCACCCTCCAGGAGCACGGCTTCCGCACCACGGACGGCTCGGCCGACGAGAAGGTGGTCGCGGCGGCGGGTGGCGAGAAGCCTCAGCCGTACGCCGAGCGGCAGCCGCCCCCGCCCTCGGACGAGGCGCTCCAGGAGACGCTCGGCATGTGGACGATCACCGTGCAGAGCGCACGGCTCACCACGGTCGTCGACGCCTCGGGCTCGATGGCCACGATCGTGCCGGGCCGCAACCAGTCCCGCATGGACGTCACCAAGGCGTCCCTGATCCAGGCCCTCAACCAGTTCACGCCGAACGACGAGATCGGCCTGTGGGAGTTCGCCACCACGCTCGACGGCGACAAGGACTACCGCCGGCTGGTACCGACCTCCCGGCTCGGTGACGCGGAGAAGGGCGGCGGCACCCACCGGGAGAAGCTGGCCGCCGCGTTCGCCGCGCTCCAGCCCGTCCCGGACGGCGCGACCGGCCTGTACGACACGATCCTGGCCTCGTACAAGGAGGCGCAGCGCACGTATGTGAAGGGCAAGTTCAACGCGGTCGTGATCCTGACCGACGGTTCGAACCAGGACGAGCGGTCCATCTCGCGCTCCGCCCTCATCGACGAGCTGAAGGCCATCGCCGACCCGGACCGCCCGGTCCCGCTGCTGGCCATCGCGGTCGGCCCGGAGGCGGACCGGGAGGAGGTGGACCAGATAGCCCAGGTCACCGGGGGCGGCGGCTACCAGGTGAACGACCCGGCCGAGATCCAGGCGGTGATCCTCCAGGCCGTGATGACCGCGGGCCAGAACGGCCGCACGGCCGAGTAGCGGCGGTGGCCGGGGGCCGGGGCGCGTGCGGTGCGCCCCGGCCACCGGCCACGTGCCACGGCTTACGGCCGGGCCGCGCCCGCCCCGTCACAGCGTCCAGATGCCCACCGGCCAGCTGTGCACGGGGTCGCCGCCCTGCATCAGCTCCGCGTAGCGCCGGGTCATCGCGGCGAGCGCGGCGCCCCGGTCGAGCCCGGCCTCGCGCGCCCGGTGGTAGGTGTCCGCCTGCCAGGACGCGCCGTTCGTCCGCCGCTTGCAGCGCTCCTCGATGATCCCGAGGTAGTGGTCCCGGTCGGCCGGCTCGATGTTCCAGGCGTCGAGCCCAGCGGCGGCCAGCGGCAGCAGCTCGTCCCGTACCAGCTTCACCACCGGCACCCGGGTCAGGCCCCCGGAGCGGCCCGGCCTCGGCCACAGCAGCTCGGCGTCGATGCCCCGGCGGCACGCGGTCTCGAAGTTCTCCGCGGCGGCGGAGAACGGCATCCGGGTCCACACCGGACGCGACTCCTCCGCGAGGGCCCGGACCAGGCCGTAGTAGAGCGCGGTGTTGGCGATGACATCGGCGACGGTCGGGCCCGCGGGCAGCACCCGGTTCTCCACCCGGAGGTGGGGCACGCCGTCCGCCAGCCCGTACACCGGCCGGTTCCACCGGTAGACCGTGCCGTTGTGCAGGACCAGCTCCTGGAGGCGCGGCACCCCGCCGTCGGCGAGCACGCGCAGCGGCTCCTCCTCGTCGCAGATGGGCAGCAGCGGGGGGAAGTAGCGCAGGTTCTCCTCGAAGAGCTCCCGGACCGAGCCGATCCACTTCTCCCCGAACCAGGTCCGGGGCCGCACGCCCTGATTGCGCAGTTCGGGCGGCCGGGTGTCGGTGGCCTGCTCGAACAGCGGCGGCCGCGACTCGCGCCACACCTCGCGGCCGAACAGGAAGGGCGAGTTGGCGCCCAGGGCCACCTGGACGGCGGCGACGGCCTGGGCCGCGTTCCACACGTCGGCGAAACGTTCCGGCGTCACCTGGAGATGCAGCTGGAGCGAGGTGCAGGCCGCCTCCGGGGTGATCGATCCGGAGGTGCAGACCAGTCGCTCGACGCCTTCGATATCCAGCGAGAAATCTTCGCCGCGGGCCGCGACCATTTGATCGTTCAGCAGGGCGTAGCGGTCCACGTCGGAGAGATTGGACCGGACCATGTCGTCGCGGCCGAGCGTCGGCAGGATTCCGATCATCATGATCCCGGCATCGACTTCACCGGCCTTCCGGTCGGCATATCCGAGCCCGGTCCTCAGCTCTTCGGCCAGCTGATCGAGAACGCGCCCCGACAGATGGTGGGGGACTATGTTCACCTCCAGATTGAACATCCCCAGTTCCGTCTGGAAATCCTGGCTCGCGATGCGCTCCAGCACCTGCCCATTCAACATCTTCGGCATGGCGTCGGAGCCCGTCAGATTCAGCTCGATCTCCATGCCCATGAGGTTGCGCGGCCGGTCGAACCGCCGCTCGGCCAGAAGTCCGGACAGCGCCTCCAGGCACTGGTGCAGCTTCCTCCGGTACTTCTGCCGGTCGGACAGGTCAAAGGCGCCCGCGACGACCTTCTCCCCCATCGAAGTGTCCCTCCTCGAGTGGACAGCACGCGGCCGGGGCCGCTCGCATCACGATCGATAATGCCCGCAGGACGTGATCCGTAACGCCCCGCGGACGGCGCGCACCCGCTAATCTGAGCGCCGGGGCCCCCGGCACATTCACTCGGCATGAAGCCACGACCGGTTTCCCGTACGGAGGGCTCGTAAAACTCCGATGGGTTTCAGCCGACCGCGGTGCGGGAAAAACCCGAGGCGGCGGCTGCGCCGCTCGCGCCGAAACAGCACGATCTCCGCATAATAAAGTCCGGATACCGCCTTGCCGGCAATAGCCGTGGCGGCTAGTGGAAACACCGCGTGAACACGTGTCGTATAAACTCCGCGGACGAGGCAGAGAGTTGACGCACCGGCTCAGTCACCGGCCTCCTCCGGCCCCGCACGCCGACAGCGCCGTCTGCTGCACCCGCCCGCGCACCACCGTGTCTCCGAAGTGAGAGGCGAGCCAATTATGCCGCTGCATGTTCCCCCGGCCCCCGCGCCCGCGCTGAGAAGCGTTCTCGCGGCGCTCGGTTCACCGACCGCGGTCCGCGAGGCCCGTACCCCCGCCCTGCGGTCCGCACAGGGACCTCTGAGCCCCGAACACCCGCTGCCCGTCCACGTGCTGGACCTCGTCCCGGGCGGAGTCGCGCCCGTCACCCGGCTCGCCGCCTGGCGCTTCCAGATCCGCAGCACGGAGCGGGCGGTGGCGGCGGCGGACACCATGCTCACACCCGACGGCTGGGCCTTCTCGCACTTCTTCGAGGGCCCGTACATCGCCTCGACGGAGCTCGCCCTGCGCCAGGCGGAGGGAATGAGCATCCCCTGCCAGCCGAGGCTGCTGTCCATCCCCGACCTCTACATGCTGGCCCTGTGGCTGCACGGCGACCCCGAGGCCGACGCCTCCTGCGGCTCCCCCGCCCCGGCCGACCTGCTCGTGCCGCTGGCGCCCGCTCCGCCGGGCATCGCGGCGCACCGCCCGCACCGGGCCGCCGATCTCCTGCCCGTGATCACCACCCGCATCACCCCGGGCACGGGCCCCCTGCTGGGCTCCCCGGCCCCCGCCTGAAACCGGCGGCCCTCCCCTTCCGGGCGCTGTGCCCCGTCACCCGGTCCGGGCGGCGGGGCACAGCGCCCGGTCCGGCGTGCCGGGCCCGGCCCATCCGGACTAGTCCCATCCGGCCACCCCGAACCACCCGAAGGGGCAGTGCAGTTGAGTTGAGCCGTCCGGGCGGGTGACGCGTCATGGGAGGCGGGTAAGCGCTGCGGCGAAATCCCTGCGGATTGACGGCCGTGGGGCAACACTGGGACCGGACCGATCGAAACGGGGGCGGCCATGAACACCTCGCCACACCGCGGGACACTCAACTCGACGCAGCGAAAGAACCCATCCATGTGCCAGCATCAGCCACCCTGCCCGACAGCCGACTCACCCGACCGGGAAGCCGCCCGCCAGGTGGCGCACCACCCGGAACAGGGCTGGAGCCTGCTGTGCAACGGCGTCCTGCTCTTCGAGGACACCGGTGAGCTGCTTCCGGACGGGCAGATCATCGCCCCGCACAGGCATCTGGCGGCAAGCCGGGTGATGAAGGCGGCCTGAGCAGCCGCCCGGTACGGAAAGGGGCCGGCCCGGAGGAATCTCCGCACCGGCCCCGACGCATGTCCGCGTCACACCGTTCGATCCGGTGCCGCCGGATCAGTTGTCGTACGCGTCCAGGGGCGGGCACGAGCAGACGAGGTTGCGGTCGCCGAACGCACCGTCGATCCGGCGCACCGGCGGCCAGTACTTGTCCGCGGCCGGGACCCCGGCCGGGAAGACGGCCACCTCGCGGCTGTAGCCGTGCTTCCACTCCCCGCCCAGCGCAGCCGCCGTGTGCGGGGCGTTGGCGAGCGGGTTGTCGTCCGCGCTCCACTCCCCCGTGGCGACCTTCTCGATCTCGCCGCGGATGGCGATCATCGTGTCGCAGAAGCGGTCCAGCTCCGCCAGGTCCTCGCTCTCGGTCGGCTCGATCATCAGCGTCCCGGCGACCGGGAACGACATGGTCGGCGAGTGGAAGCCGTAGTCGATGAGCCGCTTGGCGACGTCGTCGATGCTGACGCCGGTCGCCTTGGAGATGGGCCGCAGGTCCACGATGCACTCGTGGGCGACCAGCCCGGCCGGACCGTTGTACAGGATCGGGTAGTGCGGTTCGAGGCGCTTGGCGATGTAGTTGGCCGCCAGCACGGCGACCTGCGTCGCCCGCTTCAGCCCCTCTCCGCCCATCAGGCGCACATAGGCCCAGGAGATCGGCAGGATGCCGGCCGAGCCCCACGGGGCCGCCGAGATCGGTCCGACACCCGTCTCCGGGCCGGCCGCGGGCTGCAGCGGGTGGTTGGGCAGGTACGGCGCCAGGTGGGCGCGCACACCGACCGGCCCGACACCGGGGCCGCCGCCGCCGTGCGGGATGCAGAAGGTCTTGTGCAGGTTCAGGTGCGAGACGTCGCCGCCGAACCGGCCGGGCTTGGCCAGGCCGACCAGCGCGTTGAGGTTGGCGCCGTCGACGTAGACCTGGCCGCCGGCGTCGTGCACCTCGGCGCAGATGTCGGCGACGTGCTCCTCGAAGACGCCGTGCGTCGACGGGTAGGTGATCATGAGCACGGCCAGCTCGTCGCGGTGCTGCGCGATCTTGGCCCGCAGGTCCTCGATGTCGACCTCGCCGTCGTCGGCGGTCTTCACGACGACGACCTTCATGCCGGCCATCACGGCGCTCGCCGCGTTGGTGCCGTGCGCCGAGGACGGGATCAGGCAGACGGTCCGGTTCTCGTCGCCGTTGGCGCGGTGGTACGCGCGGACGGCCAGCAGCCCGGCGAACTCGCCCTGCGAGCCGGCGTTCGGCTGGATGGAGACCGCGTCGTAGCCGGTGACCTCGGCCAGCCGCTCCTCCAGCTCGCGGATCAGCGTCAGGAAGCCCTGGGCCTGCTCGGCGGGCGCGAACGGGTGCAGCGCGCCGAACTCCGGCCAGGTGACCGACTCCATCTCGGCGGTCGCGTTCAGCTTCATGGTGCAGGAGCCGAGCGGGATCATGCCGCGGTCGAGCGCGTAGTCGCGGTCGGCGAGCTTGCGCAGGTAGCGCAGCATCGCGGTCTCGGACCGGTGCTGGTGGAAGACCGGGTGGCTCAGGATCTCGTCGGTGCGCAGCAGCGCGCCGGGCAGCGCGTCCTCGGTGGTGGCGTCCAGCGCCTCGACGTCGCCGTCGGCGCCGAAGGCGGCCCAGACGGCGGCGACCTGGGTGCGGGTGGTGGTCTCGTCGCAGGCGAGGGAGACGGTGTCTGCGTCGACGAGGCGCAGGTTCACGCCGCGCTCGCGGGCGTCGGAGAGGACGTCGGCCGCCTTGCCGGGGACGCGGACGGTGAGCGTGTCGAAGTACGCCCCGGTGACCACGTCCACCCCGGACGTACG
Source organism: Streptomyces sp. A1277 (assembly GCF_004795015.1). Taxonomy (GTDB): domain Bacteria; phylum Actinomycetota; class Actinomycetes; order Streptomycetales; family Streptomycetaceae; genus Streptomyces. The sequence continues at coordinate 12,032 of NZ_SSBI01000021.1, read as the reverse complement.
CAGGCCCTCGGCGAGGATCGCGGCGTAGCGGTGGGTGCGCCGGGCGATCGTGCGCAGCCCCTCGGGGCCGTGGTAGACGGCGTACATGCCGGCCATCACGGCGAGCAGCACCTGAGCGGTGCAGATGTTGCTGGTGGCCTTCTCGCGGCGGATGTGCTGCTCGCGGGTCTGCAGGGCCAGCCGGTACGCCTTGTTGCCGTCGGCGTCCACGGAGACGCCTACGAGGCGGCCCGGGAGGCTGCGCGCGAACTTGTCGCGGACCGCCATGAAGCCGGCGTGCGGCCCGCCGAAGCCCATCGGCACGCCGAAGCGCTGCGTGGTGCCGACGGCGATGTCGGCGCCCAGCTCGCCGGGCGAGGTGAGCAGGGTGAGGGCCAGCAGGTCGGCGGCCACGGTGACGACGGCGCCCAGCTCGTGCGCCCGGTCGATCACGGGCTTGATGTCCCGGACGGCCCCGGAGGCGCCGGGGTACTGGAGCAGCACGCCGAAGACACCGCGCTCGGCGATCTCGGCCGGGATGCCGTCGGCGAGGTCGGCGACGACGACCTCGACGCCGGTGGGCTCGGCGCGGGTCTCGATGACGGCGACGGTCTGCGGCAGGGTGTCGGCGTCGACCAGGAAGACGCCGTTCTTGACCTTGCCGACGCGCCGGGCAAGCGCCATGGCCTCGGCGGCGGCCGTTCCCTCGTCGAGCAGGGAGGCGCCGGAGGTGGGCAGCCCGGTGAGCTCGGCGACCATCGTCTGGAAGTTCAGGAGGGCTTCCAGGCGGCCCTGGGAGATCTCGGGCTGGTACGGCGTGTAGGCCGTGTACCAGGCGGGGTTCTCCATGACGTTGCGCAGGATCACCGGCGGGGTGAACGTGCCGTAGTAGCCGAGGCCGATCATCGGGGCCAGGACCTCGTTGCGGTCGGCGAGCCGGCGCAGCTCGGCCAGTACCTCGGCCTCGGTACGGGCCTCCGGCAGCCGCAGCGCCTCGGCACTCTTGATCACATCGGGCACGGCGGCCTCGGTCAGCTCGTCGAGCGAGCCGTAACCGACCTGGGCGAGCATCTTCGCCTGCGCCTCGGCGTCGGGACCGATGTGACGCTGCTCGAAGGGAATGCCCTGTTCCAGCTCGGCGAGCGGGGTGCGACGGGGGGTCATGGTGGAGGCCTCCTGGTCTGTCACGACCTGCGAGGGGCACCACGGCGCGGGGTGCCCGAACGGCCTCCCCCTCTGTCATCTCAACCTGAGAGCTTCACCGGCACCACGGGCGCCGGCTTTCACCGTCGGTGAGGGAGAAGTCGCGCCCGGCCGATGGCCGCGCCCAACCCGCCCTGCTTTCCAGAGTGACCTCGTCCGCGCGGTACGGGGGCCTGAGAGATTCCGGGGAGGATTTGCTCCTTCGGCGCCTCCGGATCGGTTCCGGAGGACTCTCCCGCACGGGGTCAGCAGCCGTTGACAGCCTACCAGCGGGGTACACGACGAGAATTCTCGAGTGGCCGACACCACGCAACTGCACTTCTGTAGTGCTGTGGACCAGCCGCGACCCATGTGGGAGGGACCGTGCAGACCGACATCGACCCGCGCAGCCTGATCGGCCGCAAGGCTTTCGACCGCAAAGGCACCAAGATCGGGACCGTGGACGAGGTGTACCTCGACGACGCGACCGGCGTACCGGAGTGGGCGGCCGTGCGCACCGGCCTGTTCAGCCGGGACGCCTTCGTCCCGCTGGAGCCCAGCGAACTCGTCGAGGACACCCTGCGTGTCCCGTTCGACCGTGCGCTGATCAAGGACGCGCCCGACTTCGGGGTGGGCCGCCATCTCTCCCCCGAGCAGGAGCTCCAGCTCTACCGGCACTACGGGCTGGACTCCGCCCCGGGCGCCCCGGCCCCGGACCGCGACTTCGGCAGGCTGGCCGGCCAGGAGGAGTAGTCCGGCGGCTCCCGCACGAGCGGCAGCGGATCGGCGGGCCGCAGTGCGGGGTCGTCGATCCGGAACGTGCGCACCCGGCCGGGCTCGGACCCGGGTTCCTCGAAGCGCACGGTGACCCGGCCGACCCCGCTCCCCTGCACCCAGCCGTGTCCGTGCACGTCGTGCCGTACGTCGTGTCCGGCCGGCCAGCGCCGCGCGGCGGGCTGCTCGGCGGCTTCCGGTCCCGGCTCGGGCTCCGGCCGCCCCTCGCGGCTGTCGGCGGCCTTCTCGGGCCGCTCATCGGGGCCGCCCGGGAGAGCGGCCGCCGCCCGCTCGCCGGCCGCCTGGGCGAACAGGTCCTCCTGGGTGAAGTCGGCGAGCCCCGTGACGCCCACGCCAAGGAGCCGCACGCCCCCGGTGGTGTCCACGGACTCCAGGAGCCGTGCGGCGGCCTCCCGTACCACGGCGGGGTCGTCGGTGGGGCCGCGCAGGGTCTCCGAACGGGTCAGGGTGGAGAAGTCGTACCGGCGCACCTTCAGCACCACCGTGCGCCCCGACCGCCCGGCCGCCCTCAGCCGCTGGACGCACCGGTCGGCCAGCCGCTCCACCTCGGTCCGCACCCGGACCCGGTCGTGCAGGTCCGTGTCGAAGGTGTCCTCGACCGACACCGATTTCGCGTCGCGCTCGGCCACCACCGGCCGGTCGTCGTAGCCGAACGCCATCCGGTGCAGCGAGCCGCCGTGCGCCTTCCCCAGCAGCCGTACGAGCTCCGCCTCGCCCGCCTCGGCCAGGTCGTCCACCGTGGTCATCCCGGCGCGGCGCAGATGGTCCGCGGTGGCGGGGCCGACGCCGGGCAGCGTTCTCACCGGCATGGGAGCGAGCATGTCCCGCTCGGTGCCGGGCTCGATCAGCCGTATCCCGTCGGGCTTCGCCTCCTCGGAGGCGATCTTGGCGAGCATCTTGGAACCCGCGAGACCGACCGAACCACTCAGCCCGGTGACCGCCTCGATCGCCTCGCGCAGCTGCCGGCCGATCTCCAGGGCCGAGGCGGCGTCGTCGGCCATGGAGCCCGCTTCCAGGTCGACGAATGCCTCGTCCAGGCTCAGCGGCTCCACCAGCGGCGAGAGGCGGCCCAGCAGCTCCATGACCTGGTCGCTCACGGACCGGTAGAGCGCGAAGCGCGGAACCAGATAGGCGGCGTTCGGCGCGAGCCGCCTGGCCTGCGCCATCGGCATGGCCGAGTGCACCCCGAACCGCCGTGCCTCGTACGAGGCGGTCGCGACGACCCCGCGGGGGCCGAGCCCGCCCACCACGACCGGTTTGCCGCGCAGGCTCGGCTTCGCCGCCTGCTCCGCGGAGGCGTAGAAGGCATCCATGTCCAGATGCAGGATGGTGGGCGCGGCTCTCACACCAGCCGATGGTGCCCTACGGCACTGACAATCGCCCCGCCACCACTGCCCGCTAGGCCGCGATTCCCGTCCCGGACGGGGCGCTCAGTGGCTCAGACGGCCCGGTTGCGGCGCCGCGCGAGCTCGTCGGTGGGGTTGTGCCCGATCAGGGTCTCCCCGGTGTCCACGCGCTCCCCGTGCAGCTGTGACAGCGCGGCGTCCACGTCCCGCCACACCACCCCCACGGCGATACCGAAGACGCCCTGGCCCCCTTGGAGCAGGTCCACGACCTCGGCGGGCGAGGAGCACTCGTAGACCGTCGCCCCGTCGCTCATCAGCGTCATGCGCTCCAGATCCTGGAAACCACGGGCCCGCAGGTGCTGGACCGTGGTGCGGATGTTCTGGAGGGCCACACCGGTGTCGAGGAAGCGCTTCACGATCTTCAGCAGGACGACGTCCCGGAAGCTGTAGAGCCGCTGGGTGCCCGATCCGTACGCCGGACGGACACTCGGCTCGACCAGGCCGGTACGGGCCCAGTAGTCGAGCTGCCGATAGGTGATCCCCGCCGCCGCGCACGCCGTCGGCCCGCGATAGCCGATGTCGTCGGCCGATGCCACGCCGCCCCCCGCCACAGCAGCCGGCACCGCCGGCTGCCTCATGGTGCGGTCGGCTGTACTCCCCTGCTGCGGATACGGCGCACCCGCCGCCGTACCGTCGCCGCTGCTTCTCACGCCGACCTCCGTCCTTGACCTGCCCACTCGAAGGTAGGCAGTCACCCGGGGTGCGTCAACGATCGCCACACTCGGCACGCCGAGTGATAATCACCCTGAGGGTGGTTTCGCGTGACCCTCGGCGGGGAAAGGCTCACCGGATATGCCGACGGCGGCCCTCGGGGACGTCACTGGCTGTTGTTCGTACCGAAGTCCTCCGGCGAGATCTGGTCGAGGAACTCGCGGAACTTCTCCACCTCGTCCTCCTGCTCGTCGGGGATCGCGATCCCCGCGTCGTCGAGCACCCCGTCACTGCCGTAGATCGGCGTGCCGGTGCGCAGGGCGAGCGCTATGGCGTCCGAAGGACGCGCGCTCACCTCGACACCGCTGGCGAAGACCAGCTCCGCGTAGAAAACCCCTTCGCGCAGGTCCGTGATGCGGACCTCGGTGAGCTCCTGACCGACGGCCTCGAGCACATCCTTGAAGAGATCATGGGTCAGCGGCCTGGCCGGAGCCATGCCCTGCTGGGCGAAGGCGATCGCGGTCGCCTCACCAGGACCGATCCAAATGGGGAGGTACCGGTCGCCTCCCACTTCACGCAGGAGCACGATCGGTTGGTTGGAGGGCATTTCCACCCGGACACCCACAACGTCGAGCTCGTTCACACAGCAACCCTAGGACGTGCTCGGCAGGTTTGGGTAGTCGGGCTCGGCCGACATCAGTGGAGCCGCACCTGCAGGGCGGTCTGCACGAGGGCGGAATGCAGCCGTACGGACAGCTCTGCCAGCTCCTTGGCGGTGGCCTCGGCATGCGCTCTGGTCTGCGGATTCCGGTGCCGGCGCAGCGGCGCGACCACCTGCTCGATGAGTCCCGCCTCCCGGTCGGCGGCCGCCCGCATGGCCCTCAGATGACGGGGTTCCAGACCGAATCGCCCCAGATCCGCCACAAGCCTGGCGACGGTCACCATCTCGGCGTCGTAGCCGCCGTCCGGCGTCGGTGCGACGAGGCCGTAGGACTCCCAGGCATCGAGGTCGCTCTCGGTGACCTCGGCGGCGACCAGCAGCTCGGCGCGGCCGATCCGGGCCGCCGTGGCCCGCCCGGGCCCGCCCGTCCAGCCGCCGTCCGCCGCCTCCCGCCGCTCCCCGTCCGGGGAGGGCAGGGCCACCTGCTCGCCCCGGGCGAGGGCGTCCAGATGCTCACGGATGACCTTGAGCGGGAGGTAGTGGTCCCGCTGCATCCGCAGCACCTGGGCGAGCCGCTCGACGTCGGCCGGGGTGAACTTGCGATAGCCGGAAGGCGTCCGCTGCGGTTCGACGAGCCCTTCGGCCTCCAGGAACCGGATCTTGGAGATGGTGACCTCGGGGAACTCCTCCCGCAGGTGCAGGAGCACCGTGCCGATGCTCATCGGCCGGTCGTCGGCGGCGGTGCCGTTCCCGGCACCGCCGCTCGGTGTTCTCAGCATGGGCCTTCCTGAGGGTCCCCCCGGACGGCGTCCGGGGGCGGGTCAGATGCCGCGCTGGCTCGCGTAGAAGACCAGCCGGTACTTGCCGATCTGCACTTCGTCGCCGTTGGACAGGGCGACGGAGTCGATCCGCTCACGGTTGACGTAGGTGCCGTTGAGGCTGCCGACGTCCCCGACCGTGAAGCTGCCGTCGGCGTTGCGGCGGAACTCCACGTGACGGCGCGACACCGTCACGTCGTCGAGGAAGATGTCGCTCTGCGGGTGGCGGCCGGCCGTGGTCAGCTCGCCGTCCAGCAGGAAGCGGCTGCCGGAGTTCGGGCCGCGTCGCACCACCAGGAGCGCCGAGCCGAGCGGCAGGGCGTCGACGGCGGCCTGCGCCTCGGGAGACAGCGACGGCACGGCGGTCTGGCCGGTCGCCTCCGCCTCGTATGCCTCCAGGCCCGAGATGGAGATGGTCGACGTCGTCTCCGAGGCACGCTCGGGGACCCCGCCCCGCAGCGGCGCACCGCAGTTGGAGCAGAAACGGCTGGCCTCGGCATTGCGGTGGCCGCACCTCGTACAGACCGGCATGGACGAAGCCTCCTGGCTCGGGGCTCCGAAACCTATGCGGCCGGGACCGGCAGGGTCAACGGACGACGCGCCGGGACCGCCCGGGTGGTCACCCCCCTGGCCCGCCACCTGGTCGCGGAAGAGCGGGCGCTCCGAGCCCTGCTCGTCGGGCTGACCATGGCGCGGCGCGCGATGCCGTGCGGCCTCGTCGCGTGCGCTCTTGCCGAACAACTTCCCAAACAACTTCACGGGCGATTCCCCTTGACCGAAACAGACCCGCCCGTGGGGCAGGACGAACCCTGAATGAACACACCTGCCGACCCGGACATCTGCACAACGTCCGTATCCACTCGACAGTTTCCACCACGCGCCGCGATTACGATGCGGCGACCCCCCGCAACCTTCCGCTCGTGTCCCCCGACGCCCGGGCGCCCGGGGCTCACTGGCCCGACGACCGAGCGTAGTCAGGCCGCTTTGCCGGTCGCAAGGCGTCCACGACAATGTCGTCGGCCCGCGCCACATGCACCGTGGCCTGCTCCTTCTCCAGCGTCTGCACCACACCCCCGGGGATGTTGAGCGCCGGTTCCAGATCCTGCGGCTTGCCGATGACCTTGAAGACGTACGGGGCGGTGATCTTGCGGCCGTCGACCTTGACGGCACCGCCTTCGCCGGAGAAGTACGTATTGGCCACCACGCGTACGCCGTTGACCTCGACCGCCTCGGCGCCGGCCGCCCTCAGCTCCTGCAGGGCGTCGAGCAGCATGTCGGGCCGCACGGCTCCACCGGGGTCGTTCACCGTCAGCGTGATCCCCGGGCCGTGCGCCGCCACGGTGCCCGCGAGCACACCTAGTTGCCGCTCCTTCTCGACCGTCTGCTTCCGGGCCTCCTCGGCCTGGTCGGAGCTGTTCTCCAGCTCCGTGCGCTGGTCGTCCAGGCGCTGCTTCTCGTCCTCCAGCCGCTGTGTACGGTCGTCCACCTCGTCCAGGATGCGCACCAGGTCCTCCTGGCGGGCACCACGCAGAGCGCTGTTGTCGCTGTTGGACCGCACCTGGATGGCCAGTCCCAGGCCGAGGACGAACAGCAGCAGGGCGACGATGAGTTGGGCGCGGGTGACCCGGGGCGGCCAGATGCCGGCGACCAGCCGCTGGCGCCCGGTGAGCTCCTGGGGGGCGTCCGCCGGCTGGTCGCCGGGCCGCTCCCCGCCGTCGTCGAAGGCGTCGTTGCTCATCGGCATCAGGCCCGGAAGACGTGCCGGCGGATCGCCGCGGCGTTGGAGAAGATCCGGATGCCCAGCACGACCACCACACCCGTGGAGAGCTGGGCGCCGACGCCCAGCTTGTCGCCCAGGAAGACGATGAGGGCCGCCACGACGACGTTCGAGAGGAACGAGACCACGAAGACCTTGTCGACGAAGATGCCGTCGAGCATGGCCCGCAGCCCGCCGAAGACCGCGTCGAGGGCGGCCACGACGGCGATCGGGAGATAGGGCTCGACCACCGCCGGCACTTCGGGCCGGACCAACAGTCCGACCACGACTCCCACGACGAGGCCCAGTACGGCGATCACGATGTGCCCTTCCCTGTGTCTGCAGCCTTGTATGGCTCTGCGGTCCGTACGATCAGGCTGGGGGCGGCCGGGAGATCCACCTTCTCCTGGACGGAGATGCTGGTCCTGATGTCGAAGGTGTCCTTCAGCGCCTGCAGGTACTGGCCGTCGGCGCTGTCCCGGAAGGCCGCGCCGAGCTTCTTGCCGTCCCCCACCGCGAGCACCGAGTACGGGGGCGCGAGCGGCTTGTTGTCGACCAGTATGGCGTCGCCCGCGGCCCGGATCGCCGACAGGGCCGTCAGACGCTGCCCGTTGATGGCGATGGCCTCGGCGCCGGACTGCCACAGGCCGTTGACGACCCGCTGCATGTCCCGGTCCCTGACCCGCCCGGTGTCGGAGAAGCCGCTGGTCTCCCGCGGTCCGCCACCGCCCTGGTCGGTGTCCTCGGCGTCGTCGACGACGACCTTGACCCCCGGACCCCGCACGGGCGTCGCCCCGGAGAGCAGCGCCACCAGCTCGGCCTGGTCGCCCCCGTGCTCCTGCAGGGCTTTGCGCTGGCGCTTGCTCACGTCGTCGCGGACGTCCTCCACCTGCGCCTCAAGGGTGTCGGCCGCCGTCGTCTCCGCGTCGATCCGGTCGATGAGCTCCTGGCGCTCCTTGGCCAGCACCGGGGCCGTCACCCGCGCCTGGGCGGCGCCGAGTGTGACGACGAGTGCGGCCAGGACCAGGCACGCGGCGAACCCGAGCTTCGCCTTGAGCGTACGGGGCATGCCCGCCTGCCCCTCGGCCGCGCGCCGCGCCGCCGCTTCGGCGTAGCCGTCGTCGAGGCTGTGCTCCATCACGTTGGTCAGCAGCAGCATGGACGCGTCGGGGCGTTTGGGCGGCGGGGCCGTGCTCCGACCTGGGGGCTGCTGCGACATGCCGCACATCGTCGCATGTCGCGGCGGCATCCGCCGAATGGCCCCACCATTGGCCCGCCGGGCGCGGAAACGGGCAGCCGGCCCGTCCCCGGGCCGGCTGCCCGTTCACCCTTCCGGCGGCCGGACTCAGTCGCCCGCGCTGTCGACGACCGCCGCCCACTCGTCGAGCAGCGCCTGCGCCGAGGCGTCGTCGGGGCCTTCCGCCCAGAGGTGGGTGACCGCTTCCGCCCGGTCGGGCAGGACCATCACCCAGCGCCCGTCCGCCTCCACGACCCGTACGCCGTCCGTCGTGTCGACGTCACGGTCTCCGGCGGCCTCCACGACCCGGCGCATCACCAGGCCCTTGACGGCCCACGGCGTCGCGAGGTCGCGGCGCAGGACGTGGGCGCGCGGGATGCGGGCATCGATCTGGCTGAGCGTGAGCTGGGTGCGGGCCACGAGGCCGATGAGCCGTACGAATGCGGCCGTTCCGTCGAAGACGCTGCTGAATTCGGGAACGATGAAGCCGCCGCGCCCGTCTCCACCGAAGATGGTGCCTTCCTCACGCCCCACCCGGGTCAGGTCGTCGGGCGACGTCGTCGTCCACTCGACCTGGGTGCCGTGGTACGCGGCGACCTGCTCGGCGACCCTGGTGGTGGTCACCGGCAGCGCGACGCGTCCGCTGCGCCGCTCGGCGGCGACGAGGTCGAGCATGACCAGCAGGGCCCGGTCGTCCTCCACGATCCGGCCCCGCTCGTCGACGAGCGAGAGCCGTTCGCCCACGGGGTCGAACCGGACGCCGAAGGCTGCCCGCGCCGAGGAGACGATCTCCCCCAGCCGCACGAGCCCGTTGCGCCGGGTCTCGGCCGACTCGGTGGGGCGCGATTCGTCAAGACCGGGGTTGATGGTGAGCGCGTCCACGCCCAGCCGCCCCAGAAGGCTCGGCAGCACGAGCCCCGCGCTGCCGTTGGAGGCGTCGACGACGACCTTGAGCTGTGCGTCGGCGATCCCCGTCGTGTCGACGTTCCGCAGGAGGGCCCCGGTGTACGAGTCGAAGACGCTGGACGGGAAGTAGATGTCCCCGATCTCGCCCGGGAAGGCACGCCGGTACTCCTGCCTGGCGTAGACCCGGTCCAGCTTGCGCTGCCGCGCCTGGGAGAGGTCCGCTCCGCGTTCGTCGAAGAACATGATGTCGACGGAGTCGGGCACGCCCTGCGAGGTCCGGATCATGATCCCGCCGGCACTTCCCCGCGCGGTCTGCTGCCGGGCTACGGGCAGCGGTACGTTCTCCAGGTCCCGTACGTCGATGGCGCTGGCCTGGAGCGCGGAGATCACGGCCCGTTTGAGGGCGCGGGCGCCACGGGAGTGGTCCCGGGCGGTGGTGACGGTGGAGCCCTTCTTGAGCGTCGTCGCGTAGGCGCCGGCCAGCCTGACGGCCAGCTCCGGAGTGATCTCCACGTTCAGGATTCCGGAGACCCCGCGCGCCCCGAAGAGATGCGCCTGCCCACGGGACTCCCAGATCACCGAGGTGTTGACGAAGGCACCGGCCTCGATGGTCTTGAAGGGGTAGACGCGCACGTTCCCCTGGATGATCGATTCCTCACCGACGAGGCACTCGTCGCCGATGACGGCGCCGTCCTCGATCCGGGAGGCGCGCATGATGTCGGTGTTCTTCCCGATCACGCAGCCGCGCAGGTTGCTGTGGTCGCCGATGTACACGTTGTCGTGGACGACGGCCTTGTGCAGGAAGGCACCGCTCTTCACGACGACGTTCGATCCGATGACCGTGTGCTCGCGGATCTCCACGCCGGCCTCGACCTTGGCGTAGTCGCCGATGTACAGCGGCCCTCGCAGGACTGCGTCGGGGTGTACGTCCGCACCCTCCGCCACCCAGACCCCGGGCGAGATCTCGAAGCCGTCGATCTCCACATCGACCTTGCGCTCGAGCACGTCGGCCTGGGCCTTCACGTAGCTCTCGTGCGTGCCGACGTCCTCCCAGTAGCCCTCGGCGACGTAGCCGTAGATGGGCTTGCCTTCCTTCATCAGCTGCGGGAAGACGTCTCCGGACCAGTCGACGGAGACGTCGGCGTCGACGTAGTTGAAGACCTCGGGCTCCATGACGTAGATGCCCGTGTTGACGGTGTCGGAGAAGACCTGGCCCCAGGTGGGCTTCTCCAGGAACCGTTCGACCTGGCCCTCCTCGTCCACGATCGTGATCCCGAACTCCAGGGGGTTGGGGACACGCGTGAGGCAGACGGTGACCAGTCCGCCCTTTTCCTTGTGGAAGGCGATGAGGTCCGTGAGGTCGAAGTCGGTGAGCGCGTCGCCGGAAATGACGAGGAAGGTGTCGTCCTTCAACGCCTCTTCGGCATTCTTCACGCTGCCCGCGGTGCCGAGCGGCTTCTCCTCGTTGGCATAACTGAGCTCCATTCCGAGCTCTTCGCCGTCCCCGAAATAGTTCTTCACCAGAGAGGCGAGGAACTGGACGGTCACGACCGTCTCATTGAGCCCGTGCCGTTTCAGCAGTCGGAGCACATGCTCCATGATCGGCCGATTGGCTACGGGCAGGAGCGGCTTGGGCATGCTCGAGGTCATGGGGCGAAGACGAGTGCCTTCGCCGCCAGCCATCACGACAGCCTTCATGTCGGAAACGTCCTCCTTGAGAGACGACGGTCGAGCCGACTTCACCCGTCAGGGCAGCATCTGTGTCATCAGCTGCGGGCCGGCGACGTTGCGCGGCACCACTTCAACGAGCTCAATCGGCTACTGCATCCGCCTTGACGAGTCGGCGGACCTGAACCACGTAAAGGATTCCTGCCCACCAATACAGGGTTGTACCCCACCCTGCGAACGCCCATCCGAAAACGGTGGCCACCTCTGCCAGCCAACCACTTCCGTCGCTGAGCAGCAACAAGGGGAATGCGTACATGAGGTTGAACGTGGCCGCCTTGCCCAGAAAGTTCACCTGCGGCGGCGGGTAGCCGTGCCGGCGCAGGATTCCCACCATCACGAGAAGCATCAGCTCGCGGGCGAGCAGAGCCGCGGTGAGCCAGAGAGGCAGGATCTCGCGCCAGGTCAGCCCGACGAGAGTAGAAAGGATGTAGAGGCGGTCGGCGGCCGGGTCGAGGAGTCGGCCGAGGCTGCTGATCTGGTTCCATCGACGCGCGAGCTTGCCGTCGAGGTAGTCACTGACGCCGCTGAACATCAGGACCAGCAATGCCCAGCGATCGCTCTTGGGTCCGCCGAACTCGGGGCGGAGAATCAGCCACAGGAAGAGAGGTACGCCGACGAGGCGCGCCATGCTGAGGATGTTGGGGATGGTGAGTACCCGGTCCGTCTGAACGCGGGTCTCCTGGACCTCCACCCGGGGGCCTCCTGTGTCAAGAACGTGCCAATGATGCCCCCTGACCCTACCCTCAGCCTCCGCAGGCGGGTGCACAGGGGTGGCCGAGGAGGTCTGGAAACGCAGAAGAGCCCCGTGCCACAAGGGCACGGGGCTCTTCCTAAAAGGAGTTCGGCGGCGTCCTACTCTCCCACAGGGTCCCCCCTGCAGTACCATCGGCGCTGAAAGGCTTAGCTTCCGGGT